>CABYUV010000042.1 GCA_902522115.1 uncultured Pelagibacteraceae bacterium | reverse complement strand
TATTTGTCAAACAAAAAAATTAAGTTAGCTGTAGTTGATAATCTTTCAAATTCTACAAATAAATTTGTTACAAAAAAATGTAAATTTTTTTTGGGATCAATACAAAACAAAAAATTATTAAATTATATTTTTTTAACATTCAAACCAACTCACATAATTCATTTAGCTGGAAGTGTTGATGTAAACGAATCAGAATTAAAAAAGAAAAAATATTTTACTAATAACGTTATAAATTCTAAGATCTTTTTGGATTTTTTTATTTCTAGAGGAGTAAAAAATATTTTTTTTTCTTCTACCGCAGCTGTATATAAATATGATAACAAATTAATAGGGGAAAATAATGAAACAATACCTGCAAACTATTATGGAAAAACAAAATTAATCTTAGAAAAATATCTATTAAAAATAAAAAAAAATCAAAATCTCAACTTAAAAATTTTTCGATTTTTTAATGTAATTGGAACAGCAAATAATTTAGTTGCTGGCAATACCTCGATTAAATCTAAACATTTATTCAATAGTATTTGCGGTGCAATAAAACATAAAAAAATATTTATAATAAATGGAATAAATTATGATACTGATGATGGAACTTGTGTTAGAGATTTTATAGATGTTCAAGACCTAGTCAAAATTATTTATTTTTTTTTAACTAATAAAAGAATTAAAAAAGTTATTTTTAATTTAGGTATTAATAAAGGATATTCTGTACTACAAACTATTGGGAAATTTGAAAAAGTTTTAAAAAAAAAAATTAAATATAAAATTGGTGAGAGAAGAAAAGGAGATCTTCCTAAATTAATATGTAATAATAAAAATCTTAAAAGATATTACAAGAAAAAGTTTATTAACATTAATACAACGATAAAAAATCATTATAAATTTTATCAAAAATATAATAACTTTTAGTTTGAGATAAATTACCCAACATTTAGTTAAAAGTATTAATATTTATTTAGTTAATTAATGTTTTTTGATGAGCTTTACATCTTTAAAAAAACATATATATATTCATTGCCTGGTAATTATTGCGAAGAGGCTATACCCGATCCCATTCCGAACTCGGAAGTCAAGTTTTTCAGCGCCGATGGTACTTTGCCTTAAGGTACGGGAGAGTAGGTCGTTGCCAGGCATTAATAAAGTTCTATAACTATTGTTATTTCATGAAAAAATATATTGTCGTAACCGGAGGAGCTGGTTTTGTAGGATCAAACTTAATTGAACTTTTATTAGAAAAAACAAACTACAAAATTTTAAGCATTGATAACTACTCAAGTGGCACGAAAAAAAATCATATTAATAATAAAAGAATAACTTATTTAAAATCAAATACTTCTAAAATTAATAATGTATTAAATATTTATAAAAAAAAAATTTTAGTAGTTTTTCACTTTGGTGAATTTTCAAGAATATATCAAAGTTTTTTAAAATTTAATGAGTGCTTTAATTCAAATTCAATTGGCTCTAAAGCAGTGTTTAATTTTTGTTTAGAAAATAATATTAAACTAATTTATTCAGCAACTTCTGCAAGTTTAGGAAATAAAGGACAAGATAAAAATTTATCACCATATGCATTTACAAAATCAAAAAATCTTGAGTTATTAGAAAACTTAAAAAAATGGTTTAAGTTTAAATATGAAATAATTTATTTTTATAATGTATATGGACCAAGACAAATTTGTAAAGGAGAAATGGCTACAGTGGTAGGCATATTTGAAGATCATTATTTAAAAAAAAAGAGTTTACCAGTAGTTAAACCTGGAAGCCAATCTAGAAGATTTACACATATTCAAGATACTGTAAAAATATGTTTTGAAGCTTGGAAAAAAAATAAAAATATTCATTATTCTATTGCAAATAAAAAAAGCTATTCAATTATTCAATTGGCAAAAATGTTTGGCTCCAAAATAAAGTTTTTGCCTCCGCGTGCAGGAGAAAGATATGCTTCAGCATTAAATGCAATGAATTTGAACAATAAGATTTACAAAAGGTATGGTAAGATTGATTTAGAAAAATATGTAAAAAATTTTGTGAAAAAAAATAGTTTTTTAAAAAATAGAAAATAAAAAATTGTGATCTTGTTAAAAAATAATTTTATATGATTACAAAAAAACTTTATTTTGAAGAGATACCTAGTTGGTTAATTATTTTCATCCCAGTTTTTTTAATTA
>CABYUV010000041.1 GCA_902522115.1 uncultured Pelagibacteraceae bacterium | reverse complement strand
CTAATTAGATTATCAAATATTGATACTTGGGGAATGCTTTTTTACAGAGGAGCAATACCATTTTTTGTAGTTTTAGTAGGTCTTCTTTTATTTTATAAAAATAATTTCTTAAAAGCTTTATTTAAAATTGGTTACCCAGGTATTTTTTATGTAATTAGTTTTTCTATTTGTAATATTACTTTTATTATCTCAATACAAAATACCAATGTAGCAAATACTTTATTAATGGTGGCTCTTGCACCTATGTTATCAGCAATCTTGGGGGCTATTTTCCTAAAAGAAAAACCGGATAATAAGACTTGGGTTGCTATTATAGTCACCTTTATTGCTTGTATTTATATTTTTTACGACTCACTAAGTCTTGGTAATTTTTATGGTGATTTATTTGGCTTAATAACATCCTTTGGATTAGCCTGTAACGCAAACATAGCAAGATATGCAAAATCAACTGACTTAGTGCCTGCTGCAGTAATTGGAAAATCATGTGTCGCTATATTTGCTTTTTTCTTTGTAAAAGACTTTGCTTTAGTGGGAAATGATCTTTTTTATATACCTTTAATGTGTGTAATGTGCGTAGCTATACCTTTTGTTTTGGTAACTATAGCGCCAAGATTTATAACTGCTGCTGAAGTTAATCTTTTTTTTCTTTTAGAGACAATTCTTGGACCTTTGTGGGTTTGGATGGTAATAAAAGAACAGCCTTCACCTGAAACGATCTTCGGAGGCATTGTTATCATTATCACAATAGCAATTCATTCTTTACTAGCCATAAAAAAAACACAAACCAAAACTACCTAGCGAAGAATTATTAAATTTTAAAAACTAAACATGCAAAAAGAGGTAAAAAAGTCTTGGGCTCTATTTATTGGGATAGGAGTAATGATGATTGCTCATGGATTGCAAATGCAAATTATGGGTATTCGGTCAGTACTTGAAGATTTTAGTGTTTTTACAACTGGTATCTTTATGTCTGGATATTACGTTGGCTACTTTATAGGCTCAAAAACTACTCCTAATTTTGTCTCAAAAGTTGGTCATATAAGAGTATTTGCTGCATTCGCGTCGCTTGCATCTTTAAGTGCTCTAGTAGCAGTTGTTTATGTAAATCCACTTATGTGGACAATTAGTAGATTTATAACAGGTATAAGTTTAGTTAGTTGTTATGTGGTTACTGAAAGCTGGTTAAACGATAGAGCAACAAATAAAAATAGAGGGCAACTATTGTCTGCTTATATGATGGTAATTTATTTTGGTTTAGCTCTCGGTATGCTTCTACTTAATATAAGTAAACCGGAAGCTTATGAACCCTTTATTTTGGTTTCTGTTTTACTTTCTGTTGCTCTAGTTCCTATTTTATTAACAAAAAGACCTGCTCCTAAATTTAAAAAAATTGAAACAATAAGTATTCTAGAACTTTATAAAATCTCACCTCTTGGTTCTTTAAGCTCTTTCTTTACAGGAATAATTCATGCAGCTTTCTTTTCTTTAATTTCTGTTTATGCAACGATCGCAAAATTTACTTTATTTGAAACATCTATACTTTTATTTGTTGCGACAATTGCTGGAGTTTTAGGTCAGGGTCCTATTGGTTATTTTTCAGATATTTTTGATAGAAGGAGAGTGATAGTCATAACAACATTTGGTAGTTCCCTTTTAGCGTTAATTGCAATTTTAACCTCAAATGATCCTATACAAAATATTTATTATATGGATGAATTTGCTTTTAGAAAAATAATTTTTTTTATAGCTGTTGGACTTTATACAAGTTTATGTCTACCATTATTTTCACTTAACCTTGCACATACAAATGACTTTGTTCCAAAATCTAAATTTGTTGCTGCAGGTGGTGGATTACAATTAATTTTTGGTGTCGGAGCTATTAGTGGTCCTATTTTGTGTGCAACTTTCATGGAATGGTTTGGATTAAATGGTTTGTTTGTATTTTTGATTATAGCACACTCAATAATTGGTGTATTTGGTTTGTATAGAATGAAGGTTAGAAGCACTGTTGAAAATCCAGACTCAACATTCACACCAATTCCAGCAACAATTACACCTGCTGGATTGGAGCTAGATCCTGATGCGCCTGCAACACTCGATGAAACTCAAGTTAATGAAATTGCGAAAACTTAAATATTAATTAATTCTATTTTATCACCAATATTAATTTTTGAAGAAGTGAGAATTTGACAC
>CABYUV010000040.1 GCA_902522115.1 uncultured Pelagibacteraceae bacterium | reverse complement strand
AAACACGGCTCATTTCTTCCCATTTTTTTATTCTTTGAAAGTTGTTTGGAAATATCATCTTGTGCAATTTCTTTTTCTTGGTTTGATTCAAGAACTACTTTTAAGTTCATTAATATTGTCACATAATCTAATTTTAATTTTTCTAAAAGGTTAGAAAAAAGTTCAAATGCTTCTTTTTTATATTCAACTAACGGATCTCTCTGACCATAAGATCTCAGACCAATAACTTGTCTTAATTGTTCTAAATATTGAATATGAGATTTCCAATTAAGATCTATAGATTGAAGAAAAATTCTTTTTTCTATTTCCTTCGCGTGATCTTCACCTAAAAGTTTAACTCGTTCTTTTCTAGTTTCTTGAAATTTGTTGAATATTTTTTCTCTAAAATCATTATCTTTTGCTTCAAATAATTCTTTAAGCTCTCTTTCTTCAAAACTTTTTCCAACTATTTGCTTAGTTTTATTACTAAATTCATTACTTTTAGGATTTGATAGATTCGAAATTTTTAACTTTATTAAATTATCAGATATTTCCTTCAAAAACTCATCAGAGTAATCAAAGATATCATTACTATTCATTGCATTTTTTCTTTGCGAAAATACAACATGCCTTTGATCATTAAGGACATTGTCAAATTTGATAAGTGTTTTTCTTATATCAAAGTTTCTAGCCTCTACTTTCTGTTGTGCTCTCTCTAAAGCTTTATTGATCCACGGATGATCAATACTTTCACCATCTTTAAGTCCAAGCTTTTCGAGCATACTATTCATTGACTCTGAGCCAAATATTCTCATTAAGTCATCTTCTAAACTTACATAAAATACTGAATTTCCTTCATCACCTTGTCTACCAGCTCTGCCTCTCGCCTGGTTGTCAACCCTTCTAGACTCCATCCTTTCTGTACCAATTACGAATAATCCTCCCAATGATTTAATTTTATCTTTATTTGTTTTTAGTTCATTTTCAGGAATAGATCCTTTTTTTCCACCAAGTTGAATGTCAACTCCTCTTCCAGAAATACTTGTAGTAATAATTAAAGATTTTTCTTTTCCTGCATTAGCAATTATTTCTGCTTCATTTGCATGATTTTTTGCATTTAGAACAACATGCTTAATATTTTTCTTTGTTAATAAATTTGAGTAAATTTCAGATTTATTAATACTTGAGGTAAATACCAAAATTGGTTGTCCTAATTCATGACGTTCAATAATTTTTTTTATAATTGCTTCATTTTTTTCATCTTCTGTTCTAAATATTAGATCATTAAAATCTTTTCTTATCATTTTTTTATTTGTTGGTATTACTACCACTGGTAGGTTGTAAATTTCAAAAAACTCTTCAGATTCTGTAGCAGCAGTTCCAGTGCATCCAGATATTTTTTTGTAAAGTTTAAAAAAATTTTGATAAGTTATAGAAGCCAAAGTTTGATTTTCAGCATGAATTTGAATTTTTTCTTTTGCTTCAAGGGCTTGGTGCAAGCCATCTCCAAATCGTCTTCCTTCTAAAATTCTACCTGTTAATTCATCAATAATTTTAAGACTTCCATCCTTAACAATATAATCTCTACCCTTTTCAAATAAATGATTTGCTCTTAATGCTTGATTGACATGATGAACTAAATTTAAATTTTCTGGGTCATAAAAATTATTATTTTTTAAAATACCAGCATTAGAAAAAAGTTTTTCAACATTATTAATTCCATCATTAGTAAGAAGAATACTCTTTTCTTTTTCATCAATTTCAAAATCTGTATCTTTTAGAATTTTAATTAGTTTATCTATAGCCAAATATTGTGAAGTTTTATTTTCTGCAGCACCAGATATTATTAGTGGAGTTCTTGCCTCATCAATTAAGCAAGAATCTATTTCATCTACAATTGAAAAATTATGTCCTCTTTGAACCATATTTTTTTCATAAAACTTCATGTTATCTCTTAAGTAATCAAAACCTAATTCACTATTTGTTGCATAAGTGATATCGCAACTATAATTTTTCATTCGTTCAACATCATCTTGGTCGTTATTGATGTATCCTGAAGTAAGTCCTAAAAAATTATAAATTTGTCCCATCTCAATTGAGTCTCTTTTTGCCAGATAATCGTTTACGGTTACAATATGAACACCTTTACTGCTCAATGCATTTAAATAGGCAGCAAGTGTTATGGTTAAAGTTTTTCCTTCTCCAGTTCTCATTTCAGCAATTTTGCCTTCATGTAAGACCACCCCTCCTATTAATTGAACGTTAAAATGTCTTTCATTTCTCGTTCGTTTAGCAGCCTCTCTAACCAAAGCAAAAGCTTCTGGAAGTATTTCGTCTAAAGTTTTTCCATCTTTTATCTGATTTTTAAATTCATTAGTTTTTTTTGGAAAGTCGTCATCATTTAAATTTTTAATATCTTCC
>CABYUV010000039.1 GCA_902522115.1 uncultured Pelagibacteraceae bacterium | reverse complement strand
AAAAAAAAAGGGATCTTTTAATAACTCATTATTAAAAGCTATCTTATCAAGTTTAATATCTTTCTGAAAATACTCATTAATAATGTGTTCATTAAATTCAATTTTTTTGGAATATCTTATTTGAACTTCTTTGTTTTGTGTTAATGGTTTAATATTAAAAATAGATTTATCTTTTATCCTCTCAGTAATTGAATGAAAAGCAGCTTTAACGGTAGACATAGAATATATAAATGGATTTTTATTAACTTTGGACATTGCATGATATAGCATTGGTCCATTATCTAAACCCTTAGATAACATGTGTATGGTTGCCCCAACTAAATGCGGGTTATTGTCATATAGTGCCCAAAAGTTACAATCTGCACCTCTATAATAAGGGGAAATACCCATATGAATATTTATTGCTCTATTTTTACAAAGGAAATTAATTAGATCACCCTTTATATAACTGCTCCCAAATATTATATAAAGATCACTATTTAAAAATTTAGATAAAAAAGATATCGAGCATTTATTTAAATCTCCAAAAACTATTGGTAACAAGGTTATATTTTTATTCTCACTATTTATAAAATGAGTATCAAATAATTCCTTTTGTGCATCATTTACTTTTCTAAAATATTTTTCAATTATTTTTGATGGTGGATAATGACCGGGTATAGTACCTGGAAAAATTGTCCCACATTCTTGCACAACAAAAAGATCATTACAAATTTCCGATAATAAATTAATTAAATAATTGTGTCTTATATCATTTGAAGTAAATAATGTTATTCTCATGAATTCATTCTCCTGAATATCTCTGAATGATCCTCTCTAGCTATTTCTAAAGAGGAATTATTAATTTTTTTCATACCTTTTTGCCTTTCTATACCCATCATTTCTTTAAAACCAAGCTCTATTCCTAAGTTTTTTAATATGGACAACGTATGATTATTATAGCTGCCGCATGGATGTGACATGGATTTAATATAATTTTGAGGTTTATTTAAAATTCTAGTTAATACATTAATACATTTTAAATATTCACTTTTTTGATCTTTATAATTAAGTTTTTCTATTAAAGTCGGATGATTATGAGAATGCAAACCAATTACATGTCCTAAATTATCTAAATTTTTAAGATCAATAGTATCAAAGAATAGTTTTGGTAAATAATATTCGTAATTAAATTTTTTATTTTTCATCAACTCAAACATAATTTTTTCATATTGTTTTTTTTTTAAATATAAATCTCTTACTAATCTAAACTTAATATCTTCAATTGAATAATGTGGGTATTTAAATTTATTATACTTAATTCTATTTTTGTTTTGATCTAAAAAATTATCTAAATTTATATTTAAAGTTTCATAAAAATTATCGTAAAATTCATTTACACTATCATAATAATTCATTCTAAAGTACCTAAACACTTCTAAATATTCAGGCTTACCTTCATAGAGAGATGTATATACAAAAAAAAATGCTTTGATTTTTAATTCTTCTAAAATTGGTAGTGCTATATCAATTTGACATTTGATTGAATCATCAAAAGTAAAACATACGTCTTTTTCTTTTAAACTTTTATTTTTAAGTTTTTCAAAAAAGATGTCTGCATCAATTATATTTTTTTTTCCTATAAACTTTATCATATTATAAAAATCATCCTTTGATATTGATCCTTGACCTTTTTTGTGAAAATCATCATCATGGAAATGATGAAACATTATTCCATGAAAAAAATTATTTTGATTATTAAAATACATTTAATTTTTGTAAATAAGTTTAAACACTAAGAAATAATTTTTTTATATAACATAAAATTTTTTACGAAATTTTTCTAATTATCTTAAAAGCTTCTGCATTTTTTTTAGAAATGTTATTTCCCCTATATCTTGCTAAGTTTTTTATTCCACTTATAGATCTTGGATGAAAATCTTTTTTTATTTGGCTTTTATAGGTTTCAAATGCATTTATTTTATTTTTTAAATCTTTATCACTCAATATTTCATAAAAATTTGGTTGAAAACTAACTGAACTCCATTCTGTTTCTGATAATGTTTCATATGATAAAATATTTTTTATGCTTGTACCATTAATAGGTCTGCAAGCAACAAGAGCTGCTTGAAATATACATTGATGATCTTTATGAATATCATTTTCATAAGGTAAAAAGATAGTTTCACATTTTGTTTGATTTATAAGTTTACTAATTTTTTGAGAAATTTTATATAAAGGATACTGATCTAGCCTAGGTGCAGGAAATTCATTAAAGAAAACTTTTTTTACACCTAAACTATTATTAGCTGTTAAGCACTCTTGTCTAATTTTTTTTATTTTAGATTGATTGAATAAAATTTTATCGCCTTTTGACGCATTTGTCATTATAGCAACATATATATTTACCTTTTTTTTGGAATATTTACTAATCACACCTCCACAACCAAGTATTTCATCATCGGCGTGTGGAGCAATTATCAAAATGTTTTTGTACATATTAAAATTTTTGTATAAATACGTCTGTATCACCCATAGATAAATTAATAAACTTTAAATTTTTATATTT
>CABYUV010000038.1 GCA_902522115.1 uncultured Pelagibacteraceae bacterium | reverse complement strand
TAAAGCAAAAGAACTTGAAGCAAAAATGAAAGAAAGCCAACAAAAGATTAAGGAAATTAGAGTTGAAGGAGTTTCGGGCTCAAATTCTGTAAAGATAACTTTGGATGGAGAGGGAGAGATGCAAACAATAAAGTTATCTGATGAAATTATGAAAGAGGACAAAACCATAATTGAAGATTTAATTGTTGCAGCACATAATAGTGCTAAATCTCAACTTAAATCAAAAACAACTGAGGAAATTTCAAAAGCAACTGGAGGTTTTGGAATTCCTGGTTTTAAATGGCCTTTATAATAGATGCAAAACATCAGTGAGATAGAAGAATTAATTAAATTAATTTCAAAACTTCCAGGTTTAGGTCCCAAATCAGCAAAAAGAATTGTTTTAAAATTAATAAATAATCGTGACGAACTTGTAAAACCTATGGCAAATACATTGGTGCAAGTTTACAAAAATGTAGTTAGATGCAATTCATGTGGTGCATTAAAGTCAAATTCAAATGGATGCCTAAATTGTGAGAATACAAAAGAAAAATATAATAAAATCTGTGTTGTAGAGGATATTGCGGACCAATGGTCGATTGAAAATTCAAATATCTTTCAGGGCTATTTTCATATCTTAGGAGGGACAATTTCTTCTGTTGGCCAAAGAAAAGAAGATTTATTAATTAATTCATTAGTTGAAAGAGTTAATAGAGATAAAATTGAAGAGGTAATTCTTGCAACTAGTGCAACTGTTGAAGGTCAAACAACTGCATATTATATTCAAGATAGTTTAAAAAACTTGAATGTTAAGATTACAAAATTAGCACAAGGATTACCTGTTGGTGGAGAAATTGAAAGTTTAGATGATGGAACTTTATTTTCTGCTTTTAAAAATAGGTCTAATTTGGTTTCGAGCTCAGATTAGATTTTTTTTTCAATCTATTTAAATGAAGTAATGGTTCAGTATAACCTGAAGGTTGCTCTTTACCTTTAAACACTAAATCACAAGCAGTTTGAAATGCTATAGAGTTTTCATAATCACTACTCATTTTAGCATAAAGTGGATCATCTTTGTTCTGATCATCTACTATCTTGGCCATTTCTTTCATTATTTCAGTTACTTGTATTTTTGTTGTAATTCCATGATGAATCCAGTTGGCTATATGTTGTGAAGAAATTCTTAGTGTTGCTCTATCTTCCATCAAGCCTATATTGTTAATATCGGGCACTTTTGAACAACCTACACCCTGATCGATCCATCTTACAACATACCCTAATAAAGTTTGTGCAGAATTAGAAATTTCTTTGTTTATATCGTCTACAGACCAATTAGGTCTATCTGCTATTGGGATGGTTAAGAGATCATCAAGCTTAGCTGGTTCTCTATCTTTTAATTTTTTTTGTTCATTAAAAATATTTATTTCATGATAATGTAAAGCATGCAATGCAGCAGCTGTTGGAGAAGGTACCCATGCGCAGTTTGCTCCCGCTTTTAAGTGTCCTGTTTTTTGGTCCATCATATCTTTCATTTTGTCTGGCATTGCCCACATTCCTTTTCCAATTTGAGCTTTACCAGAAAACCCACAACTTAAACCGATATCAACATTGTTGTTTTCGTAAGCAGTAATCCACTTAGATGATTTCATATCACCTTTTTTAATCATAGGACCAGCTTCCATTGATGTATGCATTTCATCACCAGTTCTATCTAAGAAACCAGTATTAATAAAAAAAACTCTATTTTTAAGACTTCTAATACATTCTTTTAAATTTGATGATGTTCTTCGTTCTTCATCCATAATCCCAATCTTACATGTGTACTTAGGTAAATTTAGAACTTCCTCAACTTTAGAAAAAATTAAATCTGTAAATTCTGTCTCGTCTGGACCATGCATTTTAGGTTTTACAATATAAACTGATCCAGTTCTTGAATTATTTTTATTTTTAATATCATGTAACGCAGCTGCGGTAGTTATAAATGCATCCATAATACCCTCAGGTATTTCACTTCCATCACTCAATAAAATTGAAGGGTTAGTCATTAGATGACCAACGTTTCTTACAAGTAAAAGACTTCTGCCATGTAACTTTAAACCTTTCCCATCTTTTGAAATATAGCTTCTGTGTGGATTTAATTTTCTCTCAAATAATTTTCCTTCTTTTTCAAATTTTGATTTAAGGTCTCCTTTCATTAGACCTAGCCAATTTCGATAACAAGTAATTTTATCTTCTGAGTCAACCGCTGCTACACTATCTTCATTATCACAAATTGTGGACACTGCAGATTCAAGTATGATATCACTAATACCTGCATGATCTTGTTGAGCAGCAAAAGCTCTTGAGTCTTTTAGAATTTCAATATGTAAATTATTATTCTTTAGAATAATTGCAGACGGATTATCACTTTCTCCTCTGTGCCCAACAAATTTATTTTCGTCCTCCAAATCATAGATATCAGCACCTTTTAAAACTTTAAATTTCCCATATTTTACAGCAAAACTTGTAATCTTATTCCAGCTTAATCCAGCTAATGGAAAGTATTTATTTAAAAAATCTCTTCCATATTTTATAACCATTTCACCTCTTAAAGGATCATATCTTTCAGATACGCTATCTTCAGACTGTTCAATTACATCAGTACCATAAAGACTATCATATAAACTC
>CABYUV010000037.1 GCA_902522115.1 uncultured Pelagibacteraceae bacterium | reverse complement strand
AACAAAAGTTTTAGATGGACGAATTTTTATAACTGGAAAAGTGGACAGTCCTGAGGAAAAACTATTAATCACAAAGTTAGCATGGGAAACAAAGGGAGCTAGATCTGTTAGAAACGATATTAAAATAAAAGAAGAATTTAATTTCAAACAGTCTGCAAAAGATGTTTTGATTACATCTCAACTTAGAACAGCTTTAATTGTAAATAAAAATATTAAAGCTACAAATTATCAAATAGATACGTATAAAAAGAAAATTTATATTTACGGTATTTCTTTAACTTTGGAGGAGAAAGATTTAGTAATAAGTGAAGCTAAAGAGATACTTGATGTTGAGGATGTAATTGCAAGTATAATTCTTGTTGAAGATTTACGAATTCAAAGAGAATAGTTATTTTTTATAATCTATAACCTCAGAAGAATATGCTGCAATAGAAGCAAGGTTAAGTATTTCTGAAGTCGAAGATCTAAGAGGAGCAATTTCTATTGGTAATCCTAATCCAATTAATAAAGGGCCAATAACTTTTGCATCTCCTATAGTTTTCATTAATTTATAAGATATTGCCGCACTATGTTGTCCTGGCATTATCAGAATATTCGCTTTACCAACAATCTTTGTAAAAGGATAAAGTTCTTCATATTCAGAATTTAGCGCTACATCTGGCTGCATGTCTCCATCAAACTCAAAATCAACTTTTTTTTCTTTCAATATTTCAACAGCATTTCTAATATGCTTTGTTCTATTTGTGAGAGGCTGTCCAAAAGTTGAATGGGAAACGAATGCAACTTTAGGGTCAAAACCAAAAAGTCTTACTACTCTAGCAGTTGATATGGCTATTTCAGCCATTTGTTCAGATGTTGGATATTCATGAACACTTGTATCGCCAACAAAAATAGTTCTTCCTTTATGAACTATCATGTTCAATCCAAACATGATTTCACCTTTTCTTACATCAACAACTTGTTTAATTTTTTCAAGTGAAGCACCAAACCTTCTTGTATTACCAGTTACAGAACCATCAGCATCACCGCATGCTACCATACTTGTTGCCCAGACAACTCTATCGTTTCTGATCATTCTATCACAATCTCTTTCCAATAATCCTTGTTCTCTTTGTAATTTTTCAAACAAATGTTTGACATATCTTTTTCTTTTTTCTTCGTCTTTTGAATTAACAATTTCAATTTCAAAATTTTCACTGTAACCAATATTTTTTATTTGTTCTTTTATTTTACTTTCTTTACCAACTAAAATCGGAATTCCTAATTTTGAATTTTTAAAGGCTATTGCTGCTTTTAGAGTATTTTCATCTTCACCATCAGCGAAAACGATTCTTTTCTGATTTTTTTTTATAAATGAATTTATACCTTGCATTATAGTCACAGTTGGATCTAGTCTTTGTTTTAGTTGTTCCTTATAAACTTCAAAATCATCAATATTTTTCCTAGCCACGCCACTTTCTACAGCAGCTTTTGCTACAGCTACTGGTATTACGCTGATTAATCTTGGATCAAATGTTGATGGAATAATATAGTCTTTTCCATAGTGAGGTCTCTCTCCACCCATGGCGGCAACAACTTCGTCAGGCACATCTTCTCTTGCTAGCTTAGCTATGGCATTAGCTGCAGCAACTTTCATTTTCTCATTTATAGTTTTAGATCTAACGTCTAAAGCTCCCCTAAAGATATAAGGGAAACCAATTAAATTATTTACTTGATTAGGATAATCTGATCTTCCAGTTGCAATAATTGCATCATTCCTTACATCTTTAATTTCCTCAGGAGTGATTTCTGGATCAGGATTAGCACAAGCAAATATAATTGGTTTTTTTGCCATAGATTTAACCATCTCTTTTTTTAGAACACCTTTTGCGGATAATCCTAAAAAAACATCTGCACCTTCGATGGCATCCTTTAAAGTTCTATGTTTAGTTTTAACTGCATATCTTGATTTCCATTGATCAATTCCCTCAGCTCTTCCATCGTAAATAACTCCCTTTCTGTCTAGCATTACTATATTTTCAGATTTTACTCCTGAGTTTTTAAATAATTCAGTACAAGCTTGCGCTGATGCTCCTGCACCATTAACTACAACTTTAATTTTTTTTATAGATTTACCGCAAATATCTATTGCATTAATTAATGCTGCAGTTGTTATAATTGCTGTTCCATGTTGATCATCATGAAAAACAGGAATATCCAAAATTTCTTTTAATTTTTGTTCGATTATAAAACAATCTGGTGCAGCTATATCTTCTAAATTTATCCCACCAAAGCTAGGTGCAAAATTTTTAATTGAATTTATGATTTCTTCTGAATCTTTACAATCAATCTCTAAATCAATCGAATCGATATCTGCAAATCTTTTAAATAATACTGCCTTTCCTTCCATCACGGGCTTTGATGCAAGAGCGCCTAAATTTCCCATCCCTAATATTGCCGAACCATTACTTATTACAGCAACAAGGTTTCCTTTACTCGTGTAATCATAAGCTGCTTCTGGATTTTCACTTATTTTTTTTACAGGAGCAGCAACACCTGGGGAGTATGCTAAAGCGAGATCACGCTTAGTTGTCATATTTTTTGAAGAAATAATCTCAATCTTGCCAGGTTTTTTGTCTTTATGAAAATCTAAAGCTTCTTTGTCTGTATAATGATCAATTTTTGTTTTTTTCATTTCTGATAACAATAAGTGTACAATTGGGGTAAAATTAAGACTAATATGATTTATGAACTTACTTAAGTCAACAGGCACATTTGGTTTTTATACTATCATTAGTAGATTGTTGGGTTATTTAAGAGATATTTTAATAGCAATTTTTTTAGGCACAGGGATGTTGGCAGACGCTTTTTTTGTTGCATTTAGAATACCAAATACTTTTAGACGATTGTTTGCTGAAGGCACCTTTAATGCAGCATTCGTTCCAAGTTATTCGTCAGAAATTACTGAAGGAAAACAACAATCAAACAAATTTGCTAACGATATTTTTAATCTCCTTTTTCTAGGGTTGTTATTTTTAACAATAATAATTGAAATTTTCATGCCTGCATTTGTTTCAATTATTGCTCCAGGATTTGTAGGTGATTTAGAAAAAATGGAGGTAGCAATTAATTTAACTAGGATTACTTTTCCTTTTTTATTTTTTATTTGTTTAGCTTCTTTTTTTTCTGCAATTTTAAATTCACATAATAAGTTTGCAGCTGCAGCTGCAGCCCCTATAATTTTAAATAT
>CABYUV010000036.1 GCA_902522115.1 uncultured Pelagibacteraceae bacterium | reverse complement strand
ACTAAGTCAACTTTTTGACTCACACCCCCAATTACATAATTATCCTAGTGAGTTAAAACTGACAAATCCAAAATTTGATTGGACAAAAAAAATGAACTTTATTACGTTTAAAAATGATCCTCTACTTGTAAGCGCTGCCAAACAAAATAATTACAAAAAAGAAGGGGCTGGAATTAAAAATATACCATTAAAAAATAGATTTAAATTTAATTTTTTTTTACAAAAAAAAATATTTTTTAATAAAAAATCATTTAGTTTAAGAGAAAAATTAAACTCATATTTTACAAGTTTTTTTAACTCATTTGAAAATTATAATAATTTTAAAGGTAGTAAAAAGTATATAGTTGCTTTCTTACCTCGCTTTATTCTATTAGATCAAAACATAAATCTTTTCTATAAAAGTTATAAAAATGGAAAAATAATATGTATTATCCGTTCACCAGAAAATTGGCTTGCAAGTTGTGTTAATCATTCAGATGAGTATAGAGAAAATCCACTCAATACTCTTATGCTCTGGAAAATGAATACACTAATGACTCTAAAGGCAAAAAAAAAATTTAAAAAAAATGTAATCATTATAGATTTTAATGATTTGGTTGATAAAACTGAACAAACTATGAAAAAAATAAGTAAAGAGCTAAAAATAAAATATAATAAGAGCTTAACGACTCCTAGTTTCAATGGTGAAGATATAGGAAGTAATTCGAGTTTTAAAAGCACAATAGGTAAAATAGATAAAACAACATTAAAAAGAAAAATTAGTAAAGAATTTGTTAAAGATTACAATGCAATGATGTATGAATGTAATTATATTAAAAATGATATACTCAAATTTAAAATCTAGTAAAAATAATTTAATAAATTCAATATATATATGAATTTTTTTTTTGGTGTAAAATATTTAGACTATAGTTCGGAGATTCAAATTCCAAAATTTCAAAATAAAAGTAATAAAATTAAGCCAATAAATCTATATCAAGCTTTTATAAGTGAGGGAAAATGGCAAATTGATGAGGTAACAAATATTAAAATTCATGATCATTTTTTTATTTTAGAAAAAGAAATTATAGATAATAAAAAGATATTTTTCTTAGCAACAAAAGATGAAGTAACGACTTTCGAAGAGAAAAAACTTAAAAACTATAATAAATTTACAGATACTTCTCCAGCTTTCAGAGCAAATTTAAAAATTAAAAAATTAAATGGAGGATTTTCATCTTACCAATCTGAATATCCATTTAATATGATATTGAATAATGGGTCAATTACGAGTGGAATATCTTCATTAACCAATGTAAAAGCTAGTGAAAATTTTTTAATTTTTAGAAATATCTTTGTGGATCCAATTGAAAGACAATTCAATATTTATTTTGTTAATCTAAAAACAAAAAAAATATTAAAACAAGATATATTGCTGACAAACAAAACTAACATTGTTAAAATAGATAAAGATTTAATTCATCCAGAAATATTTGTTATTTCTAAAAATTATTTAGGTATTCCAATTTTTTTATCTGAGAAAAATGGACATTTATCATTAGAGCATACACATCCACCTCACGAGTATGTAAAAAGTCACAATAAATTTGATATTGTAAAAAGGTTTAAAGATGAAACAAATAAAATTATTCTATAAAAAAATTATCAAAAGTAATTTTTCAATTTTTTTTAGAAATAATATAAATTTTAAACATGTTCCCTTCAACATGAATAAATTTAAATGCTCTAGTATAAGTGATTGCTTTCCATGGAGAACAGATAATAATTATAAAACGATTTTTAAATTTAGTGATATTTTAAAACAATTTTATAAAGTTGAAGATTCAAACGTTGAAATTCATTTTTACACAAAAAATAATGAGTTCATAAAAAAAATTGCAACTAGAAAATTGAATTTATCAAACGAACTAATTATAGATCAAAATTTTTTAAATTTAGAAGATTATGGAGTTTTTTATATTTATCATTTTTCTGAAAATAAAATATTAGAAAAGGACGTAATTTCTAACAGATGTTACATTGGTTTTTCTAAAGATGAAAATTTATTCTCATTTGTACATGGGAATGCTTATAGTAAAACAAAAAATATAAGTTCAAAAGAAATAATAAATAAAGACCCGATTAACACTACTTTATTATGTACAAATTTTTATAAAATCCAAAAATTATTTGATGAATATGATAAAGTAGAACTCTTTTTTTCTAATCCGACCTCAAACAAAATAAAAATTAAAATCTTTCAAACGGATATAAAATTAAATCCATATTCAAGTAAAATTTATGAGATAAAAAATAAGAATATTGTTGCTTTTAAATCTAATTGCTTGTTTCTAAGACCAACTATTTTTTGTTATAAAAATAATTACTTAGATGTGCATCATAGTTGAAGATTTGTAGGATTAAAATATTAATTTATTCCATAATATTTTTTAAACCAATTTGCAAAATAATTTAATCCCGATTTAATATTTGTTCTATTGTTAATTTTTGTAAAATTTTGAATTTTTGAATTATTTGAACAAGTTTTGAAACTTTCCCCTTTACTTTTTTGATAAATAATTTTTTTTGGTTTTTTATTAACAATATTTGATATTAGTTTAAGCAATTTTTTTGTACTCAATGGACTTGAATTTCCAATATTAAATATTTCAAAATTATTTTTTATTTTATTAATATTTCTTTGACGCGTTAAACATTCTAAATATTTTATTGCATCATCTATAAAGGTGTAATCTCTTAAATGATTTCCTCGATCTCTTAAAAGAATGTCTTTTTGATCAGTTATATTTTTAAAAAAAGTATATATGGCCATATCTGGTCGCCCATAATCGCCATAAACTGAAAAAAATCTTATACCTATAGTTTTTATGTTAAATAGTTTACTATAACTATAAGCCATCACTTCATTTGATTTTTTAGTTGCCGCATAAAAAGATAATGGATTATCTGTATTATCGCTTTCTTTAAATGATAATTTTTTTGAGTCACCATAAACAGAACTAGACGATGCAAATATAAATATTTTTGGTTTCAATTTTTTTACTATTTCTAAGATATTAAAAAAACCTATTAAATTAGAGTCAACATATGTTCTGGGATTTTTAAATGAATATCTTACTCCTGCTTGAGCTGCCAAATGATATACAGCAAAAAAATTTTTTTTTTTAAAATTTTTTTTTAAACTGTTTAGATTTGAAATGTCAATTTTTATAAATTTAAAATTTTTATATTTTCTTAATATTGATAGTCTGTCTTTTTTAAGCTTTACGTCATAATATTTATT
>CABYUV010000035.1 GCA_902522115.1 uncultured Pelagibacteraceae bacterium | reverse complement strand
AATCTTAAAAAATTTTTATTAATTTTTTTTGATTTTAATTTAGCAATAATTTCAGTTTATTTGTCTTACTTTTTTAGATACGAAAGTTTTTCAAATTTACTATTTGTAGATTTTACAAATATTGTGATCCCAGCTTTACTTTTTGTATGTGTAGTTTATTTTTTTAAACTATATTCCACATTAACAAGATTTTTAACTTTTGATTTTCTTCAGCTATTAAAAATTTTTTCTATTTTTAGTTTAATTTATTTTTTGTATGTATTTATATTTTCAACAAAAATAAGTATTTTCTTTAGTATGGATATGGTGCTTGGTTTAAAACCACCTAGATCTACAATTTTTTCAATTCCTATTACATTGTTTTTTCTATTTTTATTTTCAAGGCAATTAATTGTTTATTTTATTAACTCTATAATCAACAAATATAAATCTACCAATTTAAGCAAAATTAATTGTGCAATATACGGTGGAGGAAATCTAGGTAATCAATTAAAAAATTATATTAATAAATATGAAAGTAATTATAATATACAAGCAATCATAGACGATAATACTTATCTTCAGGGTCATTATATTCAAAATATTAAAATCATAAGTTTAAATTCTTTTATTGAAACATTTTCCAAAAAAAACCTTGTGATTTTTATTGCTATTAATAACGATAAAAAAGATTTTAAAAGAAAAATTTATGAAAAGTTTTTAGACTTTAAAAATATTAGGATTGTATTTATTACTCATACAAATGGAACTCTCAATCCTTCGTCTGTAAAACCTACTGATGTTGATATTAATTATATACTTGGATATTCAAATACTTTAGATAAGCAAAAATTAAAATTAATTGATAAGAAGAATATTTTAGTCACAGGAGGTGGTGGTAGTATTGGAAGTGAATTAGTAAAGCAAATTTACAAGCTAAACCCTAAATCAATATATGTTGTTGATAACAATGAGCATAATTTGTTTAAAATTTCTCACTATTTTAAAAATAATGTTGATGATAAAAATAAATTTAAAATAAACTTTATATTAGGAAATTTAGCAAATAAAAATTTTGTTAAGGAACTACTTAAAAAAAATTTTGATTTCATTTTTCACTCTGCGGCTTACAAACATGTATCTATTGTTGAAAATAATATTATAAGTTCAGTTGATAACAATATAGTATCCACTTTAAATTTATGTAAATATTCAAAAGATAAAGTTTCTACTTTTGTAAATATTAGTTCTGATAAAGCTGTAAGACCAAAAAATTTTATGGGAGCTACAAAAAACGTTACAGAGCAAATAGTCCATAAGTTTAATAAAATATCTACAAAGACAAATTTTTATTCAGTGAGGTTTGGAAATGTGCTGAACTCAAGTGGATCAGTTATACCAATCTTTAAAGATCAAATTTTACACAGTAAAGAACTTACTATTACCAATTTAAAAGCTACTAGATATTTTATGTCAGTGAATGAGGCAATCAATCTTATTTTAACAACGTTAACTATAGATAATGATGGTAAAACTTTTTACTTTGATATGGGAAAACCCGTAAAAATATTTGATTTAGCCAAAAAAATTTCAAATTTTTATGGAAAAAAATTAGTTAAGAAATCAAAAAATATAAATGAGATAAGTTATAGAATTATAGGACTTTCAAAAGGTGAAAAATTACACGAAATACTAACAACTCCTAAAAATATTTTAGTTAAAACAAAAGAAAATAAAATACTTTTTATAAAAAATAATTTAAGTAAAAAAAGAGGTATAAACATTCCATTACTGTCTAAGGTAATAAAATCGAGGAATTTAAAAAAAATCAAAAATTATATTTATATGATTACGAAAGATTTTGATTAATGAAAATAACTCACATAATTAATAGCCTAGGAAACGGCGGTGCTGAAAAAAATTTAATGAGATTAATATTAAATGATAAACAAAATTCTCATGAAATTATTGTTCTAAAAAAAAAAAATTTTTATAAAAATATTTTAAAGAGAGATAACATAAAATTTTATGAATTTGATCTTTCTCTAAATAGAAATTTCTTGAGATCTTTAAAAAAAATTAATTCTATAATTAGAATTAATAAATCTAAAATTTTAATGTGTTGGATGTATCACTCATGTTTGCTAGGTTCATTATTAAAATTTTTTAATAATAAATTCAAATTAATATGGAATATACGTCATTCGAGTTTTGTTTTTGGGAAATCTAAATTAACTACTATATTTTTAGCAAGATTATTACTTCCAATATTTCAATTATTACCTAAAGCAATAATATTTAATTCTAGTTATTCTTTAAAAGTTCATAATTTTTTTTTTTTATTAAATAATAATAAAGTTGTTATCAGAAATGGATTTAATTTACCTAATAAAATCAATATTAATAAAAAAAAAAATATAAGCAATATTGTTAAAATTGGCTTTGTTGGTAGATTTAGTCCACAAAAAAATCATAAGTTTTTTTTTAAATTTTTACATCAACTGATAATTAAACGTGTAAATTTCATAGCATATTTAGTTGGTGATAAGATTAATAATAAAAACTTAAAACTAAAGGAATTAATTAAGAATTATAAACTTTTTAAAAATATCAAGTATCTAAAGGAAAAGCAAAATATAAATATGTATTATAGAAAATTTGATATACTAATAACGACCTCCTTTTATGGGGAGTCGTTTCCAAATGTGTTAGCTGAAAGTATTTTAAATAGAACAATTTGTTTAGCTCCAAACATAGGTGAGAATTATTTTATAATAAATAATAAAAATTTAATCTATCAAAAAAATAATTTAGAGGATTTATTTAAAAAATTTATTAAATTGATAAATCCAAAATATAAAAATCAATTAAATTTGATAAAAAATAATTTATACGAAAGAGCTAAAAGAAAACTATCAATAAATATTATGTTAAAAAAATATAATAAACTTATAAGGTCAATATAATGTTTGGTGGATATGCTATTACCAATAGATTCATAGGTTCAATTTCTGATTTTTTAGTAAGTATAATTTTATTATTAATTTTTTTTTTATGTGTTAAAAATTTTATAAAAAAAAATAATTTAAATATTAATTTAGTAGCAACTTTAATTATTTATAGAGCAGTCATTCTTTTATTTACATTATATTATGCTTCAAAAACTGGAGTATTTGATGGCCATGGAATTTACAATATTGCAGGACCAGATTATTTTAGTGTGTATCAATTTCATTCTAGTCTTAAAACATATACAGGAAGTGAATTTTTATCATTTACATTGAGACCATTAGTGGGCTATTTAGAGCTATCATATTTATCTGTATCATTAATCTTTTTTTACTTAGGTACTTTTGCAATTTTATTTTGCTTGAAAATTTTCAAAAATTTAGGATTTCAAAATAATTATGTAAATATATTTGTTATTGCTCTTTGTTTTAATCCTGCACTAAATATTTTTACAGTTAGTATTACAAAAGATACAATTATTTTTTTTATAACAATGTTGTTGTTTTATGTTTATTTTGTTGAAAAATATAAAACTAAAGATTTAATTTTTTTTTCAGTTTTTCCCATAATAATTCTTTATTTAATTAGACCTTATTTGGGAGGTATAATTATAGCATCATTATTTGCATATTATATTATATCGATTAGAAAAATTGATTTTAAAAAATTAACAATCTTATTTTTTTTAACATTTTTTGTTGTAATAATTTTTTATATTTCTAGAGATTTATATGCTTGGACTTACGATGGAAATTATTTTGAACAAATTAAAAATTTTATAAAATTGAGACAAGATAATACAAATGTTGGAAATACAGCTTTAGGATATGCTGATAGTGATTTAATAAAGCGTTTTGTTCAATCTATATTTGGTTTTGGAGCCTCAAGTGGAGGTATATTTGCACCCATATTTTTTTATGATCAAATATTAAATTTCTATCTTTTTTCTTTAATTTTCATACTAAAATTTAACAATTTTTCTTATTTAAAAAATTTTTATTACCAAGAATTTAAATTATTAAAATTATTTATAATTTATGCATTTGGATTATATTTTATTTGCTCTATTTCATTGTCAAATTTTGGTTTAATTTTACGGCTTAAATGGATGTATTGGCCAATCATTGCATTTTTTATAATCTCTTTATTTCAAGTAAATGCCCAAAAAAATTAATATATATGTAATAATTTTATTAGATAAATTAATTAGTTTTTTTTTTAT
>CABYUV010000034.1 GCA_902522115.1 uncultured Pelagibacteraceae bacterium | reverse complement strand
AATGTCTTGATGCCGGATAACGGCTATCAGTTAGATACCAAGAAAAACAAAAGAGGTATTTCACTGGCGACTCCACAAAAGCTGACGCCCTTGCTTCAATGTCTCCCTCCTATACTAAATATATTTTTCCTAATACCAATGTAAAGTTGCAGTAAAGGTGCACGGGGTCTTTCCGTCTAACTACGCGAACTCCGCATCTTCACGGAGAATTCAATTTCACTGAGTTGATGTTGGAGACAGCGGAGAAATCGTTACGCCATTCATGCAGGTCGGAACTTACCCGACAAGGAATTTCGCTACCTTAGGACCGTTATAGTTACGGCCGCCGTTTACTGGGGCTTCAGAAGTTAGCTTGCACCAACCGCATTAACCTTCCAGCACCGGGCAGGCGTCAGACCCTATACATCCACTTACGTGTTAGCAGAGCCCTGTGTTTTTGATAAACAGTCGCTTCTCCCTGGCTTGTGCCACCTTCTTATAGTTGCCTACAAAAAGGTCTTCCTTATCCCGAAGTTACGGAAGTATTTTGCCGAGTTCCTTCAACATCATTCTCTCAAGCGCCTAAATATACTCTATTAATCCACCTGTGTCGGTTTAGGGTACGGTCTAATGATGGAGCTATTTCTTGGAACCTTTTCGCGGCAAGTTCAATCCATTAAGAACTTACAACTTACAAGATCCGTCACTACCATCTGGTTAAGGAATATTAACCTTATTTCCATCGACTACGGCTTTCGCCCTCGCCTTAGGTGCCGACTAACTCTGCGCGGATTAACCTTGCGCAGAAACCCTTGGATTTTCGGCGAAGAAGTTTTTCACTTCTTTTATCGTTACTTATGTCAGCATTCGCACTTCTGATACCTCCAGGATCCCTCACGGGTATCCCTTCACAGGCTTACAGAACGTTCCGCTACCAGTTGTAATTTTCGAAAAAATTACAAATCCACAGATTCGGTATATGATTTTAGCCCCGTTACATCTTCGGCGCAGAAACTCTATTAGACCGGTGAGCTGTTACGCTATCTTTAAAGGATGGCTGCTTCTAAGCCAACCTCCCGGCTGTTAAGGAATTTCCACATCCTTTCACACTTAATCATAATTTGGGGACCTTATCTGGTGGTCTGGGCTCTTTCCCTCTCGACCATGGACCTTAGCACCCACAGTCTGTCTGCTGAAGAACAACATTTAGCATTCGGAGTTTTATTAGGTTTGGTAAGAATCTCTTCCCCCTAGCCCATTTAGTGCTCTACCTCTAAACGTCTATTTATTCAACGCACTACCTAAATAGTTTTCGCGGAAAACCAGCTATCTACGAATTTGGTTGGCCTTTCACCCCTTACCACAAGTCATCCAAAGACTTTTCAACGTCAACTGGTTCGGTCCTCCGGTAAGTGTTACCTTACTTTCAACCTGCTCATGGTAAGCTCATTCGTTTTCGGGTCTAATTCACTAAACTTAACGCCCTGTTAAGACTTGCTTTCGCTGCGCCTACACCTAGATGGCTTAAGCTTGCTTAATAAATTAAGTCACTGACCCATTATACAAAAGGTACGCCGTCACTCTAAAAAAGAGCTTCGACTGATTGTAGGCATGCGGTTTCAGGTTCTATTTCACTCCCCTAATAGGGGTTCTTTTCACCTTTCCCTCACGGTACTAGTTCACTATCGGTCACTGAAGAGTATTTAGGCTTAGAGGGTGGTCCCCCTATATTCGAGCAGGATTTCACGTGTCCCGCTTTACTCAAGAATTTTGTTAAACATTACTCATACGGGACTATCACCCTCTATGGTTAGCATTTCCAAACTATTCAAATTTTTTTAACAAAACTACTGGCCTGTTCCGCGTTCGCTCGCCACTACTAACGGAATCTCAATTGATTTCTTTTCCACTGGTTACTTAGATGTTTCAGTTCTCCAGGTTGTCTCTTTAAACCTATTTATTCAGTTTAAAGTACCACAAAAAGTGGTGGGTTTCCCCATTCGGAAATTTTCGGATCAAAACTTACATACAGCTCCCCGAAACTTATCGCAGTATATCACGTCCTTCATCGGCTTTCAGTGCCAAGGCATCCACTACACGCCCTTAAACGCTTGATTTATGCACAGAAAAAAATTCTGTGTTGAATCAAATTTTTATTTGAACATTAGCTAATAACATTACTAATGTTCGGATATAGATATTGATATTAATTATTTCTTTATTCACAATTTTTATAACTAAGTGTTTTGGTGGAGGATAGCGGGATCGAACCGCTGACCTCCTGAATGCAAATCAGGCGCTCTCCCAGCTGAGCTAATCCCCCATGATCTTAAATTGGTGGGCCGAGAAAGACTCGAACTTTCGACCCCACCCTTATCAAGGGTGTGCTCTAACCAACTGAGCTACCGGCCCCCATGCAAGAGAAACACTAACTTAAGAAGAGAAATGAGGACGGTCAACATTATCCTGTATATTTTTTAGAATGAAATTTTACTTTCACTCATCCTTAGAAAGGAGGTAATCCAGCCGCAGGTTCCCCTACGGCTACCTTGTTACGACTTCACCCCAGTCGCTGACTATACCGTGGTCAAGGGTTTAAAACCTTGCCTTAAGGTAGAACCAACTCCCATGGTGTGACGGGCGGTGTGTACAAGACCCGGGAACGCATTCACCGTGGCACGCTGATCCACGATTACTAGTAATTCCAGCTTCATGCACTCGAGTTGCAGAGTGCAATCCGAACTGAGGTATCTTTTAAGGATTTGCTTAACGTCGCCGTCTTGCTTCCTGTTGTAGATACCATTGTAGCACGTGTGTAGCCCAACACGTAAGGGCCATGAGGACTTGACGTCATCCCCACCTTCCTCCAGCTTATCACTGGCAGTTCTTTCAGAGTGCCCAACTAAATGATGGCAACTAAAAGTGAGGGTTGCGCTCGTTGCGGGACTTAACCCAACATCTCACGACACGAGCTGACGACAGCCATGCAGCACCTGTGTTTCGTCCGGCCGAACCGAAAACTTTAATCTCTTAAAGTCGCGACGAACATGTCAAGTGTTGGTAAGGTTCTGCGCGTATCTTCGAATTAAACCACATGCTCCACTACTTGTGCGGGTCCCCGTCAATTCATTTGAGTTTTAACCTTGCGGTCGTACTCCCCAGGCGGTGTGTTTATCGCTTTCGCTGCGACACTGAAAATAAATTTCCAACGTCTAACACACATCGTTTACGGCATGGACTACGAGGGTATCTAATCCTCTTCGCTACCCATGCTTTCGTTCCTCAGTGTCAGTAATGATCCAGAAAGCTGCCTTCGCAATTGGTATTCTTTCTAATATCTACGAATTTCACCTCTACACTAGAAATTCTGCTTTCCTCTATCATACTCTAGCTGAAAAGTTTTGATGGCAGTTCCAGAGTTAAGCTCTGGGATTTCACCACCAACTTTTTCAACCACCTACGAACTCTTTAAGCCCAGTAATTCCGAACTACGCTAGGTCCCTTCGTATTACCGCGGCTGCTGGCACGAAGTTAGCCGGACCTTCTTATTCGGGTACAGTCATTTTCTTCCCCGACGAAAGAGCTTTACAACCCAAAGGCCTTCTTCACTCACGCGGCATCGCTGCATCAGAGTTTCCTCCATTGTGCAAGATTCCCCACTGCTGCCTCCCGTAGGAGTTTGGGCCGTGTCTCAGTCCCAATGTGGCTGATCATCCTCTCAAATCAGCTATTGATCACAGTCTTGGTAGGCCATTACCCCACCAACAAACTAATCAAGTGCAGGCTCATCCAATGGTGCATAAAGCTTTCTCCGTAAAGACTTATCCGGTATTAGCACAAGTTTCCTCGTGTTATTCCAGGCCATAGGGCAGATACCTACATGTTACTCACCCGTCTGCCACTAAGTATTGCTACTTCGTTCGACTTGCATGTGTTAGGCGTGCCGCCAGCGTACGTTCTGAGCCATGATCAAACTCTCAAGTTTAAAAACGGCGCACACTAGCTTCCATATAAATTCTAAGAATAAAATTTATATGATGTTGAAGTGTGTACGACAAATTTTTTGGTAACCTTAACCGTCCACACTTCTCTTCTTAAATTTTTGACTTTTTAAATAGCTAATTGAGCAAAAAAAGCTCAATAACTCTCACTTATTTATTGCTTAAACAATAATTTTTTGAGAAAGTTCAGTGCTTATAGGCTAAAATTAGAGGAAATCAAGCATATAAGATTAAAAAAATATACAAAAAACCAAGATTTTAAAGGGTTTTTTTTGATTTTTACTCACCTCTAAACT
>CABYUV010000033.1 GCA_902522115.1 uncultured Pelagibacteraceae bacterium | reverse complement strand
CTGTTGCTTGTTTATAAATTTTTTTGTCGGAAATTTTTTTATTTTTAAAAAGACCTTCAATTAAATCCTCAATAAATAAATTTTGATTTTTGTTTTTAAAATATGGATTTTCATATTCATTTAGCTTCCTTGAAGCATCAATTGACTCTGCGAGATTTAATAAATTCAAAATGTGTGAAAATGCTCTTGTTAACTTGAATGTATTTTCTGGTGAAAGTTTTTTAACTTCTGTAGATATTTTGGAAAAAACTTTACTTTTATTTTTGTCTCTTAGAGTATTTTTGGACAATAATCTAAATTTTTCAACAATATTAAAAAAGATTTGTCCCTCTTGGTCTTTTATAACTTTACCAAGAAAAGTACCTAATAATCTAAAATCATCTCTTAAAAGCTTTGTAGGTATTCGTTCATAGTAAAGATCTCTTTTCTTCATTACTTAAAATAAATTTTTTCTGTAAAATTCCTTTCGAATTAGTTTTTACACTAAAAAAGAAGCCAGAATATCTAAATTTTCGCAAATCTGCTTTGTTCATTCCCTTTGTTGCAGTTGAAACATAAAGTTCTTTATTATTTTTACCTCCAAAGGCACAATTTGTTATGTTTTTTGCAGGGAACTGAATTCTATGAATTAATTTTGCGTTTTTATTAAATACAGAAATACAAGCACCATGGAAATGAGCCACCCATAAATTTTTATTTTTATCTATAGTCATTCCATCAGGAACTCCTTCTTCTGGTGATAACTTTTTAAATATTTTTTTTTTAATTATTTTATTATTTTTATTAATCTTGATTTTATAGATAATTTTTTTTGGACTATCAGTGTGGTAAAAATTATATTTATCAATAAACGCTGGGCCATTTGTAATCCTATAATTTTTATCAACTCTAGTTAATTTAAGATTTTTATCTAACTTATACAAAGATCCTTTTTCAATTTTTCTTTCTAAATTGTCCATAGTACCAAACCAAAGATTTCCAGCAGGATCTGTTTTGCCATCATTTATTCTATTTAATTTTATTTTTGACTCTACAGGTATTGATTTTAAAACTTTTTTTGATTTCAAATTTTGAATTCTTAATTCACCTTGTAATCCTAAGATAAATATATGATCTTTTATATGTGCAATGAAACCTATTTCTTTATTAACTTTAAAAATGTTCTTTTTTTTACTTTTAATATTTAGAGAACAAATTTTTTTTTTCTTTATATCTACAAAATAAATTGAGTTATGCTCTTTAACCCAAAGTGTTCCTTCACCTAAAGTGCATCTTAATTTCCAAATTGGTTTTGGTTCTGTAGTTTTAATTTTATTCATTTACTTCAAACTCTTTAATAAAGTCCTCATTTGGGTTTATACCAATACCCACATTGTCTGTCACTGAAGCATATCCATTATTCTCTTTAACTTGATCTAAAATTGAAAAATTCTCTTTTGGTAAATCTGTTATAAAGATATTTTTTTCTGTAGTATCAAACTCTAGCATTGATTTTGTTGGAAATAATCCCCCTGGCATATCAGGTTGTGCAGTCAATAAATGAAGATTGACTGCAATACTCACAGCAGATCCCCAAACATGATTGATAACTGGAATAAAGTTAGCCTGTGCCATAGCTGCAACTTTCAAATATTCTGTAATGCCACCTAACCCACATACCTCTGGTTGAGCTATATCAATACATTCATTGGTAATTAATTTATTCCAACCATACTTTGTAAATTCTGCTTCACCACCTGCGACACTAGTAGATATCTTCTTTTTCAATTCTCGATATCCATTATAATCTTCTGGAGCAACAGGTTCCTCAAACCAATAAATATCTAGTTCATCAAGTCCTTTTCCAACATAAAGAGCATCTTTTAAATTATAAGCATGATTTGCATCAACCATTAATTTAAACTCTTTACCTATAGAGTTTCTAACTGCTTGTACTAGCTTTAAATCTTCTTTAGGACCTAATCCAACTTTCATTTTCATAGCTTTAAAGTTTTTTGATTTAATCTGTTTTGCTTCTTCTTGAAATAATGGAATTAACTCATTAACTGGTTTTTGTTGCAACATCATCCCATATCCGTATACAGGAACATCATCATTACATTTTCCACCAACAAGTTGGTAAAGTGGAGCTTTCGTTTTCTTACCAAGTATGTCCCATAAAGCTATATCTACTCCTGATAAAGCTTGTATAGGCATACCTTTTTGACCACTATCTCTTAAAAGATTGTAAACTTTTTGCCATATATGCTCTTTGTTTAAAGGGTCTTCACCAATCACCAAAGGCTGTATAACTTTTTCAACAATATACTTGTTTGCTAGGGCTATATTTCCAGGGCCAAAACACTCACCCCAACCCGTTATCCCTTCATCTGTTTGGACTTCAACGAGGTGGGCTGTACGATGTTTATAGTATTGTTGTGAGTAACCGAGTTCTTTTTCTAACTCATATCTAAGTACATGACTTTTAATAGAAGTTATTTTCACAACAAATTATAAAGCAACTACCTTCGAGTTTTGCTCTCCTAAATTCTCAACTGATAATTTCATCATATCACCAGCTTTTAAGAACTGCTGTGGCTTCATTCCCATGCCTACTCCTGGAGGTGTCCCTGTTGTAATAATATCTCCTGGTAAAAGAGTCATATACTTGCTCAAATAAGATACTATCACATCAACATTAAATATCATTGTGCTTGTATTACCTGTTTGCATTCTTTTTCCGTTTACATCCAAGCTCATTTTTAAATTATTAACGTCTGATATTTCATCTTTTGTAACTAAATGTGGACCAACAGGTCCGTAAGTGTCATGAGATTTTCCTTTAACCCATTGTCCCATTTTTTCAAGTTGCCACTCACGTTCACTTACATCATTTACCAAACAATAACCTAAAATATGATCTTGTGATTGATTTTCTGTAATATGTTTGGCTTCTTTACCAATTACAATACCAAGCTCTACCTCCCAGTCTAATTTTTTTGATCCTGAAACTATTTCAACATCATCGTTGGGTCCAACTATACAGCTAGTTGCTTTCATAAAAACTATTGGTTCTTTTGGAATATCTGCACCAACTTCAGCAGCATGATCAGAATAATTAAGGCCAATAGCTATAAACTTACGTGGGCTGGTTATACAAGATCCTATTCTTTCATTTGAGGATAGTTCAGGTAAATTCGATAAATCAGCATTTTGTAACTTTGCAAAAGTCTCAAAGTTTAAAAAATCAGGATTTAAATCTTTAATATGAGAACTTATATCTCTAATTTTACCATCCTTATCCATAACAGCTGGCTTTTCACTTCCTTTTTGTCCTACTCTTAATAATTTCATATTTATCCTTTTGTTGTTTAATTATATTGAAATTCCACCATCAACTGAAATTGTTGTTCCTGTTGTAAATGTTGCATCATCGCTTGCTAAATATACAGCCACTGCTGCTATTTCCTCAGCAGTTCCTAATCTTCCCATAGGTTGTCTGGCAATGAAATCTTTTTTTGCCTGAACTGGATCTGGGCTTTGATTAACTCTATCTTGCCAAGATGGTGAAAAAACAGTCCCTGGTGCTATTGAATTACATCTTATATTTTGTTTAACAAAATCTGCTGCTATTGATTTAGTTAAACCAATTACTGCACCTTTTGTTGCTCCATAAACAAACCTATTTGGAAAACCTTTTAAACTTGATGCACATGATGATACATTAATGATGCTTCCACCATTTTGTTTTACCATTAAAGGTAGGATAGCTTTACACATAAAATACATAGACTTTACATTCACAGTTGAGGAAAAATCCCAATCTTTTTCCTCACACTCTAAGATTGTACCATGATGGACAAAACCAACTGCATTAAACAAAACATCTACTTTATCTAATGTTTTAGTAAATTCTAAAATCGCACTGTTATCTGTGGAGTCTAACTTTTGTACTTTAATCTCAGAATATTCTTTATTTAAATCAGCCAAAGTCTTATCATTTAAATCAGTTGCAGTAACCTGAGCACCTTCTTTATGAAATGCAATTGCAGTTGCTTTTCCAATTCCTTGACCTGCTGCTGTTACTAGAATTTTTTTACCTTCTAATCTTCCACTCATTTTTTATTTATCCTTTCGATTTCATTATAAAGTGAACTATGATCAGTGTTTCCATGACCATTATCGACAAGAGTTTTATACATTTCTTTGACCAAATTTGAAATAGGTAAATGCGTATTATATGAGTTTGCGCACTCTAAAATGTTATTCATATCTTTTAAATGAGTTGAGGTTTTGCCTTT
>CABYUV010000032.1 GCA_902522115.1 uncultured Pelagibacteraceae bacterium | reverse complement strand
TTTTATTTACGCTAGTCATTGTGATAAATAGTTGACATAATAATTTAGATGTATTTTATCCATTATTTATTAAATATTAATAATTAAAGCTAGCATGAAAACTATTGTATTAAAATTTGGGGGAACATCTGTAGGAACTATAGATAAAATTAAAAATGTATGCAAAATTATTGCCTTTTACAAAAAGAAAAAAAATAATGTAGTAGTCGTTTCATCAGCTATGAGTGGTGTGACAAATGAGTTAGTTAATAAATCTAAACTGATAAGTAAAAATTTTGATAGAGCAGAATACGATGCATTAGTTTCTACTGGTGAACAGGTCGCATGTGCACTTATTGCTGGAAGATTAAAACACAATGGATTTAAATCAAGATCTTGGACATCTTGGCAATTACCTATTCTAACTGATGGTCCTCATTCAAGCGCAAGAATCAGTTCAGTAGGTATTAAAGATCTAAATAAATATGTTAAGTCAGGTGGAATACCTATAATCACTGGTTTTCAAGGTATAAATCATGAATTTAGAATCACCACTATTGGAAGAAGTGGATCCGATGCAACAGCAATTATGCTTGCAAAATTTATTAAAGCTGATGAGTGTATAATTTATACCGATGTAGATGGAGTTTATACTACAGATCCAAGACAATATAAAAAAGCAAAAAAGATTGATAAAATATTTTATGATGAAATGTTAGAAATGGCATCACTTGGCTCAAAAGTAATGCAACCTACTTCTGTTCAGGATGCAAAGTTAAATAAAATTGATATCAAAGTCAAATCTTCCTTTGTTTCAAATAGTGGAACTTTAATTACAGGTTCTAAAAAAATTTTTAGTAATCAGATTATAACTGGAATTTCTTCGACAAAAAATGATGCTAAAATCACAATTGTAGGTGTAAAAGATAGACCAGGGGTTGCTGCATCAATTTTTAAACCACTATCAAATAATCTTATAAATGTAGATATGGTAGTTCAAAACATATCTCTAGATGGAAAAAAAACTGATCTTACATTTACAATTAAATCTGAAGATTTAAAAAAAACAGAAAAATTAATTATACAAAATAAAAAAATATCTTTTAAAAAAATATCATTTGATAAAGGTGTTTCTAAAATTTCTATTATAGGTGTTGGTATGATAACTACTCCAGGAATAACATATAGAATGTTTCAGGCTTTAGCTTCGAAAAAAATAAATATTTTGGTTATTTCTACCTCTGAGATAAAAATTTCGGTTCTAGTTTCTGTTAAGCATGCTAAAAGAGCTATAGCAGCATTACATAAAGAATTTAAATTAGACTAATTATAATGAGCGTAAGACCTTTTAGAGATATTAAAAGAAGAAAAACTAAAGTAATAAATGTAGGAAGAGTTAAGATTGGTGGTGATAACCCTATTTCTGTTCAATCAATGACAAACACTCTTACTACTGATGTTAAAGCAACCATTAAACAAATAAATGATATAACAGAAGAAGGTGCGGATATTGTAAGAGTTTCTTGTCCCGATGAGAGTTCAACACTAGCACTAAAAGAAATTATAAAACATGTCTCAATACCAGTAGTTGCAGATATTCATTTTCATCATAAAAGAGCTATTGAGGCAGCAGAAAATGGAGCTAGCTGCTTAAGAATTAATCCAGGAAATATTGGAGATGCATCGAAGATTTATGAAGTATTAGAAGCTGCAAAGAATAACAATTGTTCAATAAGGGTTGGAGTTAACGCAGGCTCACTAGAGAAAGATATTTTAGAAAAATATAAAGAGCCTTGTCCAGAGGCTTTAGTAGAAAGTGCTCAGAGGAATATAAGAATTTTAGAGGACAAAGATTTTTTTAATTTTAAAATTAGTGTCAAATCATCAGATGTATTTTTATCAATTGCAGCATATAGGCAGCTTTCTAAAGTTACAGATTATCCTTTACATCTTGGAATCACAGAGGCAGGTAGCTTTGTTTCTGGTAGTATAAAATCATCTATTGGTATTGGAAGTTTATTGATGGATGGAATTGGAGACACAATAAGAATATCCTTATCTGATAATCCAACACAAGAAGTAAAAATAGGTAACGAAATATTAAAATCACTAAATTTAAGAAATAGAGGTGTGAAGATAATATCTTGTCCATCATGTGCAAGACAAGCTTTTCAGGTGATTGATACGGTTAAAATTCTAGAAGAAAAATTAGCTCATATTAAAACACCTATAACTCTATCCATCATTGGCTGTGTTGTTAATGGACCAGGAGAAGCCGCTATGACAGATATTGGAATTACAGGAGGAGGAAAGGGTAACAATATGCTTTATTTATCTGGTGTTCAGAATGAAAAAGTTTTAACCGAAGATATAATCAAAAAGGTAATTAGTGAAGTTGAGAAGAAAGCATCTGAACTAGAGAACTAAGTATGATCCCCTTAAAAACAATTGAAGATCTAATAAATAAACATTCATCTTTAGAAAAAGATCTATCTTCAGGTGAATTAGATAAGAAGTTATTTGCATCTGATCTTTTTAAAATGTATGAAAAAGTTAGTCATAAAAAAAAATGGTCTTTAGAATTAATTTCAATTTCAAGAAGCGATGCAGGGGGTTTGAAAGAAGTTATAGCTTCTATTAAAGGTAGCAATATTTATTCAACTTTAAAATATGAAAGTGGAGTTCATAGAGTTCAAAGAGTTCCAGATACAGAAACACAAGGCAGAGTTCATACATCTGCCGCAACTGTTGCTGTTTTACCTGAAGCAGAGGAGGTTGATTTAAAAATTAATGACTCTGATTTAAGAATTGATGTATTTAGAGCAGGAGGACCAGGTGGACAATCTGTAAATACAACAGATAGTGCAGTAAGGATTACTCATATTCCAACAGGTCTATCTGTATCTCAGCAAGATGAAAAATCACAACATAAGAATAAAGCTAAAGGAATGAAAATTTTAAGAGCACGACTCTATGAACTTGAAAGATCTAGAATTGACCAAGAGAGATCTCATGACCGTAAAACAAAAATAGGTACAGGAGATAGATCAGAAAGGATAAGAACTTATAATTTCCCCCAAGGAAGAGTGACAGATCATAGAATAAATTTAACGCTTCATAAGCTAGACGAATTTTTGGAAGGAGAGGCTTTTGATGAGATGATTGAGTCTTTAACTTTACAAGCTCAAGAAGAGAGTCTTAGCAATTTATAATAAATTATGAATATTAATTCTGCAATAAATTATGGTTCAAAAATTTTAAAAAACAAATCTATACCTAGTTCAAAATTAGATTCTGAAATTTTAATGTCGAAAACAATCAATAAAGATAGAGAATATATGTTGTTAAATCCTAATAATACTCTTAACAAAAATGAATTAAAAATTTTTTTTAATTTAATTGAGCAAAGATCTATGGGCAAACCTGTTACCTATTTGACTAATAAGAAGTTTTTTTGGAATTCAGAGTTTTTTATTTCAAACGATATATTAATCCCTCGTCCTGATACTGAGGTAGTTATTGAAAATGTTCTAAGATTAACAAAGAACAAAAACAAAATTAATATTTTAGATATAGGTGTTGGTTCTGGATGTATTTTACTATCAATTTTAAAAGAGAAAGAGTATTTTAATGGAACTGGTATAGATATTAGTAAAAAATGTCTGGATATATGCGAAATTAATGCTTTCAACCTTAAAGTAAGGTCTAGATTGAAATTATATAAATCAGATGTTGACAAATTCAATTTAGGTAAATATGATTTAATAGTTTCTAATCCTCCATATATTAAAAGATTTAAATTAAAATATTTGGAAAGAGATGTCGCTAAATTTGAGCCAAAACTAGCTCTAGACGGTGGATTAGATGGTTTATCAGAAATAAGGAAAGTAATTAAAAAATCCTCAGACCTGATAAAAAAAAATGGCAAATTTGTTTTAGAGATTGGTTATGATCAAAAAAATGAAGTAATAAACTTATTAAAAAAAGAAGGCTTTTATATAAATAGTATTCAAAAAGATCTTGCTAAAAATGACAGATGTATTGTCAGTACAAAATTATAAATAATAAAATTCATGGTAACATTTAGAAATAATAACAATAGAAGAAGCGGCTTTAGAAGAAATTCTAGAAGCTTTAAATCAAATGGAGATAATTCAAAATTTGGTTCTAATTTTTCAAATAATGACAATTTTAAGAGAAAAGCGCCAGGCAGAAATAATCATAATGCTCCAAAATTAATTGAAAAATATAATGATTTAGCGAGGGAAGCTCTATCGAATGGAGATAAAATTTTATCAGAGAATTATTTACAACATGCAGATCACTTTACGAGAATTCTTAATGAAAAAGAAAGCTTTAGAAGGGATAAAAATATAGAGAGCAAATCTGAAAAAAGTTCTGATATAAATAGTCAAAATGTTGAAGAAACTGACTTAAATTCTAATGAAGAATTAGTTGAAAATTCTAGTGATGAAGCAAATGCTCAAAAAGGTGAAAAATATCAAGTTGAAATAAATTAGTTCAATCCAATTATTTTTTCAGATTTAAGAACATCTAATTTTATTTTTTTTGTTTCAAAAAGTTTTCTTTCCTTACCTTTTAAAATTTTGCCTGAAGGGAGTTTTAATTTTTGTGAATTTACTTTTTTTCCATTTACAATAACTTCATAATGAAGATGAGGTCCAGTAGATTTTCCTGTTGACCCTACATAACCTATTGTTTGGCCTTGTTTTACTCTTACGCCAGCTTTTATTCCTCTAGCAAACTTTGACATATGTGCATAAACTGTTTGATATGTAGAGTTATGTTTTATTTTAACACAGTTACCACCCCCACCACACCAACCAGCTTTTTTAACTATACCATCACCAGAAGCCATTATTGGTGTTCCAGTAGGTGCAGCAAAGTCTGTTCCTTTATGCATTTTATTATAACCATCTATTGGATGCTTTCTCATTCCAAACGGTGAAGATAGTCTTGCGCCATTAATTGGTGTTTTCATTAGCGCTTTTTTGACACTCTTTCCATTTTTATCATAATGACCTTCACTTCCTTCTTTGTCAAAAAAATACAAACTGTTATCTTGACCACCAAGTTTTAAATTAGCATAAAGTATCTCCCCAGTTTCAACAATCTCATTTTTTTCGTTAAAAAATAGTTCATACATAATTTGAAATTTATCTTTTTTTCTAACATCTCTTTGAAAATCAACTTGA
>CABYUV010000031.1 GCA_902522115.1 uncultured Pelagibacteraceae bacterium | reverse complement strand
ACATCCCTGTTTACTGTTTTATCAAATACATCTAAATCTATTTTTTGCTTTTGATCTTTCTTAAATAAAAGATCTGATAATTCATCTGATCTTGGTAGACTTCCCACATGAGTTGTTTTAATTTTGACCATAAATTATTTCATTAAGATTTGTTTCCAGATCGCCACTTCATCAAATAAAACCCACTCTCTTATAACATTTCCATCACTTATTTCTGCATGATTAATACCCATTATAAAAATATTTTTATTTGTTGCTTCACCAAATTCTGAGGTATCATTTGAATGAACACCTTCTAAAAACCATCTAACTGATGCCTTATAATTTTTATTTGGTTCTTCTAAGTATCCAATATGTTCAATAGAAAATTTTATATTATTTAAAGCTTCTTTTATTAAACTCCAAAATTTCACAATATCTTCTCTACCATGTCCAATTCTATTACCTGGCCAATAAATACTACCTGCTCTGGCATAATCAGAAAAATCATAATCATTATTGAAAATTTTATTTAGTATATTTGAATATTTTATTCCTACAGAGTTTTGTGGTACATGAGTTGGTTTATACTCTGACTTCATATCAGATTTAGAATTAAATAATTTTTGTGCTTTTTCTAATCCACCCTCATTTTCAATAATTTTTTGAGCAAATTCTTTAGGAGTAAAACCTATCTGTCTAACCATAGCACCTTGATCTCTTACAATCCACTCATCGTAAACCTGATTATCTTTACATGCACAATCTGCAATAACTCTATAATAAATATGTTTTCCTGTTGGTTTACCGTAAGAGCCATCTCCAAGGTGAGTACCTTTGCTTAAAATTCTGTGAGAAGAATGATAGCCCTCATCATCGTTTCCATTCCAAATAACTTCTTCTCCCAATAATTGTCTGTTAGGGAATTCCTTTAATGTTTTAAATGTTGCATCAATAACTGTTTTATTTCCATAAGTAACTCCAAAAGGAGATCTCACAGGGATATTACTGGTATAAAAATCTCCTATAGAATTTACGTCTTTTTCTTCCCAAATTTGTTTTGTTATCTTTAGTATAAAATCAGGAAAACTTTTATATTTTTTATCAAATCCTTTCATTAGATTTGAGTTACACAATTTAATAAACTTTCTTCATCATCATTAATTTCAATATTTACTTGTGAATTAATTGGAATAGAAATTGTATCTCTAGGATTGAGTTTCATTAAAAAATCATCAATTTTTATTTGCCAACTTCCTTTCTGTGAGAACATTATCGCAGGCTTTGAAAATTTCAAATTTTCTAATTTACCTTTTTTTGCTTTTAAAATTGATAAGTTAAAACCTGTATTATGATTTATAACAGGATTAAACTTTTTATCTTGAAAAGTATTACCTAATACTTGAATTAAATTAAAACTCTCATTTATTTTATTTTCATAATTTGTTCTATCAGAAAATTTACAAATATATTTTTCAAGTTCATTTAATTTATAATTATCAAATTTTTTAATTTCTTCAGAAGAAATTGGTTCTAGGAGAGATTTGTTTTTAGGAATATCATTTATAGATAAATCAATTAAAGAATTATCATTTAAAAGAGCCATTCCTGTCTGTTTGGCTTTTTCTAATACACTAGGTACCCACGTGATTATTCCAGGATCATCTCCACCTAATACAACAAAAATTAATCCTTCTTTATTTCCTGCATTCTCAAATCCTCTAAACATATTAGTTGGCATAGAAATTATATCTCCTGCACTAAGAATAGTTTCATCTTTACCTTCAGCGCCCCAATAGAACCTCCATTTACCAGAATAGATAATAAAAACTTCAGCAGTTGTATGACTGTGCAGGCCTGAGCCATTTTTTGGTAGTGCTGAGACAGCGCCTAGATTAAAGCTGTGAGGCATTGGAATTTTAACAAATTGTTTACTGTCTTCAGCAACGCCAGGACCTACAATAGAATAATTTTTTCTTTGCTTGTGTCCCTCGAGTTTTCCCTCAACAAATGGTAAAGTACTTGGAATAAGATCTTCAAATTTAGCTAATCGATTATTCATATTTTTTTAAACTATATTTTGTGATACTAAATTTATCTAACAAAAAATTTATGCAAATAGAACAATTTGATACAGGTCTTAAGGGTCAGGAGAACGTAGAAAAAGTAGTTATAACTCCTGAGGAAAACTATAATTATAAACAGGTTGTTAGAAAATATTTAGGTAAGATTGTAAAAGAGGGCATCTCCAAGCTTGATCAAAACCTTCAAAATATGTTCTCCAAAGATGTTAGTATTAATTGTTTCTATCCATTAAATGAATTTATTGGAATTGATGATTTTAAGGAAAAATTTTGGAAACCATTGTTTAACTCATTTCCTGATCTTGAAAGGAGAGAACAGTTAGTAATTAGTGGGGCTTTTAGGGACAAAATTCAAGTTGGAACAATTTCTACTTTATCAGGAGTGTTTAAAAAAACATGGTTGGATATCAAACCAAACAACAAAATGATAAATCTAAAATGTTGTGAAATTCACGAACTAAAGGATAACAAGATTATTGAGAGTTATATTTTAATTGATTTAATAGATCTATTAATTCAAACAGGAACAAATCCATTAAATAATTCAAGAGGCTCTGAAGGTAATTGGCTGAACCCAATTAATACTGATGGTATTAATTTTTTTGAAAAGGACATGCAAATTTCGAAAAATAATTTGGAACAATCACTTACTATGCAGAGAAGCTTAAATATAAAACCTGAATTAGAAGTTTCTTCTGACAAGGATCTCAAAGAAAGATTAATCAATCATCCACAAAGTGATTATTGGCATGAAAAAATGATCTGGTATGGACCAAGTGGCATCGGTACCGCAAGAACTTTAGAGGGATTTGTAGATAACCATCAATTACCGTTTAGAAAAACTTTTAAAGAAAGAAATTATTGGGAACTTGGTCATTATTGTGAAATAGGAGATGGAAAATTTTCTTTAACTGCTGGATGGAATAGTATTCAAGCCACATATGGAGCAGATGATTGGCTAGGTTATAAATCTGAAAATCAAAAAGTAACTATGAGGGTTATGGACTTTTATCATCATGATGAAGGAAAAATTCGTGAAAATTGGGTTCCAATTGATATAGTCCACATATTAAAACAAATTGGAGTAGATATTCTAAAAACCAAAAAATAATAATGGCAAATATAAAATTTACTGGTGTACATAAATCATTTGGATCGAACAAAATTATTACTGATTTTAATCTTTTAGGGAAAGAGGACGAGTTTCTTGTTCTTGTTGGACCGTCAGGATGTGGAAAATCAACTTTATTAAGAATGATTGCTGGATTAGAAAAAATTGATGAAGGTGAAATTTTTATTAACGAACAAAAAATTAACGAACTTCATCCGTCAAAGCGACAAACTGCAATGGTTTTTCAATCTTATGCACTTTACCCTCACATGAACGTTTATGAAAATATGTCATTTGGTTTGAAAATAGAAAAAAGACCAAAAGAGGAAATCAATACAAAAGTTATGCAAGCAGCAAAAATTTTAAAAATTGAAGAACTTCTTGAGAGGAAACCAAAACAATTATCAGGAGGTCAAAGACAAAGGGTGGCAATAGGGAGAGCTATCACAAGAAATCCAAAAATATTCTTATTTGATGAACCGTTATCAAATTTGGATGCTGCTTTAAGGGCTGAAATGAGAGTGGAAATATCAAAATTACACAATCAAATAAAAACTAACATGATATATGTTACTCATGATCAGGTTGAAGCTATGACTTTAGCTGACAGAATAGTTATTTTAAATCAAGGTAACATCGAACAGGTTGGGACCCCTGAAGAAATTTATAATGATCCTGCAAACATATTTGTTGCTCAATTTATTGGTACACCCAAAATGAATATTCTAGAAATTGATGAAAAAAACGTAATTTTTGATAATAAAATTAAGTTATTAGGTAATGATATAGTGTTTGATAATTTAAAACTCACTAAGTCAAAACACTTTGTAGGTATTAGACCTGAACACTTAAAAGCAAATCAAGAAAATCAATTTAGTTTTAATCCTGAAATTGAATTAATCGAAAACTTAGGTAATGAAAAAATTGCTTACATGAAAAAAGAAAGACATCAATTAAGCGCAAAAATTCCAAGCAATGTAGAAATAGGAAATAAAATTGGATTTGATCTAAATGACATTTTTATTTTTGATGAAAATGGAAAAAGACTAAAATCTTAGCACAACTTACAATTGACAAATTTCAATTTTTTCCCAATTTTTGAGTATTTGCTATGAGACTAGCACATATCTGATATGTGACAGTGAGTAGTTTGCGAAACATTCTCAAATTAATATAGTTTTGTCTATAAATAGGAGGGGAAATGAAAAATATAATAAGATTGTTTTGCGTAATATCTTTTTTTATTTCAAGTATTGTTTACGCAGACATTAAGTTTTGGACGACAGAAGTTCAGCCTGCCCGAATGGCTAAGCAGGAGGAAATGGCAAAAGCTTTTGAAGCTAAAACAGGTATTAAAGTAGAGGTGATCCCAGTAGAAGAGAAAGACTTGGGAACTAGAGCTACAGCAGCTGCTGCTGCAGGTGATTTACCAGATGTGATCTATCACACTCTACAATATGTATTACCATGGGCTGAAGCAGGAATTTTAGATGTTGATGCTAACAATGACGTTGTTAAAGACCTTGGTAAAAACACATTTGCACCAGGTGCACTTAAAATGGCTAAAAAGGGTTCAAAGATTGCAGCTGTTCCAGTTGATGGATGGACACAAATGGTTGTTTATAGAAAAGACCTTTTTGAAAATGCAGATTTAGCACCACCAACAAGTTATGCAAATATTGTTGCTGCTGTTGAGAAGTTATCAAAACAAAACGGTATATTTGGTTTTGTTGCTGCAACAAAAACTGATGAAAATTTCATGAGTCAGGTGTTAGAGCATGTTCTTTTAGCAAACGGTGTTAATATTGTTAAAAAAGGTGGTATCAAAAAACAAGGTAAGAAACTAAAAGAAGCATTAGAGTTTTACAAAGTAATTGCTAAAGCAAGTCCTCCAGGAGAATTATACTGGAAACAATCTAGAGCACTTTACTTTGCAGGTAAAACTCCAATGATTATCTGGTCTCCATTTATAATGGATGAGCTTGCTGGTTTAAGAGACTCAGCTCCACCAACAATAAACAGTGATCCAACATCACCTGAACTAGCATCTAAAACTGGTTTCATTACTAATTTTAGTGGACC
>CABYUV010000030.1 GCA_902522115.1 uncultured Pelagibacteraceae bacterium | reverse complement strand
GTGTGGCCGAATTTGCCCCCAAGATAGATTATGTGAGGGAAATTGTGTAATTGAGCAATCTGGTCATGGAACAGTAACAATTGGATCAGTAGAAAAATATATTACAGATAATGCTTGGGCTCAGGGATGGGTAAAACCAATTAAGGTAACTAATGAAAAAGATCAAAGTGTGGGAATTATAGGAGCAGGTCCTGCTGGATTAGCTGCTGCAGAACAATTAAGAAAAAATGGTTATAAAATTACTGTCTACGATAGATATGATAGAGCAGGGGGATTATTAATTTATGGAATTCCAAATTTTAAATTAGAAAAAGAAGTTGTAGAGCGAAGAACAAAACTCTTAAAAGATGGAGGAATTGAATTTGTTCAAAATTTTGAAGTTGGTAAGGATGCAAGTTTGGACCAATTGAGAAAAAAACATGATGCAATTTTGATTGCAACAGGAGTTTATAAAGCAAGAGAAATAAACTTACCTGGAAACGATCTTGATAATATTTTTCCTGCAATGGATTTTTTAACAGCATCTAATAAAAAAGGCCTAGGAGATGATGTTGAGTTATTTGATAAAGGAATTTTAAATGCAGAAGGTAAAGACGTTGTTGTAATTGGTGGGGGTGATACAGCAATGGATTGTGTAAGAACTTCTATTAGACAAAAGGCAAAATCTGTTAAATGTTTATATAGAAGGGATAAAGAAAATATGCCAGGATCTGCCAGAGAAGTTGCAAATGCAGAAGAAGAAGGTGTAGAGTTTGTTTGGTTATCAAGTCCTAAAGAATTTAAAGGTACAAATAAAGTAGAAAAAATAATTGTAGATCAGATTAAATTAGGTGATCCAGATGAGACAGGAAGAAGAAAGCCACAAGTACAAGAAGGCTTAAGTTACGAAACAAAAGCAGATATGGTTATCAAAGCACTAGGTTTTGATCCTGAGGATTTACCAAATTTATTTGATAGTAGTGAATTACAAGTAACAAAGTGGGGAACTATTAAAACAGATTTTGATACCATGGAAACAAATATAAAAGGGGTGTTTGCTGCTGGTGATATAGTTAGAGGAGCCTCATTAGTTGTTTGGGCAATAAAAGATGGAAGAGATGCAGCATCTTCAATAAAAACTTATCTAGAGAGTAAATCTAAAGTGGAAAAAAAAGTAGCTTAATGCAAAATTATAAAAAGAACCTTCACCTTTTAAAAGAAAATAATATTTATTCAGAAGACATGGAGCATGATGCGTGTGGTGTTGGCATAATTTCATCAACTGAAGGTAAAAAATCTCGTAAAGTTGTAGAGTATGGTATCGAAGCGTTAAAAGCTGTTTGGCATAGAGGTGCCGTAGATGCTGATGGGAAAACTGGTGATGGAGCTGGAATTCATGTTGAGATACCAAAAGATTTCTTCATTGAAAAGATAGAAGTGACAGGACACACACATGATAATTCTGAAATATGTGTGGGTATGATATTTCTGCCTCGTAATGATTACGCAGCGCAAGAAAGTTGCAAAACTATTGTAGAAAGTGAATTAACAAAAAATGACTTTAGTATTTACGGTTGGAGACAAGTTCCAGTTAATCCAAAAGTTTTAGGAGAAAAAGCATTCCAAACAATGCCTGAAATTATCCAAGTATTGTTTAAACCTTATAATTCAGAATTAACAAATAAAGATTTAGAAAGAAAAATTTATGAAACTAGAAGAAAGATAGAAAATGAAGCTTTTAAAAAATCCTTAAATAATTTTTATATTTGTTCATTGAGTTCTAAGTCTATCATTTATAAAGGAATGTTTTTAGCTGAAGCTATCTCAGATTTCTACCTTGATCTAAAAGATGAGAGATTTGTTTCAAGGTTTGCTATTTTTCATCAAAGATTTTCAACAAACACAGCACCTAGCTGGAATTTAGCTCAACCATTTAGAGCTATAGCGCATAATGGAGAAATTAATACTTATAGAGGAAATAAAAATTGGATGAAAGTTCATGAACAAGAGATGAACAGTCCTCTTTTTGACGATGTTGAAAACTTAAAACCTGTTATACAACAGGGAACATCAGACTCTGCTGCATTAGACAATGTTTTTGAATTATTAAATATATCTGGTCAGCCTGCTCCTTTGGCTAAGCTTATGTTAGTCCCAGATGCATGGTCTAAAAAAAATAAAACTCTACCAAAAGATCACCAACAATTATTTAATTTTTTAAACAGCACTATGGAGCCATGGGATGGACCGGCAGCTATTGCTGGAACTGATAATGAATGGGTTATAGCTGCAAATGATAGAAATGGATTAAGACCTTTGAGATACGCAATTACAAAAGATAAACTATTATTTGCAGGCTCTGAAACAGGAATGATTGAATTAAATGAAAAAAGAATTTTGTCAAAGGGAAGATTGGGTCCCGGAGAAATAATTGGAGTTAGAATAGAAAAGGGAAAAGTATTTACTAACAAGCAAATAAAAGATTATTTAGCTAAAGAATATAAGCACTTTAATTCACAAATTATCGACTTAGATGATAAGTTAACTATTTCAGATGAAAAAAATTCTTTTTCGGGAGATGATTTAAGAAGAAGGCAATATACTTTTGGAATAAGTTTAGAAGACCTTGAGCTCATACTGCATCCTATGGCAGAAGATGCTAAAGAAGCAACTGGATCTATGGGGGACGATACACCATTGGCTGTTTTGTCAGATAGGTATAGACCTTTATATCATTTTTTTAGACAGAATTTCAGCCAAGTCACTAACCCACCAATAGACTCTTTAAGGGAAAACAAGGTTATGAGTTTAAAAACAAGATTTGGAAATCTTGGAAATATTTTAAATTTTGATAATTTAACAAAGCAAAATATTTACGTTTTAAATAGTCCAATATTATCAAATTCTCAGTTTGAAAAATTTATAAATTTTTTTGGTAATAATTCATCTATAATTGATTGCACTTTTTCTGAGGAAGAAACTTTATCTGATTCAATTAAAAAAATTCAAAAAGAAGCTGAGATTGCAGTAAGACAGGGAGTTACTCAATTGATTTTAAGTGACAAAGAGCTTTCAAACTCAAAACTTCCAATACCAATGCTTTTGGCAGTCGGATCAATTAATTCATTTCTTATTGAAAAAAAACTAAGAGGATATGTATCAATAAATGTTCAATCTGGAGAGGCTTTAGACACACATTCTTTTGCAACCTTAATAGGAGTTGGAGCAACTACTGTAAATCCATATTTAGCATTTGATAGTTTATTTCAGCGTCATGAAAAGAAATTATTTGGTCAATTTAGCTTTAATGAATGTGTAGAGAGATACATAAAATCAGTAAACGCAGGTCTATTAAAAATTATGTCCAAGATGGGTATTTCAGTTTTAAGTTCTTATAGAGGTGGATGTAACTTTGAAACTGTAGGTTTAAGTAGAACAATTGTTGCAGATTATTTTCCAGGAGTTGTCTCTAAAATTTCAGGAATTGGACTTACGGGTATAGAGAAAAAAATTCGACAAATTCATAAAGAGGCATTTGAAAGTTCTGAAACTATTTTGCCGATAGGTGGTATATACAGATATCGTAAAAACGGTGAAACACATCAATATCAGGGAAAATTAATACATTTACTTCAAAGCGCTGTTGGATCTAATTCTTATGATGCTTATAAAAGATATGCAGAGGGTATTTATAGTTTACCACCAATAAATCTTAGAGATTTAATTGATTTTAGAGAAAAAAAATTGAGTGGACCAATAGATATTTCTGAGGTTGAGCCAATAGAGAATATTTTAAAAAGATTTGGAAGTGGGAGCATGTCTCATGGAGCTTTATCGAAAGAGGCACATGAAACTTTGGCAACTGGTATGAATAGGATCAAAGGTGCTTCATGTAGCGGAGAGGGTGGTGAAGACGCAAGTAGATTTAAAGTTTTAGATAATGGTGATAGTGCAAACTCAAGAGTTAAACAAATAGCTTCTGCAAGATTCGGAGTTACAGTCAATTATCTTAATAATTGTAATGAGATAGAAATTAAAATTGCACAAGGTGCTAAGCCTGGTGAAGGAGGTCAGCTACCAGGATTTAAAGTTACAGAGGAAATTGCTAAACTTAGACATTCAACTCCTGGAGTTACTTTAATATCACCACCACCTCATCATGATATTTATTCAATAGAAGATCTTGCACAATTAATTTATGATTTGAAACAGATAAATCCTAAAGCAAGAATTGGAGTTAAGCTTGTTGCTTCCTCTGGAGTAGGAACAATTGCAGCTGGTGTAGCTAAAGCAAAAGCAGATATAATATTAATTTCTGGACATAATGGTGGAACAGGAGCAACACCACAGACTAGTGTTAAGTATGTTGGAATACCATGGGAAATGGGTTTGACGGAAGCAAACCAAGTATTAACTTTAAATAATCTTAGACATAAAGTTACATTAAGAACAGACGGCGGAATTAAAACTGGAAGAGATGTGGTGATAGCTGCAATGATGGGTGCAGAAGAATATGGTGTTGCTACTACAGCATTAGTTGCAATGGGATGTATAATGGTAAGGCAGTGTCATTCAAATACATGTCCTGTGGGCGTTTGTACTCAAGATGAGAAGCTCAGAGAAAAATTTACTGGGACTCCAGAAAAAGTAGTTAATTTGTTCACATTTATAGCTTGTGAAGTAAGAGAAATATTAGCAAATTTAGGTTTTAAATCATTAAATGAAGTAATTGGTAGGACAGACTTGTTAAAACAGGTTAGTAAGGGTTCTCCAAATTTAGACGATTTAGATTTAAATCCTTTGTTTGTTCAAGCTGATACTGGAAATAATCCAAGGTATTGTGAGGATCAAGAAATAAATAGTGTACCAGATACTCTTGACCATCAAATTTGGCCAGAAATTGAAAAAGCTTTAGATAATTCTGAAAAAATTGAAAAAGAATATGAAATAAAAAATACTCACAGAGCAGTAGGAACAAGAATTTCTCATCACTTGTATAAAAAGTACGGTTATGAAAAACTTGATGAAAACTTTTTAGTTTTAAATTTTAAAGGATCAGCGGGTCAATCATTTGGTGCATTTTCTTCTAAAGGTTTAAAACTTGTATTAAAGGGAGATGCAAATGATTATGTTGGTAAAGGTTTGTCTGGAGCTACCATTTCGATAAAATTACCTAAAGAGAGTAATTTGGTTTCAAATGAGAATACAATATTAGGAAATACTGTTCTTTATGGAGCTACTTCTGGAAAACTATTTGCTGCTGGCCAAGCTGGTGAAAGATTTTCTGTTAGAAACTCTGGTGCAGTGACAGTAATTGAAGGTTGCGATTCTAATGGATGTGAATATATGACTGGTGGAACTGTAGTAATTTTAGGTGATGTTGGTGATAATTTTGCAGCTGGTATGACAGGCGGAATGGCCTTTATATATGACAAATCTCAACAATTCGAAAAGAAAGTAAATCCAGAATCAGTAGTTTGGCAAAATGTAGAAACAGATTATTGGAAAGAATATTTAAAAAATTTAGTCAGTGAGCACTTTAAAGAAACTGAATCTCAATTATCTAAAAAAATAATTGAAAACTTTAATGATGAAGTAAATAATTTTATTCAGGTGTGTCCTAGAGAAATGTTGGATAAATTGAAAAATCCAATTACTTTAAAAAAAGATATTAAAAAAGTTAGCTAAATTAATAATTTAAGCTCTTTTAAAATTATATTTAGCCATTTTTTATTTGATAAACTATGATCTCCTTTTTCAACAATATTTAATTTTTTATTAGCATTTGGAAATAACTTTAAAACTTTTCTTGAGTATGAGACAGGAACTGCTTCATCTTTTTCACCGTGTACCATTGTTACTTTAATATTTGAATT
>CABYUV010000029.1 GCA_902522115.1 uncultured Pelagibacteraceae bacterium | reverse complement strand
TTTAATTCCAATAAAGTATATCATGTATACAATCCAATTATTGATAAAAATTTTTATTCCAAATCTTTAAAATTTGATAAGGATTTGAATTTATTTGATAAAAAAAGTATTAAAATTCTTTCTGTATGTAGGTTTGAAAAACAAAAAAACTTAGAATTTTTAATAAGATCTTTTAAAAAATTAAATATAAATAATAAATTTCAACTATTTTTGATTGGAAATGGTTCATTGCTTAAAGAGTTAAAATTATTGTGTACTAAATTAAAATTAAATAATTCTGTTTTTTTCTTAGGCAATAAAAAAAATGTAAACATTTTTTTTAGAAAAAGTGATTATTTTGTCCTTTCTTCAAATTGGGAGGGTTTTGGAAATGTTTTAGTTGAGGCTCTTTATTTTAACAACAAAGTAATTTCCTCAGATTGCAAATTTGGTCCAAAAGAGATTTTAAAAAATGGAAAATTAGGAAAACTTTTTAAAATAAATAGTTCTATTAAATTTAATTATCAATTTTTAAAATTTAATTATAAAAAACCGATATTTAAACATGATTTAAAACAATACTATACTCTTGAGGTTGCTCAAAATTATAAAAAAATAATAGAAAGTTAATAAATTAAACCAATCATCTTTTAAAATCATTAAATTTAACCAAATTATTTTTAAAAACATCTTTTGTGATTTTTTTATTTAAAATTTTTGTTATTTTGGTTGGACTAATTCCATTAAGCTTAGGTCTTAGAGCAATTATATCTGTCGCTTTAACAATATTATCTTTTTTTATATCTTTTAAATAATAAAGAGATTTTTTGGCTAACTTTTTAGTTTCATTTTCAATTTTAGTTAGAGAACGATTTTTCACTTTTAGCATTATTTCTATATCTCTTATACTTTTAACAAACTGTTTTAATTCTCTACATTCAATTGATGATGCATGATCAGGTCCTTTCATGTTTCTATTTAAAGTAATATGTTTTTCTATTATATTTGCGCCAAGAGTAATAGCTGATATTGCGCTAGAATTTCCAATTGTGTGATCTGAAAATCCCACATTATATTTTAATTTTTTTAGCAGGGTAATTGAGTTCAATTGAGCTCTTGTTACAGGAGTTGGATATTCACTGATACAGTGAAGTATTGAAATCATATTTTTATTTAATTTAAGAAAATTAAGAGTTTTTTTTAGATCTTTGTGGTTTATCATTCCTGTAGATAATATTATTGGTTTTTTGAATTTTTTAATTTTTTTTAATAATAAATAATTATCATTATCAGACGATGAAATTTTAAATGCTGGTACATTTAACTCATTTAAAAAAGATGCACTTTCATTATCAAATGGGGTAGATAAAAAAATTATTTTTTTTTTATCACAATATTTTTTAATATTGATAAAATCTCTTTTAGAAAAGTTATATTTACTAATTAGGTCGAACATATTTTTGGATTTAGTTTTTTTTTGATATTTTACAAGTGGTGTATCTTTTTTCATTAAGAGGCTTGGATTAATTGTTTGAAATTTTACTGCATCAAATCCAGCATCCTTTGCATAATTAATCATTTTTTTGGCTTTCAATAACGACCCATTATGATTTAAGCCAATTTCAGCTATTAAAAAAGATTTATGATTTTTTCCAATTTTTTTGTTTGAAATTTTCATAATTAAAATATTTTTTTGGTTGACTATTTAATTACTTTAAAATCATAAATATTTACTATTTTTTTTTCTTTTTCTAATTTTTTTAGCTGGGGAACCATAATATACTGAGTAGCTTGAACAATTTTTATTAACAAATGAATTTCCTCCAATTACAGTGTTTTCTTTAATAGTAATATTGTGCATAACTGTTGTTCCAATACCAATATAGCTATTTTTATTTAAACTTACATTACCACCAGTTGTTACACCAGGACCTACACTAGAAAAATCTTGAAATTGGTTGTCATGATCAATAGATGAAGATGTATTAACGAAACAGTGTTTCCCTATTGTTGTTCCAGAATTTAATACACAACCAGACATCACCACAGACCCTTCTCCAATTTTTATATCTTTAGATATAATTGCATCTTTAGATATAATCTTAGCCCATTTTAAATTTTTAAATTTTTTTTTTATTTTATTATACATTGCTTCTCTTGAATAATTAGAACCTATAGCAAGAATTGCTTCTAATTTGTTAATTTTTTGATTTTTTAAAAAATTTAAGTAATTGCCTAAATAATCATAAGTTTTATTTTTAAAATTAAATAACATTTTTCTTTTACTTTTTTTATCATCTACGAATCCAATAACGCTGTATTTTTTTATTTTTAAAATTTCAGATAAAATAACTTTTGCGTGGTTTCCTGCGCCTATAATTAATAATTTTTTCAACTTATTTTTGATAATTTTACAATTTTTTTTGAAACTGAGTTGTATAATTCGGGCTTCAGTCTTAAAGATATTGGTATTGCAATATATTTTTCAATTTCTTTCTTAGATCTTTTAACCGAATTAATCTCATGTTTAGAAATTGCATGCGACCAAAAACTAGCAAAATGCCACCGTATTGCATCAGGTACATTTTTTGTTCCAATTCCGGTTTTATATAAAAGCTTAATAATCTTATTTCTTAAATTCGAATCATCTACTTTAAACATAAAAGCATCCATAGAAGAAACAGACTCTTTAAGTTTGTGCCTTATTGGAAATATATTTGCGAAATTTTTAAAAAGTATTTCATATCTCTTCTTGTTTTCTCTTAAAATATAATTCAATTTTTTTAATTGTGCTGAGCCTACCGCTGCTTGTAACTCTGTTATTCTATAATTGAATCCTGGATTAGTAACTGTGTCCATGCCTCTTGGATATTTTGGGTTCAATTCGTGGCCATGATCATGGTATTCTTTGCAATATTTAAATATTTTTTTATTGTTTGTTAAAATTGCACCACCCTCACCCATTGTTATATTTTTTCCAAAATCAAAACTCATTATTCCTACATCTCCAAAATTACCTAAAAATTTATTTTTATATTTTGCGCCAATACTCTCACAATTATCCTCAACTAATTTTAGTTTTCGTTTTTTACAAATTCTTTCTATTTCAGCTATTTTCGCAGAAAATCCTTGCATATGCACAGGTATAACCGCTTTAGTTTTTTTTGTTATTTTTTTTATTAAGTCTTTAGGACACATATTGAGTGTTTCATCAATATTTGTAAGGATTGGTATTGCGCCTATATCTACTATAGCCTCTACCGTAGCTATAAAATTGAAAGCTTGTGTAATTACCTCATCTCCTTTTTTGACACCACAAGCCTTTAAAGCTATTTTTATAGCAGCAGTCCCTGAAGTTACACATAAAGCATTTTTAGTTTTAAAATATTTTTTTAATGAATTTTCAAAGTTCCTTACTCTAAATATATTTTTTCTTCTTTTATCAAATCCATGCGCAAATAAAACACCATCACTGTATTTAAATATTTTTTTTATTTCATTAAGTTCTTTGTGATTTATTAATTCATGTCCAGGCATAATACATATTTTTATTTTTCAATTAAATAATCCTCTATATATAAGCAATCTAAGCCAGAATTAAAGAAATTATTAATAGCATCATCTGGTGTCATTACAATTGGTTCTGAATTTATGTTTAAAGATGTGTTTAATAATATTGGAAATCCTGATAATTTTTCAAATTCAATTAAAATTTTATAAAAGTCCAAATTCATTTCTCTAGAAACTGTTTGGACTCTTGCTGATCCATCAAGATGAGTAATAGCAGCTAAATTTTTTCTATATTTCTTTTTAACTTTAACAACTTTTTCCATATAATTATTTTTAAAATTTGCTCTCACGTCAAAAAAAGTTTTAACTTTTTCTGATATTACTGATGGAGCAAAAGGTCGGAATTTCTCTCTGTACTTAACCATAGAATTAACTTTATTTTTGTTCTGTAATAATCTTGGATCTCCTAATATTGATCTTGACCCAAGGCTTCTATCTCCAAATTCCATTCTGTTCCTAAAAAAAGCAATTATTTTACCTTCATAACATTTTTTAGCTATTTCTCTTTCAAAATTTTTGATTTTCTTAAATTTTATTTTTCTTCTTTTTATGACGTTAAGAACATCATTATTTGAAAAACTAGGACCCAAATATGGAGATTGATTTTGTTTAATACGTCTTTTCTTTAGCACACAATGGTATAAGTAAAGAGCAGATCCTATAGAATTGCCAGTATCAGTTGGAGCATAAGGAATATAAATATTTTTAAATTTTGTTTTATTAATTATTTTACCATTAAAAACGGAATTCATAAAAAAACCTCCGCTTACCACAAGATTTTCTACTTTAGTAATTTTATAGAGATAGTTTAAGAAATAAGTCGCAATTTCTTCAGAACAAAATTGTAATGCTTTTGCAATTCTAATTTTTATATTCATATCCGCTTGTATTTTATTTTTTGTAAAAAAAAGTTTTTCAAGCTCATTTGTATAAAGAGTATTGTCAGTGTGAGTAAATGGTGAAAAATATTTTTGATTTAAATAAAGTTTTCCATTTTCTAAAATGTAACACTTTTTTATTTTATTTATCTCAGCATTACAATTTAAACTATATGCCGACATTGCCATCACTTTCCATTCATCACTATCGGGTTTAAAACCCACCAGTTGAGTAAAAGCTGAGTAGAATAAGCCTAAAGAGTTAGGTATTTCCTGCGAATAGATTTTTTTTAACTCATTTTCATTTCCCAAAAACATAGCGGTACAATCATTTTCTCCTCTAAAATCTATAGATAATACTGCTGCTTTTTTAAAATTAGATAAAAAATAAGCATTTGATGCGTGGCATGTGTGGTGGTTTATGTGATAAAATTTAGGAAATTTTTTTTTTTCAAAATTAACTTTTATTTCTGTGTATAGGGAGTCTTCTCTATCATTTTCTATTAAGAATGTATTATCAATAAGTGAGTAAAAATTGTGCTCTCTAGACAATCTCCTACTTGAAATAAAAGGGTTATATTTTGTCAAATGACCAGCAGGGTTCCATCCAGAACATATAGCGTAAATATCAGAAATTTTGATTTTAAATTTATTTAAGATCAGTTTAATTGAATTGATTGGAAAATTTTTAGTGAATTTTTCTCTTGTGTGCCTTTCTTCTTGCGTTGCAAATAAAATTTTACCATTTTTTATCAATGCACAAGAGGTATTAAATTCCCCATAATTTAGACCAATTATATACATATTTAAGTTAATCTATTTTTACAAAAATTTTGAATTCTTATACTTTATATAGAATCAAAATCTATATAATTATTTTAATGATATATTTTGAGATTAAAAATTTATAGAATCAACATTTTAAATTTAATAAAACTATTCATTTTTTTCTATTATCTCAATAATTTTTTCTGCGATAACCTTATATCCAGCTTCGTTATAATGCCCACTTTTTTGAAAATTAAAAAAAGTTTTGGGATTTTGATAATTTGAAAAAATTTCTTCATGAACGTCGATTAACTCAATATTGTTTTGTTTTATAAAATTTTTAATTTTTATACTTTCAAAATTATGATTTTGTGTGTCATATCTAGAAAAATCAGGGAGGTATACAAAATAAAACTTTGTTTCTTTACTTAATATCTTTTTTGTTTTTTTTAGTATCAAAAACAAATTTTCTAAAATTTTTGGATCTAATTTTTTTTGATCTGTAGTAGAAAATGTTTTCTTTATAAATTTTCTTGTATTTTTTAGTTTTAAAAATTTATTGAAATAATTTTTAATACTTAAATTTTCCTTTAATTCATATTCGATTATTTTATTAATTTTGTTTTGTTTTTTTTTTAAGTTTTGACTAAAATTTTCTTGATATAAATATTTTTTAAGAATATCGTTTTTTAATTCCATATCAAGATTTTCAAGATCATTTCCCTCAAAATAAAACCAAAGAACATTATGAGTTTTTTTTGGTAAGTATTCATTTATACTTGCAAATTCTAAAAGAGGACCATTACTGCCGTAAGCAATGTTTAATACTTTTTTGTTTGTATTTTTTTTTATTGTTTCTGAAATATGCTTAGGATCTTCTACACAAAATCCCTGTGCGAAAGAGTCCCCTACAATTAAGTAATCTATTTCATCTTCGTCCCAAATAGAATTTTCATTTCTAAATCCATACTTATCACTTTTAAATATAAGATGCTCTCCTTGATCACTACATAGAATAGTATTAATATTGGAAATGCCAGAGAGAGGTAGTAAATCAAGATTTTGTTTATAAACAAAATATTCAGGAAAAAAAGATAAGGTAACTTTATTCCCCTCTTTTTTTAGATCTTTAAAAACTTTTGTTCTAGATCTTTTATCATAATCTTTGCCAGTTTTTTTTTTCAATATTTTGCTATTTTCTTCAATACTTTTATCAACTTTTAAATAAGAGATATA
>CABYUV010000028.1 GCA_902522115.1 uncultured Pelagibacteraceae bacterium | reverse complement strand
TGACTAAAATTATAAGTGATATTTATGATAAAAGTAGGGAAGTTGGTCTGAAAAGATGCGGAGATAATTTTGTTCAAAACGATTCAGAGGTCAAAACAATAAGTGTTTCCAAGGTTTTTGATACAATTGTTAAAAATTTATGATAAAATAATTGTTAATAAAATATAAAAAAATCAAAATATGTCTCAAGCAAATAATAACTATCAGGCCGATTCTATTAAGGTTTTAAAAGGTCTTGAAGCGGTTAGAAAAAGACCAGGTATGTATATTGGAGACACAGATGATGGTACTGGTCTGCATCACATGGTTTATGAAGTTGTTGATAATTCAATTGATGAGGCATTAGCAGGATATTGCAAAAATATTAATGTAAAAATTAATTCTAACGGAACCATCACAGTAAATGATGACGGTAGAGGTATTCCAGTAGATATTCACAAAGGAGAAAAAAAATCTGCTGCAGAGGTAATTATGACCCAACTTCATGCAGGTGGAAAGTTTGATCATGATTCTTATAAAGTTTCAGGTGGATTGCATGGTGTGGGTGTTTCAGTTGTTAATGCACTATCAGAAAAATTAGAGTTAGAGATATATAGAGATGGAAAAAAGCATTTCATTGAATTTAAAAATGGGGAAGCAAAAGCACCATTAAAAATAGTAGGAAAAACAAAAAACACTGGAACTAAAATAACTTTTTTACCTTCTAAAGAAATTTTTTCCTCAATAAAATTTAGTCCAAATATTTTGATAAAAAGAATGAGAGAATTAGCCTTTTTAAACAAAGGAATTAAAATAATATTCTCTGACTCAGGCCAAAAGAACGAAAAAATATCAGAGTTTAAGTTTGATGGCGGTGTACTTGAGTTTGTAGATTTTCTAGATGAAAAAAGAGAAAAGTTAAAAAATAAAAATGGAAATGACTTATTTAGAAAACCAATTTATATTGAAGGAAAAAAAAATAATATCGAATTAGAATGTTCTTTAAAATGGAATGCAGGATATTCAGAAGATATATTTCCGTATACAAATAATATTTTTCAAAAAGATGGTGGAACTCATTTGTTGGGCTTTAGAAGTGCATTAACAAGAGTGATTAATAAATATGCCAATGAAAATAATTTGCTAAAGAAAAATAAATTAGCAATCTCAGGTGATGATATAAAAGAAGGTCTCACTTGCGTACTTTCAACTAAAATTCCTGATCCAAAATTTTCATCTCAGACAAAAGATAAGCTTGTTTCATCAGAAGTGAGAATGATTGTAGAAACATTGGTAAATGAAAAATTATCTATTTGGTTTGACCAAAATCCGTCCATTGCAAAAATTGTTTTAGCAAAAGTTATTCAAGCTGCAATGGCTAGAGATGTTGCCAGAAAAGCAAGAGAAAATGTTAGAAGAAAAGGAGCTCTCGAATTAAGTGGTCTTCCCGGAAAACTTGCTGATTGTCAAATTGGTAAACAAGAGGGAACTGAATTATTTATTGTAGAGGGGGATTCAGCTGGTGGATCTGCAAAACAAGGAAGGAATAGAGCAAACCAAGCAGTTTTACCACTTAGAGGGAAAATACTTAATACATACGTTGAAGATTTTAATGTGAGAAAAAATGGTAACGGTAATGGAAATGGTTCTGATCAAAGAACAAAAGCTTTGTCCAAAATGATTTCTTCAAATGAGATAGTTACTTTGATTAACGCGCTAGGTTTGGATCCAAAAGTGCAAGAGATTGACTTAAAAGATTTAAGATATGGAAAAATTATAATTATGACAGATGCCGATGTAGATGGCTCTCATATAAGAGCACTTCTTTTAACTTTTTTTAATAATAAACCATTTAATAAATTAATTGAAAATGGTCACGTTTATTTAGCTCAACCTCCGTTATTCAAAATTAATAAAGGTTCTAAAGGTATTTATATTAAAGATGAGAAGGAGCTAGAGGAATATATAGTAAATAATAATAAGGAATTAAAAAAAGTAAAAAAGGGTTCTAAAGATTACTTTAAAGCGCTTGATGTAGAAAAATCAAGAATGAATATCCAAAGATTTAAAGGTCTTGGAGAAATGAACCCGGATGAGTTATGGAGTACGACATTAGATCCAGAAACAAGGAATTTACTTCAGGTACAATACTCAAAAGATTTGAAAAAAGATCAAAGTTTAATTCACACTTTGATGGGTAACGATGTAGCATTAAGAAAAGATTTTATAGTTTCTAATGCCATAAATGTACAAAATCTTGACATTTAAAAATGAAGTTTTTTGAAACTTCAAAATATCATTTTTTTAAAAAATCAACTTATATAACCCTTAGATGGATTGGAATCATCGGACAACTAATTGCAGTAAATTTTGTTCATTTATTTTTAAATTCTAGTTTCGATTTTATTACATCAAATTTAGTTATATTTTTAGGTATATTAAGTAATTTATATTTAATTTTTATTTATAAAAAAACACAATTATCAGATAGATCTGCTTTTTTTTTCCTACTAATTGATATTTTACAATTAGGAATTCTTCTTTATTTGTCGGGGGGTATTACTAATCCATTTGTAATTTTTATATTAATACCCAGTGTTTTTTCTTCATCAAATTTAAGCTTAAGAACTAATGTTTTGCTAGTTATCTTAACAGTAATAATAATTATATTTTTAACTTTTAATTATCAAGATTTGCCAATTAAATTAAATAGTGATTTTCATAACAATCATTATTTTTATTACTCAATACCGGCTTCATTGATCATTGCTTTAGTTTTTTTAAATTACTTTGCAATGACATTTGGAACACAATCTAGATTGAGAAAAGAGGCGTTAGGAAAAATGGAGGAAGTAATGGCTAAAGAACATGAACTTTTATCTTTAGGTGGACAAGCCGCAGCTGCAGCACATTCTTTAGGCACTCCTCTTTCAACAATAACAATAATTGCGCATGATTTAATGAAGCAATTTAAGGGTCATAAAGATTTAGAAAAAGATGTCGAATTATTAAATAGTCAAGTTGATCGATGTAATGAAATTCTAAAGCGTTTAACTCTTAATCCCGTCGAAGAGGATGAATTTATAGATAAAGATATCAACATAAGAGATTACTTAAGTGAAATTATAGTATCATTTAAAGAAATCAGTAAAAAACAGTTTGTTTTTAATTTTGATCAAGACTCAAACCCAAAAAAAATAAGCAAATCTATTGAAATAGTTTATGGATTAAGAAATTTTATAGGAAATGCTAATAAATTTTCCAAAAAAACTATTTTTATTAATTTAAAAAGTGATAGTGAAATTACAGAAATTACTGTTGAAGATGATGGTGCGGGCTACCCAAGAGATATTATATCAAAAATTGGAGAACCATATTTAAAATCAAGTTTTTCAAAAGATAAATCAAAAGAAGGATTGGGACTTGGATTATTTATTGGAAAAACTTTATTAGAAAAAAATTTTGCATCTGTAAACTGTAGAAATTCTAAAACTAGAAGTGGTGCAGAAGTTATTATTAGATGGAAGAATAAAGAGTTATTTAATATTTAGTGATATTTTTTCCTTGTTTCAAATAATGAACTTAATTGAGATATCATTACATCCCCTAATTCGTTTACATCAGTAATTTTGATAGCCTTTTTGTAATATCTCGAAACATCATGACCTATTCCTATAGCTAAAACTTCAATGTCTGATTTATTTTCAATAAATTTAACAATCTTTTTCAAATTTTTTTCCAAAAAATCACCAGAATTTACAGAAAGAGTTGAATCATCTACAGGAGCTCCATCAGAAATAACCATTAATATTTTTCTTTCTTCCTTTCTTTTTTTAATTCTATTATAAGCCCATGATATAGCTTCTCCATCAATGTTTTCTTTAAGCAATCCTTCTTTAAGCATTAGTCCTAAATTATTTTTTGCCTGTCTCCAATGCGTATCTGCTCCTTTGTAAATTATATGTCTTAGGTCGTTCAATCTTCCTGGTGTTTTAGGTTTAGAATTTTTTGTCCATAATTCTCTACTCTGTCCACCCTTCCAATTTTTAGTTGTGAAACCTAAAATTTCGACTTTAACAGAGCACCTTTCTAGTGTTCTGGATAAGATATCTGCACAAATAGCTGCAATAGTGATTGGTCTTCCTCTCATGGATCCAGAATTATCAATTAGTAGAGTCACTACTGTATCTTTAAAATCTAAATCTTTTTCTTTTTTGAATGATAAAGAATTATATGGATCCATGATAATTCTTGGAAGTTTTGAACTATCTAATAATCCCTCCTCTAAATCAAATTCCCATGCTCTATTTTGTTTTGCAAGCAATTGTCTTTGAAGTTTATTTGCAAGTTTCGTTATAATATCTTGAAAGCCTACTAATTGTTGATCTAAATTTTTTCTCAGTTTTGTTGCTTCATCTGCATTTTCTAGATTTTCAGCTTTTACAACTTCATCAAACTGGGTTGTAAATATTTTATAATCTAAATTGATATTATCTATTTTTTTTTGGGCTACTTGCTCAGAGCTTTGTTCATCTGACTCTGTATCTGACAATTGTTCGTCAAAGTTAAATTCATCAACACTATAATCAGCATCTAGTGAAGCTTCTGATACATTTTCATCTTTTTTATCTTTATTGTCTTCTTTATCGTTATTTTCATCTTCATTTGATGGATTATCTTGTTCTTGATCTTGATTTTCTTCTTTTCTTTCGTCCTCATCTTCACTTTGAAAAATATCCATTTCTTCCAATATTTCTGAAAACTTTGAACTATAAATGTTTTGATCTTCAAGATTTTTAAGTAAAAATTCTTTATGTTTTTCTATAGCGTCCTCAAAGTCTTTTTCCCAAAAATTAAGCATTTTTGTTGTTAGAGGATTTAGCTTAATTTTATGAAAATTCTTGAGCATATACAACTCGAATGCCTCTGATACAGATACATCCTCTTTAGTTTTTAATTGATCTTTGCGTTTACGATTTATTATTTGATGATAATTTTCTTGAAAATTTTTCTCAATTCCCTTTAACATTTTTCCTCCTAGAGTCTCATAACGTATTTTTTCAGCAATATTATAAAGAGATCTAGAAGATGTATTTGAGGGAAGGTTTTTTTTATAAATTGTTTCATTACAAAATTTTTTTTTCAAAGCAGAGGAGTCTGTTTCTGCACGTAATCTTATAAAATCAGCAGGACTAGTTAAATTATCAATTTCTAAAAAATTGAATTCTTTTATTTTTTTCTCTTCAGAATTTGTTTTTTTTACGTCAAAATCATCAGCAATTACTTTCGCTGTAGAAGTTAAAGCAATTTTGAATTTTTCTTTTAAACTATTTTCTTTAGTGCTCATTAGATTTGAATATTAATCAAAGATTCTGGTAACTCTTCACCAAAACATCTTTGATAATATTCTGCGATAGTATTTTTTTCAATATCATCACATTTATTAAGAAAAGTTACTCTAAAAGCGTAACCAGTGTCTTTAAATATCTCTGCATTTTCTGCCCAATGTAACACCGTTCTTGGGCTCATCACTGTTGAAATATCTCCTGCAATAAATCCTTTACGCGTTAAAGAAGCTACTTTTATCATGTTAGCAACCTTCTCTTTTCCCTTTGCGTTATTTAAGTTTTTATTTTTAGACAAAACAATGTCCATTTCTTTATCTAGGCTAAGATAGTTTAAAGTTGTAACAATATTCCATCTATCCATCTGACCTTGGTTAATTTGCTGCGTACCATGATAAAGACCTGTAGTATCACCAAGTCCAACAGTATTTGAAGTAGCAAATAATCTAAAAAATTTATTTTGTTTAATTACTTTGTTTTTATCTAGTAATGTAAAATTTCCCTCAGCTTCTAAAACTCTTTGAATTACAAACATTACATCAGGTCTACCAGCATCATATTCATCAAAAACAAGTGCAACTGGATTTTGTATAGACCATGGTAAAATTCCCTCGTTAAATTGAGTTACTTGTTTACCTTCTTTAAGAACGATTGCATCTTTTCCAATCAAATCAATTCTACTTACATGACTATCTAAATTTACACGGATACAAGGCCAATTTAATCTTGCAGCTATTTGCTCAATGTGAGTAGATTTTCCAGTACCATGATACCCTTGAACTAAAACTCTCTTATTAAACGCAAATCCGGAAATAATGGCTAAAGTAGTATCTCTATCGAACTTGTAGTTTTTATCAATTTCAGGAACGTAATCATTTTTTTTTGAAAATGCGTCAACTTCCATTTCTGAGTCAATTCCAAAAGTTTGTTTTAGTGAAACTTTAATATCTGGTTCTGTATTAAGATTTGGTGTCAATTTTTTCTCTATAGGTATTTTTTAATTGGGTATAAGCTAATGTTATTAGTTTAAGTTTTTCCTCGTATTTTTTATTTCCAGAATTCATATCAGGGTGAAATTTTTTCACAAGTAATTTGAATTTATCTTGTATTTTCTTCCACTTTAAACCCACAGAAACCCCCAATATTCCAAAAGCTTTGATATCTTTATGATCGAATTTAAATTGACGCATATGATCATAATCTCCATTTATTTTTTCTTTATCGAACTCATCTCTCAAAGTTGTATTCCATAACACTTTGAAAAAATTATCTGAAGAGCTAAAGCTTTGTGTGGGTTTGTGCCAGGTCATGTCAGATTTTAAAAAATCCATTACTTGGTCATCATTCATTCCTGAAAAATA
>CABYUV010000027.1 GCA_902522115.1 uncultured Pelagibacteraceae bacterium | reverse complement strand
CTTTACCTAAACATATTGATAAGCAGAAGGTTATAGAAGCTATTGATCCCTCAAAAGACGTAGATGGATTTCATCCAATGAATGTAGGCAATCTTTCATCTGGTTATGAAAGTTCGGTACCTTGTACTCCACTTGGATGTTATTTGTTGATAAAAAAAATTGAACCTAATTTAAGTGGTAAAAAAGCTGTGGTTGTAGGTAGATCAAATTTAAATGGTAAACCAATGACACAACTTCTTTTAAAAGAAAATTGCACCGTAATTATAACTCATTCAAAAACTAAAGATTTAAAAGCTGAATGTTTAGAGGCAGATATAATTGTTGCAGCTGTAGGTATACCTGAACTTGTTCGAGGAGATTGGGTTAAGAAAGATGCTATTGTCATTGATGTTGGCATAAATAAAACTGATAAAGGTATAGTTGGTGATGTACATTTTGATGAAGTTTCAAAAAATGCAAAAGCACTTACACCTGTTCCAGGTGGAGTTGGCCCTATGACTATTGCCTGTTTACTTAAAAATACCATAGACTGTTTCAAAAGATCGCAAATTTAATAATTAAACCCCAAGCTGTAATCTGTTAATTTATTAGGATGAAAAAACCTAAGCGACCTTACAGATTTGGAATAATTTTTTTACTTCTTACTGTTCCACCCATTGGAGCCACACAGCTAGGTTGGTATTTGCATGACATGCAAACTGGTTTTGATTATGGTATGATTGTAGGCACAATATCAGTGATTTATGCTGCATATTTGATGTATGAAAAAAACTGGCGTGAAGAGGATGAAGATTAAATTATGGAAAAAATAATTTTTTTTGGATTGGTTATTCCTATTATGGCTTATGTTTTATACTTAGGTGCAATGGCAATTATGAATGGTTTTAAGTCTAAGGAAGCTAATAGAGCTGAAAAGGAGCAATCCGAAAGTGAGACCGATGAGATAAGCGAGACTGCTTCTGAACAAAATAGCAATTTAAGTGATGAACTCACTAAATTAAATGGTTTAAAAGAAAAAGGAATTATTTCTCAAGAGGAATTTGAAAAGGCGAAAAATAAACTATTAAATAATTAAATAGTTTAATCATGTTTAATGGTTTTAAAAAAAAATTTGTTAAGGTAAACAAAGGTAAAATTTTTTGTAGATTTAAAGGTAAAGGTCCTCCTTTATTACTACTTCATGGATATCCTCAAACACATGTGATGTGGCACAAGACTGCCCCTGAGCTTAGTAAATATTTCACCGTAATAGTTGCTGACCTTAGAGGATATGGAGATAGTTTGGTTTTACCTGGTGGTACTAATCATAAAAATTATTCTAAAAGAGAAATGGCTAAAGATATGGTTCAATTGATGAGCAAATTAAATTTTAAAAAATTTTTTGTTGCAGGACATGATAGAGGTGGGAGAGTTGCACATAGAATGGCAAGAGATTATAGAAATAAAATTATGGCTTTAAGTGTATTAGATATTTGTCCAACTCTTGATATGTACGAGCACACAGATATGAAATTTGCAAAAGGATATTTTCATTGGTTTTATTTGATACAGCCTGCACCTTTACCAGAAAAAATGATAATGGCAGACCCTAAAAGATGGCTACATAGTCGGTTTAATAGGTCATCTAAACGTGCGATTGGAAGAGTTGAAGATGAATATTTTAGAGCCTTTAGACAAAATAAAAGAATTCATGCAACATGCGAAGATTATAGAGCTGCGGCGACTATAGACTTAGAGCACGATAAAAAAGATAGAAATAAAAAATTAAATATTCCTATCCAAGTTTTGTGGGGAAAAAAAGGAGTAGTTGGAAAGCAGTTTAATTCTATTAAAATTTGGCAAAAATATACAAATAAAAAAATCTATGGTGCAGAAATTAACTCAGATCATTTCATTCCAGAGGAAAGTCCTAAAAAAACTATAAATCATCTTAAAAAATTTTTTCTAGAAAATGTTAAAAATAATTCCAAATAAAAAAAATATTGGAGCAGAAATAATTGTAAATTTAAAAGATGTTTCAAATAAAGATATTTCAAAAATCAAAAAAGCACTGAATAAATATGGAATGTTATATTTTAAAAAACAAAAATTAACTTCTAAACTTTTCATTAAGTTTGCAAAATATTTTGGAAATTTAGCTAACTATCCAAGACTAAAAGGTTTAAATAAAAAATTCCCTCAAATTACAGTGGTGCAAAGAAAATCAACTGATAAAGGGCCAAGTTTTGGTGAACAATTTCATACTGACTCGATTTATACAAAAAAGCCTCCAAGATTTACAATGTTACTTTCTAAACTTGTCCCAAAAACAGGAAAAGCTAATACAGAATTTTGTTCTCAATATCTTGCTTATAAAGAACTACCAAATCCAATAAAAAGAAAATTTAAAAATATTAAAGGTAAATATTCCTCTGAGGGTCCGATATCGGTTACAACAAAAGAAAGGGTAAAAGAAAAAGGAAAAAATATTAAAGAACTTAAATCTTCACATAAAATAATTAGGAAAATCAGTACAAATTATTCGATTTATTGCAGTCCAGGACATTTTGTTGGTTTTAGTTCAAAGATAAAAAATCAAGAAAAATTCAAAAAATTTTTATTTAATCATCAAATTAAGAAGAAGTTTCAATTTTCTTTGCCTTGGGAAAAAAATCAGTTGGCTATATGGGATAACAGATCTATGCTCCATCAGGCAACACCCTTCAAAGGAAATAGAATAATGCATAGAATAACGATTAAATAATTTATGTTCACAATTTTTTTAGGACTAACTCCATTTATATTTATTACTTTTTTAGGGTTTGTATTTGGTAAGTTAAAAGTCTTAGACCTTAGTCATGCTAAAATTTTAAATCTTTTTTTGTTCTATATTGCAGTGCCAGCATTGATAATTAAGCTAATAGCACAAAATGAAATTGGACAAGTAGATTTCAAACAAATTTTTTCTTATTTAATTATGCAATCGATATGTGGAATTATTGCTTACTTAATTACTTCAAAATATTTTAAAAGATCAATTCCAGAGTCAATAATTTGGGCTTTAACAGTTGCATTATCAAACCATGTGACTTTGCTTTTGCCAATAACAGAAATTTATTTTCAACAAAATGTAATTACACAAGTTGCAAGTATCATATTAATGGATGGGATAATTTTATTATCTGTAATTGCTTTTTTTCTCGAATTATCTACAAAAAAAAATGTAAATTTATTTAATTTTATTAATAATTTATTTTTAAACCCATTTATACTTTCAATAATTATAGGTCTATTATTTTTATTATTAAATTTTAATATTGATCAAACACCGATTGAATACACTTTGTCTAAACTTGCAGCATGTGTTTCTCCAGTTGGATTGTTTGCAATTGGCATAACTCTTTCATTTTATACTAAAAATGTAATTAACAAATTATCCGTATCTATTTCAGTTTTAAAATTAGTTATTTCCCCAATAATTTTATTGTTAATTGGATTAGTGTTTTTTAATGCAGGATTGCCAGCTGAAATACCAGGTGCTTTCTTTGTGAGTGTTGCGCCTTGCGGAGTCACTTCTATAGTTTTATGTGCAGCGTATAATGTAAGTCCCGAAAATATAATTAAAGCAATTTTTGTCTCTACTATTGCTTCTATTGGAACTATATTTTTTGCAATTAAGTATTTAACTCTATAACAATTTATCTAAAGGACTAACTTCTCCAATTTTAAAAATAATAGCATCTTCTTTACTAAAACCATATTTTTCAGCACTATCTTTAAATCTAATTGGGGGTTCCATAATCGGCTCTAATGATAAAACAAATGTTCCCCAATGCATTCCTAATACTTTTTTACTTTTTAGGTCCTGTGCAACATTCAAGGCTTCTTCAGGTGTAGTATGATAAATAGTTTTATCAAACATTGGTTTGAAATTATAAGCCCCAATATTAATCATTGTCAGATCTATAGGACCATATTTTTCACCTAGTTCTTTGTAGATTTCCCCATATCCGGTGTCACATGCAAATAAAATTTTTTTATTTTTATGTTCTATTAAAAAATTGCCCCACAAAGTTTTATTAGTGTCTGTTAAACTTCTCTTTGACCAATGAACTGCAGGAAGTAAAGAAATTTTCAAATCCTCATTTATAATTATTTGATCATACCAATCCATTTCATTTACATCTTTATATCCTTTAAAATATTTACCAAGATTTAGAGGTGTTAATACTTTTGCACTCTTGAAAGGAAAATTTCTAATTGTTGACATGTCCTGATGATCGTAATGATTATGAGTGAGTAAAAATATATCTGTTTGGGGTATCTCATTTAATTTTATTGCGGGATTAGTAAATCTTTTTGGACCAAAGATAAGTGGTCCAGCATTTTTTGAAAATACAGGGTCTGTTATAATAGTGGTTTTACCTAATTTTATGAGGTATGTCGCGTGACCTATCCAAGCAATATAATCATTATCTTTATATTTTTCTAAATCAGCTAACACTTTTTCTTTTTCAATCACATGTTCTTTTGGATAAGATAAATCAACTTTTTTTCTTAATTTACTGAAAGTTCTATAAGAAAATTTTCCTGATCTGGATATTATTACTGGAGATCCTTTTGGATTCCTGAAAGTACCATCAGGTAAATGATGATAAGGTCTTTCTTTCATATTATTTTTTTTTCTCCATTAACCATAAACTGTTTCCTGCAAGAAAATATATTTTTCCATTAACTGGGTGAACTTGTATATCTCTTATTCTTCCAATTTTATCTTTGAAAATAATTGTTTCTTCAATGTTAGATGAATTTTTAAAGTTTAATTTTCTCATTGATTTATCTTTTAAAGAAGTAATTAACGCTTCGCCATTCCATTCACTAAATTCTTTTCCCTTATAAATAGTTATAGCACTTGCTGCTATTGAAGGTACCCAGTATTGGATTGCTTTGGTAAAGCCTGGTTTCCATTTAGGTCCAATCTTTGAGCCTGAATAATTTGTTCCACCCCAACCTAAAATTTTCCAACCATAATTTTCTCCTTTTTTTATTTCACCAAACCAATCTCCACCTTTTGCACCATGGTTGCTTGCATAAATTTTTCCATCAAAAGAGGAATAGGTTAAGCCTTGAGGATTACGAACACCAATTTGATAAATTTCTGGTAACCAATCTGATTTACCGTCAAACTTAGGGTTATCTTCTGGAATACTACCATCTAAATAAATTCTGATAATACTTCCAGGATGATTTGTCGGATCTTGAGCGATCATACCCCCACCTCTTTCACCAGCAGATGCAAAAAGATAATTGTCTTTAATAGCCAGTCTTGAACCAAAATGATAACCAGATTCTATTGGTGGTTCAGCTTGAAATATATTTTTGAAATCTAAATTTTTTTTATTTAATTTAGCTTTTGCAATTGATGTACTAGTTTTCCAATCCCCTCTATTTTCTGAATAAGAAATCCATAAGTAATTATCTTGGTAAATAATATCTAATAAACCTCCTTGTCCGTGAACAAAATAATTTAAGTTATGTTCAACTTCATAAACTTCTTCAGAAATAATATTTACTATTTTTATTTTTCCAGTTTTTTCAGTGATAATAAGCTCTTCATTATTTATAAAAGATGATCCCCATGGCTCGTTTAAATCTGTCAATTTTTTAAAAGTAAAATTTTCAGAAAAACTTTTCGATGAAAATAATAAAAAGAAAAATATCGATAAAAAATATTTGATCACTTTATGAAAGTTTAGATCTACCACCATCTACAGCAATTATTTGGCCTGTAACCCAAGAACTATCTTCTGTTAGCAAGAATTTAGCAAGAGCAGCAGAGTCTTTACCTTCACCTAACCTTTTAAGAGGATGTGCTTTTGCAATACCTTCAGCTATAGCAGTATTTTTTAACATTGGTTCTGCTATTTTAGATTTTGTTAAACTTGGTGCCACACAATTCACTCTTATGTTTGGAGCGAATTCTGCTGCAAGAGAAACCGTCAATCCTTCAACAGCAGCTTTTGCTGAAGCTATGATTGCATGATTGGTAAAACCTCTTTGAGCAGCAACAGTTGAAAATAATACTATTGAACCTTTATTTTTTTTTAAACTTTCCTGATATCCTTGAATAGCTTCTACAGCAGAATAAAGATTAAGTTTCATACATTTCTGAAAGTCTTGTTCATTTACCATTCTTAATGGTTTCAAATCAATTGAACCTATACAATACGCTAGGCCTTTAATTTCAGAAATATCTGATTTAACTTTTTCTATAAACCCATCCTCTAAAACATCTGCAACGGTATGTGTGCATCCAAGTTTTTCAGCGACAGAACTAAGTTCACTTTCATTTCTTCCAACTAAATGAATATTGTTTCCAGAGTTTTTTAATTGCTCCGCTAAACTTAATCCAATAGAACCTGTCGCACCAAAAACTACATATTTTTCTGACATAAAAAATTTTATTAGTTATATTTAACTATGAAGTTATTTTTTATACTTGGTAATCAATTATTTCCAACAAAATACCTAGACCGCTTCAAAAAAGACCACCTATTTTTTATGGCTGAAGATAAGGGTTTATGCACATATGAAAAGCATCATAAACAAAAAATTTTATTATTTTTATCTTCTATGCGTTCTTATGCAGATGGATTAAGAAAAAATAAATTTAAATTAGATTATTATAAAATCGAGGATAAAGAATTTAATGAAGATTATTTAAAAAAATTAAAAAAAATAATTACACAAAAAAAAGTAAAAGAAATTTCAAGTTTTGAAGTAGAAGATAAATTTTTTGAAAAAAAAATTTCACAATTTTTTAAAAAAGAAAAAATAAATTGGAATATTATTCAAACTCCCATGTTTTTAA
>CABYUV010000026.1 GCA_902522115.1 uncultured Pelagibacteraceae bacterium | reverse complement strand
TAATACGTACTGAAGAATACCTCCATTTTTATAATACTCTAATTCATTTTTTGTATCAATTCTGCATAAAGTTTTAATTTTCTTTATTTCACCTGAAGCATATTTAATTTCGACTGTCACTTCATCAGAGGGATTGACACCTTTTTCTATATTTAAAATGCTAATTAATTCAGAGCCAATTAATTTAAGATTTTTTCTATTAACATTCTGGATAAATTGTAATGGTAGTATTCCCATTCCAATCAAATTAGATCTGTGAATTCTTTCAAAGCTCTCAGCAATTACTGCTTTTACACCTAATAATTTTGTGCCTTTGGCAGCCCAATCTCTTGAAGATCCAGTTCCATATTCTTTTCCACCTATTACAACTAAATCGGTGCCTCTTTTTTTATATTCAACCACGGCATCGTAAATAGGAAGAACTTTTTCCTCTGGATATAGCTTTGTAAAACCACCTTCTGTACCAGGTGCCATCTCATTTCTGATTCTTATATTTGCAAAAGTTCCTCTCATCATAACTTCATGATTTCCTCTTCTTGAACCGTAAGAGTTAAAATCTTTTGGCAAAATCTGATGTTCCATAAAATATTCACCAGTTGGACTATCTTTTTGAATAGTTCCAGCTGGTGATATATGGTCTGTTGTTACCATGTCCCCTAAAATTAATAATGGTCTTGCATCCTTTATTTCTTTAAATCCCTCTGGTTCATCAGATAGAGAGTCAAAGAATGGAGGTTTTTTTACATATGTTGAACCCTCATCCCAATTGTAGATGCTGCTTTTATCGGTTTTAATTTTTTGCCATTGAGTTGGGCCCTCGGATACATTTGAATATCTTTGTATAAACATCTCTGCATTAAGTGAGTCTTTTAAAGTTTCTTCTATCTCTTTATTGGAAGGCCAAATATCCTTTAAAAATACTTCTTTACCATCTTTATCTTTTCCTAGTGGATCTTTGTATAAATCAACTTCCATATGTCCAGCTATTGCATATGCAACAACTAATGGAGGTGAAGCTAGATAGTTAGCTTTTATATGTGGTGAAATTCTTCCCTCGAAATTTCTATTTCCTGATAAAACTGAAACTGCATAAATATTTTCTTTTTGGATTGCTTCAATAATATTTTCTGGAAGCGGTCCTGAATTTCCAATACAAGTTGTACAGCCATAACCAACTAAATTAAAGCCAAGCTGATCCAAATATGTGTTTAATCCAGCTTTTGCCAAATAGTCTGTAACTACTTGAGATCCAGGTGCTAAAGAAGTTTTTACCCATGGTTTAACTTGTAAACCTTTTTCAATTGCCTTTTTTGCCAAAAGTCCTGCTCCAATCAAAACATTTGGATTTGAAGTATTTGTGCACGAAGTAATTGCAGCAATTAATATAGAACCATCTTTAATATCGTAGTCTGTATTAGCTACTTTTGAAACAGAGTTTTCATTTTTGCTTGCATCTTCCTGTAAAACTTTTTTAAAAGAATTTGATGCATCAGTTAAAAGTACTTTGTCTTGAGGTCTTTTGGGGCCTGAAATAGTTGGAACAACTGTAGACATGTCTAAAGATATAATGTCAGTAAATTCTAAATCACTACTTGCCCATAATCCTTGTTCCTTAGCATAATTTTCAACTATATTTACAGTATTCTGATCTCTTCCTGAAAATTTTAAATATTTCAATGTTTCTTCATCAATAGGAAAGAACCCACATGTAGCACCGTATTCTGGTGCCATGTTCGCAATTGTAGCTCTATCAGCAAGTGTTAAATTTTTTAAACCTTCTCCATAAAACTCAACAAACTTTCCAACAACTCCTTTATCTCTTAACATTTTAACAACAGTTAAAACTAAGTCAGTTGCTGTAGTTCCTTCAGGCATTTTATTTTTTATCTCAAAACCAATAACTTCAGGTATTAACATTGATATTGGTTGCCCAAGCATTCCTGCTTCAGCTTCAATTCCACCAACTCCCCATCCTAAGACAGATAATCCATTTACCATTGTAGTGTGGCTGTCGGTTCCAACTAAAGTATCAGGAAACAAATAATTGTCTCCTTTGTATTCTTCTGACCACACTACCTTTGATAAATACTCTAGATTTACCTGATGACAAATTCCTGTACCAGGTGGTACGATCCTAAAATTATTAAATGCCTGTTGTCCCCATTTTAAAAAAGAATACCTTTCTCCATTTCTTTCAAATTCAATATCTACATTTTTTTCAAATGAATCAGCTTTAGCAGATTGATCTACCTGAACTGAGTGGTCAATTACAAGATCTACTGCTGACAAAGGATTTATAGTATTAGGATCTTTATTTTTTTCTTTTACAGCTTCTCGCATAGCAGCAAGATCAGCAACTGCTGGGATACCAGTGTAATCCTGAAGGAGTACTCTCGCCGGTCTATAAGCAATTTCAGTTTTAGATTTTTTTGTTTTTAACCAATTTTTTACAGCTTCTATTTGAGACTTTGTAACGCTCAAGTCATCTTCATATCTCAATAAATTTTCTAATAAAACTTTGAGAGATTTAGGAAGTTTACTTATACCATTTAGACCATTTTTTTCAGCTTCGGTTAAAGAGTAATATTTAAAATCCTTGCCATCTATTGAAATTTTTTTAAGTGAATTATAAGAATTTTTGTTTCCTGGTTTCATGTTATAAATAAAAAGTTAATATGCTTAATAAAAGAAGCAGTGACATAACATAATTAAAATAATTAATAAATTTCTGATTTGTCGCGAATTTCCTAAAGAATTTACCTAAAAATGTCCATAATGTAATGCTGGTTACTGAGACTAACAGAGCCAGTATAACGATTTGAGTCGTATGACTTACAAAATTTTCTCCTACTTGAATGTATGTTGATACAATTATTATTGACGCAATTACAGCTTTTGGATTTAGAAACTGAAAAATAAATGTTTCTATAAATTTTACTGGATTTTTATTTTTGTTTTCTTGATTATTGGAACTAGAGAAAGAAATTTTGTATGCTAAATAAATTAAAAATAATGTTCCAAGATATTTTAATATTTCTTGAATTAATGGATAAAGTTTAAAAACATTAATTAAACCTAATGCTACACACAATAATAAAAAGGGGAAACCGAAAGTCACTCCAATAATGTGTGGAAGAGTTCTTGTAATACCGAAATTAAATCCAGAATAAAATGCTACAAAATTATTTGGCCCTGGAGAATAAGCAGCTACAATTCCAAACAATGTTATAGATAAAATTTCTGGATGCATTTTATGCTATAGGCAAACCATTCTCAGATTTTTGAGAAGGATGGACCAAAATTACTTTGCCCTCCTTGTCTATTGAGCCAAGAATAAGTACTTGAGAAACTACACCAGCTATATTTTTTTCTGGAAAATTACAAACACCTATTACTTGTTTTCCTTTAAGATTTTCTTCATTATAATAGTGAGTAATTTGGGCAGAAGATTGTCTAATTCCAATTTCTTTTCCAAAATCTACTTCAACAACTAAAGAAGGTTTTCTAGCTTTTTCATTTTTTTTTACAGAAATTACTGTACCAACTCTAATATCAACTTTATCAAAAATATCGTAGGTAATTTGTTCTTTCATATAATTAATATATAATGGATGAAAATTATGAGTACAGAAAATAATTCAGAACTTTTATTCAAAAATTCAATAAAAATATTAAGAGATCTAATTAGTTTCAAAACTATTTCAGGAGAAGATAATAATTCTCTAATTGATTATTGTGATAACATTTTAAAAGATCTTGGCGCTAGCTCTTTTAGAACATTTGATGAAGATAAAAAAAGAGTAAATTTATTTGCTACAATTAAGGCAAAAAATACTAGTAATAAAAAACCAATAATTTTATCAGGACATACTGATGTTGTTCCGGTATCAAAAGGTTGGGCAACTGATCCCTTCCAGGCAACAATTAAGGACAATAAACTTTTTGGAAGAGGTTCATGTGATATGAAGGGTTTCATTGCATGTACTTTAGCTTTTGCTCCAATTTTTTCAAAGTCAAATCTAGATAGAGATATACATTTCTCATTTACTTTTGATGAAGAAACTGCATGTCAAGGAGCACCTATTTTAATTGAAGAATTAAAAAAAAGAGATATCAAAAATGGAATTTGTATTGTTGGTGAACCAACTAATATGAAAATTATCGATGCTCACAAAGGATGTTATGAATACACCACTTATTTTAAAGGTTTAGCGGGACATAGTTCAGCGCCCCATAAAGGTGTAAATGCAGTTGAATATGCCTCGAGGTATGTAAACAAATTAATTGAGTTGAGAGAAAAACTTAAGGAGAGATCTCCTAGAGACTCTATATTTGATCCCCCTCATTCTACCTTATCAATAGGAGGTATATTTGGTGGAATTGCTCATAATGTAATTGCAGATAAATGTCATGTTAATTGGGAGACAAGACCAGTAGTAAAAGAAGATGCAGTTTTTTTAAACAAAGAGTTAGACAAATATGCGAATGAAGTTTTGTTACCAGACATGAAGAAAGTTTTTCCTAACTCCTCAATTGAAAAAGAAATAATTGGAGAGATAGTTGGCTTTGATAGATATGAAAAATCAGATGCATGTGAATTAATATCTAGTTTAACTGGAGATAATTCACGACAAGTAGTTTCATTTGGAACTGAAGCAGGTTTATTTCAAGAGATAGGTATTAGTACAGTTGTCTGTGGTCCTGGCTCAATTGAACAAGCTCATAAAGTTGACGAATTTATTATTTTAGATGAACTAAAAAAATGTTTGAAACTTCTTGATGGTATTAAAGATAAATCTACTGTAAATTAACTCCATCCACCTACAGCTTTAACTTCTAAGAATTCTTCTAAACCGAATTCCCCTGCTTCTCGACCTATTCCAGAATGTTTAAAACCTCCAAATGGTGCATCAACTGCGATACCAGCTCCATTTACATCAACCATTCCAGATCTCAATTTTCGTGCAACTCGTTTTACTTTATCATGATCTTGTGATTGAATATAATTTGTTAATCCATAAGTGGTATCATTTGCAATTTTAATTGCATCCTCCTCTGTTTCAAATGGTATTACAGATAGAACTGGACCAAAGATTTCTGTTCTCGCAACTTCCATATTGTTATTAACATCAGCAAATACTGTTGGTTTAACAAAATAACCTTTGTCTAGGCCATCTGGTTTTCCTGTCCCTCCAGCAACTAATTTTGCACCTTCGTCAATACCTTTTTGAATTAAAGCTTGTATTTTTTTGAATTGATTTTCTGAAATGACAGGACCTATATGCTCTCCTTCTTTTTTTGGATCACCTACCTCAAAATTTTCTGTATATTTTTTTAATCTCTCAATAGCCTCGTTGTACATAGATTTTTGAACAAGCATTCTTGTAGGTGCATTACAAGATTGTCCTGAATTTCTAAAACATCTAAAAGCTCCTCTTTCTATAGCTTCAGGATCTGCGTCTTTAAAAATTATATTGGCCCCTTTTCCTCCAAGCTCTAAACTTACCCTTTTAAAATCTTTAGCAGCGTTTTGTGAAATTAGAGCTCCAGCTCTTGTCGACCCAGTAAAAGAAATCATATTTATATCTGGATGACACGTTAAAGCATCACCAGTTGTTGCTCCATCACCATTTACTAAATTAAATACACCTTTTGGAAACTTTACCTCATCTACAATTTCAGCAAGTATCATAGAAGACAAGGGTGCAAGTTCTGATGGTTTTAATACCATTGTACATCCTGCTGCCATAGCAGGCATTACTTTCAAACAAACCTGATTCATTGGCCAATTCCAAGGTGTAATTAATGCACAAACACCTTTTGGTTCATAAATTAATCTTTGATTTGGAGCATGTTCACCTAATGGCTTTTCAAATTCAAAATTTTTTAAATATCTTATAAAAGATTTAATATGACTCGCTCCTGTACCTGCTTGTAATTTAGATGCAAAATCTTTTGGAGCACCCATTTCAAGAGTTATGGCTTTTGCAATATCCGCCCATCTTTTTTTGTAATTTTCGTATAGTTTTTCAAGTAATCCAATTCTATCTTTCTTAGATGAGAACGCCCATGTTTCATATGCATTTTTTGCTGCTTTTACAGCCATATCAATATCAATTTTGTTACCTAAAGTAATTACAGCGCAATTTTCTTCTGTAGCAGGATCTACGACTGTAATTTCTTCATGACTGTTTGGTTTTATCCATTCACCGTTAATATAAAAGTTTTTTTTATCTAACATGATAAGACGTTATCCTTAATCTATGATTTTGCAAATAAATTAGTTAGCTCATAAACAATAGTTGCTGCTGCTAAAGAAGTTACCTCAGCATGATCATATGCTGGTGAAACTTCAACTACGTCAGCAGAAACTAAATTTAATCCAGACAAGCCTCTGAGAACATTAACCATTTCTCTTGTTGTCATTCCTGCAATTTCTGGTGTACCAGTTCCTGGAGCAAATGCAGGATCTAAAACATCAATATCAATTGACAGATATAAAGGATTATCTCCTACTCTATTTTTTATTCTTTCAGCAATCTTATCTGTACCTTCTGTTTGAAACTCATCACAATGAATTATTTTAAAACCAAAACTTTCATCATTTTTAATATCATTCCTACTATAAAGTGGACCTCTAATTCCAACATGCATTGACGCATCATCTAAGAATAACCCTTCTTCTCTAGCTCTTCTAAATGGAGTGCCATGAGTATAAGGTGCTCCAAAATATGTGTCCCAAGTATCTAGATGAGCATCAAAGTGGACCAAAGATACTGGTCCATTATTTTTGTTATTAATGGCTCTTAAAAGAGGTACAGCAATAGTATGGTCTCCTCCCAGACTAATTATACCTCCAACCTTATTTAATAAATCAGTTGCACCAACTTCGATTTGTTTTATTGCTTCATCAATACTAAATGGATTGCATGCAATGTCGCCAGCATCAGCAACTTGCTGAATTTTAAAAGGTTCTACATCATAACTTGGATGATAATTCGTTCTTAGATGTCTTGAAGCTTGCCTAATACTTTGAGGACCAAATCTAGCCCCTGGTCTGTAACTTGTTCCTGCATCAAAAGGAATGCCAACAATTGCAACATCGCAGCTTTCTACATCTCTAAGCTCAGGAAGTCTCGCGAAAGTGCTTGGACCAGCAAATCTTGGAACTTTAGTTCCGCTAACTGGTTGAATAGGGTTTTTATTTCTTTCTTTTTTCATTTTTTAATAATCTAAGATAATATTATCTAATCTAATTCGTCTATAATAATTTAATGAAAATTTTAATTTTATTTGTTTTTATGTTTCAAATTTCCTACGTAAACGCTGATGAAATTTATAATTTGATTAAAATTCCAAACTT
>CABYUV010000025.1 GCA_902522115.1 uncultured Pelagibacteraceae bacterium | reverse complement strand
AAAAAATTAAAAAGCTTGAAAAAAGATACACTTTAGGGGGTTTAAATTTTGATGCTATCGTAATTGCAGATTTTGATGAAAGTCTAAAAAGTGTATCTACTTCACTTTTATATACTGACGTACTTCCTGAAAACAAATATTTTATAACTTTGAATCAATGGTTTGATGAAAGTTTATTAAACGAAACTGACATCCAACCTTTGTACTATCCATCAATAAACAAGGAAAATTTTGACAATTACAAAATTAAATACTTTAATGCATTTAATGAAGACCCTACACATTTATCTTTATTAAGTTATGATCTTGTTGGCTTAGTGTATTATTTATCACTGAACTCAAAGATAGAAAACTTAAATAAAATTTTTAAGAAAAAGAATTCATTCAAAGGAAAAATAGGAATATTTGATATTAAAAATAATAAAATTAACCATAAACTCAATTTTTATAAAATTGAAGACCAAAAACTCATAGAAATTTTCTAATTTTTCTAAATGCTTGGTATCTATGATCCATTTTATATTTTTGAGATGATTTCATTTCTCCAAAAGTTTTAATTTTTTTTAAAGGAATAAAAATCGGATCATAACCAAATCCATTTTTTCCTTTTGGTTTATCAGAAATATGGCCATCAACTTTTCCCGTAACACAAACAATTTTTTTATTTAAATAGGAAATTGAAAGTGCACAAATAAATCTTGCTTTAATTTTTTTATTTTTCCAATTTTTATCTTTTTTATTTAGCTCTCTGTAAACTCTTCTTATAGCTTTATTAAAATCTCCATACCTTCCTCCCCACCTAGCAGAATAAATTCCAGGACTTTTACCCAAAAAATCTATTTCTAAACCTGAGTCATCTGCCAAGCATATTAACCCTGTTTTTTTTGAAAAATATTTAGATTTAATTAATGAATTTTCTTTAAATGTCTTTCCATTTTCAACTGGGCTTTTTAGATTAAATTCAGAAGTAGAATGAATTTTAATACTTTTTGGTAATAAACTCTTGATTTCACGTAATTTACCGCTGTTATTAGTACCAATGAGTAATTTATTAATTTTTCGTTTAGACATCTAGAAATTATAAAAATCCTTACCATATTAGAGCATATGGAAAAAGAGAAAAACCGAAATAATACTTCTGCAGATCAAAACCAGGATACTGTAAAAGAAACTGATAAAGCTGAAGAAAACTTAGCCGAGGAAAAAAAACAAGAAATAGGCCAAGAACCTGAAGAAGAAATTAAAGTACAAACTCCAGAAGAAAAAATTGCTGAACTCGAAGATAAAGTTGCTAGAACTTTTGCTGAAATGGAAAATCAAAGGAGAAGATTTGAAAAAGAAAAAGAGGATGCTTTTGAATATGGTGGTTATAGTTTTGCTAAAGAAGCATTAAATTTGATTGATAACTTAGATCGATCAAAAAATGTACTTGAAAGTGACGACAAGTTAAAAGAAACCGATGCATTAAAAAAGACCTTGGAACATTTACACATTATTAAAAAAGACCTAATCTCAATATTTGAAAAAAATAATATTAAACCAATTGATAGCCTTAACAAAAAACTAGATCCAAATTTTCATCAAGCAATGATGGAAATAGAGGATGATACGAAAGAACCTGGAACAATAATCCAGGAAATTCAAAAAGGTTTTACTATAAAAGACAGATTACTTAGACCCTCGTTAGTAGGAGTATCAAAAAAAGTTACAATAAAAGAGGAAAAAACTGAAGAAAATAAGGAAAATCTGGAAAATAAATAATTATGAGATCAACTTGTAGTTTCACATTTAAACCCTATATGACGAGAGAGAGTTTTATATTATGAGTAAGATTATTGGAATAGACCTAGGAACAACAAATTCATGTGTTGCTATTATGGAAGGAACACAAGCCAAAGTTTTAGAAAATGCTGAAGGAGCAAGAACTACTCCGTCAGTTGTAGCATTCACAGATGAAAATGAAAAACTAATTGGACAACCAGCAAAAAGACAAGCTGTAACGAATCCAGAAAATACAATATTTGCAGTAAAAAGATTGATTGGAAGAAATTTTGACGATCCAACTGTTAAGAAAGATGTAGAGGCTGCGCCGTTTAAAATAATTAATTCTGAAAAAGGTGATGCTTGGATCGAGGCAAAAAGTGAAAAATATTCACCTTCTCAAATATCAGCATTCATTTTACAAAAAATGAAGGAAACAGCTGAAAAATATTTGGGTCAAGCTGTAACTAAAGCAGTTATTACAGTCCCAGCATACTTTAATGATGCACAAAGACAGGCAACAAAAGATGCAGGAAAAATTGCTGGGTTGGAAGTTTTAAGAATTATCAACGAACCGACAGCAGCGTCACTTGCATATGGTTTAGATAAAAAACAAAATAAAAAAATTGCTGTTTATGATTTAGGTGGTGGAACATTCGATGTTTCTATCTTAGAATTAGGTGATGGAGTATTTGAAGTTAAGTCAACTAATGGTGATACTTTTTTAGGTGGTGAGGATTTTGACAATGCTGTTGTTGATTATTTAATTTCTGAATTTAAGAAAGACAATGGAATTGATCTTAAATCAGATAAACTTGCCTTACAAAGATTAAAAGAAGCTGCTGAAAAAGCAAAAATAGAATTATCCTCTGCTGAGCAAACAGATATTAATTTACCTTTTATTACTGCAGACAAAACAGGGCCAAAACATATTAACTTAAAAATGACTAGAGCTAAATTAGAAGCATTAGTTGAAGACTTAATTGCTAAAACAATGCCCCCATGTAAAACAGCTTTGAAGGATGCAGGAATTACTGCTAGTGAAATTGATGAAGTTGTTATGGTTGGTGGTATGACTAGAATGCCAAAGGTATTGGAAGAAGTAAAAAACTTTTTTGGAAAAGAGCCTAATAAAAGTGTGAACCCCGATGAAGTAGTGGCAATGGGTGCTGCCATCCAAGCGGGTGTATTACAAGGTGATGTTAAAGATGTGCTTCTATTAGATGTAACTCCACTATCACTTGGTATTGAAACACTTGGAGGCGTTTCTACAAAACTGATTGATAAAAACACAACAATACCAACTAAGAAAAGCCAGGTGTTTTCAACTGCTGAAGATAATCAGCCAGCTGTATCTATTAGAGTTTTACAGGGTGAGAGAGAAATGGCAGCTGACAATAAAGCTTTAGGTAACTTTGAATTAGTAGGTATTGCACCAGCCCCAAGAGGTGTTCCTCAAATTGAAGTCACTTTTGATATCGATGCAAATGGTATTGTAAATGTTTCTGCAAAAGACAAAGGAACTGGAAAAGAACAAAAAATTCAAATTCAAGCTTCAGGAGGACTAAGTGATGAAGAAATCGAAAAAATGGTTAAAGATGCTGAGGCCAACAAGGAAGCAGATAAGAAAAAAAGAGAGTCGGTTGATGTTAGAAATCAAGCAGATACTCTGATTCACTCTACCGAAAAGAATTTAAAAGAGCATGGGTCTAAGATTTCTGATGCTGAGAAAAAAGCAATTGAAGATGCATCAGGAGCTGTGAAAGAAGCGTTAAAAGGTGAAGATATTGAAGATATTAAGAAGAAAACTGAAGCTTTGGTTCAAGCTTCGATGAAACTTGGAGAAGCAATCTATAAATCACAACAAACTGCAAAACCAGAATCTGGAAAAGATGATGGTGGAGATGATGCAGGCAAAAAAGACGAGAATGTTGTCGATGCTGATTTCGAAGAAGTAAAAGACGAGAATAAAGAAAAAAGCGCTTAAACTGACATCTAATTGTCTGGGGTAATTTGATGGCTAAAAGAGACTATTACGATGTCCTAGGCGTTAACAAAAACGCGAGTCCTGAAGAACTTAAATCCGCATACAGAAAATTAGCTGTTAAATATCATCCTGATAAAAATCCTGGAAACTCCAAGGCTGAAGAAAAATTTAAAGAAGCAAGTGAAGCCTACGGAATACTTTCAGACAAAGAGAAGAAACAAAATTACGATAACTTTGGTCATGCAGCTTTTGAAAATGGTGGTGGGAGACCTGGTGGAGGATTTGGTGGTTTCAGTGGAGCAGATTTTTCAGACATATTTGAAGATTTTTTTGGAGATTTTGGAGGTGGTGGGAGATCGAGAAATAGAAGATCAAATAATAGAGGATCAGATTTACGATATGATTTATCAATTTCCCTTGAAGAAGCTTACAGCGGAAAAAAACAAGACATAAAATTTTCAACAACAGAACAGTGTGGAACTTGTAGAGGTAATGGATCTAAACCAGGTTACTCACCCGATAGATGCTCATATTGTGGGGGCAGCGGTAGAGTGAGATCAAATCAAGGTTTCTTTACAGTCCAACAAACTTGCCCTCAATGTAATGGAAATGGTGAGGAAATTACGAATCCATGTAATGACTGCAATGGTCAAGGTAAAAAACAAGCTTCAAAGAAAATATCAGTAACAATTCCTAAAGGTGTAGATGATGGGACTAGAATTAGGCTTGCAGGAAAAGGAGAGGCCGGGACAAGAGGTGGAGCGACAGGTGATCTTTATCTATTTATTAGTGTAAATTCTCATAACTTATTTAAAAGATCTGATGAAAATTTATTTTTTGAATTTCCACTTTCTCTTGCAGATGCAGCATTAGGAACAACTATTGAAATTCCAACTATTGATGGTGGAAAAGCCAAAATTAAAATTCCTGATGGAACTCAAAATGGTAAACAATTTAGATTAAAAGGTAAAGGTATGCCATTTATGAGAAGAGGCGATTTTGGGGATTTATATGTCCAAGTTAAAACAGAGGTACCTGTATATTTAAATAAAAAACAAAAAGAATTATTAGAACAATTTAGAGAAATTGAAAACGATAAGTCAAATCCAAGTATTAAAAAATTTTTTCAAAAAGCAAAAGATTTCTGGAAAAATTAGCCTCAAATTATAAAGTCCCGGCCAAAGCTGGATTACCACTTATATCTTTAATTAAATAAGGTTTTACACCTCCTTTTTGGTTCAATAAATTTTTACAATTATAACCAAGTCGCTTTAATTTGAGACCTTTGCAAGATTTTTTTATCCAAATTTCGTCGAAATATAACTTAAATGCCATTTTTGAGGTCGTATAAATTCCAAACTTAAAATCCCAACGATTTTTACCAAAATACTTTTCAACATCACCATGAGTTTTCCAAATCGTTTGTCCTTTCTGATCAACTTTAAGATCACCATTAATCCAAATTTTGAAATAACCTTTTTCTGGATCAGAGTTAAAGTTAATATTATGGATAATGTCTATCCATTTTCCCTTAAGACTTAGTAATTCATCCCAATTCAATAATTTAAACTCCTGATAGGCTTTTATACAAAAATTAGCACCCGTAGAACCATCTCCAGAGCCAGCTGAGCAATTTTTATTTGGTTTGTCCAATACAAAATATCCTTTTTTAGAACCATTTTTCATAGTTAATCCAACAAAATTTTTTAGATCAGTTTCTAGCATAGGTTCATAAACTTCTATATCGTTATGCCATTGCTGTATAGTTAGTCTTCCTCCCCATTTAAAATCTTTGGGTATCAAGAGTGACATTGACATCCATACATTATCGTCCTTTTTTTTTCCAATCTTTCTTCCACTTACCTCAACTCTTTTTTTTGACTCAGCATTAGCTCTTTTACAATCTGCCTTTGAGCCAATACAACCAGTTCCTAAAGTGAGTTTCAAAGCGGTGTCACCATATCTAGGATTCTCTTTGGTGACTTCTAAAAAATTATAATCAAGATTGTTTTCTTTTTTAAAATTTTTATAAAATTGTTCTCTAATAATTTTAAAACCACCTTTAACATTGACTGTAGTATCATCTTTTTTGATTTTTAAATTTTTATGAAATATCGCTTCTTCACCAAAAACAAAAGTGCAAAAGCTAAATAAAAAAATAATTTTTATAATATAATTCATTTCAATTAATGTAAGTAATGTATATTATAATAAAAAAATACTAATGAAAAAAATTAATTTAGCGATTTCAGGTTGCATGGGTAGGATGGGCCAGCAATTAATTAAGTCTGCAAAAAAAAATAAAAACTTTAAACTAGTTACTCTTACAGAAAATAGATTAATAAATAAAAAGTTTAACGGAGTTAAACTCGAGTTAAATTCTGTCAAAGCTTTTAAAAAAACTGATGTAATTATTGATTTCACAGTACCAAGTTGTACTCTTGAAATTCTCAAAATAGCATCAAGACTGAGGAAAAAATTGGTAATTGGAACCACCGGATTTACTAGAAGCCAAGAAAATCAAATTAAAAAATATTCAAAAAAAATACCTATTCTAAAAGCAGGTAACATGAGTTTAGGTGTAAATTTATTAATGTATTTAACTGAGATTGCATCAAAATCCCTAAATGATGAATATTTGAGTAAAATATTTGAAGTACATCACAAACATAAAAAAGACTATCCATCTGGTACTGCCTTGATGCTTGGTAAAGGAATTGCTGATGGAAAAAATAAAAATTTATATAATTTAATTGGTAAAAAATTTTTAAATAAAAAGTCTTTTCCTTATGGAAAAAAAATTAATTTTAACTCAATTAGAAAAGGTGAAATTATTGGTGAACATGAAGTAAAGTTCTCTAGTGGAAAAGAAATAATTACATTGAACCACGAAGCTTTTGATAGAGCACTTTACTCAGATGGAGCTTTGACTGCTTCTAAATGGTTGATGAAAAAAAAGGCAGGTTTATATTCTATGAGAGATTTGCTTAACTTTTCATAATGAATGAAAAACAAAAAGCAAAAGTAATTATTAAAGCTTTAAATAAAATTTACCCTAAAGCTCCTGTTCCTTTAAAAAGTAAAAATACTTTCACACTATTAATTTCAGTTTTACTCTCCGCACAATGTACTGATGTAAACGTTAATAATGTAACAAAAGATATATATCCAAAATACTATAAGCCAGAACACTTTGTAAAATTAGGAAGGAAAAAAATTGAAAAATTAATTAAGAAAATAGGTATTTTTAGAATTAAAGCTAAAAGTATTTATTTAATGTCTAAGCAAGTATTAGAAAAACACAAAGGTAAAGTACCTAAAACTTTTGAAGAACTCGAGAAATTACCTGGTGTAGGACACAAAACAGCAAGCGTGGTAATGTCCCAAGGTTTTGGATATCCAGCTTTTGCTGTTGATACTCATATTCATAGACTTGCTCAACGATGGGGTTTAACAAGTGGAAAAAATGTGGCTCAAACTGAAAAAGATTTAAAAAGAATATTTCCTAAAAAAACTTGGTCCAAGCTTCATTTACAAATAATTTTTTATGGTAGAGAATATTGTAAAGCAAGAGATTGTTATGGTTTAACTTGCAAAATATGCACTACCTGCTATCCAAATAGAAAAAAGCCTATAATTACCAAAAAAGCTTGAAATGAAAATCTTAGGAATTGGAAATGCAATTGTGGATGTTATTTGCAAAGTTGATGACAGCTTTATTATGCAAAATAATCTCACAAAAAGTACTATGAAATTATTTTTTGATGAAAGTGAATTCAAAAATCTA
>CABYUV010000024.1 GCA_902522115.1 uncultured Pelagibacteraceae bacterium | reverse complement strand
CGATAGGGTGTAGTGCCTCATCATTAGATATATTTGTATCAACTTCTAACTGTTTTAAATGTTTACCAGCTAGAGGACAATCCGAAGCCATATACTTATTATTTTTAGTTTTAATTTGTCTAGCTGTTGGTCTTCCAACTTTATTTGCTAAATCATGAGTTTCTTTCATTACTCCAAAAGTTCCTCCATGACCCGCACATCTTTCAACAACATCAATTTTAACCTTTGGTATTAATTTTAACATATCTCTTGCTTTGACACCCATGTTCTGTGCTCTGGCATGACAAGCATGATGCACGGTCACTCCTCCATCAATCTCATTTAATCCCTCTGCTAATCCCTCATTGTTTGCTATATCAACCACATACTCATCAATATCCATAACATTTGTAGATAATTTTTTTATTTTTTCATCGTTTGGTAATAACAAAGGCCATTCAAATTTTAACATCAATCCACAACTCGCTGTTAGAGTTACTACTTTATAACCTTTATTAATCCATTCGATTAAATCCTTAGAAACTTTCTTTGCTTGTTCAACAACTTTTGGAAGATCAGCTTGCTCTAAAAATGGCATTCCACAACAACCAGGATAAGCCTCCTGGACCTCTACACCATTTTTTTTCAAAACTTTTAAAGCAGCAACACCTGTATTTTTTTTATTAAAATTTACAAAACAAGTTGAATAGATTACAACCTTTCTATCTTTAGAAGGTGTTTGATAATTTATTTTATCTTTATTTTTTTTGAAAAAATTTGAAAAAGTTTCTGAGTTATATTTTGGAAGCTGAACTCTTTTATCTATTCCAGCAATAAGTTCTAAGATTTTTCTAATTAATTTATTTTTAATATTTGATGCCCAATTGATTATTTTTGAGAACAACACACCAATTTTAGCGTTTCGGTCTATTTGAGCTAGTTGTGTTGGTATACTTGGTAATTTACCTAGTTTTTTTTGAGCTGTTCTATATCGCAGCATTAAATGTGGAAAATCTAGATCAAAATCGTGAGGTGGGACATATGGGCATTTGGTCATAAAACACATATCACACAAAGTACATGCATCAACAACAGGAGCAAATTGATCGCTGGATAAGCTTTCAACATCCTCATTTTTAGATTCATCAATCATGTCAAATAGCTTCGGAAATGAATCACATAGATTAAAACATCTTCGACATCCATGACAAATATCAAACACTCTTCTCATTTCAGCATCTAATTTTTCAACATTTAAAAAATCAGGATGCTCAAAATCTATAGGGTGTCTTATAGGTGCACCTAAACTTCCTTCTTTACTCATATAATTTAGTTATTTGAAATCCGAAATGTTTTTAGTGGGCGTTAGTCGCCCACTAAGAAATTTGATTAGCTAATAGACTCTAAAGTTTTTTGAAATTTACCAGCATGTGATTTTTCAGCTTTAGCTAAAGTTTCAAACCAGTCAGCAATTTCTTCAAAGCCTTCTTCTCTAGCTGTTTTAGCCATACCAGGGTACATATCAGTATACTCATGAGTTTCGCCTTGTACTGCTGAAGCTAAGTTTGCTTTTGTTTCACCAATTGGCATACCAGTTCCTGGATCACCAACTTCCTCTAGATACTCCAAATGACCATGTGCGTGACCAGTTTCACCTTCGGCTGTTGATCTAAAGACTGCAGCTACATCATTGTAACCTTCTATGTCAGCTTTTTGCGCAAAATAAAGATATCTTCTGTTTGCTTGGCTTTCACCAGCAAAAGCTTCTTTTAAATTTTCTTCTGTTTTACTTCCTTTTAAAGACATTTTTTCTCCTTTTTAATGATATGCAAATCATATAATGGATCTTAACAGTATGTCAATAGTTTAGAATTATTATAATGTAGTTTTTAAGTGTTTGATTTAATTGATTTATTTTTGATTTTGATTATCACTCGCAACCTTAATCAAAACTTCCACTGAATTTATTTTTTTCCCAGTAATATTTTTTTTAATATTTACTGGATCAATATCATTCTCATCACAATCGATTAGCTCATTCGTATCTTCATCAAAAAAATGATGATGTGCTGATGTGTTCGTATCAAAATAACTTTTGTGACTATCGATTGAAATTTCTTTTAAATATCCTTTTTTTTCAAATGCATGAACAGTGTTATAAACTGTAGCTAAAGATATCTTTTGATTCATTTTCTCAGATATCATTTTTACCAAATCGTTAATTGTGAAATGAAAAGTTTTTTCTCTATTGAACAAAACTTCACACATATTTAATCTTTGCTTGGTAGGCCTAAGTCCCACTTCTCTTAATTTTTCAATAAAATTGCAGTTTTTTGACATTGTTTTTTATAATAATTCTAAAGTATGAATAAAAATATACTGTTTTATTATATTATATTAGGATTAAATCAAGTATTAAGGGAGCTCAAAATTATGAAAAAAAACTCATACTCCTATGATGATCTAATAACGTGTGGAAATGGTGATCTTTTTGGTCCTGGTAATGCTAAATTACCTCTACCACCAATGCTTATGTTTGACAGAATTACAGAAATCAATGAAAATAATGGTGTGTTTAATAAAGGCTCTTTAAAAGCTGAATTAGATATTAAAGATGATCTTTGGTTTTTTGATTGCCATTTTAAAAAAGACCCAGTTATGCCAGGGTGCTTAGGTTTGGATGCTATGTGGCAACTGGTAGGTTTTTTCTTAGGATGGCTTGGAAACCCTGGAAAAGGAAGAGCCCTAGGAGTTGGCACAGTAAAATTTACAGGAGAAGTTTTACAGGGTGTAAAAAATGTAAGATATGAAATAGATATGAAAAAAATTATGTCTCCCGGTGGAACTACTGTTGGGCTTGCAAATGGAATTGTTCTTGCAGATAATAAAAAAATATATTCAGCAGAGAGTTTAAAAGTAGGGTTATTTAAATAATGAGAAGAGTAGTCATAACCGGTTTAGGGGTAGTTTCTTGCTTAGGCAACAATCAAGAGGAAGTTCATCAATCTTTATTAAATTCAAAATCAGGAATTTCTTTTGCAGAAGAATACAAAGAGCATAATTTAAAAAGCCATGTTCATGGTAAACCAAATATTAAACTTGAGGATCATATCGATAGAAAAACAATTAGATTTATGGGTTCAGGCTCAGCTTACAATTATATTGCAATGAAAGAGGCAATTGAAGATTCAGGTTTAGGAGAAAGTGAAGTAAGTAATTTTAAAACTGGAATAGTAATGGGCTCAGGAGGACCTTCAATAGAAAATGTAATTCTAGCAGCAGATAAAACTAGAGCAAAGACACCAAAACTAATGGGACCTTTTATTGTTCCAAGAACAATGGCAAGTACTGCCTCTGCAACACTTGCTGTTCCTTTTAAAATCAAAGGGACAAACTATACAATGAGTTCTGCTTGTGCAACAAGTGGACACTGTATTGGAAACTCAATGGAATTAATTCAAATGGGTAAACAAGATATTGTCTTTGCAGGTGGAAGTGAAGAAATTCATTGGGCGATGACAGCAATGTTTGATGCAATGACTGCATTGTCCTCAAAATATAATGATACACCTGAATCGGCCTCAAGAGCTTACGACAAAACAAGAGATGGATTTGTGATTGCAGGTGGTGCTGGAGTATTAGTGCTTGAGGAATACGAACATGCCAAAGCAAGAGGGGCCAAAATATACGCAGAATTAACTGGTTATGGAGCAACTTCAGATGGATACGATATGGTAGCACCATCTGGTGAGGGTGCTGTAAGATGTATGAAAATGGCAATGGCAACTTCTAGAAATAAAATTGATTATATTAATACTCATGGAACATCTACTCCAGTAGGGGATATAACTGAACTTAATGCTATTAAAAAAACTTTTGGAGACAATGTTCCTAAAATAAGTTCAACAAAATCTTTATCAGGTCACCCTTTAGGAGCGGCTTCTGTTCATGAAGCAATTTATTGTTTAATAATGATGAAAAATAATTTCATAACAGGATCCGCAAATATTACTGAGATGGATGATGATGCTAAAAAATTTCCAATCGTAGCAAAAACCGAAACTGAAACGACATTAAATACAGTAATGTCAAATAGTTTTGGTTTTGGGGGAACCAACGCAGCTTTAATTTTTGAAAAGGTTTAATTTATGAGTTTGATGAAAGGTAAAAAGGGATTAATTATGGGTGTAGCCAATGAAAGATCTATTGCCTGGGGAATTTCTCAAAAACTTTCTGAGGCTGGAGCAGATCTAGCATTTACATACTTAGGTGATGCTCTTAAAAAAAGAGTTGTTCCTTTGGCAGAAAAATTAAATTCAAATGTTACATTTAGCTGTGATGTTGAAAAAAAAGAGGAAGTAGTAAAATTATTTGAGGATATCAAAACTCAATGGGGTGAAATTGATTTTGTTGTTCACGCGGTTGCGTTTTCTGATAAGTCGGAATTATCAGGTGAATATTTAAATACTACTAGAGAAAACTTTTTAAGAAGTATGTTAATTTCATGTTTTTCATTTACTGAAGTAGCTAAAGAAGCTTCTAAAATAATGAAAGAAGGTGGTAGTATGTTAACTTTAACTTACGAGTCCACGAAAGCTATTCCAAATTATAATGTAATGGGTGTTTGTAAATCAGCGTTAGAAGCAAGTGTAAAATACCTAGCTAGAGACTTAGGAGAAAAAGGTATTAGAGTAAACGCAATCAGTGCTGGGCCTATTAAAACACTGGCGGCTTCTGCAATTGGAGATGCGAAATTCCTTTATAAGTGGAATGAAGACCATTCTTTTCTTAAGAGAAATGTAGATATTCATGATGTTGGAAATTCAGCATTATATTTATTAAGTAACCTTGCAAATGGAGTTACTGGGGAAATTCACTATGTAGATGCTGGATATAACAAGGTTGGAATGCCGGATCCTAAGAATATTAGCTAAATTAATAAATTTATGGAAATTTTAATATTTATATTATGTCTTATATTTGTGATTTATTATTTGTTTAGACCCACCTCTAAAAAAGAAAAAGACCAATTTGATGATAAAAACAATTGGCGAGGTGGGTTTTAATTTTATTCAGTGGCTTGTTTTATAGAAAGCTTAACTTTACCTCTATCGAAACCAATCACTTTAACTTTTACTTCGTCACCTTCTTTTACAACATCAGTTACTTTAGCTACTCTTTTATCTGCAAGTTCTGAAATATGAACAAGGCCATCCTGTTTTCCTAAGAAATTAACAAATGCACCAAACTCCATAATTTTCATTACTTTTCCTGAATAAATTTTATTCAATTCAGCTTTTGCAGTGATGTCTTTAATCATTTGCATTGCAATGTTTCTAGATTCTTCATCTGGGGCAGCAACTGTTACTACACCTTCGTCATTTACGTCTACTTTCGCACCTGATTTTTCAACTATCTCTCTAATCGTTGCACCCCCTTTTCCAATAACAGCAGCAATGTCTTTTTTATCAACATTAACTTGTTCCATTTTTGGAGTGTGTTTTCCAACATCAGATCTTGAAGCTGACAATGCTTTATTCATTTCTCCTAAGATATGAACTCTTCCATCTTTAGCTTGGCTCAATGCCTGTTCCATAATTTCAAATGTAATACCTGTAATTTTGATATCCATTTGAAGAGAAGTAATCCCATCTTTAGTTCCAGCAACTTTGAAGTCCATATCACCTAGGTGATCTTCATCACCTAAGATATCTGATAGGACGCTGAAATCATCTCCTTCTTTAATTAATCCCATCGCAATACCAGCAACTGGCTCTTTTATTGGTACTCCAGCATCCATTAATGCTAAAGAAGTTCCACAAACAGTAGCCATTGAAGACGAACCGTTTGACTCAGTTATCTCAGAAACTACTCTAAAAGTATAAGGAAACGCTTCTTTTGAAGGTAGTGAAGAATTAATTGCTCTCCAAGCTAGTTTACCATGACCAATTTCTCTTCTACCTGTTCCAATTCTTCCAGTTTCTCCAACTGAAAAAGGAGGAAAATTATAGTGAAGCATAAATCGCTCCCTTTGTAATCCATCTAAACTTTCAATTCTTTGCTCGTCATCAGATGTTCCTAAAGTTGCGACAACAATTGCTTGGGTTTCTCCTCTAGTAAATAATGCAGAACCGTGTGCTCTTGGTAAAACACCTACTTCACATTCGATAGGCCTTACGTCTGATAAACCTCTACCATCAATTCTATTTTTATTTTTTAGAATGTCTGTTCTAACAATTGATTTTTCAAGATTTTTTAACTGACTGTTAACATCAAGATCTGTGTAATTTTCATCTTCCTCATAAAGTTTTTTAGCTTTATCAGTAATCTCTGAAATTTGATTTGATCTATCTTGTTTGTCTCTTGTTGCAAAAGCTTTTTTTAGATCTTCTGTAAAGGTTTCCTCTAATTTTTTCTTAACTTCCGATAAATCTTTCTTTTCAACAGTCCACTCAGGTTTTCTGCATTCTTTTGCAAGCTCCTCAATCATCTCAATTACTGGTACAAAACCCTCATGACCAAATTTAACCGCATTTAACATTTCTTCTTCTGTTAAACCATTTGCTTCCGACTCGACCATAAGCACAGCATCTTTTGTACCTGCTACTACTAAATCTAATTTTGATTTTTCTAGTTCTGTTTTAGATGGGTTTAAAATATATTTTCCATCAATAAAACCAACTCTTGAGGCTCCTACAGGACCCATAAATGGCATCCCAGATATAGCTAAAGCTGCTGAAGATGCAGTGATTGATAAAATATCTGGTTCATTTTCTTTATCGTATGAAATTACTGTTGGTAATAGCTGCACTTCATTTTTAAATTCATCAGGAAACAAAGGTCTAATTGGTCTGTCAATTAATCTAGAGATTAATGTTTCGCTCTCAGTTGGTCTTGCTTCTCTTTTAAAATATCCACCTGGAATTTTTCCAGCTGCATAATATTTTTCTTGGTAATTTACAGATAATGGAAAGTAATCCATATCAGGATTTACTTTTTTTGCTCCTACTACTGTTGCTAGTACAACTGTCTCTCCACATGTTGCAATTATTGCACCGTCTGCCTGTCTTGCTACTTTACCTGTCTCTAAACTTATCTTCTTTCCCGCTACTTCAATTTCCTTCTTGTATACTTTAAACATTTCATTTCCATTTCGTTTCGTTCCGTTCTATCTATCTTGATTTCTATTTTCTTAAATTCAATTTCGACAGTACATTTTTATAAGAATCCATTTTATTTTTCTTTAGGTATTCTAACAATTTCTTTCTTCTATTGACCGCTCTCAACAATCCAACGGATGAATGTTTATCCTTTTTGAATTGCTTAATATGTTTAGAGAGAGTTTCAATTTTCTCTGTTAGCAAAGCAATCTGTATCTCTGAAGATCCAGTATCTTTATCGTGCATTGCTAATTCTTGTGCCTTTTTATTCATGCCTTTTTCTTCCTATTTATTTGTTTGTTTTATTAAGTTTTCTATTTTTTCCGCGTACTCAAAAGATTCGTCTTTTCTAAAAAGTAATTTTGGTAAAAATTTCATAACCACTTTTTGTGATAAAATTTTTCTGATCAAAAATGAGTATTCCTTTAAAACATTAATAGTTTCCTCTGCATCTTTTCCTCCTAATGGAAGAACATATGCTTTAGCTATTTTTAAATCTGGACTCATTCTAACCTCGGTAACTGTTATTGTGTTCGTTTCTAAGTTCGGCACCTTAGCCTCATTTCTTATAAAAATCATGCTTAAAGACTGCTTAATCATTTCTCCAACTCTAAGCTGTCTTTGTGATAGTGGTTTTCCTATTCTATCTGCCATTAAATTGACCTCTCAGTAGATGTAACACTAAAAGCTTCTATTGTGTCATTTTTTTGAAAATCCATATAATCCTTAACTGTAATTCCACATTCTTGACCGTCACTTACCTGTTTAACTTGATTTTTTTCTCTGAATATTGTTGAAACTTTTCCAGTATAAATGATTGATCCATCTCTTATAATTCTTACATCTGATGAGCTATTGATTTCACCCTCTGTAACTTTTGAACCAGCAACTTTTCCAGCACCTGAAACTTTAAATATTTCCAAAATTTGTGCTGTACCAGTAATTTTTTCTTGAACATCTGGTGTCAATAATCCTGACATTCTTTGTTTAATATAATC
>CABYUV010000023.1 GCA_902522115.1 uncultured Pelagibacteraceae bacterium | reverse complement strand
CTTTCGCAATTTCAACAAAATTTCCATTATTATTATAATATAAAAAATTCTCCCCTCTTTCATTTGCAGCAAAAATATCAGATCTTCCAGATAAAATATTACCTGAAATAACCGCTCTACCTCCAGTAATTTTATTAATACCTAGCTCTGAAGCTTTGTCTATTATTTCATTTCCATCTTTTTCGTAAAATCTTGTAGGCCCTCCATAATTTGCAACATATATTCCATAAGCTCCATTTCCATTTCTATCTACACATACAACTGATCTACCTGCTGTGAGATTTAAATTTTCCTGGTTTATTTCTAATTCAAATAAATCAAAAAATTTATTTCCATCAAAATCTAATAATCTGTCTGAATATCTTTTGTTTCCACTATAAGTGTCTGTATTTAAAAAATATATTTCCTCATAACCATCCTGATCAATATCACACGATGCTACTCCTATAGTTTTACGATTTTTGTCTATAAATATACTTTGGTTAATTGAATTGAACAAAATACCCTTTTTATGAGCTAAGGCTAAATTATTAAATCCAAATCCAGTTACAATAAATTCAAAATTTCCATCGTTGTTTACATCTGAAACGGACACACCATAACTTAATCTAGGTTGATTTTCTAATATTTGGTAAGTTATATCTTCAAAGAAATCATCTGACTTTGAATAATTAACAATATTCAAAAATATTAATAAAAATATAAATAATTTTTTCATTTAATTTCCAACTAGACTAAAAATTAAAAATTAAAACTGTTAATATTGGCATAGTTAATTTAGTGTAATTTCAATAGTAAATATAAAAAATTTTATTAAATATGAGTGATCTCAACAAAGCGCCAAACGATTTTTTCAATAATTGGAATAAAATTAATTCCATGTCATATAGAAATGTTATTGAACTACATGTTAAGAGAAGTAGTGAAAAAAAGATATTAGCTTTAATTCAATTTGAATTAGATCAGTTTTCAGAAAATGTTCAAAAGGATTTAGTTATTTCTGAAACAAGTTCTTTCTATCAAGAAATATCAAATCTTTTCAGAGACTCAAACTGGTGGTCAACTGCTACAGTAACAGATGCTTGTAAATATTATTTAAACTGTGCAAGAAATAATATTTCTTATTTTGAAAACTATATAGAAGCAGATAGTAAATTGTCTCAAAATCAAAAAAATGAGATATTTGCCTTATATCAATTATGCACTCTATTTATTTCTTGGAATGCTATTAAAGACAAACAAATAAGAGAAATTATAGATATTAAAAAAAGTTTATTTTTTAGATAAATATTTAGATTAATAATATTCACACTTTTTTTCTTGTCTTTTATATCTATCAGAGCGAAGACTGACATAATTACCTTGTTCATAGGCATTGCACCAAAAAATACGTCTTTGTTCTCTATCTAGTGCAGCACGATTACGCTCTATTCTTTCCTTTTCTTTCATTTTTTAGTAAATTCTCGATGTCAAAATAACCCCAAAGTCTTAAATGAAACTTATGTCACAGAGACAGATAATAAATATATTTGTAATTAAAATCTCATGAAAACAATATTTGTTATAGGTTCAAAAAAACATACACTGAAGTACACAAGAAAAATGCCCGAAGGTGAAGTTAAGAAAATGAAATCTTTTGTTACAAACAAAGGTCAAAAGCTTGAAAAAACTTCAAAATTTAAAATTTTAAAAGTATCAGACGACAAAACTTCAAGAACTTTCAAAATCAGTCTTTAATTATTATATGAAAAAAATTTTGGTTATTACATTATTAATTTTTATCTCAAGTACGGTTCTTAACGCAGAAACAATTAAACCAAAAAAAACACCACTTAAAAAATTATCCAAACAACTAGGCAATGGAGAATTAATTAAGATTAATTCGTATCAAACTTCTGATTATAAAGGCATTTTGGAGGGCTGGTATAAAGAGAGTCCAATAATAGTTGATGCTCTTATTACTTATCCAGAGGGAGAAGGTCCATTTCCTTTATTATTAATCGTTCATAGTAGTGGTGGTGCTGATGAATTTACTGCAAATTGGCTAGAGTTTATGAGAGATCAACAAAAACCTCTTTTAGACATGGGGATAGCGACAATGTATTTAGATAATTTTTCTGCGAGAGGTGCAAAACATACTTATACAGATCAATCAAAAGCATCTTTATGGTCTACTTATATAGATGTGTTTATGGCATTGGATTATCTCAGTAAGGATCCAAAAATAAATATTAAAAAAGTAGGTGTCTCTGGTTATTCAAGGGGAGGAAATCTTTCAATAATGGCTGCAGAAAAAAGATTGAGAGATATATTAGTTAGCAAAGATCTTTATTTTGCTGCGTCTCAACCAAGATCTGCTGAATGTGGAATTTCTGGAATGTTTAGAAATCCAACTCCAGTTAAAGAAACTAAAATTTGGTATGTACATGGTTTAGCTGAGGATTATACCTTACCAGGTCCATGTGTAGATCTAATGGAAAAAATGCAAGCTAAAGGTGCTGATATTGAAATAGATTTAAGAGAGGGATGGTATCATTTATTTACTGGAAATTATGAGCCAGAAATAGAAAAAAGAACTCAATATTTTTGGAAGTGTCCTAATTTTTACACAGAGGATGATGGGAATCCTAATAAAGAGTTTTTTGATTTAATTTTAAAAAATACAAAAATAAAAAGTTTGGATGAATTTAATGAGTTATCACGTAAAAATCCAAGAAAAGCTTTTAAAACAATGTTCAAGGGTCTTAAAAAAGAAAAATGTATTGGAAAAGGTGTTACTGAAGGGGGTAACCATGGAAAAACTTTTATGCCAGAGTATTTAGCTTTTTGGAAAGAAAATTTATTAAATTAATTTAATAAACTAAAGATATGAAAAAACTTTTAAGTATCGTGGTTATAGGATTTTATAGGATAACTAGAACCACAACTAGAACTTTTTGAGATAAAACAAGAAATAAGACAGTGTGAACAAAGAAAACGCAAGTAAACTCTGGAAAATTATTCAGGAAGCTGGCGATTATTTGGTGGGGCAATTACCTGACCACCCAAATCACCCAAAAGGAAGAAACCCCTATGCTCATGTTGCTATTTGTGTAAAAAGCAAATTCAATGCAAGCTACAAAGATATTCCTGATGAAAAATATAATGATGTTATTAAATATATTGAACTTTTAAAACAAAATCCAAATTAATTATTGTTTTGGAAAATAGTCTTTTAAATCGCCTTCTCGATAAACATCAGCTGTACAGCAATGAAGGCCTCCTCCAAAAGCATATGCATCTCTTAGTTCAACTGGTATAACTTCCATTCCTAACTTATCTAATTGTTCAGCTTGATAAATTTCACTTTTTTCCACACATACAGTCTTAGGATCTAATACTAAAACATTCATTGATAACCAAGTTGATGAATAACATAATGGTGGCGGTTCGTTATGTGCTGGTTGAGCACTGTCTAATATTTCCCAACCATTGCCCTCAAATAATTTTCTCTGTTCCTTAGGGAGTCTTCTTTGCGGATTATTGATAATTAAACCCTCTTTTATTGGTGTAAAAGTTGCATCAATGTGAATTGGATAAGGATCACCTGGAAAGTTAACTGCATGAACTCTGTGATCTTTATAATGTCTTTTTAGCCAATCAATTCCTTTTAAATTAGTTGTAAACCCATGTTGAACAACTAAGTCTTTCCCAAATCTTAATACATCTGCTGCATCAAACAATGGTTCTTCCTCAGTAGTTACGAAATATTTTTTCTCAGTCCACTCTAATCTTTTTTGAACACCAATTTTATCTGATAAATAATCTTTTCTGTAATCTGCATCAGTTAGTCTTGGTTTTGGAGCAGACTCGTGTCTCATATTAGGATCTTGATTATAATAATCTTTTAAAAGTGGTCGGTAACATAAATATTCAAACCAACGGCATCGGTAACTCATTGTTGCTTCTAAAATTTCATTGCCCACTGTTAACAAAACATCTCTTGGAGGCATGCAGCCAAACATTGTTTCAGCTTCCCAATCTGGAGTGGATGTTTTTTGATTAAAATCTATTGGTGTTGGTCGATCAACTTTAATGCCTCTTTTTTCAAGAATACTTGAAAAGTTATCTAATAATTCATTTGCTTTATCTACAGTATCTTTCGTTCTTGGTCCAAACTGACCTCGCATATCACTGTCTTCTGGAACTTTTGCATCTAATGCTGGTTCAGGCGCAGGTATACATGTGCCATCCGCTCTACCAACGATTACATGTTTTAACGGATCCCACTCATTCCAACTATTAACAACAGTTTTATTCTCATTCATAAGGATTAGTTTTTTATAATATTATGCTCAGGGCCGAAAGGAAATTTTGTAATATTTTCAACTCCATCTTTACCAATCACCAAAATATCATGTTCTCTATATCCACCTGCACCAGGATTACCCTCTGGAATCATTATCATTGGTTCCATAGAAACCACCATGTTTTCCTCAAGAATAGTATCAATGTCTTCTCTTAATTCTAAACCTGCTTCTCTTCCATAAAAATGAGAAAGCATACCAAATGAATGTCCGTAACCAAAAGTTCTATAATGAAGGTAACCAAGTTCAGCAAACAATTCATTCAACTCAAGACAAATATCTGAACATTTAACACCTGGTTTAATCAATTCTAATCCTCGATTATGCACTTTTACGTTTGCTTCCCATGCTTTAAGTGAATCATCATTAGCATGATCTAAAAATAAAGTTCGCTCTAGCGCAGTGTAGTATCCTGAGATCATTGGAAAAGTATTTAACGATAAAATATCTCCTTTAACTAATTTTCTATTAGTCTTTGGATTGTGAGCTCCATCTGTATTGATACCAGATTGAAACCATACCCAAGTGTCCATATACTCTGCCCCTGGATAACTTTTAACAATCTCTCTTTCCATTCTATCTCTTGCTGCTATTGCTACTTCGATCTCCGTATTACCTTCTTTTATGTTTTTTACTATTTCCTCACCACCAATATCTGCGATTCTTGCGCCATTTTTGATGATCTCAATTTCTTCATTCGATTTAATCATTCTAAGTTTCATTAAATCTTTTGAAACATCACTAAAAACAGAGAAAGTAAAAATAGACCCTATTTTTTCTCGCATATCTAACGTGACATGATCATTTTCTATTCCAATATTTTTTGGAGGTTCATCTCTTCCAATAATTGAAACAATAGCTCTTAAAAAATTATCCCTTTTCCAATCAGTATAAATAACGTTATCACAGTGAGATCTACGCCAAGGTTGACTTGCATCAATATTAGCTGAAATTGTTGAAATTTTACTTTGAGTTATCACACATCCGTATGGTCTACCAAAAGAACAATAAATAAAACCTGTGTAATATGCAACGTTATGCATTGAGGTTAAGATAACCATATTAAGACCATTTTGGTCCATCACTGATCTAAGTTTACTTACTCGATCGTTATATTCTTTATCAGTAAATGGTAATTTTACTTTTTCACCGTTTTTAAGTTCAAAAAAATCTGGCCGTTCCATATTAATTTAATGCAATATATCTTTTGTTCCATCTCATTATTAAACTGTAATAAAATATAGATACAAAAAGAAAAAAACCACCGATTATAGTATTTGTGGATGGCACTTCATTAATACCAAATAACGGTAACCAAACCCAAAAAATTCCACCTACAACTTCAGTTAAAGATAATAAAGTCAATTCTGCCGCTGGTATCGCTTTAGATCCAATTGAATATAAAATTAAACCAAAACAAACTAGTGTTCCATGCAAAGAAAATAAAGCCCCGTTATAACTAGATGAAAAGAAAACTAAGTTGTTTGATAAAATCATAATTGTCGCAAACACAAAACAAAAGAAACCTGCAAAAGCTACAGTTGTGAATTTTGGTGTTTCTTTTCTCCATCTAAGCGTTACAGAAAAAATTGAGAAACCAATTGAAGAAGTTAAACCAAATACAAAACCAATTAATGGTTTTTCACCAGTATTTCCAAGTGCCATAATAATGATACCAACTGTTGCAATTATTATTGATATCCACACATTGAGAGAAATTTTTTCCCTCAAAAATAAAAATGCCAATAATGCAGTAAAAAAAGGCATTGCTGCTAAACAAAGCAATGTAACTGCAGCGCTAGTATTTGTAATTGAATAAATAAATGTAATCATAGCGATCCCCAATCCAGATCCACCGATTACTCCAGATAAACCTATTTTATAATAGTTTTTGTAAAAATTTTTTCCCTCCTCAAAAAATAAATAAAGATTTAATAAGATGAAAATTGTTAAACCTCTGCCAAAAATATACTGCCAAGGTACAAATTGAGGATTATCCATATATCGAACTACTAATGGGCCAAACGACCATAATAGACCAGCAAAAAGTACCACGGGAATGGCTATTCTTGGATTTCTCAACTGTAACATAATGAGAAATCTAATTGTAAATAGAATTTTCTACAACAAAAATACGTTTCTAAACTAGATTTTGATTTGAAAGGTTGGGGAAAAAACAATCAACGACATCTCCTTTTTTAAATTTTGATTTACCTGCTGGTAACAAAACCCAAATATTTGATTTTACAAATGATTTAATTCTAAAAGACTCTTGCCCTTTTAAAATTTCAACATTTAATATTCCATTCTTAGTTGTGCTTAATTGGCTCTTTGCAAATCTTGTGAAATTAATTTTTTTATTAAAACTATTCGTCAAAATAGCTTTAATTGATTTTTCTTCTGATAATCCTAAAGCATTTAAAATATATGGAATTACAAAAAATCTAAAACATGCAGCTGAGGAGATTGGGTTTCCAGGAAGTCCAAATATTGCTTTTTCTTTACCTTTAATTTTTGCAAACATAATTGGTTTTCCAGGTCTTATTGCAGCACTTTTAAAGTAGCTTGATAACTTAAATTTTTTAACAACATCAGGTATAAAATCAAACTTACCTGCAGACACTGCGCCTGAAGTAATAATAATATCATCTTCTGATTTGATTAATTTATTTATTTTTTGTTTAAAAATATTTTGATGATTATCTCTCAATATACTCCCACTTTTAAAATTAAATAAAAAATTTTGATTTAAGTTTTTTATATAGTGTGTGTTAGAATTTCTTACCATCCAATTTGGAATATTATTTTTGTCTGATATTTCGTTTCCTGTTGAAAAAAATAATATGTTTATCCTTTTTTTTACTTTAATTTGTTCAATACCTAAACTTTTAAAAGCTAATATATGGTTTGGTTGAATAATTGTATTTTTTTTTATTACGACCTCCCCTTTTCTATAATCCGAACCTGCAAACCTAACATGATCAAATTTTTTTATTTTTTGGCCAATTAAAATATATTTTTTATTATGCGTAAAAATTACTTGTTCTATAGGAATAATTGTGTCAAAACCCTTTGGAATAATTCCTCCAGTCATTATTTCTGCTGTATAAAATTTTTTTATCTTTTTTTTAAATGGTTTCGTTCCTGCTGCAATTGAGCCAATAATTTTAAATTTTTTTGGGAATTTTTTTTTTAATCCATAAGTATCTTTTGAATTAATTGCGTAACCATCAAATGCAGCATTATTCCCTGCGGGATAATCTATATTAGAATAAATATTGGTAGAAACTACTCTATTTAGAGAATTTATACTCTTTATAGTTTCCTCTTTAATTTTAATTTTTGCTTTTTTTAAAATTGTCTTAGATTTTTCGTAACTAATCATTTTTGAGTATTTCTTCAGCTTTTTTTAAATCTTCTTTTGTATTTATATTAAAGAAAGGATCATTATTTGAAAACTCCATATTAATTATTTTTACCCCAGTATTATTAGCCCACAACTCTACTTTTCTTTCTCCATTGTTTAAATCCTTCTCTAACTTATCTAGTAAATTAATAGACCATAAGCCAAATATATTATGTCGTGTGTTATTTGACTTAATGAAAAATAAATCACTTTCATTAAAATTTATATTTTGAATAAAATCTTTAAGTATTTGTCTCTTAAAAAAAGGTGTATCAACAGGGAAAGTTGCTATCCATTTGTAGTCTTTTTGGTTTTCTTTTATCCATTTCATAGCTGATAAAACTCCACCTAACGGGCCAAGACCTTTTTCAAAATCTTCAATTATTGAAATTTTTTCTGAATTATGAAAACTAATTTTATTATTTGATACTATTAAGAGTTCCTTGAATTCATCAATAATTTCAGTCAACATGTGATCAATTAACAATTTACTGGCAAACTTTACTTGGGATTTATCTTCTCCAAATCTTTGTGACTTACCGCCTGCTAGCACAGTGCCTAAAATATTGTTATGATCCATCTATAAAATATAAAACATTCAAAGTTGAATTAAAGAAATTAAATGGATTTAAGAATTTTAGAAATAGCAGCCCATACTGAAAACAATAAAGTTGTTGAAAACTATACTCATAAGTCAAAACACAAAAATCCATTATGTGGTGATGAGATGGAAATAAGCTTAATTGTCAAAGAAGATGTTGTAAAAGATATGGGTTATCAGTGTAAATCATGCGTTTATTGTCAGGCATCAGTCAGTCTACTGTCCAGAAAAATTAAGGAAAAAAAAGTTGATGATATTAAAAAATTTATAAAAGTTGGCGAGCAACTTTTTGAGGACGCAAAAGTAAGTATGGAAAAACATTGGAAAGACTTTAAAGAAATTTTAGATAAAAAAAATCTTTCAAGGAAAGAATGTTTGCTTTTACCTTTAAGAACTATTGCTAAAGCGTTAAAAATTTAAATGATCAAAATTACAAAACCCTTATTGCAAAAAGCATTAATTGCAGGTTTTTTTTCTGCATTTACAATTGGTGTGCTAACAGTCCTTACTTATAAAAGTACACTTGGATATTTTATTGCAGCTTCTTTTGGTTCTTCAATGGTTTTACTATTTGGTTTTCCTGAAAGCCCATTTGCACAACCAAAAAATGTTTTTTTTGGACATTTGGTAACTGCTTTAGTAGGAGTAATTTTTGTAAACTATATTCCGCTCCCTATTTATATCAG
>CABYUV010000022.1 GCA_902522115.1 uncultured Pelagibacteraceae bacterium | reverse complement strand
AGGAGAAAATTTAAATAACAAAATTACATTTAAAGAGGATATCAAAACTAATAAAACTTATTTTGGTATTGGTTTTGATATTCATAGATTAATAAGAGGCAAAAAACTTTTTTTAGGTGGAATAAAAATTCCTTATCACTCAGGACTTAAAGGACATTCAGATGGAGATGTTATTATTCATTCAATAATCGACTCTCTTCTAGGGGCTATGAGAAAAAAAGATATTGGTACTTTTTTTCCAGATAATCAAAAAAGATATAAAAATATTAGATCGCCCAAAATGCTTAAACCTATTGTTGAAATATTAAATAACAATAACTTTTATATAAATAATTTAGATATAAATTTAATTTGTGAACAACCAAAGGTTTCTAAGTATCGTAATAAAATAATCAAATCTCTATCTGATTTATTAAATATTGATAAAGAATTAATTAACCTAAAAGGTAAAACAGTAGAAAAACTTGGATTAATTGGAAAGGAGAAAGCAATAGCTTCTGAAGTTATTTGCTCGATAACACAATGAAAAAAATAAATGTTTTGTTATCTACTTTCTTTGGTTACGGATATTTAACCAAAATTCCTGGCACCGTAACCTCTGCTGTAACAACTGTTTTTATTTATATAGCTTATGAAATTTTAGGTTACACAGATCTTAAATTTTCAATTATTTTTTTTATACTTTTATTCCTTTATTCATTTTATGCAGTGAAAGACTCTGAATCTGAATTTAAAAATAAAGATCCAAGACAAATAGTTATCGATGAAGTTTTAGGGCAATCAATGCCTTTAATTTTATTGTTATACTTGAACCAAACTAACCAAATAAATACTTCAATCGAAATTTATTATTTTATATCTTTTGTTTTTTTTAGATTTTTCGATATTCTAAAACCTTTTCCAGTAAGTTATTTTGATAAAAACCATAAAAACTATTTTGGAATAATTATGGATGATATAATGGCTGGGTTATATTCAATGATGCTAATATATTTAATAAGTTTAAAATTCTAATGAGCATTAAATTAGTTCATAAAAAATTAATTAAAAAAAAATTAACTATATCCGTTGCTGAGTCTTGTACTGGTGGGTTATTGGCTCATAATTTGACTAAATTTGCTAATTCTTCAAAATATTTTCAAATGGGTCTAACCACTTACTCTAATCAAGCTAAAGCAAAAATATTAAAGGTTAATAAAAATACTATAAAAAAACATGGTGCTGTAAGCCATGAGTGTTGCAGGGCAATGGTTCAAAATTTGTCTAAAATTTCAAATAGTAAAATCAACGTTTCCATAACAGGGATTGCTGGACCAGGAGGTGGATCAAAAGAAAAACCAGTTGGCCTTGTTTATATAGGTATCAAAAAAGGTAAAACTTTGCTTATTAAAGAAAACAAATTTAAATCAAAAAATCGTAATTCAATTCAAAAATCAACAGTTCGCTCAGTAATTAAGATAATCAGTAAAATTATTTAATGCTTTCAGCTCTTTTTTGAAATGCATCTGCTATTTTTTCCAAGCCAAATTGAAAGGATTTAGTCATTAAAATATTTAAAAACTTATTTTCTATTTCAAAATCAATGTCAAACAAAACTTCTGTTTTGTAACCATCAGTATCATTGCCTACTTCGATAAATTTCCAATTATTTTCTAAATGATTTAATGGTCCACCTAAATTAACAACATGAATATGATCATTTTTTTTATTTAATTTAACCTCACTTTTAAATGTATCCTTAAACGGCCCCTTACCTATTGTAAGATCAGCTATTATATTTATTGTATTGCCGTTATCACTCCTCTCATAAACTTTTGAATTATCGCAGAAAGGAATAAATTCTGGGTATTTTTCAATATCTAAAACAAACTCTATAAGTTTATCTTTTCTGTTATCAATTAATCGCTTAACTGATGCTTTTGGCATTAATTATTTTTTAATCTGTTTTGTTGTAATTTTGCAAAATCCTCATCAGCGTGATATGAAGATCTAGTTAAAGGAGAGGAAGACACTAACAAAAATCCTTTAGCTTTTGCTATTGTTCCTAAAACTTCAAACTCTTTTGGCGTGTAATATCGATCTAATGGATAATGTTTAGTTGAAGGTTGTAAATATTGACCAATAGTTATGAAATCTACATCTGCAGCTCTTAAATCATCCATGACTTGTAAAATTTCATCTCTAGTCTCACCCAAGCCAACCATTATTCCAGATTTAGTAAAAATATTTTTGTTAACTTTTTTTACATTTTTTAAAAGTTCTAAAGATGCAAAGTATCTAGACCCAGGTCGAACTTTTAAATAAAGACTAGGGACAGTTTCAATGTTATGATTAAAAACATCAGGTTTAGCATCTAAAACTTTTTTATAGGCATCTCCTTTTCTTAAAAAATCAGGTGTGAGAACTTCAATAGTAGTGTTTGGGTTTGATTTTCTGGTTTGATTAATCACTTCAAAAAAATGTTCTGATCCACCATCATCTAAATCATCTCTATCAACTGAAGTAATCACAACATGTTTTAAATTTAATTTTTTTACCGCTTCTGCAATCTTTATAGGTTCAAGTTGATCTAATTTAACTGGTGCACCAGTTTTAACATCACAAAAAGCGCAAGCTCTTGTGCAGGTGTCTCCCATAATCATAAAGGTTGCATGTCTCTTACTCCAACATTCTGTTATATTTGGGCAGTTTGCTTCCTGACAAACAGTCACAAGATTATTATTATTCACTATTGTTTTCGTTAAAAAGAATTCCTTACTATTTGTAAGTTTAGATCTAATCCATTCAGGTTTTTTTTTGATTGGATTAATAGGTTTTTTTTCTTTTTCTGGATGTCTACTTTTCATCTTTTTTAATTATATAAATTGTCTCATTTTTTTTACCAAACAAAAACCGTTCTCTAATTAAAGTCTCAATATAATCAAGATCTAAATTAGTGCTTAAAAGTGAATTTTTATAATCCATCTCTTCTATTTTACTAGTTAGGGTTAATTCTTCTTTTTTCAAGATATACAAAAGTTCCTTTTTTTCTATATATGAAAAAAGACCTCTTTCTCCAGATACTAAGTTGAAAACAAAATAAAAAATAAGAAAAACTGATATTAATAAAAAATAATTTCTTTTTATTAATCGAAGCATTAATTGATCTTATTCATCTTCGCTTTTTTTCCAAGTTCTTCTTCAATACGGATTAATTGATTATATTTTGCAACCCTTTCAGATCTAGCTAAAGATCCTGTTTTAATTTGATTTGAATTAGTGCCCACTGCTAAATCAGCAATAAAAGTATCCTCACTATCACCTGATCGGTGAGATATAATTGTTTTATATCCAATGATTTGTGCAAATTTAATTACATCTAGAGTTTCTGAAACAGTACCAATTTGATTTAGCTTTATTAATATAGAATTTGATGAAATATTTAAAAAACCTTTCTTTAATCTTTCAACATTTGTTACATACAAATCATCTCCAACGATCTGAACTTTTTTTATTGATTTCATTAATTTACTCCATGCCAACCAATCATTTTCAGCAAATGGATCTTCAATAGACTTGATTTTATATTTTTTTATAATTTTTTGATATTCTTTAATAGATTTATCCACTGAAATATAACTTTTAGAATGAATAGAGTATTTGTTCTTTTTATATAATTCATTAGCAGCCACATCTAGACAAATAGAAACATCTTTACCATTAATAAATCTTGATTTTTTAATTGCACTCACAATTAAATCTAAAGCTTGATTATTACTACTGATCATGGGTGCAAAACCACCTTCATCACCTACTGAAGTTGATAAACCTTTTTCTTTAATTAATTTACTTAGGTTTTTAATAACAACAAAACAAATCCGCATCGCTTCAGAAAAACTTTTTGCTCGATCAGGTCTAATCATAAACTCTTGAATTCTAAGACCGTTATTTGCATGCACTCCACCATTAATAATGTTCATTAATGGATAAGGTAATTGAAAGTTATTTTTTTGAAAAAAAGTTTTATACAAAGGTAATTTTTTTGCTTTGGCAGACAGTTTTTTAACAGCCATAGAAACTGCTAGCATCGCATTAGCTCCTAGGTTAGTTTTTTGTCTTGTACCATCTAAGTTAATTAACAAAGCATCAATTCTTTCTTGATTATGGATACTTTGTCCTTTTAATTTTTTTGAAATCTTTGTGTTAACTAAGTTAACTGCATTCAAAACACTTTTTCCTAAATAGCGTTTATTATTTTTATCTCTTTTTTCAAAAGCTTCAAAAGTTCCTGTGGAGGCACCTGATGGACAAATAGCGGATGCGCTATTATTTTTTGTATAAACTTCTGCTTCTACTGTTGGATTTCCTCTGCTGTCAAAAACTTGACGTGCTTTTACTTTTAAAATTTTACTCACTATTTTTTTATTAGATTATCTATATCGTGTAATTGTTTTAATAGATTCTCTAATTTATTCAATGGTACCATGTTTGGTCCATCTGATGGAGCATTATCAGGATCTTGATGCGTTTCAATAAATACACCTGCAACTCCAACTGCAACTGCAGCTCTTGCTAAATATTCAACAAATTCTCTTTGACCACCAGAGGATTCTCCTTGTCCCCCTGGTTGTTGGACAGAATGAGTTGCATCAAAAATTACTGGATAACCATTCTTTGCCATAATAGGTAATGATCTCATGTCAGAGACTAAAGTGTTGTATCCAAAACTTGCGCCTCTTTCTGTAACTAAGATATTTTTATTTCCTGAGTCTGAAATTTTTTTAGTTACATTCACCATATCCCACGGTGCTAAGAACTGACCTTTTTTTACATTGATAATTTTATTTGTTTTAGCTGCTGCAATTAATAAGTCTGTTTGTCGACATAAAAAAGCTGGGATTTGTAAAACATCAACATGTTTTGAAACAATTTCACATTGTTCAGCATTATGAATGTCTGTTAAAATAGGGACATTCAATTCCTTTTTAATTTTATCAAATACGGGAAGTGATGCATCTAATCCTGCTCCCCTTTTACCTTTTAAACTTGTTCTGTTCGCTTTATCAAATGAAGTTTTGTAAATAAATCCAAGGCCAAATTTCGAAGTAATTTCCTTAATTTTTCCAGCCATATCGAGTGCATGTTGTTCTGTCTCAAGTTGGCATGGACCTGCAATAATACAAATCTTATTATTGTTTGAAATTTCTATATTATCACAATTTACTTTAATCATACTCATCTATGATTTTTTGCTGCTCTGATAAAAGAAGAGAATAAAGGATGTGGGTTCAAAGGTCTAGATTTAAATTCAGGATGAAACTGAACTCCTATAAACCAAGGATGATTTTTAAGTTCAATTATCTCTGGAAGCTTATGATCTGGAGATAAACCTGAAAATATTAATCCTTTCTTCTCAAATTTTTCTTTATATGAAATATCAACTTCATATCTATGTCTATGTCTCTCTTTAATTAGTCGGGATTTATAAATATCTCTTATTTTAGATTTATCTTTCAGGATTGCATCATAAGAACCTAGTCTCATAGTGCCTCCTAAATCTTTATCTGTTCCTTTTACTTTTCTACCACTTTTCTCCCATTCATGCATCAAGCCAATAATATGTATTCCAACTTTATCAAATTCAGAAGAAGTTGCTTTTTTTATTTTTAATTGATTTCTAGCAAATTCAATTATTGCCATTTGCATTCCATAACAAATTCCAAGGAATGGAATTTTATTTATTCTTGAATACCTTATAGCTTCAATTTTACCTTCTGTCCCTCTTTTGCCAAATCCACCTGGAATTAAAATTCCTGAAACGTTTTTAAGTTTATTTTTTATTTCTGAAACTTTTAATTTTTCAGAGTCTATTCTTACTAAATTAACTTTAAGATTATTGGATATTCCTCCATGAGTAAGTGCTTCGTCCAAAGATTTATACGCATCTTTTAATTCAACATATTTACCAATAATTGCAATATTAACATGTCTTTTTGTATTGAGAGTGATTTTAGTTATTTTCTTCCAAGGTGTTAAGTTATTAGATTTTTTAGATTTTATTTTGAAATAATTTAAAACTTGTACATCTAGTTTTTCTTTTGCAAAACTAATCGGTGCCTCATAAATGGTTTTAACATCAACGGTTTCAATTACATTTTTAATATCAACATTACAAAACAAAGATATTTTTTTTCTATGTTCTAAAGGAATAGATCTTTCTGATCTACAAATTATAATATCAGGTTGAATACCGATACTTCTTAATTCTTTAACTGAATGTTGTGTTGGTTTGGTTTTTATTTCATCAGATGCTTTTAAATAAGGAACTAAGGTAAGATGAATAAATAATGCATTTTTTTTACCAATATCATTTGAAAATTGCCTTATCGCTTCTACAAAGGGAAGACTTTCTATATCACCTACTATTCCTCCTATTTCACAAATGACAAAATCTTCTTTAGATGTATCGTGTTTTATAAATTCTTTAATCCTATCTGTAATGTGTGGAATAACCTGAACTGTTTTACCTAAATACTTACCTTTTCTTTCTTTTTTAAGAACATCACTATAAATTTTTCCTGTTGTAATATTATCTGTTTTCTTTGCTGTTACTCCTGAAAATCTTTCATAGTGACCAAGATCTAAATCTGTTTCAGCTCCATCATCAGTTACAAAAACTTCTCCATGTTGAAACGGACTCATTGTTCCTGGATCGACATTTAGATAGGGGTCTAATTTTCTTAATCTAACTTTATAACCTCTGGATTGTATTAAATAAGCTAATGATGCTGAAGAGAGACCTTTACCAAGAGAAGAAACCACGCCGCCAGTGACAAATATATATCGCGCCATGGAAGTATCTTATAGCGAATAAAAAATGAATTGAAAAGGATTAATTAATTATTTTCTGGAATTGATGGCGTGTCTTCAGTTTTTTCCTCAACAATATCTAATACAGAGCTTGTGGGGGTAAGTTCTGCTCTAGAAATAATTGTAAGTGCTAAGCTACAAATAATAAAAAGTGTTGCTACAATCGCAGTTGCTTTAGTCATAAAGCTACCTGCTGATCTAGATAACATAAAATTTTCTTGCGAAACTCCAATACCTAGGGCACCACCTTCAGATTTTTGCAACAAAACTAAAAGAACTAAAATAACTGCAAGTATGATGTTAATTACTAATAATAGATTTTCCATGTGGCACTAATTAATGGTTTTTTTGATTATATCAATAAATTTTTTTGGATTTTGCGATGCGCCTCCTATCAAAAAACCATCAATGCTGGGAATTTTTTTTAATTTCTCTGCGTTATTAGTATTTACAGATCCGCCATATAAAATTTTAGGATAATTTTTTACAAATTTACTTTTAATAAATGAAATAGCTTCGTTTAAAACTGCTTCTTTTGGAATTACCCCTGTACCAATAGACCATATTGGCTCATAAGCTATAATAATTTTGGATTTATTCTTTATCGATTTTAATCCTTGTTCAATTTGTCTTTTTAAAATTTGATTAGTTTTTTTTTGTCTTTTCTGTTTCAAGGTTTCACCAATGCAAAATATGATTTTCAAACCTGATTTAATTGCGTTTTTAATTTTTAAATTAATTAAATTATCTGTTTCCCCTAACTGCCTATTTTCTGAGTGTCCCAAAATAACAAACTTTGCTCCTACATTTTTAAGCATGGTGGCATTTACTTGTCCTGTGTGTGCACCATATTCATAGCTGTGATGACAGTTTTGAGCACCAACTTCTATTTTTGTCTTTTTCAGTCTTCTCGATAATGGACGAATTAAAGTATTTGGTGGGCAATAAACTATTTTGAACTTATTTTTTTTATTATTTTTTGAAAACTTTATTACTTCATCAAGTGAATTTAGAGTTCTTAAATCACCAAACATTTTCCAATTAGCTACAAAATACATATATTTATTTGTCATAATTGACTTTTTAATCTATAGATTTGTTTTTTACAGATCAATAAATTTATAACACGATGATTGAAAAAATAAAAAACTTGGGCTGGAAACAATTAGGTGGATTGTTGTTAATTGTCATAATAATTATCGCTTTTGGTTTTGGTGGTTTTGGAGGTGGATTTAGCACAAATAATCAAAACAATATTGCAAAAATAAATAAAACAAATCTAACAACACAAGATTTTATTGACTATGTAAATCAAAGTGGGATTTCACAAGAAGCAATTAGAGATAATTTAGACAATAATATTATTGAAGAACTTTTGTCAGGATTGATATCTGAAACAATAATAGATTTAGAAATTGAAGAGTTTAATTTTTCAATTAATGAAAATACAATTTCAAAAATTATTAAAAATGATAAAAATTTTCAAAATGAAAATGGAGTCTTCGAAAGAGTAAAATACGAGAAATTTTTATTATCTAATAATATGTCCGCTCCTATGTTTGAGTTACAATTAAAAAACAGAGGATTGCAAAAACACTTGTTTGATTTTATTGGTGCTGGAGCTATTATACCTGAATTTTTAATTAATGAAAAATATAAAGAAAATAATAAATCATTAGACATTGAATACTTTGAATTGGAAAATTTATATAAAGCTAAATCTGGTTATACAGATAGTGAAATAAACTTATTCATAGAAGAAAATAAAGATCAATTAAAAAGACAGTATGTTGATTTTAATTACGTAGCTCTAAATCCTAAGAATTTAATTGGTGTTGAAGAATTTAACCAAGATTTTTTTAATACTATTGATGAAATAGAAAATAAAATATCCCAAGGAGTCTCATTTGAGGCTATATTGGAAAGTATAAATGTAAAACCTCTAGAAATTTACGAATTTGCGCCAAGTTCAAATAAAAAAATTTACGAGGATTTAATTTATTCCAAAAAAAATACAAAATTAGACTTGATTGAAAGTGGTGATAATTTTCTGCTTTATAATATTAAAAAGGAATATGATCGAACTCCAGATCTAAATGATCAAACTATAAAATCTCAAATTATTGACCTAATTTATCAAAAAGGAAAATTTGATTACAATAGAAAACTTTTAGAAGAAATTCAAAGAAACGAATTTAATAACACAAGATTTGAGGAGTTAAGTAAACTTGATACAAGATTTATGACAATTAATTCTATTAAAGATGATGATGTTTTTGAAATAAATTCTGTTAAGATGCTTTATTCATTGCCAGTCAATTCATTTACTCTAGTAAATAATAGTGAAAATCAATTTTTTTTAGTTAAAATTACTGGTTCAAATAATAACCAATTTAATAAATCTGATAATAACTATTTGGAATTTGTAAAAATTGAAAATACAAATAACAGAAAAAATATTTTACAAACTTATGAACAATTAATGAACAATAAATTCCAGGTTCAGTTAAATCAAAAAACCTTAGATAGAGTTAAAAATTACTTCAAATGATAATCAATCGAAGCTTCAAAGATTTTAAGTTTCGACATAGAAGCAAAAAAAATCAAATTATATATACCTCAAAAAAGGTAAACAATGATGAAGGGATATTAAATTTAATAGACAACTTCCTAGAGGAAAAAAATAGTTTTATATTTGAATCTGTAGAAAAAGGTAAAATCAAGGGTAGATATACAATTTTTGGTAAAAACCCTGATAAAATTTGGGAATTTAATAACAATAACTCTTATATAATTCAAAAAAATAAAAAAGTTAAACTTAAGGAAAGGCCTGAAAATTTAATTGAAAAAATTATAGAAGATTTCAAGTTTGATACACCAAAAAATTTACCTAAAATTTGTTCATTAATTTCTGGTTATTTTTCATACGACTCTATAAGATATATAGAAAAAATTCCTAATAATTGTAAAAATG
>CABYUV010000021.1 GCA_902522115.1 uncultured Pelagibacteraceae bacterium | reverse complement strand
TTTTTTTAACGTATTTTTTTATTAAAATTGATGTCTCTTTACTCCATTTTGAAATATTTCCATTTACAAATTTTCCAGAAGATTTTCCATGACCAGAGTATTCTAATGCCAAAAAACTTATTTTATTTTTTTTGGCAAATTTCAAAAATGCATTTGGTTTTTTTCCTTCAAGATCTGACATAAAGCCATGCAGAAAAACTATAAAAGAACTATTTTTAAAAATTTTGGAAATATGTCTAATTTTCTTAGTATTTGATAATCGATGAAATCTGAAATTTGCCATAATCGTTTATAAGATTTATCTATTAATATATAATCATATCAAATGTCATCTGATTTAAAAGTTTTACAAGTAATACCAAAATTAGGTTATGGAGGAGCTGAAACAGGCTGTTATGATATTGCACATTATTTACCAGAAAATAATTGTAAATCATTTATTGTAACAAGTGGTGGTGAATTACTTAAATTTGTAGATAAAAAAAAAGTTAAAATATTTAGACTTCCAGTGCAAAGCAAAAATCCTTTACTAATTTTAATTAATGCCTTTATTTTAATTGGAATAATTTTAATTTATAATATCTCTCTAGTTCATGCGAGAAGTAGAGCACCTGCTTGGTCATGTTTTTTAGCAACAAAAATTACAGGACGAAAATTTGTAACTACATTTCACGGTACATATAATTTTAAGAGTAATATAAAAAAAATATATAATTCAGTGATGACAAGAGCAGATTTAATTATTGCAGGATCTAATTTTATTTTTTCTCATATTAAAAAAAATTATTCAAAATATTTAAATGAGAAAAAAAAATTAATGGTTATTTTTAGAGGAATAAATGTTGACTACTTTGATCCAACAACCAAAATTGAAATTGATGAGAAAAAATTATTAAAAAAATGGAACATTGAAAAAGATAAAAAAATTATACTTTTGCCTGGTAGATTAACTTCTTGGAAGGGACATGAAGTTTTTATTGAGGCAGTAAACTTAGTGAATATACAACTGGGCTATGAAGCATTTTATGCTGTAATTTTAGGTAGTGATCAAGGTAGAGATTTATATAAGAAAAAATTAATAAGACTCTCAGAGCAATACAGATTATCGAAACAAATAAGTTTTATAGATCATTGTAAGGATATGGCTTTAGCATATAAAGTTTCAGATATTATTGTTTCAGCCTCAACTGAACCAGAGGCTTTTGGTAGAGTTGCTGTGGAAGCTCAGTCAATGGAAAAACCAATTATAGCAAGTAATATTGGAGGCTCTATCGAAACGATAATCGATGAAAAAACTGGTTTTTTATTCGAAGCAGGAAATGCTAAATCATTAAGTAATAAAATTTTAAAAAACTCTTAACATGGATGAAACTCTACTAAAATCAATTGGTAATGAGGGAAGAAAAAACATAGTCCAAAAATTTAATGTTGAAAAAATGTGCTTTTCTACTTATTCAGAGTATAAGAGATTATTAAATTAAATGCCGATAATAACATTACCTGACGGAAATAATATTGATTTTCCTAATAAAGTTACTGGATTTGAAGTAGCTGAAAAAATTAGCAAATCATTAGCCAAACAAGCTATGGTCATAAGCGTTGATGGTGAGCTTAAAGATCTTAATTTTTTAATTGAAAATGATTGTTCTGTTAAAATTTTTACTTCAAAAAATCCCGAGGGCTTGGAAACTATAAGGCATGACACAGCTCATATTTTAGCTATGGCTGTTCAAGAATTGTTTCCTGGCACACAAGTTACAATTGGGCCTGTGATAGAAAATGGATTTTATTACGACTTTGCGAGAAAAGAACCATTTTCAGAGGATGATCTAGTAAAAATTGAAAATAAAATGAGAGAGATTGTTGATAGGAATGAAATAACAAAAAGAGAAGTTTGGGATAGAAACAAAGCAATTAGCCATTTTAAAAAAAAAGGAGAAATTTATAAAGCCGAGCTCATTGAAGCGATACCGGAAAACGAAGATGTATCAATTTATTTTCATGGAGAATGGCATGATTTATGTAGAGGTCCACATCTTTCCTCTACAGGTAAAATAGGAAAATATTTTAAACTTACAAAAGTGTCAGGGGCATATTGGAGAGGAGACTCTAAAAATGAAATGTTGCAACGAATATATGGTACGAGTTGGGCAACTCAAAAAGATCTAGATCAATATTTGAAAAGAATAGAAGAAGCGGAAAAAAGAGATCATAGAAAATTAGGTAAAGAAATGGATTTATTTCATTTTAGAGAAGAAAGCCCTGGATCAGTATTTTGGCATGAAAGAGGATGGGGTTTATTTCAAAAGCTTATTAACTATATGAGAAGTAGACAAGATGCTGCTGGTTATAAAGAGGTAAATACTCCAGAGGTACTAGATAGACAACTATGGGAAAAATCTGGGCATTGGGAAAAATATGGAGAAAACATGTATACTTCTGAAACTCCAGATGAGAAAGTTTTTGCAATTAAACCGATGAATTGCCCAGGTCATATTCAGGTGTTTAATCAAGGCTTAAAAAGTTACAGAGATCTTCCTTTACGTTTTGCTGAGTTTGGAAAAGTTCATCGTTATGAACCATCAGGGGCTTTACACGGGTTATTAAGAGTAAGAGCCTTTACTCAAGACGACGCCCATATTTTTTGTACTGAAGACCAAATTACTAGTGAATGTTTAATTGTTACAAATTTAATACTAGATATTTATAAAGACCTTGGTTTTGAAAATGTAATTCTAAAATATGCAGACAGACCAAAAGTAAGAGTTGGTGATGATGCAGTATGGGATAAAGCAGAAGCCTCTTTACTTGAAGCTGTTAAAGCTTCCAAATTAGAATATACAATTAATAAAGGTGAGGGAGCATTTTATGGTCCTAAAATTGAATTTGTTTTAAGAGATGCTATTGGCAGAGATTGGCAATGTGGAACTTTGCAAGTAGATTTAAATTTACCTGGAAGATTAGATGCTTTCTATATTGACAAAGACGGAACTAAAAAAGTTCCCGTTATGTTACATAGAGCGCTATTTGGTTCTTTAGAGAGATTTATTGGAATTTTAATTGAAAATTATGCAGGTAAGTTTCCATTTTGGATATCTCCCTTGCAGACTATGGTAATACCTATTTCAGAAGAATTTAATGATTATGCAACTGAGATATCAAACAAAATTAAAAATTCAGGTATAAGTTCTGCAGTAGATTTAAAAAATCATAATTTAAATTATAAAATTAGAGATCATTCTTTAGCAAAAATACCGCTTTTATTAATTTGTGGTAAAAAAGAAGTTGACTCCAATTCAGTAACGATTAGAAGATTAGACTCTAATAAACAAGAAAATATGGGTATAGAGCAATTCTTAAAAACATTCTCTGCTTTAAACAAAGCATCATCTAACTAAGTGGCAGACTTCAAACAAAACTATTTTCAAAGAAGAACTAAGGACAGAGGTCCAAGATCTAATAATAGAATTTCTTCTCCTGATGTACAAGTTATAGCAAGTGATGGAGAAAATCTTGGAGTGATGAATACCAATGAAGCTATTTCCATGGCAAAAAATCAAGGTTTAGATTTAATTGAAATAGCGCCTAATACAAATCCTCCAGTATGCAAAATAATGGATATGGGTAAATATAAGTATGATGCTCAGAAAAAAGCAAATCTTGCGAAGAAAAAACAAAAAATTGTTTCTCTGAAAGAAATTAAAATGAGACCCGTTACGGAAACCCATGATTATGAGTTTAAAGTGAAAAATGCGAAAAAATTTATAGCTAAAGGAGATAAGGTTAAATTCACTATAAGATTTAAAGGTAGAGAGCTTCAGCATTCCTATCTAGGAAATGAACTAATGGGCAAAATAAAAGAAGATATGAAGGATATCGGCAAGGTAGAACTGCATCCCAAGTTTGATGGGAAGCAAATGATTATGGTAATTCAGCCTTTATAACCCTTAATAGAGGTTGTAAAATTATATCTTTCTTTGTATAAGTCCGCAGAATTATGCCTAAACTAAAAACAAAAAGCTCAGCAAAAAAAAAGATTCAAAATATCTGCTAAGGGGAAAGTTATTTCTGCTCAAGCAGGTAAAAGACATGGTATGATCAAAAGAACGAATTCACAAATAAGAAAACTAAGAGGCACTACAACATTGTCTAAACAAGATGGAAAAATTGTTAAGTCATATATGCCTTACAGTTTAAGAGGTTAATAATGGCAAGAGTTAAAAGAGGTGTAACTAGTAAAGCTAAACATAAAAAAGTTTTAAAAGCTGTAAAGGGTCAATGGGGTAGAAGAAAAAATACTATTAGAGTTGCCAAGCAAGCTATGGAAAAATCCATGCAATATGCTTATAGAGACAGAAGAAATAAAAAAAGAGATTTTAAATCATTGTGGATACAGAGAATCAATGCTGGAGTAAGAGCTGAAGGCTTAACTTATTCAAAATTTATCAGTGGACTAAGTAAATGTGGTATTGCAATAGATAGAAAAATTCTTGCTGAAATTGCTTACGATAGCCCAGAAGCATTCAAAACAATTGTACAAAAAGCTCAATCAGCTTTAAACTAATCTTCACTATTGTTTTTATTTCTTAAGGAAATAATCTACTGATATGTCAGAGATAAAAAATATTAGAGATCAGTTTATATCAAAGCTTGAAAATGATTTGAGCATTGATCAAATAAACGAAATCAAAACGAAACTCTTTGGTAAAAATGGTATTATTTCATCAAAATTTAAAACCATAGGATCAATTCCAGAGATTGATAGAAAAAAATTTGCATCAGATTTAAATCAAGCAAAAGATGAACTTCAGAATTTGATAAGTTCTAAAATTAGTGAGATAGAAGGAAAAAAAATAAACGAAAAATTAGAAAAAGAAAAAGTCGATATAACTTTACCAGAAAGACCTTTCGTTAGAGGAAAGGTTCATCCAGTTTCACAAACTATTGACGAAATTTCATCTATTTTTTCTGAAATAGGATTTAGTGTTGAGGAAGGACCTGATGTTGAAAATGAATATAACAACTTTACTGCTTTAAACACACCTGACAATCATCCGGCAAGAGATATGCATGATACATTTTACCTAAATGAAAACAAAGAAATTTTGTTGCGAACTCATACTTCACCAGTTCAAATTAGAACTATGCTAAAAGATAAACCTCCTTTTAAGATTATTGCTCCTGGTAGAACTTATAGATCCGATAGTGATCAAACACATGCTCCAATGTTTCATCAAGTGGAAGGTTTGCATATTGATACAAATATTAATATGGGGCATTTGAAAGGGTGTTTGAATTATTTTATTAAAGAATTTTTTGAAGTAGAAAAAATTAAAATGAGATTTAGACCTAGTCACTTTCCATTCACAGAACCATCTGCCGAAGTAGATATTGGTTATGAATTAAAAGATGGCAAAATAATTATCGGAGAAGGTGATAAGTGGCTTGAAATTTTAGGCTGTGGTATGGTGCATCCTAATGTTTTAAGAAATGTAAAAGTAGATCCATCTAAATATCAAGGATATGCTTTTGGTATTGGTATTGACCGATTAGCAATGCTTAAATATGGCATTAATGATTTGAGAGCGTTTTTTGATTGTGATTACAGATGGCTAAATCATTTTGGTTTTGATCCGCTTGATGTTCCTTCAAATTACAGAGGTTTAAGCAGATGAAGATTACATATGATTGGTTAAAAGATCATTTAAAAACAAGTGCAAAAGAAGATAAACTTCTTGAGAAACTTACAGACATAGGTCTTGAGGTTGAGAGTATAGAAAACTTATCTGAGGGATTAGAATTATTTAAGGTAGCAAAAATTGTAAAAACAGAAAAACATCCTAATGCAGACAGACTTAAAGTTTGTGATGTAGATGTTGGTGATAAAGAAATTAAAAAAGTTGTTTGTGGAGCTGCAAATGCAAGAGAGGGCCTTCTAACAATATATGCTCCACCAGGCGCAATAATCCCAAGAAATAAAACTAAACTTATAGTTGCTAAAATAAGAGATGTTACATCCTATGGAATGCTTTGTTCTGAATCTGAATTGAATTTATCAGATGAAAGTGATGGAATTACTGAGCTGTCGTCATCCAAGTATGCAAAAAATGTTGGAAAAAGTTATTTTTCTAAACCGAGTTCTAATCTTATCGATTTATCAATCACACCGAATAGACCAGACTGTCTTGGTGTGCGGGGGATAGCAAGAGATTTATCAGCTGCAGGTTTTGGAAACTTAAAACCAGAAAAAGACAAAAAAATTAAATCTAATAAAAAACAAACCTTAAAAGTAAAAATAACAAAAGAAAAAAATCAAGGTTGTTTATCTTTTGGTAGCTGCTTGATAACTAATGTCAAGAATACAGAAAGTCCTCAATGGTTGAAAGATAAATTAATTTCTATAGGCCAAAAACCAATATCTGCAATTGTAGATATTACAAATTATGTGATGATTGATATTAATCGTCCTTTACACGCATATGATGCTGATAAAATTGAGAATGGGATAATTATAAGAAATTCGAAATCAGGTGAAGGATTTACTGCTCTCGATAATAAAAATTATAAATTAGAAGATGGAATGTGCGTAATAAGTGATAACAAAGGTGTCTTAGGTCTTGGAGGAATTATTGGAGGAACAAGATCAGGTACAGAACTAGATACAAAAAATGTTTTATTAGAGTCGGCCTATTTTGATCCAAGATCAATTAGAAAAACCTCCAAGAAATTGAATATTGATACAGACGCTAAATTTAGATTTGAAAGAGGTATTGACCAGTTATCTATTGAAAATGGATTAAATAAAGCAGCTTTTTTAATTAAGGAAATTTGTGGTGGTGAAATAAGTAAAATAGATATTCAAAAAATTGAATCTTATAAAAACAAAGTAATAAAATTTGAACCAAAAACATTTGAAAAAATTACTGGTTTTAAAATTTCAATTAAAGAAGTGATAGTCATTTTAGAAAAACTTGGTTTTAAATTAAAAAAAGAAAAAAAATTCTTTAAATTATCAGTTCCGTCTTGGAGACCAGATATTGTTCAAGAAATTGATATAGTTGAGGAACTTGTAAGAATTAGTGGCTATGAAAAAATAAAAACAGAAAAACCTATTAAAGTAAGATCAAAAAATACTTTAAATCCTACTCAAAAGTTATTTCATTTTCTTCAAAGGGCAGTAGCATCTAAGGGGTATTTGGAAGCAATTACATGGTCTTTTTCAGATTCTAAATATAACGACCATTTTAAAGAGGCTAATAAAGAAATTAAAATTGTAAATCCAATTAGCTCCGAATTGGGAGTATTAAGAAATTCTATTTTTTCAAATTTAGTAATGCATATGAGTAAAAACTTAGATAGAGGAATTAAAGATTTATCAATATTTGAAATAGGACCAATATTTTATGGCTCACAACCTGGAGAACAGAATATAGTTGTTTGTGGTTTGTCAGCTGGAAAAAAATCTAGACTTTCATGGATTGAAAAAGAGAGAAATATAGATATTTTTGATATTAAAAGAGATGTTATACAAACTTTAGTAGAAGCTGGTTATGATGCAGAAAAATTTTATATTGATGATGAGAGCCCCAATTATTATCATCCAGGAAAATCAGGCAGAGTATTTCTAAATAAAAAAAATGACAAGGTAGCTGCATATTTTGGTGAAATTCATCCAAATATTATCAAAGCCCTAGATATTAAAACAGAGACTTTAGTAGGTTTTGAAATATTTCTAGATAATTTAAAATTGCCAAAAAAACCATTAAAAGATCGGAAAAACAAATATTTAGTATCGGATTTTCAAAAATCTGAAAGAGATTTTGCTTTTATTGTTGATAAAAAAATAACTGTGCAAGATTTAGTAAGTGTAATATCAAATATTGATACAAATTTAATTTCAAATGTCAAAGTATTTGACGTATACGAGGGAGATAATATTCCTGAAAATAAAAAATCAATTGCTATAAGCGTAACTATTCAATCACTGGAAAAAACTTTGACTGATAATGATTTGGAAAAAATTAATAAATTGATAATAGAAACAGTTGAAAATAAAACTGGTGCTAAAATCCGTTCCTAAAAAAAATAATGAGTTCGATTGATAATATAAGAAATTTTGCAATCATTGCGCATATTGATCATGGAAAATCAACCATTGCTGATAGGATTATTCATAGTTGTGGTGGACTCACAGAAAGGGAGATGAAAGCACAAGTTTTAGACTCTATGGATATTGAGCGTGAAAGAGGTATCACTATTAAAGCTCAAACAGTTAAACTAAACTATAAAGCTAAAAATGGAAAAAATTATATTTTAAATATAATTGATACTCCAGGTCATGTAGATTTTAGTTACGAAGTAAGTAGATCTTTATATGCATGTGAAGGTTCAATTTTAATTGTAGACAGTACTCAGGGAGTAGAAGCTCAAACTTTAGCAAATGTTTATCAAGCTTTAGATACTAATCATGAGATAGTACCTGTTTTAAACAAAGTTGATTTGCCTGCATCTGATTTAGATAGAGCAAAAAAACAAATTGAAGAAGTAATAGGGATTGATACAGAAAATGCAATTCCATGTTCTGGTAAAACTGGAGAAGGAGTTGAGGATATTTTAGAACAAATAATCACAACTCTTCCTGCACCAAAAGGAGAAATTAACGCGGATCTTAAATGTTTATTGGTTGATAGTTGGTATGATACATACCTAGGTGTAGTGATTTTAGTTAGAGTGATAGATGGTAAACTTTCAAAAAACATGAAAATAAAAATGATGTCTACTAATCAAGAATATATTGTTGAAAAAGTTGGGGTTTTTACTCCAAAACCAGTTGATATAAATGAATTAAAAACAGGTGAAATTGGATTTATTACAACGGGAATTAAAGTATTGTCAGAGACTAAAGTTGGAGACACAATTTGTGATGCTTCAAAACCATTGAAAGAAGCATTGCCAGGCTTTAAACCAAGTAAACCTGTAGTGTTTTGTGGATTATTTCCTGTAGATAGTTCTGAATTTCAAAAACTAAAAGATGGTTTGGCTAAATTACAATTGAATGATGCAAGTTTTTCATTTGAGCCTGAATCATCTTCAGCATTAGGATTAGGTTTTAGATGTGGATTTTTAGGATTACTTCATTTGGAAATAGTGACAGAGAGATTAGAAAGAGAATTTGATGTTAATTTATTAACAACTACACCTGGTGTTGTTTATAAAGTTCATCTTAATAATGGAAATATAACTGATCTTCAAAACCCATCTAGTTTACCAGATCCAACCTTAATAAAATATATCGAAGAGCCATGGATAAAAGCAACAATTATCACTCCTGACCAATATTTAGGTTCAATTATAAAAATGTGTCAGGATAAAAGAGGAATTCAAACCAATTTAAGTTATTCAGAGAACAGAGCTGTAGTAAATTACGAATTGCCTCTAAATGAAGTTGTTTTTGATTTTAATGATCGATTAAAATCAATGACTAGCGGATATGCAAGCTTTGATTATGAAATTATTGAACACAGAGAGGGAGATTTGGTAAAACTTGGAATTTTAGTAAATGCAGAACCAGTTGATGCTTTGGCTATGATGATACATAAAGATTTTGCACAAAAAACAGGTAGAGAAGTTTGTGAAAAATTAAAAAATTTGATTCCTAGGCATAATTTTATGATACCTGTTCAAGCAGCAATTGGTGGTAAAATTATTGCTAGAGAAACCATAAAAGGATTTAAGAAAGATGTTTTAACTAAAATTCATGGCGGCGGAGCAACAGACAGAAAAAGAAAATTACTTGAAAAACAAAAAAAAGGTAAAGCTAGATCAAAGCAATTTGGGAGAG
>CABYUV010000020.1 GCA_902522115.1 uncultured Pelagibacteraceae bacterium | reverse complement strand
AAAATCAAATACACCAAAAAATAAATATCTTAAAATGGTAGATAAAGCTAAGAAATACATAAAAATTGGTGATATTTTTCAAGTTGTATTAAGTCAGAGATTTGAGGCAAAATTAACAAAAAAACCCTTAGAGATATATAAAAAGCTAAGAGTGACAAATCCCTCTCCTTTTATGTTTTTTTTTAATTTTGATGATTTTCAAATAATTGGTGCAAGTCCTGAAATATTAGTAAGACTTAGAGATAATAAGATTACTATAAGGCCAATTGCTGGAACAAGGCCACGTGGCAAAACTAAAAAAGAAGATTTGTTTTTTGAAAGAGATCTTCTTAAAGATAAAAAAGAACTTTCAGAACATTTGATGCTTCTTGATTTGGGTAGAAATGATGCTGGAAAAGTATCAAAGATAAATTCTGTGAAAGTAAACGAAAGCTTCATAGTTGAAAGATATTCACATGTAATGCACATAGTTTCGAATGTAGTTGGTGAATATAATAAAAAATTTTCAAGATTTAAATCACTTTTGGCTGGTTTTCCAGCCGGAACTGTATCTGGAGCCCCAAAAATCAGAGCAATGGAAATTATAGATGAATTAGAAACATCAAAAAGAAAAGTTTATGCAGGAGGAATTGGATATTTTGCTGCAAACGGAGAATTTGATACATGTATAGCTTTAAGAACTGCTATTGTAAAAAATAAAAAATTCTTTGTTCAAGCAGGTGCAGGTATAGTTGCAGATAGTAAACCTAAAAAAGAGTACGAAGAAACTGTCAATAAAGCTAAAGCTTTAATTAATGCTTTAAGATAATGAAAATATTATTAATAGATAATTACGACAGTTTTACATTTAACTTGTATCACTATATTTCCTCATTAAACACAAAAGTTGATGTTGTTAGAAATGATAAAATTAGTTCAAAAGAAATTAAAAAAAAGAAATATGAAAAAATAGTAATCTCACCAGGCCCAGGTAATCCAAGTCAATCTGGAAACTGTATTAATATTTTAAAATCTTTACATAAAGAAATACCTTTTTTAGGAGTTTGTCTAGGACATCAAATTATTGGTCAAGTATTTGGGTCTAAGATTATCCAAGCTAAAAAACTAATGCATGGAAAAACAAGTAAAATAAAATCAAAAAAAATTGGTATACTAAAAAACCTTCCAAGTATATTTGAAGCCACTAGATATCATAGTCTTATAATTGATAAAAAAACCTTAGCTGAAGAGCTAACGATTACAGCAGAAACAGAAGATGGTGTTATAATGGGTGTTCAACATAAAAAATTTAATATTCATGGTGTACAATTTCATCCTGAAAGTATTAAAACTAAGTATGGAATGAAAATTCTTAAAAACTTTATTAATAATTAAACTTATGGATCAAATTTTAGAAAAACTTAAAAATAAACAAGATTTAACTTTTCAAGAAAGTAAAACGGCTTTTGAAATATTAATGACTGGAAAAGCCACTGATAATGAAATTTACAGTTTTTTAACTTTGCTATCTGAAAAAGGTGAAGTTTCAGATGAAATAGCGGGTGGAGTTTTTGTTCTTAGAGAAAAGTCAAAAAGAGTAAACGTAAGTGATTGTATTGATACTTGCGGTACTGGCGGTGATGGCATGAATACGCTTAACATTTCAACTGCTTCTGCCCTACTTTTAGCTAGCATGGGTACAAAAGTTGCTAAACATGGCAATAAAGCTGTTTCCTCAAAATGTGGTTCTGGCGATGTTTTAGAAGCTCTTAAAATTAAAATTGATTTAGAACCTGAAAATATTGAAAAAGAAATTAAGACTAATAATTTTGGTTTTATGTTTGCACCAAATTATCATAGTGCAATGAGATTTGTAGGACCTGTAAGAAAGAAAATTGGAAAAAGAACTATTTTTAATATGATTGGTCCGTTAAGTAATCCAGCTCTTGTAGAGAGACAAGTTGTAGGTGTTTTTGATAAGAAATTATTAAAAATTTTTGCAGAAGGACTAAAAAATTTAAATTTAAAATTTGCTTGGATAGTAAATAGTGAAGATGGTTTGGACGAAATATCTCCATATGCAATCACTAATGTTATTCAATTAAAAAATGGTCAAATATCTGAAATTAAAATAGATCCAAACGCTTTAGGAGTTAATGCAAATAATTTTAAAAATTTAGTAGGTGATGATTCAAAATTCAATGCTGATAAGATGATTGAAATATTTAAAGGTGAGGATAACGATTTTTCAAAAGCAGTTTGTTTAAATGCTGCAGCGGGTTTAATAGTTGGAGAAAAATTTTCTGACTTTTCTAAAGCATATAATTACACAAGAGAATTTATACTTTCTGGAAAAACCTTTTTACATCTAGAAAAAATTCAAAATGTCTGAAAATATACTTCAAAATATCATTCAAAAAAAAATTGAAAAAGTTAATAAATTAAAAAAATCCTTAGATCTTAAAACTTTAGATGAATTAATAAATAAAAACAAAAGCTATTTTAATTTTAAAGAGAAAATAGAAAATAATATAAAAAATAATAAAACTTCAATTATTGCTGAAATAAAAAAAGCCAGTCCTTCAGCGGGTATAATAGTTGATGATTATAATCCAGTAGATATTGCTCAAATTTATTCAAATAATAAAGCAACTTGTCTTTCGGTTTTAACCGAAGAAGATTATTTTTTAGGAAATTTAATTCACATAAGCAAAATAAAAGATAAAATTAACTTACCTATATTGTGTAAAGATTTTTTTATCGATAAATTTCAAATACCTTTAGCAAAAAGTTATGGTGCAGATGCTATTCTAATTATTTTGGCTGGTGTTTCAGATGATCTTGCTTATGAATTATATGACGAAGCTATGAAATATAATATGTCAGTTATTGTTGAAGTTCATACAGTAGTAGAAGCTGAAAAAGCTTTAAACTTTAAAAATGCATTAATAGGAATAAACAATAGAAATTTAAAAACACTTAAAACTGATATAAATACAACCTATGATATTTATGACGTTGTTAAAACTCACAAAGGTCCTTTAATATCTGAAAGTGGAATCAAGAATAAAGAAGAGTTATTAGATCTAAATAGCAAAACATCAATCAGCACTTTTTTGATTGGTGAATCACTTTTGAAAAACCTAGATAAAAATTCTATTTTTTCAGTTTTATAGTCGAATAAAGCCTCATTTTACTTGTTTTTTTTAGTATTGTTAATTTAAAAGAACTTTTATAGAACATTGTTTGTACGATATTTGTTCTTATGCTAACAAAAAAACAAAAAAACCTACTTTTATTTATCAACAAGAAGTTGAGAAGTTCAGGCGTATCTCCTTCTTATGAAGAGATGAAACAATCTCTTAATTTAAAATCTAAATCAGGAATTCACAGATTAATTAGTGCTTTAGAAGAAAGAGGTTTTATAAAAAGATTAGCTCACAAAGCAAGAGCTTTAGAGGTGATTAAATTACCAGAAACAGCTTCTGCCAATGATATTTATAATAGCTTTTCACCTAGTGTGATTAAAGGTGGACTAGATGAAGAACAAACTAGTGCTGATGAAGTAGAGGTGCCAGTACTTGGAAAAATTGCTGCAGGAACACCTGTTGAAGCAATACAAAATGAGGTTTCTAGAATTCCGCTACCAAATAATTTAGAAAAAAATGGTGATTACTTTGGATTAAAAGTTCAAGGTGATTCTATGATAGACGCGGGTATTCATGAAGGTGATACTGTTATTATTAAAAGAACTGATACTGCTGATAACGGTAAAATTGTCGTTGCTTTAATAGATGAACATGAGGCAATGTTAAAAAGAATTCGCAAAAAAGGTAAAGTTGTAGCGCTAGAAAGTGCTAATAGAAACTATGAAACTAAGATTTTTGGACCTGATAGAGTAAAAGTTCAAGGAGTTTTAGTATCTTTATATAGAAACTTCTAAAAAAATAGTCTAAACAACATTGATGTCTAAAGTAGCAACACGTTTTGCACCATCTCCTACTGGAGCTCTTCACATTGGTGGAGTTAGAACTGCCTTATTTAATTGGTTGTTCTCTAAAAATCAAAAAGGAACTTTTCATCTAAGGATTGAAGATACAGATAAAGAAAGATCCAAGGAGGAACACAAAAAACAAATTATAAAATCATTAAAGTGGATAGGAATTGAACATGATGGAGAAGAATATATTCAATCACAAAAAATAGAAGATCACATTAAAATTGCTAATGAATTATTACAAAAAGGGAATGCATATAAATGTTACTGCTCTGCTGAAGAGATAGAAGAACAAAAAAAAAGAGCAAGACAAAAAAAATTACCTTATATTTATAATAGACAATGGAGAGATGCTGATGAAAAAGACGCGCCTAAAGGTGTTAAACCTGTAATAAGATTTAAAAGTAAAATAGAAGGAAATTCTAAACTTAAAGATTTGGTTCAAGGAGATTTGGAAATTGAAAATAATACAATAGAGGACTTTATAATTTTAAGAAATGATGGAACGCCAACTTACAACTTGTCTGCGTCTGTTGACGATCATCAAATGGGAATGACTCACATTATAAGAGGAGATGATCATAAGATAAATACTTTTAAACAAATACAAATATACCAAGCAATGGGTTGGGATGTTCCAGAATATGCACATATTCCATTAATTCATACTATTGAAGGTAAAAAGCTTTCTAAAAGAGATAATGCCTCAACTTTGGATGATTACTCAAAAATAGGCATAATGCCAGATGCTTTAAGAAATTATCTACTTCGACTTGGATGGTCATATCAAGATAAAGAAATATTTTCTTTAGAAGAGAGCATTAAGCACTTTAATTTAGAAGGCATTGGTAAATCTCCATCAAAACTAGATATAAGCAGAATATTATCAATGAATGAACATTATATAAAAACAATCGATGAGAGCGATCTTTATCAATATCTAGTTGAATATAGTAAAATCTATAAAGATGAGATTCAAAATGACAAAGAAAAAAAAGTTAAAAACTCATTATCATTTTTAAAAAATAAGGCTAAAACCTTAGAAGACATTTATAATAATGCAGGATTTATCATAAATGACAAGGTTTATTTTAATGAGGATGATGTTAAATTAATTGATGATAAAGCTAAAAAAATTGTTTCAGAATTTATAAAAGAATTATCATCTATAACAAATATAAATAGGGAAAATTTAGAACCCTTAGTGAATAATTTAATAAAAACAAATAATACAAATTTTAAAGGAGTTGGTCAGCCTTTACGGATTGCTTTAACAGGATCAAAATTTGGTCCAGGTTTATATGATATAATTATGGCTTTAGGCAAAGAAGAGGTTTTAAAGAGACTATCTAAGATAATTCCTTAAAACTAAACAAGCTTCTTCAGAAGAGGAGGTTTTAGATCTAATTCCTTCTAATGTTTTTGAACAATCAATTAATTGCTTTTTAATAAGGTCAGGGTTTTTTAAAAAATAAATAACAGATCTGTAGATTTCATCAGCATTACATTCATTTTGTAACAACTCTGGAATAACTTCACGGTTATTAATTATATTAATTATATTTGCAAATTTAACGTTAACTAACATTTTAAATATCATAAAATTTATAAAACTTAATTTATAAATAATTATAGATGGTATATTTGAGCTAGAAATTTGCAAAGAAACTGTACCTGATTTGGACACTGCAAAAACAGAATTAGATAAAATTTTAGATTTGATAATTTCATCTGAAATAACATCTACATTTTCGATATTAAATTTTTTAATTTCTGAAAAAATTAAATTTTTATTTTCTTCAGTCGCATGAAAGTAAAAATAAAAATCATTATGTTTTTTGTTCATTAGTTTAATAAAATCAATTAAAATATTTAATAATGCATCAGTTTCAGATTTTCTACTTCCAGGAAAAATTGAAATAATTTTTTTATTTTTAGGAATTATATTTTCAATAATTTTTTTATTATCTTCATTATTCTCAATTAAGGGATGTCCAACAAAAGTATTCTTTATATTTTCTTCTTCAAAATATTTTTTTTCAAAGTCAAATAATAAAAGAATATGATCAATAAATTTTTTAATTTTTTTTACTCTATTTTTTCTCCACACCCACACCTGAGGGGCCACATAGTGAATAGTTTTGATGTTTTTATTTAATTTTTTTACTTTCTCAGCTACTCTCATAGTAAAGTCAGGACTATCAACTGAAAATAATATATCAGGGTTAAATTTAATTATTTCATTAACTGATTGGTTAATCTTATTTCTGATTTTAAATATGTTTAACAAAATACTCGTAAAACCGAGATAAGTTATTTCATTTAAATTAAAAATAGAATTGATTCCTAATTTTTTTAAATGAATACCTCCAACAGAAGAATATTCAATATCGGGATTTTGCGATTTAAGCTTAGAAATAACTGTTGAAGCTAATTTATCTCCAGAGGGCTCACCTGTTAGTATGAATATTTTTTTCATATAATTTCAATAAAAATCTTATTTTTATTAGCAAATTTAATACATTCAGCTTTATCAAGAATTATGTTTTTTTTAGATTGCAAAACAACACCTCGTAATCCATATTTTTTTATGTCTAAAAGAGTTTCCAAACCGATTGTCGGTAAGTCCATCCTTAAATCTTGTTTTTTTTTTGGTAATTTAATTAAAATACCTTCCGAATTTTTTTTTAATTTTGATAACATTTTTTTTGTCCCTTCCCTTCCTTCTTTAGCTAAAATTTTATCTCCTTCAACAACTAGAGCCTGGACATGATCTAAACTTTTTGTTTTATTAAAATAAGCTTTCCCTTTATTTATTGAAATAATGTCATTTTTATTTGGTTTTAATTTGCTGTAATTTCCTTTTTTTAACGATAATTCTGGATTAAAAAATGTAGAGCTAATGACTTTAATTCCCTCATTATTCAAAATTTTTATAATTGATTTAATTATAGCAGCATCACCTATTTTGGATGCCCTTATTACGCTAGGCATATAATAAATACCTTTTAAATCTAACCTTAATGAAGAAAAATTTGGTTTTGCAATCTTACCTGCAAATAAAACTTTTTTACATTTTTTATATTTAATTAAACTGATTATTGATCCAAATTTTCCAATACTTATTCTAAATGAATTCTTATTTTTTTTAAATTTATTATTTTTTGAAAAATCGATTATAAAATATTTTTTATTTAATTTTTTGATTTTACTAAGTACTATCTCTGAAAAATCTGTATCACCTAAAAATAAACCTATCATTTTATTTTGAAAATGGGGTGCAAATTGGCCTTTTTTTATCCTCTTCTATAAATCTAATAACTTCACTGACTAATTCATTAGTTTTAATTTCATTTGATAATTTATTTAAATTTTCAGTTAAATTTTCATTTTTAAATAATTCTTTATAGGCATCGGATAAAGTCATTATTTCTTTATTTGGAACGTTTTTTCTTCTTAAGCCTATTAAATTTAATCCTTGTAATATGCTTCTATTTCCGTGTGCTATGCCATATGGAATTATATCTCTAACTACACCACACATTCCACCTATCATTGCGAATTTACCTACTCTGGTAAATTGTTGAACTGCAGAATTTCCTCCAATAATAGCATTATCTCCTATAGTTGCATGGCCTCCTAATGGTACATTGTTAGCTAATATTACGTTATCTCCTACAATACAATCATGAGCTATATGTGATGAGACCATAAACAAACAATTGTTCCCAACTTTTGTTAAACCACCACCTCCTTTTGTTCCTGGGTTTATAGTAACATATTCTCTAATTTTATTATTGTCTCCGATTGCTAGTTTTGTTTCTTCCCCTTGATATTTTAAATCTTGAGGATCGTTTCCTATTGATGCAAATGGATAAATTTTATTATTTTTACCAATTTTTGTATTTCCTACAATATTAACATGAGATTGAATTTCAGTCTCTTCACCTATCTCTACATTTGGACCAATCACTGTATAAGGTCCAATATTTACATTTTTAGAAATCTTAGCATTTAGATCTATAATAGCTGTTTTATGTATCATTTATTATCTTTTAAAAATTCTCTAATTTTTTTTGCTGGATAGCCCATCACTTTTGTGTTGTCGGGAATATTCTTTATTACTCCAGATCCACCTCCAATTTCTACATTATTTCCAATTTTTAGATGTCCAGAAATACCAGCTTGACCGCCTATTCTAACGTTTTCGCCAATTATTGAACTGCCAGCAATTCCAACTTGACCAGCAATAATGGAGTTTTGTCCAATTTTAACGTTATGAGCTATATGTATTTGGTTATCTAAATAAGTGTTTTTTCCAATTACTGTGTTAGACATTGATCCTCTATCTATAGTTGAACCACAGCCAATTTCACAATTTTCCTCTATTATGACAATGCCTATATGAGGATATCTTAAATTTTTTTTTTTATCTGGAAAGAAACCAAAACCATGCTTTCCTATTACACAATTATCTAAAATTTTAACATTGTCTTTTATTAATGAATTCCTAATTATTGTATTTGATCCAATATTACAGTTGTTGCCTATTACAACATTTTTTTCAATTATAGAGTTATGTCCTATAAAACAATTTTTTCCTAATTTAACATTATTCCCAATTAAAACGTTTTTTCCATATTTAACTTTATCTTTAAATTGTGTTTGCCCTATATTTTCAGAAGTTTCATCAAAATTATCATATATTGAGTTTGGATAAAATTTAGCAGTAACTATAGATGTTGAAACTAAAACATTTTCTACAATTAAAGGTATACAATTTTTGGAAAGATCATTTTTTAATACTTCTGTTGTAATACAGTATGTAGCTTTCGTATTTTTTGCTAAGTCTTTATATTTTTTTGAGTGAAAAAAAGAAATATCACTATTTTCTGCACTATATAAATCATTAATATTTTTAACCTTTTGATCAAAGTTAATATTTTGCTTTTTTAAATTTAAAATATTTAATATTTCTGAAATTTTAAAAGGTCCATGATTTATAAAAAATGGATTTTCCATAATTGCTTTTAACAGAGCAATTTTAGTAGGGTTATCAATATTTATTGCTATTTATTTCTTGTCGACTATTGTTGCTGACCAAATAGCATCAGCCATCTTAACTTCGTTTACAAAAGCTTCTCCCTTATATTTCCATACTTTACCATGTGATCTAATTGCTTCAATTTTCAATATAAGCTTACAATCTGGGATTACTGGATTTCTAAATCTTGCTTTTTCTACTCCCATTAAAAAAACCAGCTTATCTTCATAAGTTGATTTATCTAATCCATGAGCAGTCAGTGCAGCAGCAGCTTGTCCAAAAGACTCAACTATTAATACCCCTGGCATTACAGGCTGATCAGGAAAGTGACCTTGAACAAAAAAACTGTCTTTTTTCACGTTTAAAACAGCAGTTGCAGAGGTTAATTTTTTTATATCATGAAGCTCATCAATTAAAAGCATGGGCTCCCTGTGAGGTAATAAATTTAAAATTTCTTTTTTATAAATAGATGTCATTATTTATTTTAATTCATTAACTTTTTTGAGTATCTCCTCTGTTATATTAAAAGAACTTTTACCCATAATAATATCTTTTTTGTTTAAAACCAGATCAATCGAATTAGCTTTCACATATTCACCCAGAATATTATCCACTATTTTTATAAAATCATTCATTTTATTTTCTCTATTCTTTTTAAATTCTGTAAGTAGTTGGTTTTTTTCTGATCTAAAAATTTTTACTTTATTTTTTAAATTTTTAACTTTTTCATTATATGCTTCATTTGAAATAATATTTTTTTGTTTTAGTAAATTCTCTTCCTCAGTTTTTAATATTTCTTCTTTAGATTTAAGTATTTTAATATTTTCATTATTTTTTTTATCCAAATCTGACAAAATATTTTTTCCTTTATTTGAATTTGATAAAATATAATCTAGGTCTAAATAAACAATTTTTTCTATGGCAAATGCATTAACTATTAGATAAAAAAAAACTAATAATAGTAAAAATAAATTTTTCATTTTTTTTAAAAAGTTGTACCTAAATTAAATCTAAAAGATTGGGTTACATCATTAGAACTTTTTGTAATTGGTTGTGCTAAGGAAAAATTCATAGGTCCTATAGGAGAATACCAATCCAGTCCAATACCTATAGAGCTTCTAATTTCATTATCGTCAAGTGAGGAGTCATAATCAACACCCCAAATATTTGCCATATCCAGAAAGATTATAAAATCAGTACTCTGAGAGTTTTCCAATATTTGAGGTAGTGTTGATGTGAAATTAATTGCTGTCATATAATTACCGCCAATAAAATCATCTCCATCTTTTGGTCCAACTTTTCCTTGTTCAAATCCTCTTAATGAAGATGATGGAATTGTAATTCTCTCAGATAATTTAATATCTTCATTTTTTAATGAATGAGCACTCTTAAGAGAAACAGAAAAAGTTGAAATGTTATTTTCAAAAAGTTCGGTAAAAAACTTATATTTATATGAATTCATTAATGTATAAGTCTCACTAATTATGGGGAGATCTAATGAGTAAGAGCTAAAAAAACCCTCTGAGGTTTGAAATTTTTGATTTCTTTTGTCGTAAGTAGCACCAATTAATAAAAAACTATCAATATAATCACCCTCTTGGGCTTGTTGTCTTGCAGAAGCAGTGTTATCAGTCTCAATTCTTTCGTAATAATTTGATGTTCCTAATTTTAAAAAAACATCATCAAAATATTCAAATCTAGAGCCAATTTCAAAACCAGTTTTATTAAATTTATACCCTGACTTATCCAGTAAATCTGTTTCGCTAGCTTCTAACGTAAAAAACAATGATTTATCTGAATTATTGTAGTTATTATTTTCTATAGAAAATCTACCTTTAACTGACTCTGAGCTAAGAGATAAATTTGAGTCTAAAGTTATACCTTTTCCTAAAAAATTATTTTCTTTTACTCCTGCAACAAAAGATGTTCCTGATGTACCAAAGCCTGCTCCAGCCATTACTTCGCCAGTTGGTTTTTCTTCAACTTTAATATTTATTATTTTAGTTTCCTGCTCAGAGCCATCTACAATTTTATAATCTACTTTTTTAAAAAAACCTAAACTTTTAATATTATTGATTGATTTACCTGTCAAAATTTCATTAAAAGGGTCACCTTCATCTAATAACAAACGATTTCTTATCACACTTTCTTCGGTAATATTATTTCCAATAATATTTATTTTTTCGACAAATATTTTTTCTGTTTCAGTAATTTTAAATTTTAAATTAATGACATTGCCCACCAAATTTTCATCTACAATTGCGTTGATTGACTCAAATTGTTCATTTAAAACAATTGTATCTATATCATCTAAAATATTTTTAATTCTATTAATTGAATAATTTTCTCCTTTAAGGTCTTCAAATGTACCTAATATTTTATTAAAATTTTCAGGATCATAATCATCTGGTAAAATTAACTCCAAATCTCCAAATTTAACTCTATTATTTGCATTAATATTGTATATTAACTCAAAACTATCGTTATCAACTAATTTTGCAAAAGAAGAATTAATAGAAACATTGTAGTATCCTTTATTTAAGTAGAAATTTTTTAAAAGCTGTTCATCA
>CABYUV010000019.1 GCA_902522115.1 uncultured Pelagibacteraceae bacterium | reverse complement strand
AAATCAAAGCAAATTATGTACAGGTAGGCTCGGATAGAATTACTAATGCTATAAGTTTAATGAACAATAAAGATAATTTTATAATTTTAGATTTTGGTACAGCAACAACTTTCGATGTACTAATTAAAAATAAATATTATGGAGGAATTATTGCCCCTGGTGTTAGATTATCTCTTAACACTTTATCTGACAAAGCATCTCTGATTCCGAAAATAAATTTAAAAAAGATTAATAAAGTCATTGGCAACAATACAATCTCAGCTGTTAGATCAGGCTTTTTTTGGGGTTATGCAGGTTTAATTGACAATATTATTAATTTAATTAAGAAAGAGACTAGAAAATCTTTTAAAGTAATTATTACTGGTGGATTTTCAAATTTATTTAAAAATTCAATAAAAACGAAAGCAAGTCATAATCAAGATATTACAATTAAAGGCTTAGTAAAAATTTCAAAATTAATTAAATAATATGAAAGATGAATTATTATTTTGTCCCTTAGGTGGATCAGGTGAAATCGGCATGAACATGAATTTGTTTGGTTATGGACAGCCTAGCGATCATAAATGGATTATGGTCGATATAGGGGTAACATTTGCAGATGATACTATTCCAGGTGTTGATTTAATTTATCCAGATCCTGGGTTTATAGTTGAAAGAAAAGATAATTTATTGGGAATAGTTTTAACACATGCCCACGAAGATCATATTGGTGCAATTGCTCATTTATGGCCAAAATTAAAGTGTAAAATTTTTGCGACACCTTTCACAGCTGTTTTAATCAGAGAAAAATTTAGAGAAAAACAAATTGATATAACCAATGATTTAAAAATTGTTGAGTTAAATGGAAAGGTTTCTTTGGATCCATTTGAAATTGAATATATTACTTTAACGCATTCAATATTAGAACCAAACGGACTTAGAATAAAAACTCCTGCAGGAGTTATTTTGCATACCGGAGATTGGAAGGTAGATCCAAATCCTTTGATTGGAGACAATATAAACGAAAAAAGATTAAAGGAAATTGGTGAAGAAGGTGTGTTAGCAATGATTTGTGACTCAACAAATGTTTTTAGCGCCGGTAGATCAGGATCAGAATTAGATGTAAGGAAAAATATGTTAAACGTTATGTCTCGATTAAAAAAAAGAATTATCATAACGTCTTTTGCATCAAATGTAGCTAGAATGGAGACAGCTTTCTATTGTGCGGAACAAACAGGAAGACAAATCTCTTTAGTTGGTAGATCAATGCATCGTATTTATAAAGCTGCACGTCAATGTGGATACTTAAAAAATACAATTGAGCCAATTGATCCAAGAGAAGCTAAAAATTTTTCAAGAGAAAAAATTGTGTATTTATGCACTGGAAGCCAGGGAGAACCAATGGGTGCAATGATGAGAATTTCTAGCTATGTTCATCCAGATGTTTTTATTGAAAAAGGTGATGCTGTAATTTTTTCCTCAAAAATCATACCTGGTAATGAAAAAAAACTTTATAAACTTCACAATCAACTTGTTAAGGATGGAATAGAAGTAATATCTGAAGAAACCGAGTTTGTTCATGTTTCAGGGCATCCAAATAGAGAAGACCTTAAAGAGATGTATCAATGGGTAAAACCTAGATGTGTAATACCTGTACACGGTGAACATAGGCACATGATAGAACACATTAATTTTGCAAAAGAAATGCAAGTGCCACATCCAGTTCAGGTAGAAAATGGTGATATAGTTAAATTATATCCAGGTGAAAAACCAGTAGTATACGACAAGGCTCCAAGTGGTAGGCTTTATTTAGATGGTAATGTAAGTGTTGACCCAGATTCACAATCGATAAAAGATAGGAAAAATTTAAGTGCAAACGGATATTTAGAGGTAACTATTATGATAACTCCAAAGGGTAACATACATAATGATCCAGTTCTTTCTTTTAGAGGCTTGCCAATTGAAGACAAAGATGAGTTTACTTATGGGTTAGTTGAAGAAATAGAAATAATATCAAGAACCTTTAAAGTTGGAAGCAAACAACAAGAGCACAACTTAATTGATGCGTTAAAAATAGCTTGTAGAAAATTTTCTAAAGAAAGAACAGGAAAAAAACCTTTTACAAATATTAATTTAGTAAGAATTTAATGAGCGCAACTGGCCTAGCTATTATCTATATAATTATATGGTGGATAATTTTTTTTGCTATTTTACCTATTGATGTAAATCGAACAAAGACAGTAAAAATTGATGGTGAGGATCCTGGATCACCTGAAAATCCTAAAATGCTGAAAAAATTCCTTTATTGTACTGGAATTACTACTGTTATTTTCATTATAATTTACTTATTAATTAAATTTGAATATTTAAATTTAAGAAATATGATTAATTAAGATGCTTTTATCAAATTCATTTATACCAATATTAAAAAACAATCCTTCAGAGGCAAAAATTAAATCTCATCAATTAATGCTAAGAGTAGGAATGATTAAACAAGCCTCTGCAGGAATTTATTCATGGTTACCTTTGGGTTTTAAAGTAATGAAAAAAATAGAGGAAATTGTCAGACAAGAACAAAATAAAATTGGAGCACAAGAAATATTGATGCCAACAATTCAATCCAGTGAAATTTGGAAAGAAAGTGGTCGTTATGACGATTACGGTGAAGAAATGTTAAGAATAACCGATCGTCAAAATAGAGAAATGTTATATGGACCAACCAATGAAGAGCAAGTGACTGAAATTTTTAGATCTTCAATAAAATCTTATAAATCACTCCCACAACTTATGTATCATATTCAATGGAAGTTCAGAGATGAAATTAGACCTAGATTTGGAATTATGCGCGGTAGAGAGTTTTATATGAAAGATGCCTATTCATTTGATGTATCAGATGAAGAAGCTTTTTATTCTTATAATAAATTCTTTCTTTCTTATTTAAGAACATTTAAAAGATTATCTTTGATAGCAATACCCATGGCTGCTGATACAGGACCTATAGGTGGAAACTTATCTCATGAATTTATTATTCTTGCTGATACTGGAGAAAGTAAAATTTTCACAGATAAAAGAATATTCGATCTTGATAGTGATGATACTGAAATAGAAAGAGTATCATTGGAAAGTATGAGAAAAAAATATGAACAGTTTTATGCTGTAACTGACGAAAAGTTTAATAAAGAAGAGTTTGAAAAAATTGTTTCCAAAGAAAATCAATTGATAACAAAAGGTATTGAAGTAGGTCATATATTTTATTTTGGTGAAAAGTATTCAAAACCAATGGGAGCATCTGTTGATTTACCAGGAGGAAAAAAAGATTTTGTTAAAATGGGTTCTTATGGAATTGGTGTATCAAGGTTAGTAGGGGCTATAATTGAGGCAAAATATGATGACAAAAATGAAATCATGAAATGGCCATTGTCTGTTGCTCCTTATGATATTGCTTTAATACCTATGATAAATAAAAATGATACCTCAGCTTTAGAAAAAGCAAATAATATCAATATAGAATTAATCAAAAATAATATTGATGCAATCATTGATGATACAGATGAGAATTTCTCATCAAAAATTAAAAAAATGAATTTAATTGGTTCCCCATATCAAATTATTATTGGTAAGAAAAGTGAGGGTGATTTATTAGAGTTCAAGGAAATAGGTGGTGAAACTCAAAATTTACCATTAAGTAAAATTATAGAAATTATAACTAAACAAAAAAATTCAATTTGATTTCTACTTTAGAAAAAGAAATTACTTTTAGATTTTTAAAAGCCAGAAAAAAAGATGGCTTTTTGAATGTTATATCTATTTTTTCTTTTATAGGAATAAGTCTTGGAGTTGCAGTTCTTATTATTGTGATGTCAGTTATGAACGGATTTAGAACAGAGCTGATTAACAAAATAGTAGGCTTTAACTCACACATAACAGTAAAAACTTATGGAAATCCTATTGATGAAAAAAAAATAAATAAAAAAAATTTAGAATTAATTTCAGAAAATATTATTTTAAGTAATTCTGGTGAAGCTATTATACTTAAAAATGATACATCAAAAGGAATAGTTTTACGTGGATATGAAAAGGATGCCTTTTCAAGTTTAGAAATCGTCAAAAATGAAAAATTTAAAGGCAACAAAAATCAACTAAATGGAAATTATATATCGATAGGAAATGAATTAAGTTTTTCTTTAGATCTTAAAATAGGTGATAAATTAACTTTACTTTCACCATCGGGTGTAGAAACAATAATTGGTAGTATGCCAAAACAAAAAACATTTTTAGTAACATCGATTTACAACAGTGGTTTGGCTGAGTTTGATAATAATATTGCATTTATAAATTTAAGTACTCTTGAAGATTTTTTTGACTACAAGTCAGAGGATAGAAATTTAGAAATTTATTTAAAAAATCCTAATAAAATTGAGGAACAAAAATTCATTGTTCAAGAAATTTTTGATAAGGAATTTGTTTTTAGCTGGGCTGATATGAATAGCTCATTATTTTCTGCTTTAAAAGTTGAGAGAAATGTCATGTTTATTATCCTATCTTTAATAATTATTGTTGCTGCTTTTAATATAATTTCTGGATTAACAATTTTAGTTAAAAACAAAACAAGAGATATCGCAATTTTAAAGTCAATTGGTGTGTTAAATAAATCAATTGTAAAAATATTTTTTTTAGTAGGTGTAATAATAGGAACATCAGCAACTATTTTTGGAATTTTTTTAGGTGTAACGTTTTCTCTTTACATTGAGAATTTTAGACAATTTCTTAGCTCAACATTTAATATAAGTTTATTTCCAGAAGAGATTTATTTTTTAAGCAAGATGCCTTCAGAAATTGATCCAACATCAATTTTTTTAATATCAATTTGTTCAATAATTATAACAATAATAGTTTCAATTTTTCCTGCCTTTAAAGCAGCCAAACTGGACCCTATTAAATCTTTAAAATATGAATAATTTTCTTGAATTAAAAAAAATATTTAAAACTTTTAAAGCTGAAAAGACAGTTAAAGTATTAAAAAATCTATCTCAAAAATTTAATAAAGGTAAAATCTATTCTATAATGGGGCCATCTGGTTCAGGCAAATCGACTCTATTAAATTTAATTTCATTGATCGATAGACCATCATCTGGGTCAATCAATTTTGATAAAATTCCTGTAAATTTCAATGAATCTGAAAAAAATGATGTTTATAGATCCAAAAAAATAGGGATTGTTTATCAACAAAATAATCTTCTTCCAGATTTTACTGCTTTAGAAAATATATATTTGGCCTCACTTGCAATTAATGACAATAAAGAATTAGCAATATCCAATGCAGAAAAATTACTCAAAAAAATTGGTCTTTCTATGAGGGCAGATCACTTCCCATCTCAACTATCAGGTGGTGAGGCACAAAGAGTTGCTATAGCAAGAGCAATTGTAAATGATCCTGAAATTATTTTAGCGGATGAGCCAACTGGAAGTTTGGATATGGAAACTGCAAAAGATGTTTTTGAACTTTTTTATAAACAAAAAAGGTCGGATAGACTTATTATATTTGCAACTCATAATAGATTCTTTGCTAATAAGGCAGATTGCCTATTGGAGATGATAGATGGTAGTATAAAATCATCTAATGCCTGAGTCTCATTTTCAAAATTTCAATCATCTTAAAATTCATACTCAATATTCTATTTGCGAAGGAGCAGCTAGAATTGATGATTTACAAGAATATTCTAAAAAAAATAAAATAAAATCACTTGGTTTGTGTGACACTTCAAATTTATGTGGAGCGCTTGAATTTGCTGAAAAGATCTCAAAGTCTGGAACTCAACCAATAATCGGAACTCAAATTAATTTTAAAATTGGGGAAACAATAGGTTTACTGCCTTTGTTTGCTCTAAATGAAGCTGGATATAAAAATGTAATAGAACTTTCATCTTTATCGTATTTGGAAAACGATGAATTGTCAGATCCACATGTAGATTTTGAATTATTATTAAGCAATTCCGAAGGTGTTGCTGTATTTTCAGGAACTGTTTTTGGTTTATTTGGTAAATTATTTGATAAAGGAAAGTTTAGTGAAATTGATGAGCTTTATAATAAAATTAAAAATGCTTTTGATGACAGATTTTACTTAGAGATTCAAAGACATAATGATCAAAATGAAATTGGATTTGAAAAATTTAATTTAAAAAAATCCTTAGATTTGGAAATACCTATTATTGCAACAAATGAAGTTTTTTATTTAGATAAAGAAATGCATGAAGCCCATGATGCTTTAATTTGTATCGGTAACAAGACATATGTGAACGAAAAAAATAGATTAAGATTTACAAACCAACATTATTTAAAAACTAATTCAGAGATGTCTGAACTATTTGCTGACCTACCTGAAGCTTTAGAAAATAATTATAATTTTCCATTAAGATGTAGTTATAGACCGTTATTTTCAAACCCAATATTGCCTAATATTAGCAGTGATAAAGATGGAAATGCAGATGCAGTTTTAAAAAAAGATTCCATAGAGGGATTAAAAGTCAAATTCAATAAGATCTTTAATTTAACTGACGAAGATTTAGAAAATAACAATTATTATAGAGAATATAAGAACAGACTTAATCATGAACTTTCAATTATTGAAGAAATGAAATATTCTAGTTATTTTCTTATCGTTGCCGACTATATTAAATGGGCTAAAAAAAATGATATCCCTGTAGGTCCTGGAAGAGGCTCAGGCGCTGGCTCATTAGTAGCTTGGTGTTTATCAATTACAGACGTTGATCCAATAAAATTTAATCTTATTTTTGAAAGATTTTTAAATCCAGATAGAATTTCTATGCCAGACTTTGATATAGATTTTTGTGAGGATAAAAGAGATCAAGTTTTTGAGTATCTAACTACAAAATATAAAGACAGTGTAGCTCACATTATAACATTTGGTAAATTAAAAGCACGAATGGTAATTAGAGACGTTGGAAGAGTTTTGGGATTAGCATATGGATTTGTTGACAGCATATCTAAGATGATACCTTTTGATCCATCTAGACCGCAAAATTTATCTCAGTGCATTGCAGGAGAGCCACGATTACAAAAACTTATTAATGATGATCCAAGAGTAAAAAAACTTACCGATCTCTCTTTAAAATTAGAAGGTCTTAACAGAAACGTTGCTACACATGCTGCTGGAGTAGTAATAGCAGATAAAAAACTCACTGAAGTTGTTCCTTTATACAAAGATGTTTCTGCAGATTTATTACTACCATCTACTCAATTTGATATGTACTCTGCAGAAAATGCAGGTTTAGTAAAATTTGATTTTTTGGGTTTAAAAACGCTAACTGTAATTAACAATACACAAAAACTTGTAAGAAAAAATATTAAAGATTTTGATATAGAAAAAATAAGCTACGAAGATCAAAAAGTTTTTGATCTAATGTCAACAGGTAAAACAGTTGGTTTATTCCAAATTGAAAGTGCCGGTATGAGAGAAGCCTTAATTCAAATGAAACCAAATCATATTGAAGATATTATTGCCCTAGTTGCTCTATACAGACCAGGACCAATGAGCAATATTCCAACCTATAATGACTGTAAACATGGAAAACAAAAACCAGATTATCTACACCCACTTCTAGAAGATATTTTAAAACCGACATATGGCGTAATTATTTATCAAGAACAAGTAATGCAGATTGCACAAAAATTATCAGGATTTACAGCAGGACAAGCAGATCTTTTAAGAAGAGCAATGGGTAAAAAGAAAAGAGCAGAACTTGAAAAACAAAAACAGGGGTTTATTGCTGGAGCAGTTAAAAATGGAATAGCAAAAGATGTTGCTGCTGGAATTTTCTTAAAAATTGAACCATTTGCAGAATATGGCTTTAATAAAAGTCACGCTGCTGCATATGCAATTATTTCTTACCGAACTGCGTTTTTAAAAACATATTATCCACATGAGTTCATTGCAGCATCAATGACTATGGATATATCAAATCAAAATAAATTAAGTGAATTTTATGAGGAATTAAAAAGATTAAAAGTTGATGTTGTTCGTCCTGATATAAATGAATGTTTTGCAGATTTTAGAACAATTGATAATAAATTTTATTACGCTTTGGGAGGAATTAAAGCTGTAGGTTATGAGGCAATATCAAATATAGTTGAAGAAAGAATTTCAAATGGAAAATTTAAGTCAATTCATGATTTTATAAATAGAGTAAATCCAAAAGATATAAATAAACTTCAATTAGAAGGTTTGGTTAAGGCTGGTGCATTTGATAATTTAAACTCAAATAGACAGGCTTTGCATGACTCAATTCCGAGCATCATAGCTAAAAGTAAAAATATATTTGATAATAAATCTGCTAATCAGATTGATTTATTCTCTGAAGAAGAAAGTTTACAGGATGAGTTTTTAACAAAAACTGAAGATTGGAAATTTGAGGAAAGATTATCAAAAGAATTTGAATCAGTTGGTTTCTTTATTTCAAACCATCCGTTAAATCAATTTACAGAGATTTTTAATGATTATAAAATAACAGATTATTTAAGTTTTATTTCAAAAGAAGATTTAAAAGACTCTAACATAGCCGCAACACTGCTGAAGGTACAAGAAAGAAAAACAGCAAAAGGAAATTCTTACGCTGTTTTAAAATTAACAGATTTATCAAGTGTATTCGAACTTTTTATTTTCTCAGATGTTTTAGAATTAAACAGAGAAATTTTGAAAGAAGGTAGCTCACTTATTTTAACATTATTTAAAAATGTTTCTAATGATGAAAATCGACTAACTAGAATTAATGTGCAAAAAATAGCTTCACTTAAAGATTTATTTAACAGCACTATAAACGAGGTTTCATTCCAGCTCAATTCTGAAGAACAGATTAAAAAAATATCTACAATTTTGAATGATGAAGGCAAAACTGTCGTAAATATTAATTTGGTCACTGAAGATAATATTCTTAAATTTAAATTAAAAAATGCACGTAAATTAGACAGAAAATCTTTAAATCTCTTAAGAAATCAAGAAATTCAAGCCATAATTAACTAAATAATTACTTGTTAAATATATTAAATATTTGTAAATAATCCCTAAATTAAATTAAAACTCACACAGTTGTTGGTTTTATACCTCCGGTCCTTAATTGGAAATTACTGTGGTGGCTTAACCGGGAATAAATATGAAAATACCTAACGTTACAATACAACAATTATTAGAAGCAGGTGTTCATCTTGGACATAAAACTTTGAGATGGAACCCAAAAATGAAAAAATACATTTTTGGAAAAAGGGATTCAATTCACATAATAGATCTAACCCAAACACTTGAGTTAACTAAAGTAGCTCTGGAAAAAGTTTACGAAACCATATCAAATAATGGAAAAATTCTATTTGTATCTACAAAAAAACAAGCATCTGAAGCTATAGCAGAAGTAGCAAAAGAAACAGATCAATATTTTGTAAATTATAGATGGTTAGGTGGAATGTTAACTAATTGGGGAACAATATCAAATTCGATCAAAAAATTGAAAAAATTAGAAACTGATCTAATAGCAGAAAACAGAGGCTTTACAAAAAAAGAACTTTTAAAAATGAGCGTTCAGAAAGATAAACTCCAAAGATCACTTGGCGGTATTGCTGAAATGAAAAAAGTTCCAGACCTAGTTTTTGTTATAGATACAAACTATGAGTCTTTAGCTATCGCAGAGTCTGCTAAATTGGGTATACCAATTATTGCTATATTAGATAGTAACTCCAATCCTGATAACATTGATTATCCAATCCCTGGCAACGATGATGCAAGAAGAGCAATTGATCTTTATTGTAATTTAATAAAAGAAACAATTAATAGTGCTAAAAGCACAGTACCTACACTTGAGAAAAAAAAAAATAAGGATAAGGTTTTAAAAGAAGAAGATAAAACAAAAACTATTCAGGAATTGGATCGAGAAAAATTAGAAAAAAAATTTTCTACAAATGATAAGGAGAAGTTAAATTAATGGGTGACATAGAAAAGGTTAAAAAACTAAGAGAAGCTACTGGAGCTGGTTTTAAAGATTGTAACCTAGCTATAAAAGAATCAAATGGTGATTTAGATAAGGCGATTGAAATTTTAAGAGTAAAAGGAATTTCAAAAGCTTCAAAAAAAATGTCTAGAGATGCCAAAGAAGGAGTTGTTGTATTAAGTGGAGATGAAACAAAAACCTCAGTAATTGAAGTGAATTGTGAAACTGATTTTGTTGCTAAGAACGATGATTTTATTTCTTTTGTAAAAGAATTAAGTGAATTGAACAATAAAAATAACTCAAATATTGAAGATTTAAAAGTTACAAAAATGTCTAATGGTCAAACTGTTGACGATAATTTAGTTGCGTTAATTGCAAAAATTGGTGAAAAAATTACAATTGGAAAAGCTAAAACTATTCAAAATACTGACGGTATAAACAATCATTATCTTCACACAGTTGTAAAAGATAATGTTGCAAAGCTTGCAGTAATGGTTTCATTGGATACTAAAGATAACTCTGATACTGTTAAAACTTTTAGTAAACATTTATCTATGCATATTGCTGCATCAAATCCATTAGCTTTAGAGTCCAGTTCAATTGATCAAGCTATTATAGATAAAGAGCAAGAGTTAGTAAATGAAGAATTAAAAAATTCAGGAAAACCAGAGGATATTGCAAAAAAAATTAGCCTAGGTAAAATGAATAAATTTAAAGAGGAAAATTCTCTTTTAACCCAAGCTTGGGTAATGGAACCTAAAAAAAAAGTTATGGATGTTTTAAAAGAACTTTCTATTGCTGATTTAAAAATAAAAGACTTTTATAGAATTAAGATTGGAGAATAAATGTTTGATGAGAAATCATACAGCCTTAAAATGGATAAAGCCATTGAGGTTTTCTCAAAAGAGTTATCTTCATTAAGAACTGGTAGAGCTAATGCATCAATGCTAGATTTAATTAAAGTAGATGTTTATGGTCAACAAATGCCAATAAATCAAATTGGTAGCATAACTACACCGGAACCAAGAATGATAAATATCCAAATTTGGGACGTGAATAACGTACCACTAGTAGATGCGGCAATTAAAAAATCTGATCTAGGGTTAAATCCACAAATAGATGGACAATTGCTAAGATTGCCAGTTCCAGAATTAAATGAAGAAAGAAGAATGGAATTAAAAAGGCTCATAAAATCTATTGGAGAAAAATGTAAAGTTTCAATAAGAAATATAAGAAGAGAAGCAAACGAAGATTTAAAAAAACTATTAAAAGATAAACAAATTGGTGAAGATGATGAAAAAACTTTTGAAAAAAAAGTTCAAAATATTACTGATGATCACATTAAATCAGTTGATGATAAAGTTTCCTCAAAAGAAAAAGAAATAATGACAATATGAACCCTTTAAATCATGTAGCCATTATCATGGATGGTAATGGAAGGTGGGGCATGAAACATAAAAATTCTAGAAATGCAGGTCATAAAGAGGGACTAAAAACTGTAGAAAAAATTATAAAAGAGACAATTAAAAATAAAATTAAATTTCTTACGCTATTTGCATTTTCAACAGAAAACTGGAAAAGACCAAAGAAAGAAATAAATTATTTATTTAATTTGTTGGAAAATTTTTTATTAAATAGAATTCAAGATCTTCATAAGCAAAATATTAAACTTAAAATTTTAGGTTCTAAAAAATTTTCACCTAAATTAAATAAACTTTTAAATAATTCTGAAAAAAAAACCTCTAAAAATACTAAATTACAAATTAATCTAGCATTAAATTATGGATCTAAGTCAGAATTGATTGATGCTTTTAAAAAAATCAATAAAAATAAAATTACTATAAGTGAGAAAAATATAGATAAAAATTTACAGACCAAAAATATCCCTGTGCCAGATTTATTAATAAGAACTGGTAATACTAAAAGATTAAGCAACTTTTTATTGTGGCAACTTGCGTATGCAGAAATTTTTTTTGAAAAAAAATTATGGCCTGCTTTTAATGAAAACGACTTCAATAGAATAATAATAGAATATAAAAAAATTAAACGAAATTTTGGTAAAATATAATGAACAATTTATCTCTAAGAATAATTACTTCATTAATATTGTTATTTATTCTTTCAATAAGTCTGTTAATAAACAAATATATATGGTTGTTTGGACTTATAATTTGTTCACTTGTTTTATTTATTGAATTTAATAATCTTATAAAAAAAATCTGGAAAAAAAAAAAGAGTACTTTAGCCAGTGCAAATATATTTTCCTTACTATTTTTAATAATACTTATTTTTGTAGGTTACGAAATTTACAGTAAATCACTTATTAGTTTACTTTTCATAATATTTATTTGCATATTTTCTGATACAGGTGGATATTTAGTTGGTAATTTAATTGGTGGAAGAAAATTAACAAAAATAAGTCCTAAAAAAACTATATCAGGAAGTATTGGCTCATTTATTTTTTCACTTATTCCAATACTCATTTTTTGGATTTATTTTAATAATACTCAAGACTGGAATTTTGGAATTGACAGTTATTTTAAGCTCATTCCTGTGTGTTTATTTCTATGTTTAATTTGTCAATTAGGTGATTTATTTATTTCATACTTCAAAAGAAAGGCTAATGTAAATGATACCGGCACTATTTTACCTGGTCATGGTGGATTGTTAGATAGAATAGACGGTGTTATCTTTGTTCTACCAGCTGCATATATAATAGATAAAATATTCTTTTGATGTTAAAAAAAAAAATTGCAATATTAGGCTCTACAGGATCTATAGGTAAAACTTTAATTAATATTATTAAAAAAGATAAAAAAAATTTTAAGGTAATTTTACTTACTTCAAAAAAAAATTACAAAGAACTTTTAAAGCAAGCAAGGTTTTTAAAAGTTAAAAATTTAATTATAACTGATTATGAAAGCTATTTACAAATTAAGAAACATAGATATTCAAAAAATATAAAAATTTATAACACTTTCGGTGAGTTTAAAAAAATTTTTAAAAAAAAAGTCGATTATACTATGAGCTCAATAACAGGTATTGAAGGACTAAAACCAACACTAGATATTATTAGGTATAGTAAAAAAATAGCAATCGCAAATAAAGAATCAATAATATGTGGTTGGGGATTAATTGATAAAGAATTAAAAAAAAATAAAACAAAATTTATCCCTGTAGATTCTGAGCATTTTTCATTATGGTATGGACTAATAAATACTCAAATTGATTTAATTGAAAAAATATATTTAACAGCATCAGGTGGTCCTTTTTATCTTACACCTCTTAAAAAATTTAAAAATGTTAAAATACATCAAGCTTTAAAACATCCAAATTGGAAAATGGGAAATAAAATTTCTATAGACTCTGCAACAATGATTAATAAAATATATGAGGTTATTGAAGCAAAAAATATTTTTAATATTCCATATTCAAAAATAGAAATTTTAGTTCATCCAAAATCATATGTGCATGCGATAATTAAATTAAAAAACGGTCTAACAAAAATTATAGTTCATGATACAACAATGAAAATTCCGATTTTTAACACACTTTATAATAATACAAAGAAAACACTTAAATCTGATAAATTAAAAATAGATTTATTAAATAATTTAGAATTTAATAAAGTTGAATACAAGAGATATCCAATGATTAAAGTCTTAAATTATTTGTCAAATAAACATTCTCTTTATGAAACAATTATTGTTTCCGCTAATGATGCTTTAGTTGATTTATACTTAAAGAAAAGAATTAAATTTGTAGATATACATAAAAATTTATTTGATTTGATTAAAACTAATCATTTTTTAAAATATAAAAAGATTTACCCGCGTAAAATAAAAGATATTCTTGAATTAAATGATTATGTCCGTTTAAAAATAAATGAAAAAGTGTATAAATCATAAAATGTTTAAGAGAGCCTTCAATTTATTCACATCAATTATTTTTTATTTGATTATATCTTTAAATATTGCTTTTGGAGAGGTAATTAAAAAAATTGAAATT
>CABYUV010000018.1 GCA_902522115.1 uncultured Pelagibacteraceae bacterium | reverse complement strand
GTAAACTACCTGTAGGAGTTGATAGAAAAGCTCCATTGTCAGATCTTTATGATCCAGATGTTATAAATAATATAGTAGCTGGTTTAGATACTGCAAATAGATGGGGTGTAAAAGAAGGTGAACTATCAAGAGCATCAAAAGTCATTAATTCTCAATTTATAAACAGAATTACGAGACTTTATATTGATGACCAAATTGACGTTGATGAAGCTGTTGATATGATTAACAAATCATTAGCTAAATTCAATTAATTTAAATTTTTTAAAAAAGCGGATAATATAGATTATCCGCTTTTTTTATGAATGACACTTTAGCAAATACAGAAAAAAAAACTGCATATATACTAACATTACCTGCAGTCCTTCTAGTTTTTTCAATAATTTTATTTCCAATTTTTGCAAATATATGGATCAGTTTTAAAGAAGTTGAATTAAAGGATATTAGAATACCAGAACCAAGAGCAAAAAAAATCGTAAAATCTGTTTCTGACGAACCTACTAAAATAAAAATATTATATAAGTTAAGAAATAGTTCATTAATTCAAGAAATTAAAGATGTTTCTTTTCAAGATAATTTTCCAAAAAATTTTGAAGTTGAAAATTTAGATCCAAGATGCTCTTACGAAAAGTATAGATTAAAATGTAAATTTGGAAATTGGCCAGCTAAATATAGGGAAAATTTTCAGGTAGAATTAGAAACAAATGATGGATCAAAAATAGACAAAAAAAATCTTAAATCAATTAAACCAAAATTAGATGGGAAATCTGATAATATATTACTTAATACTAACTTTACTCTCAAAAACTTTAAAAAAGTTTTATTTGAAAATGAATTTATAGATTTACTATTAACAACATTTTATTACACATTTTTTGGAACAGTTGGCTCAATAGTATTTGGTATTTTGACTGCTCAAATGGTAAATCAAAAATTTTATGGAAGAACATTCATGAGAAGTGTTCTGCTTTTCCCTTATGTTGCTCCAGTTGTTGCTTTAGCTTATACTTGGGAACTTCTACTAGACCCTAATAGTGGGACTTTAAATAGCTTGTTATTAAATTATCAAATTATTGAAACTCCAATAAACCTTCTTGGTCAAAAATATATTGAAATTAGTCTTTTAGGTTTTGATTTTAAATTAAGGTTAGCACTTACTACAGTTATAATGTTTGAAATTTGGAGATATTTTCCTTTAGCCTTTTTATTTATTCTTGCGAGACTTCAAGCTATTCCAAAAGAATTATATGAGGCTGCTGATGTTGATGGAGCAAGTCCCTTCCAAAAATTTTTTAATATTACACTTCCTCAAATAACAGCAGTCATCTCAATTTTGTTCATGATTAGATTTATATGGAATTTTAACAAATTTGAGGACGTATTTTTATTAACCGGAGGTGCATCAGGAACAAGAACTTTACCCATAAATGTTTATCAACAAGGTTTTGCAATTTCAGATATTGGAATGGGCTCAGCAGTTTCAATAGTTATCGTTGTATTGCTTTTAATGTTTATGTTTTTTTATTTTAAACTTTTAGGAAAAAGAGTAGATGAGAATTAAAAATACAATACTATTTTCATTCATATCCAGTATTTTCTTAATTTTTTTAATTTCGATTTGGAAGATATTAGCAACATTGCAAGGTTTAAGTATTAAAAGTTTTAATATAGAAATAATTTTTATATTTGGTTTTTTAATATCATTAGCCCACTTAGGAGTAGGTGATAGAATTAAATCAATTTATAAATCAATTATTTTTTCTTCCATATTCGTTTTTTGTGATGGTTACTTAATACAAAAATTACCAATTTGGTATAATTTAGGCGCATTTTTAATATTATATTTTTTCACCAATAAAATTAGCAAATATACTTCTATAGGTTTAAAAGAAGAGCATTCTACACAAGTTATTTTATTCGACTTTTTAACTTTATTTGGAATTTTATTTTTCTCTTTTGTAATACTTTTTCCATTTTATATGATGTTAGTAACAAGTTTCAAAACACAAATAGCTTTGTTAGTGAATCCTTTAGATTTTAGTATAAATTTTGGACAGGATATAAAAGATTTATTTAAATCTTATTTTGTAATTTTTAAATCTTATAAATTTGGAAAATATATAGTAACTAGTACTATAGTATCTGTTGGAACTGTTATCATTACTTTACTTTTTGCAATACCTGCTGCTTATGCAGTTGCTAGATTAAATTTTTTTGGAAAAACATTTTTGTCTACATCTATACTTATAATATACATGTTCCCTGCAATCGTTCTTGTTATTCCATTATATACGATATTTAGTCAATTGGGTTTACGTAATTCAATTGAAGGTTTATTAATTGTATATACAGCCACAACACTTCCAGTAGCTATTTATATGTTGCAAGGATATTTTAAAAGTATACCTAAAGAACTGGAGGAAGCTGCAATATTAGACAAATTAAGCTGGTTTGGAATTATATCAAAAATTATAATTCCACTTAGTATTCCAGCTATTTCGTCTGTTGCTTTATATGTTTTTATGATTGCCTGGAATGAGTTTTTGTTTTCTTTAATGTTTTTAGATAACCCTAATTCCTTCACATTATCGAGGGCAATTCAATATCTAAGTGGTGATGCTGAAACACCGAGGCAATATCTAATGGCAGGATCAGTTGTGGTTACATTGCCTGTATTGTTTATATTTGTTTATTTTGAGAAATATCTTGTAAGTGGTCTAACAGCTGGAAGCGTAAAGGGCTAATGAAAATTTCAATTAACAAAGCAAAAAAAACTTTACTTGGTAACAGAAGAAAAGGTTATACGTTGCCTACTAATAACAAACTTTATCCAGCTCAGTGGAATTGGGACTCTGGCTTTATAGCTTTAGGATATTCTTATTTTAACTTAAACTTTGCGTTAAAAGAAATTAATACATTGTTAGATGGACAATGGAAGGACGGAATGGTCCCGCATATTTTATTTCATAACACAAAAACAAATTATTATCCAAATTATACTGCTTGGAATTGTGGTAATAAAATCTACTCATCTGGAATTACTCAACCACCAATATTAGCAACAGTTTTACTAGAAATTATAAATAAAAATAAAATTAATAAAACTCAATTTTTAAAAATAAAAAAAATGATTAAAAAAATTAAAAAATTTCATGAATGGTTTATTCAATTTAGAGATCCAAAAAAAACTGGCTTAGTATCTATTTTGCACCCTTGGGAGAGTGGATATGATAATTCTCCTATATGGGATGAGCCTATGAATAAAGTAAAAATTGAGAAAAATATAAAGTATAAAAGAGCTGATAACAAGGTTGTAAATCCAGATTTTAGACCACTTGATATAGATTATGATAGGTATGTTACAATAAAAAATAATTTAAGAAGAATTAAATATAATCCAAAAAAAGTTTATAAATATTCTTTTTTTAATCTTGTAGATGTGGGTTTTAATTCTATATTTCTTAAAGCAAATAAAGATCTCGTTACTTTATTAGATACTTTTGGTTTTAACAAAACTAAAATAGATAATTATATAAAACTTACAGAAAAAAATTTTCTTAAATTATATGATAAAAAAAGAAAAACTTTTTTTTCAAAAGATATAAAAAATAATAAAAAAATTTATATACCATCAATTACTAATTATTTCGTATTATTTGCTAATTTAAATAATGATAAAATTAATAAAATACTTATTCAAAATCTAAAAAAACATAATTTAAAAGAAAAATATTTTTTTTCATCAATTAAACCAAATCATAAAAGTTTTGAAGAGAAAAGATACTGGAGAGGTCCTGTGTGGATTAATTGTAATTGGTTTATTTATAAAGGATTAAAAAACAAAGATAAGTTCTTTTCTGATAAAATAAAAAAAAAAACTATCCAAATATTAGAAAAAAAAGGTTTTTTTGAATATTTCAGCTGTAAGAATGGTCAACCTATGGGAGCAAAAAACTTTTCTTGGTCAGCAGCCCTATACTTGGACTTAAAACTTAATCAAAATTAGTTAGAGAAGCCGTATTTTCTTAGTCTGACATCACCTGTTCTAGCATGTGCTTCCATTCCTTCGTATCTAGAAATTCTGGCACAAGCTGCTCCAACTTCTTTTGTAGCTGCTTTACTCATTCTTTGAAAACTTAATGTTTTAATGAATTTTCCAACAAATAATCCACCTGTATATCTTCCAGCCCCTTTTGTTGGGAGTATATGATTTGTGCCTGAACATTTGTCACCATAAGCAACAGTAGTCTCTTCACCAATAAATAAAGACCCATAATTCTTTAATCGATCATGATACCACTGTAAATTTTTTGTTTGGACTTCTAAGTGTTCTGGAGCGTACTCATCGCTTACTTTTGCAATTTCTTCATCTGTATCACAAAGAATTACTTCACCATAATCTCTCCATGCAGCACCTGAATTTTCCCTTGGTAGATCAGGTAAATCTGCAATTAATTCTGGAACTCTTTGTATAACATAGTCAGCAACTTTTTTGCTTTTAGTAAATAACCAAGCTGGAGAATTATAACCGTGTTCTGCTTGTCCAACTAAATCATATGCGACCATTTCAGGATCAGCTGTATCATCTGCAATAACTGCAATTTCTGTAGGTCCTGCAAATAAATCTATACCAACTTTTCCAAATAAAATTCTTTTCGCTTCTGCAACAAATTGGTTTCCAGGTCCAACTAACATATCTGCAGGTGCATTTCCAAATAATCCATTAGTCATTGCTGCAATAGCTTGCACTCCACCTAAATTCATTATTACGTCAGCACCACATAAATCAGCTGTATAAACGATAGATGGATGCACTCCAACACCAGGTTTAGGTGAACTACAAACTAAAATATTTTTAACCCCTGCGACTTTTGCAGTCGTAACACTCATTACGGCTGAAGCTATATGAGCATACCGTCCTGCAGGAACATAACAACCTGCTGTATTTACAGGAATAAGTTTTTGTCCAGCAAATAATCCATCAGATAATTCTACTTCAAAGTCTTGACCATAATTTTTTAATTGTGCTTCAGCAAATTTTCTAACTCTCTCATGAGAGAACTGAATATCATCTTTAGTTTTTTGATCTAAATTTTTTTTTATTTCTTCGATTTTTTCTTTTGAAACAATTACATCACCTTCGTACTTATCAAATTTTTTTGACAGCTCTTTACAGCCTTCCTCTTTACTAGTCTCAATATCTTTTAAAATATTTTCAACTATTTCTCTTGTTTTGGTGTCATCAGTTGATGATGTTTTTGGTGATTTTTTTAAATATGTAATTCCCATTTCTCTCCTTTAAAATTATGTTTTATTTAAATGAATTTCTTTTGAAATTCAATTAAACATTTAGTCTAAGGCAACAACTGCTGCTGCAATAGAAGCTAATCGTGCCTGAGCTTCGTCAGATCTGCTAGTTATCACTACAGGTACTTTTCCACCTACAACAACTCCTGCGGCACATGCTCCACTAAAATATATCAGCATTTTTACCAAAGCATTTCCAGTTTCTACACTTGGCACTAACAACACATCTGCCTCTCCAGCAACTAAATTTTTAATTCCTTTAATAGCTGCTGATTTTTTTGAAATACTATTGTCAAATGCTAAAGGACCAAAAACATCAGCACTTAAGTTTTCTTTTTTTGCTAATTTTGTTATCTCTGCAGCCTCAATAGAGCTTGGTACGCTATCTAAAATTTCTTCTGTTGCAGATAAAACTGACACTTTTGGTCTTTCAATACCAATTCTATTTGAAAAATTAACAACATTTTTTAGAATATGCATTTTTGTTTTAATATTTGGCAAAACATTTAATGCTCCGTCAGTAATAATTAATGGTCTATCATCTTTATCAATAGTCATGTGCCAGATGTGACTCAACCTTGTTTTTCCCAATAAATTATATTCACGTTTAAGCACCTCTTTCATAATTACATCAGTATGAATATGACCTTTTACTATAATCTGCACACTACCTTCACTTGCTAGTTTGGCAGCAATTTTAGCAGTATCATTCTCTACTGGCTCATGGATAAGCTCATATTTAGAAATATCCCATTTAATATCTTCAGCACATTTTTGAATTTCTACTTCATGACCAATAAATATGGGCTCAATTAAATTTTCATTAACAGCGTCTTGAACTGATAACATGGGCAAAGGTTTACCAGCATTTACAACTGCAACTTTAACTCCTTTTTTTTTATGAGCTAAATCTAATAAGTTGTTTGGACAGACAATTTCTTTGTTTGAAAGCATTTTCTTTAAATAAGTCAAAAAACTCAACATGTATATAGAAAAAAATCGTCTAAACAAATTATGTAAAAAGTTATAATCTAGATATTCAGAGGGTAACACTTTGGAGATTGTAACAAAAATAGCGCCAATAATTTTGGCTTTGATAATGTTAGGCTTAGGTCTAGGATTAAAACTAGAAGATTTTGGAAGAGTATTAAAAACACCAAAAGATTTTATTGTAGGTTTTATTTCTCAAATAATAATCCTTCCAATTGTAGCATACATATTAATTTTAATTTTTAAAGCACCTCCAGAAATAGCAATAGGGGTTATGATTATAGCGGCAGCTCCAGGTGGAGTCACATCTAATATTATGACAAAATTTGCTGATGGAGATGTTGCGTTATCGATATCTTTAACAGCTGTAATAAGTTTATTAAGTATAATTACAGTTCCGTTGATAATTTTTACATCTGCAGATTTGTTTGGAATTACAGAAATTTCTCAAAATATTTCTATGACAGGAATAGCACTAAAAATGTTTTTAGTTGTAACAGTACCAGTAATTTTAGGAATGATTATCAGAAAAGTTGCTGAGAATTTCATAGCATCCAAAGTTGGAATATTTAACAAACTTAATATTGTATTATTTGTAATTTTTTTCTTTGCAGCATTTTATGAGGAAAAAGAAAATATAATTAGCTTTATAATGCAAGCTGGTTTAATTACTTTAATATTAAATGTATCGATGATGGTTATTGCCTACTACATTGCAAAAGCTTTTACCTCAGGAGTTAAACAAATGAGGTGTATTGCCTTAGAATGTGGATTACAAAATGGTACTTTAGCTATATTCGTTTCTACACAAATATTTGGCACCGATATATTATACGCAATACCAACAGCTGCTTATGCGCTAATCATGTATATTACAGGATTTATTTTTATTGCTATTTTAAGAAAGTCTAATTAAGAATTTATTATTCTTATCTGATTAAAAACTTTGTAGATAAAGTGACTTAAGCTAATCATATTTTTATTCACCATTCCCTCAGTTGTTATAAAAGCACTATCTTTAGCATTGAAAGTAATTAATTTTTTTTCATTAATATGAAGATATTTTTTATCAATTAAATATTTAAGTTTTCTAACAACAGTAGGTCTTGGAATACCAGTTATCTCAGAAATTGACATCGCATTTACACCTCTATTATCGGAGCCCATCAGTTCTTTATGGTATGAACGCATATTTTTTCTCTGTACAAAATTTTTATTTTTAACTGCATTTATTACTACAACCATACCAATACCTAAAGTTTCTAAATCTTTTAACTCTTTTCTCCATCTATTCAAATAAGTGAACCAAAATTTATTAAATTGATACAAGCAGTAGGAAAAATTTTCCTTTATTGATAATACTGTTTCTTTAACGGAATAAACTTCAGTTGCTAGTTTTTCTTTTTTTAAAATTTTATTAAATTCATGCAATATAGTTGCAACTTCGGTAAGAGTTTCGACTGCTTTGGCTGTATAGAGAGTATCTCTAACAACAAATATTTTTTTACCTGTTTTTTTAATTACTTTTTGCTTTTCTAATTCTAAAACTTTTCGTCTAATACTTTCTTTTGGAATTCCCAGGTCTTTTGAGATGTCCGAAATATTAATTTTATTAATTTCTATAGATTTATTTCCGTAAAAAGTTTCATAGTTAATTTTTAAACCATTTTGCCTGAAATATATAAGGTCTTGATGTATTAAATATATAATGATTACGAATTTATCTATGTCTTTGTAATGATCATAGGCTCTAACAAACCAATTACTTGTTAAAGTAAAATAATAGGGTGCTAGTGAGGCAAAGTTATCTTGAATTATTTTATTTATTATTTTTTCATCAATGTGTGCTGATATACTAGGTAAAGCTTTCATATTCAAAAAAACCCAATTTGAACAAATTTTTTTATTTGTCAATCTTTTAATTATTTCTTGAGAACAAATTACTTTTTTTTATCGAATTCTAAACTTCCTCTAGAATTAACGTTATCTTTTACGTGTTTGTAGTAACTGATATCTTTGATTAACTTAAGAAGATCTATTCCTTTATTTTCATATCTTCTCTTAATAGTCATTCTTGGAATATTCACAAAATTTATTTGATCGACGAAGTCTTCTGTCCATTCTTTTTCTATTTTATCTTTTACTAATTTTTTTAAAAAAATTCTAAAGTCAGTACAGGTAATTGATTTTATATTCTCATTAATCAACATAGATGTTTATTTTATCATATAATTAAATTATTTAGAATCTATTACAACTATTGTTAAATCATCTTTTTGAATATGACCTTTATTTAAAATATCATCAATCATGATTTTCAATCTTTCATTATTAGGAGTTGATTGATATTGTTGGATGTATTTTTGAAAACCTTCTGAACCTAGCATTTCTCCATTTGGGTTTTTAATTTCAGTTATACCATCAGTAAAAATATACATAGAGCTGTTTACAAATGAAATAGTGTGTTCTTGATATTTTGTATTAGGCATAATTCCTAGAGGAGGACCTGCTTCGTTATAATTTGTAAATATACCATCTTTTGAAAAGATAATAGGAGGCTCATGACCTGCACTTGAGAGCAAAAGTTCTTTTTTAGTGCTATCATAAATACCCACCAACATAGTTACAAACATTCCTCTTGATATTGTTTCACAAATTTCATTATTGAGCTGTATCAATAAATCAGCAGCAGAAAAATTTGTCTTACTTAAGCAACGATAAAGACTTGATGCTTTAGACATTAATAATGAAGATTTAATTCCTTTACCAGATACATCTGCAACGCCAAATCCATATTTTCCATCTCCTAAATCTGAAAAATTATAAAAATCTCCAGAAACTACTTTTGCAGGTATGTTGATACCTGCAATTGGAAAATCTTCTTTTTTATTTTGTGATAAAAGAGACTTTTGAATTTCTCCAACAATTTCTACTTCTTTTTGAATTTTATTCTTCTCGATCATTTCCTTTGCCATTTTAGCATTTCTTATTGCAAGTGCAGCAGGTGCAGATAAAGTTTCAAGTAATTTTCTATCCTCTTCAATAAATAATTTGTCATCAGTTTTTTTATTCAAACAGTGAATAACACCAATACATTCATTAGCGGCTATGAGTGGCGAACATAAAACTGAATAAGTTGTAAAATTTGTCTTATTATCTAAATCAAAATAGAATTCTGCAATTTCTCTAACATCTTTTCTAACATTTCCAACTCTTATACATTTCTTTTGCTCTACAGCTTTTGCCATTACTCCATCAGATAAATCCAGCTCATATTCATCAAGATAGTCTTGATTAATGGAAGCAATACATTCAAATTTTTTCTTCTGATCGTTAATCAGAAATATATTTGCAGCTTGAGCATTTAATCTACCGATAATTACTTTAAGTGCTGTGTTTAATGTTTCTTTAAGCTCAAGAGATAAAGCAAACTCCTGATTCATATTTGTAATGATTTCAAGATCTATGTTGGCTTGAGATACCTCTGGTTTTTTTTCTTCTTCTGGTTTTTTAGGTTTAAATAAGAACATTTATATCTAGCATTTTAAGCTGATTTTAGGTAATTTTACAACTATGGAGATTATAATTCATAGTCCAAATTTATATATTCATCTTCACGATGCTGTATTAATGGTACAGTTTTTAATTGATGGTCTTATTCAAGTTACATCAAATTTTAAAATATAATTATTTCATTAGTGGATTTTTTATTTGTAATAATTTTAGGTGGCCTTTGGGGAAGTTTTGCAAATGTTTGTATTTATCGTTTGCCTTTAGATAAAGGAGTGGTTTCTGGCAGATCATATTGTCCAAAATGTAAAAATCAAATTAACTGGAAAGATAACATACCAATAATTTCTTATTTTTTATTAAATGGAAAATGTAGAAAATGTAAAAAAAAAATATCTCCTCAATACGTCTTAGTCGAATTTTTAAGTATCTTATTTTTTACTATTATTTATTTTTTGTATGGAATAACTTCGACAACTCTTTTATTAATAATATTAAGTTTATCATTTATTATTATATTTTTTATTGATCTTAAACATTTTATAATTCCAAATGAAATTACTTTTTCTATGATGGTATTAGGATTTATAAAATCCTTTGACCCAAATTTAAATTCTCTTTTTCCAAATTATATTAATTCCTTAATTGGAGGTTTATTAGGATATGGAATAATTTGGTCAATAATTTTTTTTTACAAACAAGTAAAAAAAAAAGAGGGAATGGGATTAGGGGATGCAAAACTTTTTGCAGTAATTGGTTTTTGGTTTGGTTGGATTGCTATACCATTTGTAATTTTTATTTCATCAGTTGTCGCTTTATGTTCAGTAATACCTAGCTTAATAAAAAAAAGTAAAAATATGTCTTCTCAAATCCCATTTGGTCCATTTATTATTTTAGGATGTATTTTGTATGTAATTTTTGAAGAACAATATAAAAATTTTTTATTTTGATGATTGATAAGAAATATATTTACTTATGTAGTGTTTTTTTATTTCTGATTATAATCAAATATATTAATCCTGCTATTATTCAAAAAATTTCATTCATTAATTATGATTTTTATCAAAAAGTATTTAATAGGGGTGAAGTAAAAGGTGTAACAATTGTAGACATTGATGAAAAAAGTATATCTAAGATTGGTCAATTTCCTTGGAGAAGAGATATATATTCAAAGATTTTAAAAAATTTAAATCTGCAAGATCCTAAAGCCATAGCCTTTGATATAGTATTTAGTGAAGAGGACAAGCAAAATCCAAAAGATTTATTGTCAAAATTACAAGTGGAAATCAATCAAATAATAGACATAGATGTAATAGATACAAATAAAATTTTTATAAATAGCATAAAAAATTCAAAAGTAATTTTGCCTATCTTAGGAGAACCTAAGGATAATTTTGTAAAAAATAATTCTAAACCTAAATTAAAAATAATTGCCAAAGGAGAAAATCCTAAAAATTTTATTTATAAATTTAAAAATAAAATAATTTCACTTGAGGAAATTAGTAGTGCTGCAAGTGGCATTGGTTCAATTTCATTAATTCCAAGTGTAGATGGTGTAATTCGTAGTGTACCGTTGCTTTATAATATAGATGACAAATTATGGCCTTCATTAGCCCTTGAAACAGTGAGAATTGCAACCGGTCAAAAAAATTTATTAGTAAAAAGTGATAAAAACGGAATTGAGTTAATTAAGACTAAAAAAAATATAATTCCCAGTGATCGAAATGCAGTAATTAATGTGAAGTATAATAAATTTTCTAAAGATAATTATATCTCTGCTTTTGATATTATTAACAATGACTTTGATCCTAAAAGGGTTGAAAATAAAATAATTTTAATTGGATCATCTGCTCAGGCATTATTTGATATTGTTAAAATTTCTAATGGTAAAACAGTTCCTGGAGTTGAAGTTCATGCTCATATCATTGATAATATTTTAAAAAATCAAAGTATATCAAAAAATATTTATACCCAAGCTACTGAAAATATAATCTTCTTAATTCTAATAATATTTCTGATTTTTATTCCAATGAAAATTAAACCAAAATTAAGTATTATTTTTTTTATCGGTTCTATTATTATAATTAATTTATCAAGTATTATTATTTACCAATTCAACTTTTATATTGATTCATTATTTTCAAGTATTGCAGGAATAATAGCATTTATGATTTCATTGTACTTTAGATATTTAGAGGAAAATTCAATTGCTATTGAAAATGAGAAAAAACAATCAATTTTAAAAAAAGAAAGAGAAATAGCTGGCGAGGTTCAAAAGAAATTATTCCCAAGTAACAAAAAAATTGAAAAATATATATTTGCAAAAAATACACCAGCTAAAGATGTATCTGGGGATTATTATGATTACTACCAAGTAAATGATAATGAAATTTATTTTATCTTAGGAGATGTAACAGGCAAGGGAATTAAGGCTGGAATATTAATGGCAAATGCTGCTGCAGTATTTAGATCACTTGTAAAAATGAATTCATCTGTCGCGAAAACTGCTTTATTTATGAATAACCAGGTAAAAGACTCTTCTTATCAAGCAATGTTTATTACTGTTATTTTGGGAAGAATAAATTTAGAAAAAAAAGAAATGGAATTTATTAATATGGGTCATGAACCAATGATGGTATTAGATCGAAAATTTAATTTTGAGTATGTAAATTCAACTTTACCTCCAATGGGACTAATGCATGTCAAAGATGAGAGTTTTTTTAAAACAACAATTATGGATATATCTGACAAAACTATTTTGATATATACAGATGGAGTTACAGAGGGATATGTCGATGATGGTAAAGAACTTGAGGTTGTAGGTCTTGAAAATGAAATTAAGAAATTAAATTCAACTTCACCTGAAATAATAATTAATCATGCGACAAAAATATTAACAGATAAAGGCTTTACTTTAAGAGATGACATCACAGCTCTTGGAATAAATGTTAATGATCCAAATTAGGTTTAAACTTTTACAACTCTAAAAACTAGCTTATAATTTTAAAAATTATTTATGACAAAGAATTTTTTTAAAAATTTAATAATTATTTTTTTTTTAATATCAAGTTCAGCTTTAGCCGAAATTTCGTATCGAGAAATTTTAGATAACCCAACAGATTTAGAGTTAAATTTAAATTATGCCAAACAACAAGAAAAAGTTGGTAATATTAAATCAACTATTGCTACTCTTGAAAGACTGAGCAAACTTTATCCAAAAAATTCTGATATCAAGTTATATTTATTATCAATTTTACTTAAGATGGACTCTAAAGTGAAAGTTGATTTTATGGTCAAAACAATGCTTGAAGATCCTAACACGAATGAAGAAACTAAAAAATTAATAGCTGAACTATTAACCGGCGATCAATTTAAAAATGATAAACAAAATAAGTGGATTGCTTATTTAGATATTAATTATTCTCAAACAGAAGAAGATAATATTAGTGGAAGAACGAAGTCAGGACAACTTGCTAAAAGTAATGGTACTACTGACTCTGAAGTACCTTTTCCAGCTAACGATAGTAGACTTACTTTAGAATATGATAAAACTTTTGTTAGAGGTACTGCTTTAACTTTAGGAAGAATTTTGAATGAAAGTTCATCTATATTTATGAACTTAGGTTTAAATGTAAATACTTTTAACCAAAAGCTCAAAGGAGAAAGTGATGTTCACACTGTCTCCTTAAGTTACTTTAAAGCAAAGAAAAATCATTATTTCTCACCGTATATTTATTACAATAATTTAAACTATAGAATGCAAGAGGATTATCAAGCTAAGGGATTTGGCATGAGCAATACCTATTTATTTAATGATAAATTTAATTTAAATTATGTTTTAAGTTACTCAGATAGCAGATATCACTCAAAACCTAGCCCAATAGACTCTCAAGGAACCCGAATATTTGCGGATGCAGGTGATTTAAATAATAATGAAGTTTATAGTGCTAATATAAGATTAAATTATAACTTAACAGATAAAATACAAATTAGCTCAAAAGTAATTTATAGTGATATTCAACATGCTCAACGTTTTGATAGTTATGAGTCTAGTGGTGCAAATTTATCAATTTCTAGAATTTTTCCATTTGGAACATTTACAGCATCCGCAACTCATCTAACAAACGTATATGATACAAGAAAAATTACGGTATCATCATTAAAAGATAGAGAAGATACTAGTTTAGTTTCTAATTTCATTCTAAAGGGTGATATAAATCAACTTTTACCTTTTTTAAAAAAGATAAATAAAGATAATAATATTTATTATACTATGAGCTTGAGAGAATCTAATGTAAATTCAACAATATCAAGCTATGAAATTAAAAGATCATTTGGAACAATTGGAATATCTAAGAGGATAAATTTTAATGATTAAGAAATTTTTTTATATTTTATTAATTTATTTTCTTTTGATTTTTAAATCCTTTGGTACTGAATTTATTGGTGTAATAGGTGTAGCCGTAGGGGAAATAAGTAATCAAAATAATGAAAAACTATTAAGTGGATCTAAAATATTTTATGGGGATACTATTGTAGTAAAGCCTAAATCGAATGCACAAATATTATTTTTAGATGAAACTGTTATGACAGTAGGGGAAGACACCGAACTAACTATTGATGATTTCATCTATGATCCAAAAACAAATAATGGAAATTTTGTAACAAATATAAAATCTGGGATCGTAAAAACAATTTCAGGAAAAATAAGTGAAAAAAATCCTGAAAATTTAGAAATTAAAATACCAAATGGTTCTTTAGGCGTAAGAGGTACAGAGTTTCTGGTATCACTAAATGATAAGAAAGAAAGTACAGTTTTATTATTAGGACCAGGCCCAGAAAATACTCTTGGTATGGTTCCTGGAAATATTAAATTAACAGATGGAATAAACACTACAAATATAACTAGTCCTGGTTTTCAAGCAATGATCCAAAATGTTGTATCTTTAGCATCACCAGCAAACCCAGATGTATTAAATCAAATGTCAAGTTCAATGAGTCATTCAGTTTTAAATTCTAGTAATGTAATTAATACTTCTAAAAATTTAACGGTAAATTTGATAAATTCATCAGATTTAAAAAATAACATTATTATTACTGCAAAAAAGTTTGATTTAAAAGCAGACGAGAGTGCTTCAGAAATTTTATCGAGCTTATCAGCAGACACTGAGTCTAGAGATATATTAGTTGCTATGAACCAGTTACAAGAGAATATAATAGTAACTGATAATGAGAATTATGTAAGGACTTTAGATCAAGACACAATTTTATACGACTCCGGTTGGTTTGACCTGACAAAAGTAACAACTGGATCAAATGGACTATCGTATAGCTCTGACAAAAATGTTTTTGAGGATGGAGCAACACAACAGGGTCGTGCTAAAGTTTATGTAAACTTTAATAAAAAAGAAATAAGTGCAGATGTATTTTCTAAATTAACGTTAAAAGGAGCATCTACAGTGGATTATAGTTTTACAACGCCTACAGTTACTTTAACAACAATACCAGTTGTTGCCTCTGTACCTAAGGCACTAGTTCCAGATGGAACAACAAGTTTAGATGAATTAATTGATAGTGGTGGGGGTGAATGCCCAGCTGACTCTTGTACATCTTTAGTCAGAGTTGCTAACACTTTGCAGAGTAGTGCTTTGACATTAAATTCAGGAACTACAGAACAATTAATGGATAAGTACAACCATGACACTAGCAATTCAGATGCTGCAAAAGAAGTATTTCAATACGGTAAATTTACCACTGTTGATGGATCCGGATTAACGGGTCTAGGAACTTTTGTCTTTGAAGGAGCCCATGATGCAGCTGCAGCTCCTGCAGGAGAAGCTGCTTATGTTCAATCTATCGAAAGATTAGAAGGCTCAACAGTAGTAATAGGTAAAGCATTAGAATAAAAAAATATTAAAATTGAGCAAAAAGATCTTTTAATTTTTTTTAAGAAAACCATTATAATTAAATTATGTTTAATGAAATAATTCAAAATATATCTAAAGTAATTGTAGGAAATAATGAAAAAATAAAATTAACTTTAGCTGCAATAATTTCCGAAGGAAGTATTTTAATTGAAGATTTCCCAGGCTCAGGTAAAACAACTTTTGCAAAATCAATAACTAATAATTTAGGATTTAATTTTAAACGTATTCAATTTACCTCTGATTTATTACCCAGTGATATTTTAGGGTTTAATATTTTTTCTAAAGATAAACTTTCTTTTCAAAAAGGACCTATTTTTACTAATATTGTTTTAGCTGATGAATTAAATAGAGGTAGTCCAAAATCTCAAAGTGCATTTTTAGAGGCAATGGAAGAAAAAAATGTTTCGATTGATGGTACCACATACAAATTACCTGAACCTTTTTTTGTAATAGCAACACAAAATCCAATGGATGCATCTGGTACAAGCAGTTTACCAGACTCACAATTAGACAGATTTATGATTTCATTTTCTTTGTCAGACCTCCAGGATAATGAAAAGATTAAAATGTTGAAAAATAATATTAATTTCAATGAAAATAATTCTAATCCTTTAAATTGGAATAATATAAAAAACAAAAGATTGAAGATAAATATTAATGATGAAATTTATCAATATATAATCGAAATAGAACAAACAATTAAATCTCTAGAGCAAGAAATATATATTTCCGCAAGGTGTTTGAAACAAATAATTGATCTTGCTAAAGGGTGGGCAATGATCAATGATAAAGAGTATGTTACACATCAAGATATTAAAGAAATACTACCTTTTATCTTAAGACATCGAATAAAGTTTTTAAATCAAGATGAAAAATTTGATTTTATTAAAAAAGAAATATTAGAAAAAATTGTCATTAAGAAATGATAGCAAAAGCTTTTGTAGATTTTTTTAATAGTAAATTAACTCAAAACCTAAAGAATAAAAATAAAACCAAAATATATATTTATCCAAATTTCAATGGTTTAGGACTAGCTTTATTTATTTTTT
>CABYUV010000017.1 GCA_902522115.1 uncultured Pelagibacteraceae bacterium | reverse complement strand
TTTAAATTATCAATAAATTCAAATAACTCTTCCTCATCATCAAAATTAACTTCCGTATAATTTAAATTTTTTATATTGTTATTTTGATTAAAAAAAATTTTGCTGAATACTCTTATTTTATTATTATCCTTAAACACAATCATAATAATGTAGTCATTTATATTGTATTTATTTATAATTTCTTTAAAGTCGTAAGTTTCCAAAATATTAATATTTTCTTTTATCAATCTAAAATCGTCTAAATCTTCAGTGGGTAAAATATAATTTAAAAGACTGTATTTTTTATTATTTAAATTCCAACTAGAAAATAACTTATTCTCAGAGAACATTAAAACTTGACTTTTATTTTGATCAACGAGCACAGGAATGAATAAAAAATCTTTTTTCACAGGTAAAGATGGAAAAATGTTTTTTGTTTCTAATAAATCAAATATATTTTTTTTATTAAATGAAACATTTAGGGCAAGATAATAAATTTCATCAATAAATTTTTCTTCTTTAATCGAAAAAGTTTCTATCATTCCTTTTATTTGATTAATTGATGTATTTTTTAATTTTACCTGATCTTTACTTTGAACAATTGACAAAATTAGTTCATTAAATGCTTTTAGAAATCCTTCATCAATAATTTCATTTTTATTAAAATTTATTTCAAAAGGTGTAGATATTTCAATATCATTTATAGAAAACGACTTTGCATGACTTTTTTCTGTGGAAAAGAAAATATTTATTACAGCAAGAAATAAAAAAAAATTATATAAAAGCTTTAAATTACTAAGTAGAGAAATAAATTTCATAAAACATATTAATGAATAAAAAAAAATTTACCTATAAAAAAAGTGGAGTTAATATTAAAGCTGCAGATAAATTTGTTGATTTCATTTCTACAGTTTCACCAAAAAAAAGAGGCAAAAAAAAGTTCTCTAATATAGGAGGGTTTGGTTCAATCACAAATATACCAGGTAATATTAAACAACCTAGAATCGTTGCTTGTACTGATGGTGTGGGAACAAAAATTGAAATTGCTAATACATTAAATAAATTTGATACAATTGGTATTGACCTAGTTGCTATGAGTGTAAATGATTTAATTGTTCAGGGAGCTAAACCTTTACTTTTTTTAGATTATATTTCAATAAATAAAATTGATCTTAGAAAACTTAAAGCAATTATAAAAGGAATTAACAAGGGCTGCAAACAATCAGGATGTGAACTTGTTGGTGGGGAAACTGCTGAAATGCCAGGTACGTATGAAAGAGGTAAATTTGATATCGCAGGTTTTGCTGTAGGAGTTGTAGGAAAGAATAGAATTTTAAATAAAAATAAAATAAAAAAAAATAATCTTATAGTTGCAATTCCTTCCAGTGGTTTACATTCTAATGGGTATTCTCTAGTAAGATATGTTTTAAAACAAAAAAAAATAAATATTAAAAAAAATAAATTTTTAAAATCTGAGCTTCTAAAACCAACTAAAATATATGTTAAAGAAATAATGAATTTGATAAATAACAACTTAATAAATGGCTGCGCAAATATAACTGGGGGAGGTTTGTCTGATAATATTAAAAGGATTATACCAGATAAGCTAACTGCACATATAAGTTTAGATAAAATTAAAACTTCTAAAATATTTAGTTGGCTTAAAAATAGTGGAATTTCCGAAAAAGAAATGCTGAAAACATTTAATTGTGGAGTTGGTTTTTGTCTAATTGTTGAAAGTAAAAATTTAAAAAAAATAAGTAAATTTTTTTCAAAAGAATACAAACCATATGTTATTGGAAAAATTTTAAACAGTAAAAATAAAGTTCAGTTAAATGGCTCTATCAACTGGTATAAATAGAATTAGAACAGCTGTATTTATTTCAGGGACAGGCAGTAATTTAAAATCTTTAATTAAATTTTCTAAAACTAAGTTATCTCCTATATCAATTAACTTTATTGTTTCAAATAACTCTAAGGCAAAGGGTTTAAATTATGCTAAAAAATTTAAAATAAAAAAAAAAATTTTAAATTTTAAAAATAAAAAACTAAGTGAAAATAATCTACTCTCTATCTTAAAAAAAAATAATATTGAAATGATTTGTCTAGCTGGATTTATGAAAATTTTATCAAAAAATTTTATAAAAAAATTTAAAGGAAAAATTTTAAATATACACCCCTCTTTACTACCTAAATATAAGGGATTAAATACTCACCAAAGAGTATTAAATAATAAGGAAAAATACTCAGGATGTACTGTTCATTTTGTAAATGCAAGATTAGATGCTGGGAAGATTATTCTACAAAAGAAAGTAAAAATTTCAAAAAAAGATACCGGGTCTTCTCTTGCTAAAAAAATTTTAGTTCAAGAACATAAACTATATCCAAAAGCTATATTAAAAGTATTTAATCTTTAAAGAAAAAATCTATTTCGATTTTAGCATTTTTAACACTATCTGATCCATGGACAGAGTTTTTGTCTATTGAAATCCCATATTTTTTTCTAATAGTACCTTCTTCTGCATCTTCTGGATTTGTAGCACCCATTAATTCTCTATTTCCTAAAACTGCATTATCTTTTTCAAGAACCATAACAATAATTGGACCTGATGATAAATAAGCGCACAAATCATTATAAAATGGTTTGGTTTCATGAACTTTATAAAACTTTTCAGCTTCTGATCTTTCAATTTGGATTTTTTTTTCTTTTAAAATTGTAAAACCATTATATTTAAACATTTCTTTAATTTCGTTTTCTAGATTTCTCTCCACTGCATCTGGTTTAATAATTGATAATGTTTGTTCTAAATTACTCATAATTATCCTCGATTAATTTATTTAATAATCTCACTCCGTAACCTGTTGCACCACCAGAATTTAATGCTCCACCATATTTTGAAAAAGCCATTCCAGCTATATCTAAATGCGCCCAAGGTGTTTTGTTTAAAATAAATCTTTGTAAAAATTGAGCAGCTGTAGTAGAACCTGCTCCCCCTACATAATTTATATTTTGCATATCTGCATTTTTAGAGTCAATCAATTTGTCGAAATTTTTATTCAGAGGCATTCTCCAAACTTTCTCTTCAACTTTTTCTCCAGCATTAATTAACTGATTTGATAATTTGTCATCATTCGAAAACAAACCTGCATACTCAGATCCAAGACTAACAATAATTGCTCCTGTTAAAGTTGCTAAATCTACAATAAATTTTGGTTTAAATTTTTCTTCAGTATAAGTAAGTGCATCTGCTAAAACTAGTCTTCCTTCTGCATCAGTGTTTAATATTTCAACGGTTTTACCACTGTATGATTTTACTATGTCACCAGGTCTTTGCGCATTACCACCTGGCATATTTTCAACTAAACCAACTACACCTACTGCATTTATTTTTGCTTTTCTAAGTGCTAAACTTTTCATTAATCCCACTACTACAGCAGATCCTGCCATATCATATGTCATGTCTTCCATAAATTTAGCAGGTTTTAGAGATATACCTCCAGTATCAAAACAAACTCCTTTTCCAACAAATGCTAATGGTTTTGTTTTTTTATTCAAACCGTTCCATTCCATTGTGACAAGGTATGACCCTCTAATACTTCCCTGCCCAACACCTAGCAAAGTATTCATTCCAAGTTTTTTTAACTTTTTTTCGTCATATACTGTAACTTTTAAACCATACTTTCTTAAAGAATTTAATCTTTTTGCATATTCATCTGGATGAAGAATATTTCCAGGCTCTGAAACCAAGTCTCTTGTATAAAAAGTTCCTTGCTCGATTGATTTAAATTTTATTTGGTCTTTAGCAAATGGTTTGTTTGTACCTGTAACATTAATCGTAATATTTTTTATATTTTTTTTTGTCTTATATTTCTCAAAAGTATAAGATTTTAATTTCAATCCATGTAAAAAATTACCAACTAAGTTTTTATATTTAGCAGAAATAGTATTTGAATTTAAATTGTAAGTATTTTGTTTTGCATTTTTAAATAAATCATAAAATTTTGCTCCCAGATTTTCCAAATCGGAATTCTTAATATTTTTTTTAAGAGATACTAAAATTATTTTTCTCTTTGAACTTATGTCGAAAGATAATATTTCTTTCTTATTATCCATCGTTTTAATTAGATCTTTTATAAAATTATGCTCATAGCTTGAAATATGTTTTTTTAAGGGCGAAATATTAAAATTTTCATCTGAAAACATTATAAGATTCAAGGAATTAGTTTTAGATGAATTGTTTTTATAATTAATTGTTACTGACATAAATTTTAAATACACTCTACACGAGATGGATGCTATATATGAATAAAAATACCGAATTTCAATGAAAAAAATACTATTCAGAAAACTAATCAATGATTGCTCACTTTTCTTTTTGATTTCGTTAATATCAGCATCAACAATAGTATGGGTATTTCAGGCAGTTAATTTCCTTGATTTAATGGTAGAGGATGGAAGAGATTTTTTACTTTATCTAAATTATACTTTATTAAACTTCCCTAAAATAATCAGTAAACTTTTGCCATTCGCCCTTTTTTTTAGTTTTTTTTATGTAATATCTAAGTATGAATTAAATAATGAATTAATGATTTTTTGGAATTTTGGAGTAAGTAAAATTCAATTAATAAATTTTTTTCTAAAAATTTCATTAATATTTACTGTTTTTCAAATAATTTTAGTATCATTTATCGTTCCAACTACTCAAAATATTTCAAGAGAACTGATCAAAAGCTCAAACATTAATTTCTTTGAAAGTTTTATTAAACCAAAAAAATTTAATGATAATATAAAAGGGTTAACAATTTTCGCAGATGATAAAAGAAAAAATGGCGAACTTAAAAATATTTATTTAAAAAAAGAAACTGCAAAAGAAAATTTTCAAATTACATATGCAAAAAGTGGTTATTTTAAATCCGGAAATAATCTTCAAATTTTGGTATTAAAAAATGGTCAAACAATAAATAAAATTAATGATGATATAACAACATTTAGCTTTACTGAGTCAACGTTTAATATGTCCAGCCAAGACTCTGGCATAATTAAAGTAGATAAAATTCAAGAAACTTCAACTTTTAATCTTATTGAGTGTTTAAATAGATTTGTTAGCACTCAAAAAAATAAAAATAAATCTAGAGTATTTATTCAAAATTGTACTATAGAAAATTTAGATAATATTTATAAAGAGCTTTATAAAAGATTTTTAATTCCATTTTATATTCCCACATTAATATTAATTTCATTAATGCTTACTATTTATTCAAAAGAAAATATTAATTATACTAAATATAGATTATTTATATTCTCAATTGGATTAGGAATAATTATTTTTTCAGAAACTACTCAAAAATTAATTAACAATAACATTAATTATAATTTAAAAATATATATTATTCCGATAATTATTTTTATACTTATTTATTTTTCAGTATTTTCAAAACTTAAATTTAAACAGCCGTTAAAAACTAAAAATTCATGAAAACATATCATAAATTTATAATAACAGTATTCTCAAAATCATTTCTTTATGTTTTTTTTGTTATGTTCAGCTTGGTTTTAATTTTAAATATTTTAAGCGAATTAGAATTCTTTAGAGATATAAATGTAAGTTTATATCTTCCAATTTATATTTCTATCTTAAATTCACCTTCACTAATCTTTGAAATGTTTCCATTTATTTTCCTAATTGGTACTCAGTTATTTTTCATTAATTTGTTTAATAACAATCAAATACAAATATTTAAATATTCAGGACTAAAAAATTCAAAAATACTTTTTATTATTAGTATTTTTTCAATAATTTTAGGTATTTTTATAATTACATTGTTTTACAATTTTTCTTCAAATTTAAAAAACTTATATCTAGAATTAAAAAATAATTACAGTTCAGATGATAAATATCTAGCTGTAATTACTCAAAATGGTTTATGGATCAAAGACAGTTTTGATGACTATGTTTATATAATTAATGCCCAAAAAATAGACAATAAATTTTTAGTTAATACTTTTATTACTCAATTTGATAGCAATTATGAGGTAATTAAAAATATACAAAGTAAAAAAATAAATATTGAGAATAATGAATGGATTGCACATGATGTAAAAATTTATCAGAATAATGAAAGTCAAGAAAAAAATAATATAAACTTATACTCTAATTTTAATTACGAAAAAATTCAGAGTTTATTTTCAAATTTATCTTCTTTATCAATAATTGAGTTATTTGAACTCAGAAAAAATTATAAGTCTTTAAACTACTCAATTATAGAGGTAAATTTGCAATTAAATAAAATAATATCTTATCCTTTATACTTATCCTTAATGACAATTTTTTCAGCTATAATAATGTTTAATATAAAAAGATATAGCAGCTCTACATTTAAAATATCTATAGGATTATTTTTATCTGTAATAATTTATTATATAAACAATTTTTTTAATGTGATGGGTAAAACTGAAAAATTTTCAATCTTTGTATCTATATGGGTGCCACTAATAATTTTGTTATTAATAAATATAATTATGATCAGTAAGATAAATGAAAAATAATATTTTTATATTAATTTTAATTATTGTTTTTAATACACATCCATTCTGGACATATGCTCAAGAACAATTTAATTTTGATGTAACAGAAATAGAGATATTTGAAAAAGGAAATAAGTTTAAAGGAAATAAAAGGGGGAAAATCACTACAGACAATGGAGTTGTATTAGATGCTGATACATTTGAATATAATAAAGCTACGAATATTCTTAAAGCCAAAGGAGATGTAATACTTAAAGATTTAAAAAACGATATAATTATATTATCTAATGATATTACCTATAATAAAGCAAAAGAAAAAATATTTACTAGTAGTAGATCAAGAGCAACAGGAAATAATACAATTATTGACTCAAATATATTTGAATACGATAAAAATCAAAATACATTAGATGCCAAGGGAGATGTAAAAGTTGAAGAAACAATAAAAAATATAATTTTATTTTCAGACCATGTAACTTACTATAGAAATTCTGAAAAGATAATTTCTAAAAAAAATTCTCGGGCAATTAGTGATAATTTAAAAATTCAAGCTAAAGAAATTGAATATAATAAAATATTAAATACAATAAATGCAAATTTAGATGTTAAAATTGAAGATAAAATCAAAGATATAATAGTCTACTCAGACGACATAACATATGTAAAGAATAAAGAGAAAATCTTTACTCAAGGTGCTACTGAAGTAATAGTTGAAACAAAATACAATTTTAAATCAAAAGATACGATTTTATTAAGAAACGATCAAATATTAAGCTCCAAACATAAATCAATTGTAAAAGATGATGATGATAACGTATATAACTTTGAAAATTTTATCTACTTTGTCGAAGAAAAAACTCTTAAAGGAAACAATGTAAGTATTATTACCAATTTTAATAAAGAAAAAAGTGATAAATTTGAATTTTCAAGTGGAATATTTGATTTTAAAAATAAAAAATTTTCAGGAAAAGATAGTAAAATATTAATGCACAAAAATATCTTTCAAAAAGAAAAAGAGAAGTTTTTAGAACTAATTGAAAAAACAGAAATTAATAAAATAGATAAAAATAAATCAACTTTTGAAAATGAACCAAGGCTATATGGGCTTTCCTCATCAGGAGATAAGGATAAAACAATCATAAATAAAGGTATTTTTACAAGCTGTAAAAAAAATAAAGACTGTCCTGCTTGGAGTATGAAATCAAAAAAAATAGTTCATGATAAAATTAAAAAACAACTTATTTATAAAGACTCCATATTGAATTTATATAATATGCCTGTTTTTTATTTTCCAAAATTTTTTCATCCAGATCCCACGGTTGATCGTCAATCAGGTTTTTTGAGACCTCAACTTAACAGATCTGAAATACTAGGAACATCTTTTTATTTACCTTACTATCATGTTATTTCAGATAATAAAGATTATACTTTTAAGCCACAAATTTTTGATAGTGATATTCAAATGTTTCAAAATGAATATAGACAAGTAAATAAAGATTCAAAATTTGTAGCTGAGTTTGGAGTAACTAAAGGGTATCAATCCTCAATTGTTGGAAGTAGGAGAAATTCTATAGGGCATTTTTTTTCAAAATTTGAAAAGAAACTGAATTTAAAAAATTATTTAACTAGTGATTTAAATGTCTATTTGGAAAGTGTAACAAATGATACATTTTTGAATGTTTTCAAAAACAATTTCATAAAATCCTCAATTAAACCAAACAGTAACAATACTTTAAAATCTGGCTTTGAAATTATTTTAGATCACGAGAATTTTAATTTTGATACTGGTATGCAGATTTATGAGACTTTGTCAGGATCTGAGAGTGATAGATATGAATATAATTTCCCACATTATTCTTTTTCTACAAGTTTCGATAATAAATTATTTAACGGAATATTTGACTTTTCTTCGAACGGTAGCAATGTGTTAAATAACACCAATACTTTAAAGACAACAATTAATAATAATCTAAGCTACTCTAGCATAGATTATTTTTCAAATTTAGGTTTAAAGAATAATTTTGGATTATATTTTATGAATTTAAATACAACAGGTAAAAATCATTCTATTTATAAATCAAATCTACAATCACAATTAATGAGTATATTTGAAGCTAGATCAGAATTTCCTCTTATAAAGGACTCAGAAAAATTTAATGAAACAATTACTCCATTGGTATCCTTTCGATTAAATCCAGGTCAAATGAAAAAATTAACTGCTAGAAAAGTTAATGTAGACAATATTTTTAGTATAAATAGATTGGGTTTAAGTGAAGCATATGAAAAAGGTAAATCTTTAACTTTAGGGTTAAATTATAGAAAAGATAAATATTTAAATAATTTTTCTAATGAAAGTGATAATTTAGAAGAAGTTGAAAAATATTTTGAAATTAAATTAGCGGGTGTACTTAGAGATGTAGAAGAAGATAAAATCTCTACATCGTCAACACTAAACAGAAAAGCATCAAATTTATTTGGTTCAATTACAAATAAAATGTCAGAACGTGTTCAAATAGACTATAATTTTGCAATTGATAATGATTTAACTACTTTTGAAAATAACAGTGTAAATGTAAAATTTTCATTAAATAATTTAATTACGGAATTTAATTTTAATGAAAGCAATGGAGAAATGGGAGATAGCAATGTGGTTAGTAACAAAACTTTATACAAAATAGATGAAAATAATTATTTTACCTTCGAAACAAGAAGGAATAGAAAAATTAGTTTAACAGAATATTATGATTTAGTTTACGAATACAAAAATGACTGTCTAACTGCTGGAGTGAAATATAGAAAAACATATTATTCTGATAGAGATGCAAAACCATCAGAAGATTTACTTCTTACATTGACATTATTTCCACTTGCAACATTAGAGCAGAATGTCGAACAAGATTTTTATAGAAACAATGATCTATTTAATTAAAAAATTAAATTTTGTAATAACAATTTTAATTTTATGGATTTTACCTTTTTCAACAAATTCCACCGAAAATAGAATTTTATATAAGGTGAATAACCAAATAATTACATCATATGATTTAAAAAAGGAGTTTAGGTATTTAAGTTTAGTTAATCCAACAATTATCAACCTAGATAAAAATGAAATTTTTGAAGTTTCAAAAAACTCACTAATTAGGGAAAAGATAAAGAAAATAGAAATTTTAAAACACATTGAAAATATAGTTATTAATAATGATTATATCGATAGAATGATAATAGAAACCTATACTAAAATTGGCTTAAATAGTAATGCAGAATTTGAAAATAAAATAAATAATATAGGTATGAGTTTAAATGAATTTAAGGAAAAATTATCTATAGAAGCTTTGTGGAATCAGCTTGTATATGAGAAATATAAATCAAAAGTACAAATAGATATTTCTAAATTAAAAAAAGAGATTTCATTAAAAAAAACACAAAATATTTTTAACTTATCTGAAATAGTTTTTAATGTTGAAAAAGCTGAAAATTACTCAGATAAACTTAACCAAATAGTAGATGATATTGAGAATAAAGGTTTTGATAATGCAGCACTAATACATAGTGTATCAGAAACTAGAAGTTTTGGAGGTAATTTGGGTTGGATAAATGAGAATTCTATAAGTAAAAATTTAAGAGAAAAAATAAATAATATGCAGGTTGGTGAATATAGTGGTCCAATCATTATTCAAGGTGGAATTTTAATTGTTAAAATAAATGAAATTAAAAAAGAAAAAATTTCTTTAAATATTGATCAAGAACTCAATAAATTAATAAAACTAAAAACAAATCAACAATTAAATAGATTTTCCAATATCTATTTTAACAAAATTAAAAAAAATCTTAAAATTGAAAAAATTTAAACCCATAATTATAGTTGCTGGAGAGCCAAATAGTATTTTTATTGAAATTTTTTTTAAAGCATTAAAAAAAAAAATTAAAAGTCCTATTATTTTAATTGCTTCTCACAAGCTACTTAAACTTCAAATGAAAAAGCTAAAATATAAAAAAAAGATATTAATTTTAGATTATAAAAAGCTTCTAAATTATAATCTTGATAATAATTCAATAAATTTAGTAAATATTAACTATAATGTTACAAAGACTTTTGATAAGATTTCTGCCAAATCTAATAAGTATATAGAAAAATCTTTTAAAATTGGGTTAGATATAATTAAAGCTGGAATTTCTAATAAGTTTATTAATGGACCAATTTCTAAAAAAAGTTTTTTAAAAAAAAAACATCTTGGTATTACTGAATATATTTCAGAAAAATTTTTATCAAAAAATACTGCAATGCTGATTTATAATAAAAACTTAGCAGTTTCTCCTATTACAACACATTTGCCATTAAAATTGGTAAACAAAAAAATAAATAAAAAAAATATAAAAAATAAAGTTAAATTGATAGTTAATTTTTATAAAAAATTTTTAAAATTAAATCCAAGAATAGCAATTTTAGGATTAAACCCTCATTGCGAAAGTATAGATAGCTTTAATGAAGATGAGAAAATAGTAAAACCAGTTGTTAAAGAATTAAAAATGATCGGATACAAAGTCTCAGGTCCTTTATCTGGTGATACTATATTTTTGAGAGAAAATAGAAAAAAATTTGATGTTATTGTGGGCATGTATCATGACCAGGTTTTAACACCTATTAAGACAATACATGAATACGATGCAATTAATATCACTTTAGGGTTACCATTTATTCGTATATCTCCTGATCATGGGCCAAATGAAAAAATGTTAGGAAAAAATAAATCTAATCCATTAAGTTTGATAAAGGCAATTTCATTTTTGGATAAACATTGATCAAAGCTAAAAAAAGTTTAGGACAAAATTTTTTAAAAGATAAAAATATTCTAAAAAAAATAGCAAATTTAAGTAATATTGAGGATAAAGTAGTTCTTGAGATTGGGCCTGGAACAGGAAACCTCACATCTTATATTTTAAATAAAAAACCAAAAAAAGTTTTTGTAATCGAAAAAGATAACGAATTTGCAACAAATTTGAAGAATAAATTTCAAGATAAATTAATAATTATAAATGAGGATGTTTTAAAAGTAGATGAAACAATTATTTCTAAAGACAAAGTAACTGTTTTTGGAAATTTGCCATATAATATTTCAACTGAAATTTTAAGTAAATGGATAATAAATTTAAAAGATTTTTTTTGGTTTGAATGTCTTATTTTAATGTTTCAGAAAGAAGTTGCTGATAGAATAATTGCTGAATTTAATACAAAAAAATATGGGCGATTATCAATTATTTGCAATTGGAGGCTTAATATTAAAAAAATTTGCGATATTAAACCCAATGCTTTTTCTCCTAAACCAAAAGTTGATAGCTCTTTATTAACTTTTTATCCAAAAAAAAAATTTATTAAAATTAAAGATCCAAAAAATTTAGAAACAATTACAAGAATATTTTTTAATCAAAGAAGAAAAATGTTAAAAAAACCATTTAACCAACTTTTTAATGGAGATCATAGAGTTCTAAAAAAACTCAAAATTGATACAGCCTTAAGACCACAAAACTTAAATTTAGAAACTTATTACAGACTAGCGTGTGAATACGAAAAATTAAGAAGTTAGCTTATTAACATGGCTTCTAATATAATCTAAATCATAATCTTTAGAGCCATTATTTATTACTGCATTAATCAAATTAGATATTTTTTTATAACATTCATCTAAATCATTATTTATAACCACATAATCATAATTTATCCAATGTAATACATCTCTTTCAAATTGTTTCATTCTTTCTTCAGCAATTAATTTATCATTTGCATGTCGTTTAGATAATCTTTCAAACAAAACCTCTTTGCTTGGGGGAAGTATAAAAAAAGTAATTAATTTATAATCTAATCTTTTATTTTTAATTAGGTCAGCCCCCTGCCAATCAATATCAAAAAGTATATTTTTTCCTTTATTTAATCTATCTATTACAGGAGTTCTTGTTGTACCATAGAGATTGTTAAAAACTTTTGCATATTCTAAGAACTCTTCGTTATTAATTAGTCTTTTAAACTCTTCTTCATCAACGAAAAAATAATCTTTATTTTGTTTTTCGTCAGGTCTAGGCTGCCTTGTTGTGTGTGAAATTGAGATTTCAAAATTATCTTTTTCAGATAGTTTTTTTACCAGGGTAGTTTTACCTGCTCCTGAGGGAGAAGATAAAATTATCATTATTCCATCTTTTTCTGATGGCATTAAAATTTCTAGTTAGCTTTTCCTTCGATAAATTTAACTGCATCACCAACAGTTAAAATTTTCTCAGCTTCACTATCTGAAATTTCAGATCCAAATTCTTCTTCGAAAGCCATCACTAATTCTACTGTATCTAAACTATCAGCTCCTAAATCATCTATAAAACTAGATTCCTCTGTTACTTTCGCTTCATCGATACCTAAGTGATCAGCTACAATTTTTTTTACTTTGCTTGAAACGTCTTCTGACATATTGATCCTTTTTTGTTATAAATTGTTATTAGTTTAAAAACCTATTTTGTCAAGCCATATACATACCTCCATTCACATGCAAGGTTTCGCCATTTATATAACTTGATTGATCAGTACATAAAAAAAGTACTGCATTTGCAATATCATCTGGCTCCCCTAGACGTGCTGAAGGTATTTTAGATATTATAGCTTCTTTAAACTTATCATCTAATTTATCAGTCATTGCTGTTTTAATAAAGCCAGGCGAAATACAATTTATATTTATATTTTTTTTTGCATATTCTATCGCCAAACTTTTTGACATCGCAATTATACCTGCTTTTGAAGCTGTATAATTGGCTTGTCCTAGGTTTCCTGTGTGACCAACAACTGATGTAATATTAACAATTCTTCCAGATTTATTTTTAAGCATTTTTTTTATTGCAGATTTGCTCATTAAAAAAGTCGAAGTTAAATTAATATCTATTACTTTTTGCCACTCCTCTAAACTCATCCTTATTGCTAAATTATCATGAGTGATACCTGCATTGTTAACCATGCAATCTAAGCTACCACCAAGTTCTTTGGTTGCGTTTTCAATAAACTCATCAATTTTGTCATTTTGGGAGATATCAAACTTTAGTGTTTTAATATTTCCATATTTACTTTTTATCTCATCAAGTTTTTCTGTTTTTGTGCCCGAAGCTAAAATATTTGCCCCTGCTTGATTTAATTTTTCAACTATTGAATTTCCAATTCCACCCGAAGCACCTGTAACAATAATATTTTTACCATTCAAATCTGTCATATTTTAAGACCTTCAATATCACTTTGACTATTAATTGTATCAATTTTTACATTTCTATTAATTCTTTTTACCAAACCTGACAAAACTTTCCCAGGTCCAATTTCTATAAAATGGCTTACGTTATTTTCTATCATATTAATAACACTTTCTCTCCATCTAACTCTATTCTCTATTTGCTTAATTAAGAGATTTTTAAGATCATCTGGATCTTTTATTTCATTAGCGGTGACATTAGAAATTAATTTATTTTGTCCATTTTTAAAATTAAGTTTATTTAGCTCTTCTGTCATAATTTTTGCTGCATTATTCATCAAATCACAGTGGAAGGGTGCACTTACTGGAAGTTTGATATTTTTTATTGAATTATCCTTTAAAATTTTAATTAATATTTCTAAATCCTCTGTTTTTCCACTTAAAACAATTTGACCTTCAGAATTGTCATTCGCAATTTGTGCTTTAAAATTTTCTTTATGTTCTGTCAAAATTTTTTCAATCACATCAACTGTTGAGCCTAATACCGCAACCATTCCTCCCTTCCCCTTAGGCACAGAGTTCTGCATAGCATCCCCTCTTATTCTTAATATTTTTAAAGTATCTGAAAAATCCAAATAGCCTGCACATGATAAAGCTGAATATTCACCTAAAGAGTGTCCAGCAAAGTATTTCGCTTTATTTAAATCAAATTTGAATTCATTTTTTGCTACATTAAATATTGAATAACTTATTAAAAATATTGCTGGTTGTGTGTTAGCTGTTAAATCTAACTCTTCCTTTGGTCCTTCTAAAATAAGCTTAGAAATAGAAAAATTTAGTGTATCATCTGCCTGCTTAAACAACTCTTTAACTATATTAAATTTATCATAAAACTCTTTACCCATTCCAACCATTTGGGATCCCTGACCTGGAAAAATTATTGAAAACATATAAAAAAACTAATATTTTTGCCTTTTTAACTATTGTAATTGAACTTTTATAATAGTATATCCTCAATTTTTATAAAAGAACTTAAATGAATTTATACGAACATACAATTATTGCTAGACAAGATACTTCACCAAGCGAATTAAAGCAATTAACTGAAAAATATTCTCAAATTGTTGAAAAAAATGATGGTAAAGTTGTTAAAACTGAAAATTGGGGATTATTAAATTTATCTTATCTTATTAAAAAGAATAAAAAAGGAAGCTACATACACTTTAAAATAAAAGGTAAAGGAAATGTAATTGATGAATTAGAAAAAAGTGAATCTATTGATAAAAAATTACTAAGATATCTCACAGTTAGAGTAAAAAAATTTGATTTAGAAACAAACTATTTTGGAAAAAAAGAAGATAGTGAAAAAAAAGAAAGTGCTAAAAACTAATGCCAAAAAGACAAAGTGGAAATAAAAAAGGTAAACAAAGTAACTTTGCAAAATTAAGTATTTTTCAACCGAATAAATATAAATTCAAAAAAACCTGTCCATTATCAGTCAAGGGTGCTCCTGAGGTAGACTATAAAAATATTAAATTATTGAAAAAATATGTATCTGAGAATGGCAAAATTTTACCTTCAAGAATAACAAATATATCTCAAAAGAAACAAAGAGAACTTTCTCTTTCAATTAAAAGAGCAAGAAATTTGGCACTAATATAAATATAATGAAAGTAATTTTATTAGAAAATGTTAAAAGAATTGGATCTATTGGTGAAGTAATAGATGTAAAAAGAGGTTTTGCAAGAAACTTTTTAATAGCAAATAAAAAAGCTCTATATGCCTCAAAAGAAAACATAAAAGAGGTTGAAAAAATTAAAGCTGAATTATCAAAAAAAGATAACGATAAGAAAAAAGTTGCATCTCAAATAGCTGAAGAAATTAATGGAAAAGAATATTCTGTACAAAAACTAAGCACAGAAAATAATGAATTATATGGTTCAGTTAAACCAACTGAAATTTCAAAACTTATTCAAGAAGAAAATAAAATTGATATCAAGCCTTCAATGATACAACCAGTTGAAGAAATAAAAGCTTTAGGAAAATTTAAAGTTAAAATTTCTTTACACTCAGAAGTTGATGCAGAAATTACAATTAATGTTTCTTCAGCTGATACAATTCAATAATTATACATTCTTTTCCCCAGCAACAATTTACAATTTGATTTAATCTATTTTCATGTAAATTTATTTAATGGAAAACAATCTTAGTATTGTCAAAGATCAATTTAAAGAATTGCCAAATAACATTGAAGCAGAACAAGCTGTCATTGGATCTATCCTAGTAAGCAATGATATTTTTGATGAAATTAATACAATTATTTCTAGTATTAACTTTTATGATCCAATGCATCAAAAAATATTTGAGGCAATTGAAAGTCTTATCTATAAAGGAATGTTAGCTAACCCAATTACTTTAAAAAATTATTTTGAAGACGAAAAAGATGATCTCAATGTTCCAGAATATTTAGTAAAGATCACAAAGTTTTCTACATCAGTTAGGCAAGCAATAGAATACTCAAAAATAATTTATGATATGTTTGTAAGAAGAGAATTAATAAAAATTTCTGAACAAACTATTGATAGTGCAAAATTAAATGATCTTGATACTAACGGACAAACTATAATTGAAAGTTCTGAAAGATTATTATTTGATTTAGCTGAAAAAGGTTCTTTTAATTCTTCTTTAGTAAAATTTGATGAAGCAATGAAACAAACAATTGAAATGGCTTCAGCTGCTTATAAGAATGAAGAGGGAATCGTAGGTGTTCCAACTGGTTTAAGAGATTTAGATGATAAGCTTGGTGGTTTACACCAGTCAGATTTAATTATTATTGCCGGTCGTCCATCAATGGGTAAAACTTCACTTGCAACGAATATAGCTTTTAATGCAGCTCAAAAATTACAAGAAAGTGGTAAGAAATCATCTATAGCTTTCTTTTCACTTGAAATGTCTTCAGAACAATTATCTACAAGAATTATTTCTGAACAAGCAAGAATTAGTTCAAATGATATTAGAAGGGGAAGAATATCTGACGATCAGTTCGACAAATTTTTAGAGACATCAAAAAATATTTCTGAACTACCTCTTTATATAGATGAAACTCCAGCGATAAGTATTGCTGCTCTTAGTAATAGAGCTAGACGAATTAAAAGACTTTTTGGGCTTGATATGATTGTGGTTGATTATATCCAACTAATGAGAGGTACTACTTTTAACAAAGATGGAAGAGTTCAGGAAATTTCACAAATTACTCAAGGACTTAAAGCAATAGCCAAAGAACTTTCTGTTCCTGTGGTAGCTCTTTCACAATTGTCTAGACAAGTAGAGCAAAGAGATGATCATAAGCCTCAACTAGCAGACCTAAGAGAATCTGGCTCAATTGAACAAGATGCTGATGTTGTAATGTTTGTTTATAGAGAAGGATATTATTTACAGAGAAAAGAGCCAAGAGAAGCGACAGTTGAACATGCAGAATGGCAAGCTAAAATGAACGAAGTTGCACATTTAGCTCAAATTATAATTGGAAAACAAAGACATGGTCCCATCGGCAATGTAACTCTAGAATTTGAGGAAAGATTTACAAAATTTAAAGATACTCAATCAAGTTAAATTCCAATATAAAGAGCTTGAATGGTAGCTCATTTTTATCAAAACGTTATCCTCAAAAATCCAAAAGCAATATTTATGTTGTTGATTATTGCTATTTTAAGTTTTGGATACTATTCAAAAAATTTCAGGTTGGATGCTTCATCAGAAACCTTGTTAATTGAAGGTGATCCAGATTTAGCATATCTAAAAGAGGTCTCTAAAAGATATGGATCTAAAGAGTTTTTAATTCTTACATATACTCCTAATGAAGGAATGGTAACTGACTCATCGATAAATAATTTATTAAGTTTAAAATATAAAATTCAAAGTTTAGATTGGGTTCATAGTGTAATTACATTATTAGATATTCCACTTTTAAATAATTCTGATGCTCCTCTTCAGGAAAGATTGGAAAGCTTCAAAACATTAAAAGATGAAGATGTAGATAGAAATCGAGGTTTTAAAGAAATTTTAAATAGTCCTGTTTTTAGAAATTTTGTCATTAGTGAAGACGGTAAAACTAGTGGTATTATTGTTAACATTAAACAATCTCAAAAATTAAAAAATATAGAAAATAAATCCAAAGAAGAGGTTGAACTAATCAAAGATCAAATAAAAAAACAAAACCATCAGAATATTTTAGAAATTAGACAAGTTATTCAAAGTTATGGTGATGTTGGAAAAATTTATCTTGGGGGAATACCAATGATTGCTGATGATATGATGACATTTATCAAAAGCGATATAATTGTTTTTGGTTTGGGAGTTCTGTTATTTATAATTGCTACTTTATGGTTTGTTTTTAGAAATCTTATTTGGATTATTGTTCCTATAAGTAGTTGTCTTTTTTCTGTGATAATAATGATGGGATTACTTGGATTGCTAGGATGGAAGGTTACGGTCATCTCATCAAATTTTATTGCACTGATGTTAATTTTAACAATGGCAATGAATATTCATATGAGCACTAGGTTTCTTCAACTTAAAAAAGATTTTCCGTCAAAAAATAATTTTGAAATTATTTCTTTAACCACTTCAAAAATGTTTTGGCCAATTCTTTATACCGTTCTAACAACAATTTTTGCATTCTTATCTTTAATTTTTAGTGAAATAAAACCTATTATTGATTTTGGCTGGATGATGACTTTTGGTTTAATTACATCATTTATCATTACA
>CABYUV010000016.1 GCA_902522115.1 uncultured Pelagibacteraceae bacterium | reverse complement strand
GACATACTGGAGCGTTGAGCTACAAGAACCTTATTATTCATATAAGGAAGCTTTTCAAAAAAGAGAACTATTAGATAAAAACTAATTTATTTCCAACGATTATGGGACCAAATCCATTGATAAGGGTTTAATTTTATCATTTCTTGCAAAACTAGATTTAGTTCATCTGTAATATGTTGAATTGAGGAATTTTTCTCAAAATATAAGGGTTTGCAAATTTTAATTTTAAAATTTAAATCATTAAACCTTTCTATGTGGACTGGAATTATAGGCATATTAAATTTTTTCACTAATTGTGCAGGTATTGTGGTTGTGTATGCTTTTTTTTTAAAAAAATTTGACAAGGTTCCTTCTGAAACTCGCTGATCTATCATTAGAGCTATTGAATAATTTTTTTTTGTAAAACTAATTAAGTTTTTTACTCCTCCAATGCCTTTTTTAATTTGATTTTTACAAATATATCTTTTTCTTATTCTCTCCATAATTTTATTAATAAAAATATTATTTAGTGGTCTATAAATTGCACAAAGATCCAGACCACTTTTTTCTATTTGCATAGCCATCAGTTCAAAATTTGCAAAATGTCCAGAAATAAAGACAGCTGATTTATTATTTTTTTTTAAATTTTCTAGAATATCCTGACCTTCTACCTGAATATTTGAACTTAGTCTGTTAAATCTAAAGTCTTTAATGAACATATATTCTGCAAAAACCCTTCCATAATTATTCCACATTAATTTCGATGTTTTATTAATTTCTTGATTACTAATATTATTCATAGCTATTTGAAGATTTTTTTTTATGATATTTTTTGACCTAAAAATTGGACCTATTATTTCAAACAATTTTCCTCCTAAATTAGATGATACTTTGGGACCCAAGATTTTAAATATAGAAAAAAAAATAACAACAAAACTGAATTGTAAAAAATATTTTATATATTTCATATTTCAGCCAAGGTATTAATTAATTTTTCTTCATTAATTATTTTTAAGGAAGATTTTATATATTTAATTTTATCTATATTAATTTTATTTTTATCTATTCTTAAAAAATCTTTTTCTGTAGTTATTATTTTACATTTTAAATTTTCAGCTTCTTTACATATTTTATTAATCTCATCTTTAGAATAATTATAGTGATCTGGATATTCAAATTCTTTTACAATATTAAGTTTATATTTTTTTATCATTGATATAAAAGTATCATGATTACCAATTCCAGAAAATACAACGTAGCTATCTTCTTTATTAAACTCATCAATATTTAATGGAATATATTCTCCAATATGAATAATTGAATTTAAATTAATCTCATTTATTTTTTTTGTAATACTTTCTAAGTTTTCTGAATTACCATTTAAAAAAATATGATTATATTTTTTTAGGTTATTTATATTTTCTCTGAGCGGGCCAGAAGGTATTGTTAATCCATTACCAATCCAGTTAATATTATTAAAACAAACAAAATTTATATCACAATTTATAGAAGAGTCTTGCAATCCGTCATCTAAAATTGCTACGTCGTAACCTTTCATTTCAGCATTATGAAGAGCATCAATTCTATTTTTTGAAATAAAAATTTCACTTTTATTTTGTAACAATTTTTGCTCATCTACTTGATCTTTGTAGTATTTTTTAACAAAGCAAGATTTGACATTTTTTTTTGATAAAAATTCATTAACTTTAATACAAAGAGAAGTTTTCCCTGTACCACCAATATAAATATTACCAACACAAATAGTTTTAATTTTAAATTTTCTACCTTCTTTTTTCTGAAAAGATTTAAATATTTGTAGAAGTATTGAGAATGGTAAAAGTAAATATGCAATTAAATTTGGTTTTGAATAATTCCAAAATTTAGGTTTTTTTAATTTCATTTTTAATTTGAAAATCTATTTCATTTATAGTCTTTTTTAATATTATTTTTCCTATTTTATCTATTTTCATTGCTTTATTTGATCGTTTTTTAAATTTTATTGAATTTGCTAATGAATTATAGGTTTTTATTTTTTTTGATATTTTAAGAGACTTCAATAATTTATATACATCTTTAAAATTATCAATGTTCGGTCCATGAAAGATTTTTGCACCATATCTGGCTGGCTCGAGAGGATTTTGTCCACCTCTTTTGATTATAGATCCACCTAAAAAAACTGATGCACATAATTTAAAAAACTTTTGAGTTTCTCCAAATGTATCAACTAAATAAATATCTGCTTTACTTAAATTTTTTATTTTGGTGGTATGTTTAAATATATTCAAATTAAATTTTTTTAAGTCAGAAATTATTTCTGGAACTCTATCTATATGTCTTGGAATTATTATTGTTAAAAGATTTTTAATTTTTTTCTTAAGTTGCATATGAACTTTTGCACAAAAAATCTCTTCATTATAATGTGTACTTGAAGCGATCCAGATCTTCTTATTTTTTAATTGATTTTTTAATTTAAAGTTAATTCTATCATTTTTCTTTGAGTAATTTTCTGAAAATTTTAAATTTCCGATAAATTTAATTTTTTTAACACCAATTTTTTTAAGAAAATTAATAGTCTCATAATTTTGAGGATAAGCTTTTGTTATTAATTGAAAAATTGATTTGCTAAAATTATTTAATTTATTCCAATTAATAAAAGTTTTTTTTGTCAACCTTGCATTTAAAAGTAAAAGAGGAATTTTTTTTTCATAAATTTGTTTAAACATAGATGGCCAAATTTCTGATTCAATAAAAATAGCAATATTTGGTTTCCAAAAATTAATAAATCTTGAAGTTAAAAAAAATAAATCTAACACATAAAATTGATGTATTGTTTTTTTAAAGTTAAAATTACTAATTATTTTTGATGAACTCAAAGTTGTAGATGTAACAAGAATTTGATTAATAGATTTATCCTTTTCATATTTCTCAATCAAAGGAATTACACTTAATATTTCACCAACACTTGAACCGTGAAACCAGATCAAATTTCCTGATTTTCTTTTTTTAGAAAAAATTGTAAATTTTTCTAGAAACCTAGTTTTATGATCTTTTTTTTTTAATACTCTAAAAAAAATTATTAATGGTGATATTAAAAAAATAAAAAAAAATAATATTTGATAGATTAAAAACATATTTATTTTTGAATTTGTTTTTCATAAAAATTTCTGTATGCGTTTGATTTATTTAGAAGTTCTTCATGTTTACCAGAATCTAAGATTTCTCCTTTTTGCATTACATAAATATTGTCAGAATTTAAAATTGTAGAGAGTCTATGAGCTATTACTATTGTTGTTTTATTATAAATTAATTCTTCAATAGCATGTTGTATTTTTTCTTCTGTATTAGAGTCCAATGAAGAAGTTGCCTCATCTAAAAGAATTATCCTACTTTGTTTTAAAAATGCTCTAGCAATTGATAACCTTTGTTTTTCTCCACCAGATAATTTCACTCCATTTTCCCCAATTTTGGTTTCATAACCATTTTCAAGATTGTTAATAAATTCCTCACTCATTGATAATTTTGCTGCATTAAAAATTTCCTTTTCAGATGCATCTGGTTGGGCGTACTTTATATTATTAAATACAGTGTCATCAAATAGAGTTGTATTTTGGTCAACTATCGAGATTTGTTTTCTAATTGATGAAAGATTAAATTTCGATAAATCTTGATTGTCAATTTTTACTGATCCACTAGTAGGATTATAAATTCTTGGTATCATATTTAATAAGGTGGATTTTCCAGAACCACTATGACCTACTAAAGCAGTCATTTTTCCACCATTTATTTTGATAGATACATTTTTTAACACTTGATTATCTGGATTGGAATAGTACTGAAAATTTATATTTTCAAATGTAATAGTTCCATCAGTAAGTTTAATTTCCTCACTACTTTCATTTTTTTCGATTTCATTTTTAATGTCTATTATTGGTAAAATTCTTTTTGCAGCTGACAAACCTTGGCTAATTGCAATGTTTACTTTCGTGAGTGATTTTACAGGCTGATATGCAAGCATCATTGCCGCGAGAAAAGAAAAAAAGTTATTTATATTTAATTCTCCACTTATTATTAAATGACCAGAATAAAAAATTAATAAAGCTATCATAAATCCAGTCAAAACTTCCATAATAGGTGTAGACCTTAGATATACAGATCTAATTTTAATGGATTTATCCTTTAAAGCATTTACATAATCTTCGGATCTTATATTTTCATAATTTTCTCTTTGGAAAATTTTAATAATTTTGTGATTTTTAAATAAATCAACAAAGTATCTATTAAGATGTCCAGATTTTTCTTGAGCTTCTGTTGCAACTTTTCCCATCCTCTTACCAAGTTTTCTAGCAATAATAGTAGCTAATGGGATCATAATTATTGCAATTAAAGATAATTTCCAATTTTGAAAAAACATCACAGTTAAAAGTCCAATTAGAGTAAGACCATCTTTGAAAATACTTAAAAATGCTTCTGCAAGCATTCTTGTAATTTGATCTACATCAAAACTTAGGTTAGAGATGTATTTTCCTGTGTGCTTACTTTCTATAATTTGAGTATCTGCATTTATAAATGACTTGAGCATATTGATTTGAAGCATTTTTTTAACTTCCTCTGAAATTTGAATCATTAAAATTTTAGCTAAATAAAGTGATATACCCTTTGTGGAAAATGCAACAATTATTGCCAGCGGAATTATATATATTAAAGCTTTATCTTTATTTAAAAAAATGTTTTCTATTGCTGGATCCAATAACCAGGCTGTAGCAGAAGTACTACCAGCAACTAAAATAGAAAAAAAAGCAGCCAGTAATATTTTAAAAATATATTTTTTTATGTATTCATCATACATTCTTTTTACTATTTGCTTTGTGCTCATTTTATATTAACTTTCCAATTAAAATATTTATAAAAACTAAAAATCCAAAAAAATTGTTACTTTTGAACTTTAATAAACAATCATTAGGCACTGATGGATCTAGTTTTTTAATTTGAAAAGCAAGTAAATGATAAATTGGTAATAACATAAATAAAAAATAAATATTTTTAAAATTCATTAATACTCCAATTAAAACTAGTGAAGCTAAAAAAAGAGAGTACGAAATAAACAAAAATTTTTTTGGATCACTTTTAAATTTAATTGAAGTTGATTTTACTCCTATAATTTCATCATCCTTAATATCTTGGAACCCATAAATAGTGTCGTATCCAAGTGTCCAAAATATGGCTCCAAGATAGAATATAATTGGAATAATGGAAATTTCATTTGCAATAGAAATCCAAGCTAAAACTAAACCATAATTGAAAGTTATTCCTAAAAATAATTGAGGCCAATAAGTAATTCTTTTCATCAAAGGATAAGAAAAAGCTAGTGGCATAGAAATTAGCGCCATAATCACAGTGTAATAATTAAAATTAATTAAAACTAAAAATGCTAGAATACATAAGACGCAAGTATAGAATATGCCAAGTTTTACAGACACTTTTCCTGATGCTATAGGTCTATTTTTTGTTCTCTCAACTTTTTTATCAAAGTTTCTATCCACAATATCATTGACAATACATCCTGCAGATCTCATTAAAATTGAACCAGTTAAAAAAAGTAAACCAAAAAAAAAATAATTATTCAAAGAAGAACTAAAATCATAAACTAACGTTAGTCCCCAAATGCAGGGCCAAAATAACAGCATAAAACCAATTGGTTTTTTTAGCCTGGTTAAATCTATAAAAAGTTTTAGTTGGTTCATATTTTACTTGTAAATAACAAAGCCTAGATTCATAATCAAATTGATTCGTATGAATATAGATTACACAGTCACAGCATTAATGTTTCCAGCAATCCCTTTGATGATGGCTGTTTATAGTAATAGATTTCATTCGTTGAGTATATTAATTAGACAGCTTCATGATGAACATGTTTATGAAAAACATATTCCACCAGAATGGAAGAAACAGTTTATCAATCTTAGTGGCAGAATAACTCTTTTAAGATGGACAATACTTTTTGCCTCATTTGGATTTCTTTTTAATATGTTGACTGTATTTGCACTCTATTTTGACGAGGTTTTTTTGGCCCGTGTAATTTTTGGTTCATGTTGCTTATCAATGATTGTTTCAATAATATTTTTTATCAGAGAGATACAGATATCAACTAACGCACTTAAGTTACATATGTCAGATATGGATGTTGATGTTAATTAGGAACTATTACCGCAGGGCCTAAAATTTTTCTTCCTTCAAGATCTTTATGAGCTTGAATCACTTCTTCTAACTTATACTTCTTAAAAATTTTAATTTTAACTTTTCCAGAGCTTATTTTTTCAAATAATGTTTTTGAAGCTTCGTTTAATTCTTCTTTTGTTGAAAGATATTGTTGCATAGATGGTCTTACAAGATAAAGTCCTTTTGGTTGAATAACTTTTGGAACATTAATGTCAGATAATGGTCCAGATGCATTTCCAAACGAAACCATCATTCCTCTTATTGCCAAACATTCGATCGAACCATCTAATGTATCTTTCCCTACACCATCATATACAACTGGAACACCCTTTCCATTTGTAATTTCTAAAACTTTTTCAGCAAAGTCCTCTTTATTATAATTGATGACATGATCGTAACCATTTTCTTTTGCTATGTTAATCTTTTCATCTGATCCAACTGTACCTATAACAGTACAACCTAAACTTTTTGCCCATTGTCCAAAAATTTGTCCTACACCACCAGCAGCTGCATGAAACAATATTGTTTCTCCTGATTTAACTGGATAAGTTTTATGCAAAAGATAATAAGTTGTTAATCCTTTTGTCATTAATGTTGCAGCTATTTCAAGATCGATACCGTCTGGTACTTTCACTAAATTCTTAGTTGGATAGTTTCTATGTGAACTATATGAACCTAAAGGGATACCTGCATAAGAAACTTTATCACCTACTTTGAAGTCTTTTATATTTTCTCCAACTTCAATAATAACTCCAGCACCCTCTAAACCTATGCCAATTGGTATTTTTAAAGGGTACAAACCTGATCTATGGTAAGTATCAATGTAGTTAAGACCAATTGCTTTTTGTTCAATGGTTACTTGATCAGGACCTGGTTTATCTAAAGAAATATCTTTAACTTCCAAAACCTCAGGTCCACCAGTTTTATTAATTTCTACAGCTTTCATAATTTATTTTACAAATGTACCATTATGATAATCCTGAACTGCTTGCAAGATTTCTGCTTTAGTATTCATAACAAATGGTCCACCTCTAGCTATTTTCTCATTAATTGGTTTACCAGAAATCACTAAAAACTTACTATTTGATTTAGCCTTAACCTTTAAATTTTCCCCATTAGTTAGTAATATTAAAGTGCTGTCTATCACTTGATCATGTTTATTTTTTCCAATTTCAATTTCACCACTAATTAAATAAATAAAAGTATTGTGGGTAGATGGTAATTTAAAATTAAATTCTTTACCTTTGTTGAGTTCAACATCAAAATAAATCGGTTCAACGTTATGACCTTTTACTGGTCCTTCAGCATACTCGAATTTACCGGCAATAACTTTTACTTGTTTCTCATTATCTTTATGAACACTTATTTTATCAGCATCAATATAAAGATATTCAGGCTTACTCATTTTTAATTTAGCAGGCATGTTAATCCATAATTGAAAACCATGAAGTCTTCCTTCTTTCATAGCAGGCATTTCTGAATGAATGATCCCACTTCCTGTTTTCATCCATTGAACATCTCCTGCAGTCATTCTTCCTTCACCACCTGTACTATCTTTATGCTCAAAATCTCCAGCTAACATATAAGTCACTGTTTCAATTCCTCTATGAGGGTGGGGTGGAAAACCCGCAATATAATCCTCGCTATTTTCGGATCCAAACTCATCTAACATTAAAAAAGGATCGAAGTAATTTGGCTCAACACCAATACTTCTTTTCAATTTCACTCCAGCACCATCAGAAGCTGGAATAGGATCAATAATTTTACTAATTTTAATATTTTTCATATTTCATAAATAAGAATTATTTATATTATATCAAGTAACTTACTAAGGTCCTTGATTTGATATTTTGGTTCATAATCTAGATTATCAAAAATATTATTGTTTCTATTAACCCAAATAGAATTATAACCATAATTTCCACCACCAGATATATCCCAAGTGTTAGCACTTAAAAAAGCAACTTCATTTTTTTTAATATTATATTTTTTAATTGGTATATCGTAAACTTTAGTGTCTGGTTTATAAACTCCAACCTCTTCAATTGAAAAAATATCATCAAATATATTTTCTAAATTATTGCTCTTAACCAATTCATTAAGAAGAGAAGGTGTACCATTTGAAAGAACAGCAAGTTTTAAATTTTTATCTTTTAATGATTTTAAAACTTCAGGTACTTCTTTAAATGGTGATAGAATTTTATAAAGGTTTAATAATTCATTTCTCATGGAAGAGTCTATTTCATAAGTTTTCATTGATTTATCCAAACTGTCCTCTGTCACTTGCCAAAAATCCTTATGACGTTTCATTAAACTTCTCAGCCATGTATATTCTAATTGTGTTGTTCTCCAATAATTGGCGAAACCTTCCCACTTATCACCTATTTTATCTTTACACTTTTCAGCAGCTGAGTTGACATCAAATAAAGTGCCGTAAGCATCAAAAATTATTGCTTTAATATTTTTCATAAACTAACTTATCAATATGAATTACATTAGATTATTTTATTCAAAAAGTTTATCTCTTAATTTGACTGACAAACTTAATAAATCTCAATCTCACTATGTTTCAAAAGTTATGAGACTTAAAGAGAAAGAAGTTTTTTCTCTTTTTAATAATAGTGGTGAATGGCAGGCAAAAATCATAAATATCACAAAAAGCATAGTTGTATTTAATGTTACGAAACAATTAAGACACAAAGAAAATACCAAAGATCTCTGGCTAGCTTTCTCTCCAATTAAATCAAATTACTTTAATTTCATGATCCAAAAAGCTACAGAACTTGGTGTAACTAAGTTTTTACCAATTATCTTTGAAAGAACTATTGTTAGAAAGATAAATAAAGATAGACTGGAAAAAATAATAATAGAAGCAGCCGAACAGTCAAATAGACTAACAGTTCCATCAATTGAAGATCCTCAAAAATTAAAAAGCTTTCTAAATAATGACATGGATTTAATATTTACTGACCTCAATTCTGCTAATACAAAAATTGATCTTACAAAGTTAACAACTAAACCCACTTGCGTAATCATAGGGCCCGAAGGAGATTTTTCTGAGAAGGAGCGGGAAGAGATTCTCAAATCTAATGGTGTTCAGTCTGTTAAAATCAATGAAAACATCTTGAGGTCTGAAACGGCTGTAATTTCTGCTCTATCGATCATAAATTACGCCATTAATTGATATTTTGTCGCTAAAAGTAAAAGTGTATTTTTTTAAAAGACACTCTATATAGGGTAAAAAAATGAAAAAATTTTTATATATATTTCTAACATTCTTTATCACTTCAAGCGTATTTGCTAATCAACCAGTCGATTGGCAGCTAGGTTTTCAAAAGGCTGCTTCTGAAACTATGAGAGATATAGTTAATTTCCATGATAAATTGTTGTTACCAATTATAATAGCAATCAGTGTTTTTGTTCTATTTCTGATGGTTTATGCTTGCATAAGATTCAGAGCTTCAGCAAATCCAATTCCTTCAAAAAGAACTCATAATGTTGCTGTCGAAGTTTTATGGACTTTAATTCCATGTTTAATTTTAATCGTGATGGCAGTTCCATCATTTAAAATTTTATATAAACAAGATGCAATTCCTAAAGCGGATATAACTGTTAAAGCTATAGGATATCAATGGTATTGGGGATACGAGTATCCAGACGAAAATATTTTCTTTGACTCTTACATGATTGAAACTAAAGACTTAAAAGAAAACGAGCCAAGACTTTTAGCTGTAGATAATGAGCTAGTTGTACCAGTAAATAAAGTTGTTAAAGTAATGATCACTGCTAATGATGTTCTACACGCTTGGGCACTTCCTTCATTTGGAGTAAAACGAGACGCTGTGCCTGGAAGAATAAATGAAACCTGGTTTAAAGCAGAAAAAGTTGGAACTTATTATGGACAATGTTCTGAACTGTGTGGAATTAAACACGCGTTTATGCCAATTGAAGTTAGAGTTGTTACTGAGGAAGAATATCAAAAGTGGTTGTTAGACGCTAAAGTCAAATTTGCAAAAGAAATTAATGAAGAAGACCAATTCAAAAAACTAGCGAGTAAATAATATGTATACACAAACAGCATCACACGAAGATCATCATACACCAACTGGTTGGAAACGTTGGGCTTATTCAACCAATCACAAAGATATTGGAACTATGTATCTAATATTTGCAATTGTTGCAGGTGTGATTGGTACTGCATTCTCAGTTTTAATGAGAATGGAACTGATGCATCCAGGTGATGGAATTTTAGGTGGAAATTATCATTTATATAACGTCTTAGTTACTGGTCATGGTTTAATAATGATTTTTTTTATGGTTATGCCAGCAATGATAGGTGGTTTTGGTAATTGGTTTGTTCCAATAATGATTGGTGCACCTGATATGGCTTTTCCTAGAATGAATAATATTTCATTCTGGTTACTGCCTACATCTTTCATATTATTAATAATGTCAATTTTCATGGATGGCCCTCCAGGTCAAACAGGAGTAGGAGGAGGATGGACAATATATCCTCCATTATCATCTACAGCAGGTCAACCAGGTCCAGCAATGGATTTTGCAATTTTAAGTTTACACTTAGCTGGAGCTTCTTCAATTTTAGGTGCAGTAAACTTTATTACTACAATTTTAAACATGAGAACACCTGGTATGACATTGCACAAAATGCCATTATTTGCATGGTCAATATTAGTAACTGCTTTCTTATTATTGTTATCATTACCAGTTTTAGCAGGAGCAATTACGATGCTTCTTACAGATAGGAACTTTGGAACAGCTTTCTTTGATGCACAAACTGGAGGAGATCCAGTTCTATTCCAACATTTATTTTGGTTCTTTGGTCACCCGGAAGTTTATATTTTAATTTTACCAGGTTTTGGAATGATCAGTCATATTGTTTCAACATTTTCTAGAAAACCAGTTTTTGGGTACTTAGGGATGGCTTATGCAATGGTCGCAATTGGAATAGTTGGTTTCGTTGTTTGGGCTCACCACATGTATACGGTTGGTTTAAGCACAGATACTAAAGCATACTTTTTAGCTGCAACCATGATCATTGCAGTTCCAACCGGTATAAAAATATTTTCATGGATAGCAACTATGTGGGGTGGTTCGATTTCATTTAAAACTCCAATGGTTTGGGCTTTAGGATTTATATTTTTATTTACTGTTGGTGGAGTGACAGGAGTAGTCCTTGCGAACGCTGGAGTGGATACTGCAATGCATGATACTTACTACGTTGTTGCTCACTTTCATTACGTATTATCTTTAGGAGCTGTGTTCGCAATTTTTGCAGGATTTTACTATTGGTTTGGAAAAATGACTGGTTATGAGTACTCAGAGTGGATGGGTCAATTACACTTCTGGTTAACGTTTATCGGAGTGAACTTGGTTTTCTTCCCACAACACTTTTTGGGCCTTGCGGGAATGCCAAGAAGATATGCTGACTATCCGGATGCTTTTGCAGGATGGAATTATATTTCTTCAATTGGTTCTTATATTTCAGTAATTGGATTGGTGGTATTTTTTATAAACCTTGCTTATGCGTTTTATAAGAAAAAGGCTGTAGCACAAAACCCTTGGGGAGAAGGCGCCACAACTTTAGAATGGACTGTACCATCTCCACCTAATTTTCATACTTTTGAAGAATTACCAAAGTTTGAAGATGAAGAGGGTGTTGAAAAATCTACTAGCTAAATATAGCAAACAAGATTTTTTAACTTTAAATTAATGATTAAGTCTAAATTAAAAAATAGAAACTTATCTCAAGAAGACGCCTTTAATTTATCTGAATTATTTAAATTAATGAAACCAAGAGTAATGTCTTTGGTTATCTTTACATGTGCAGTTGGATTGTTAATGGCTCCAAATATAATTCCAACAAAAGATGCAATCATTGGAATAATTTTAGTTTCAATTGGAGCAGGAGCAGCCGGGGCTTTAAATATGTGGTACGAGTCAGATTTAGATGCACTTATGACAAGAACTTGTTTGAGACCAATTCCGACAGGCAAGGTAAATAGAAATCAAGCACTTGTATTTGGAATTTCTCTTTCAATATTTTCTGTAATTGCACTTGATTATTATTCAAACAGAATATCAGCTAGCTTATTACTTTTTACTATTTTGTTTTATGTATTTGTATATACGATTTGGTTAAAAAGAAAAACACCGCAGAATATAGTGATTGGAGGAGCTGCAGGAGCACTGCCTCCAGTTATTGGCTGGACTATAGCAACTAATTCTTTGACTTTTGAACCAATTACTTTCTTCTTAATTATATTTTTTTGGACTCCTTCACATTTTTGGGCTTTAAGTTTGTATAAATCTGATGATTATAAAAAAGCTAAAATTCCAATGCTTCCTTTAACTAATGGAGTTGAGAGTACAAAATTAAACATATTTGTTTATTCTTTAACAATGTTACCAGTAATTATCTTGCCTTACGCAATCGGCTTTGTAGGTATAACTTTTTTAATCCCTTCTTTAATTTTGACAATTTATTATAATTATTTATGTTTCGACCTTTATAAATTTAAAAAAAACAAATTTGATGCAAAAAAAGCAAAATCTATTTTTGGATATTCAATTTTGTATTTATTTTTAATTTTTGTTCTCTTTTTAATTGATAAAATTTTATGATAACACCTGACAAAAAAACAAAGAAAAAAAATATTATAACTGCTATAGCAATTTTAGCGTTTATGGTATTTTTATTTATTTTTACTTTATACAACGTTGGAGTATTTGATAGACAGATATGATTAAAGGCAAAACATTAACTCCTTTACTTTTAGCTGGGATTTTTATCCTTATGTTAGGATTATCTTTTGCAGCAGTGCCTTTATACGATTTATTCTGTAGAGTCACTGGTTTTGGAGGAACAACCCAGGTTTCAAAAGAGGCTCCAAAAATAGTTTTAGACAAGATTGTAAGTGTGAGGTTCGATACAAATGTGAATAATCTTGATTGGAATTTTAAAGCAAAATCAAACGTTATTGATGTGAAAGTTGGTCAGGTAAACAGAATAGAATTTGAAGTTGAGAACTTAGGAAACGAAACGACACATGGTGTAGCTAGTTTTAACGTTTCACCAGCAAGTTTTGGTAAATATTACAGTAAATTAGGATGCTTTTGTTTTGAAAAACAAGAGTTGAAGGCTGGAGAGAAGGCAACTTATGTAATGACTTTTTATTTAGACCCTGACCTTGTGAACGATCCAACAACAAAAAATCTACAAGATGTAACTATGTCGTACACTTTTTTCTCGACAGATTACTATAAACAATCATAATCACGAAAAATGTCAGCAGAAAAAAAACACGATTACCACTTAGTTGATCCAAGTCCTTGGCCAATCTATACATCTTTTGCATGCTTAGTATTAGCTATAGGTGCAATTTTCTATATGCATAATGGTATTTCTTGGGGGATGTATCTTGGTTTAGCATTATTAATCTATGGTGCTTACATGTGGTTTAGAGATGTTGTAATCGAAGCTGAACACCAAGGACATCACACTCCTGTTGTTCAAATTCATCATAGATATGGAATGACTTTATTTATAGCTTCAGAAGTAATGTTCTTTGTTGCATGGTTCTGGGCTTACTTTGATATAAGTTTATTTCCAAATGAATTTGTTGGAAATGTATGGCCACCAAAAGATATTGAAACATTTGATCCGTGGGACATTCCTTTGATAAATACTTTAGTTTTATTATTATCAGGAACAACTGTTACTTGGGCCCATCACTCTTTATTAGAGGATGATAGAAAAGGATTTATCCAAGGTTTAACTTTAACTGTAATACTAGGTTTCTTTTTTACATTATTACAAGCATATGAATACCATCATGCTACTTTTACCTATTCAGGTCATATTTATGGAGCAGTCTTTTATATGGCAACAGGTTTTCACGGTTTTCACGTGATTATTGGAACAATATTTTTGGCAGTATGTTTATGGAGAGGTAGACTTGGTCATTTCACAAAAGATCATCATTTTGGATTTGAAGCAGCTGCTTGGTACTGGCATTTTGTTGATGTAGTGTGGCTCTTCTTATTTGCTGCAATATATATTTGGGGAAGTTAATATTTATCCTTGAAGAATAAATTTCTATTTTCAGTATTTGTTTATTTTATTATTTTAACTCTTCTCTCCCTAGGGTTTTGGCAAATTTATAGATTAAATTGGAAATTAGAATTAATTGAGCAAATAGAAAATTCTCTAAAAAATGATCCAGTGGAATTATCCAACATTGAAAAAAAAAACTATCTTAGAATAAAGACAAGTGGAGATATTGATTTTGACAAACAAATTTACTTGTATAATTTAAATGATACAGGGAAACCTGGATTTGAGGTAATTAATCCAATAAAAATAGGTGATGAAAATTACTTAGTGAATAGGGGATGGATACCTTTTGAAAAAAAAGACCTACCTGAAATAAATTTAGTTGATCAAAATCAAATAGTTGGCACTCTTATGCTACAAACTAAACCAAGTACATTCAAGCCTAAAAATGATATTGTAAAAAATTATTGGTTTACTTTGGATAGAGAAGATATTTTAAAATTTACTGGTAGAAATTTTTCAGAGTATGTCATTTATTTAAACGGTGATTATAAAATTCCAAAACCAAGAGTGATTACTGCTAAAATTTCAAATAATCACAAGAAGTATGCAATTACTTGGTTTTCTATGGCGATTTCAATTCTTTTAATATATTTATATTTTAGGAAAAAAAATTATTAAATGAGATACGTAAGTACAAGAGACACATCAAAAACCTATGAATTTAAAGACGTTTTCATTAAAGGTCTCGCCGATGACGGAGGTTTATATATTCCAGAAGTATTAGTGAAATATGGGCAAAATGAAATTAGAGATTTAAAAAAACTTAGTTATTCAGAGTTAGCAAAAAAAATTGTTTATCCATTTATTGGCAATTTTATGTCTGAATCTGAAATGAGTGAAATTATTGATAAATCTTATTCCACATTTAGAAAAGACAACGTAGTAGATTTCATAAAGATTGGAGACAAAACTATATTAGAATTATTTCATGGTCCTACTCTAGCTTTTAAAGATATTGCTATGCAACTTTTAGGTAACTTTTACGAATATTACCTAAACAATGAAAATCAAAAAATTAATATTATTGTTGCCACATCTGGAGATACTGGTGCTGCAGCAATTGATGCAATTAAAGGTAAAAAAAATGTTAATATTTTTGTACTTCATCCAGATAATCGTATTTCACCAGTGCAAAGAAAATTAATGACAACAGGTAAATATGAAAATGTATTTAATATAGCTATAAAGGGAAATTTTGATGATTGCCAAAACCTGGTTAAATCTATGTTTGCAGATAAGGCGTTTTCAAATGATATCAAAATGTCAGGAGTAAACTCTATTAATTGGGCGAGGATTGTTGCTCAAAGTGTTTATTATTTTTATAGTTATTCATTGGTTGAAAATAAAGGTGAACCAACAAATTTTTCAGTACCAACAGGAAATTTTGGAGATGTTTATGCTGGATATTTAGCTAAAAAAATGGGCTTGCCTATTAATAAATTAATTGTTGCAACTAATCAAAACGATATTTTACATAGAGCAATATCAAAAGGTAGTTATAAAGCAGAAAAGGTTTCAGAAACTATTTCTCCTAGTATGGATATTCAAATAGCTAGTAATTTCGAGAGACTTATATTCGATCTTAATAATGAGGATGATAAACAGACTTCACTAGATATGAAAAATATTAAAGAGTATGGAAAATATTTAATTGGTGATGATAAATTAAATAAAATTAAAGAAAATTTTTTATCTGCTAGTCTGAATGAAAATGAGACTTTGGAGGTTATTAAAAAGGTGTACGAAAAATTTTCTGTAGTTTTAGATCCACACACAGCAATTGGATATGGTGCTTTCGACAAACACAAACTAAGAGGAAATAATATTGTACTAGCAACTGCACATCCATGTAAATTTCCTGATGCTGTTTCCAAAGCTATTAATTTAAAATCTGATTTGCCAAAAGAGCTTGAGTTTATTTTGAATGAAAAAGAAGAATATGATATAGTTGAAAATAATTTAGAAAAAATTAAAAATTATATTAAAGGTAAAACAAAATGAAGATTAAAGAAGGGGAACAACTTCCAAATTCAGAATTTTATTATTTAGATTCAAATGGAGCAGCAAAAATAATAACTACAGCAGAAGTTTTTAAAAATCATAAAACAATTGTGATTGGTGTTCCTGGAGCATTTACAAAAGTTTGTTCCGCAAAACATCTTCCAGGCTTTGTTAATAGTTACGAGGAAGCAAAGAATAAAGGGGTTACAAAAATTATTTGTGTTTCAGTTAATGATCCAAATGTTATGAAAGCATGGGGTGATAGTCAAAATGTTGAAGATAAAATATTTATGGCTGCAGACCCATATTGTGAATTTACTAAATCAATCGGAGCAGAAATAGATAGACACGATCGGGGTCAGGGGATGAGGTCAGCAAGATATACAATGTTGATTGACGACAATGTTGTAAAGAAAATACAAGCAGAAGAAGATACTGCCACTTGTGAAATTTCAGCAGCTCAAAATTTTTTAAAATTAATCTAAATTTGCTGCTTTTTTAGCTAGTAAGTCCACCTCTTCATTAAAAGGGTTTCCATCATGAGCTTTAACCCAAATCCATTGAATATTAAGCGATTTATTTAAATTATGTAGATCAATCCATAAATCTTTATTTTTAACATCTTCTTTTTTTGAGGTTTTCCAATTATTAGCTAGCCAAGTATAAATCCATTCAGTTATTCCATTTTTTACATATTGAGAGTCAGTATATATTTTTATTTCAACACCAGGCTTCATATCTTTCAATGCATTAATTGGAGCTAACAACTCCATTCTATTATTTGTTGTATTTTTTTCGTTACCACTAATTTGTTTTATTTCTTTTCCATCATTTATAATTGCAGCCCATCCACCATTACCTGGATTTGTTAAACAAGAACCATCTGTATAAATTGTAATCATTAATTTAAATAATCTTTAAATGAATTTAAATTATTGTGAGAAAGTAATTTTTGATAATATTCATTAGGGTCTTTAATTTTAATTAATGCTGTTTTTGGTGTATTTGAGTAGTCATATAATCTTGTTAATAAATATCTTAATGCTGCACCTTTACACAAAATATTTACAGATTTTTTTTCTTTCATTGAAATTTTTTTAACACTTTCATACCCTTTGATTAAATTTTTAATTTTTTTCTTATTTAAATGGAATTTTTTCTTTTTATGATCAAAACAAAGAGCATTGATACATATAGCAATTTCATACATAAAATAATCATTAGCAGCAAAGTAGAAATCAATAATTCCAGAAAATTTATTTTTTTTGAAGAAGATATTATCTATAAATAAGTCACCATGGATAATACCTTTGGGCAATTGTTTAGGCCAATTTTTATTAATGTCTTTTAGGTTATTGTTTAAGAATACTTTTAAATTTGAAGACTTTTTTGACTTAAATTTAATACTTTCCAACAAAGGTTTTAAATTCTTAATACCCATCGAATTTTTTCTATTAAGCTTCAATCTATTTGTGACCACATGCATTCGAGCAATTGTTTTACCAACTGTATAACAATCATTTATATTCAATATTTTTTTTTCTTTACCTTCTAAGAATGATACAATACATGCAGTTTTATTTTTTAATTTAATTAGATATTTATTATTTCTAGTTTTCAGAGGCTTAGGACAATTTATTTTTGAATCATTTAAATTATCCATCAATTTCATAAAAAAAGGTATTTCTTTTTGTAAAACTCTTTTTTCAAATATAGTTAAAATGTATTTTTTCTTTTTTGATTTAAGAAGATAGTTTGTGTTTTCTATTCCTTGCTTGATACCTTTAAAACTTATTACTTTATTAATATTAAAATTTTTATTAATAATATTAATTTCTTTTTGATTTATTTTTGTATAGACAGCCATTTTTAATTTAATTTTTTGGGAGCTTTAAATACTACATCTTCTTTAACTATTTCAACTTCATCGATACTTATAGAAAATTGATTTTTTAAATCATTAATAAAATTTTTAACCAATATTTCTGGCGCAGATGCCCCTGAAGATATACCTATAGTATTGCAATTTTCTATTTGATCAAACGGTATTGAGCTTTCTGAATGAATAAGTTGTGAATTTTCACAACCTGATTTTTTTGCTACTTCAACTAGTCTTACAGAATTTGACGAGTTTCTACTTCCAATAACAAAAAACATATCACAATTTTTTGCAATATTTTTTACTGCCATTTGACGGTTTGTAGTTGCATAACAAATATCTTCTTTCATTGGTTCTTTTAAATTAGGAAAATTGGTTTTTAAAA
>CABYUV010000015.1 GCA_902522115.1 uncultured Pelagibacteraceae bacterium | reverse complement strand
AAGTCCAGGTGGATGGAATATTTTAGGAAATACCCCTTTGAATGTATTTGATAGTTCAAAAGAAGATAAACCAAATCTAATTAACCCAGGAGATACAGTAATTTTCAAGGAAATCACCTTAGATCATTACAAAAATTATAATGAGTAGTAATTATTTAGATATAATCAGACCTGGAATTAATACTACCTTTCAAGATAAAGGCAGGGATCATCTTTATCATATTGGTATCCCTTTCAGCGGCGCTATGGATAACAGAAATTATCTCATAGCTAACAAACTTGTTAATAACAACTTAGACTCAGCAGTTATAGAGTTTGCGTATCAAGGTCCTTATATAAAGTATTCAGGTGAAAGAATTAATTTTGCTGTTACCGGAGATGTAATTTTTTCAATAAAAAAAAAAGATGCTGAAATAGAGGGTAATTGCTATCAAAGCTATCAAGTTGAAGATGGAGATGAGATAAATATCGTTTCTACAAACAAATCAGTTTATGGATATTTAGCATTTGGTGGAGAACTCGATTTAAAATTTCAATGGAATAGTTGTTCTATAAATACAAAGGCAAATATTGGATCTAATGATGGAAAAAAATTAGATGTAGGGCAAAAAGTTAATTTAAAAAAAATAAATTCAAATAAGGATATTAAAAAAACTAATTATATTAATAGTAAAATAGAAAATATAAGGGTGATTAAAGGAACTAATTTTGATTACTTTTCTGAAGAAGGTAAAAAAATATTTTATGAAAAAGAATTCACAGTGTCGAAACTTTCAGACAGAATGGGTATGAGACTGGAGGGACCTAAAATTGACAATATTGTGAATACTAACATAAAATCAGAAGGTTTGATTAAAGGTGTAATCCAAGTACCTGCAGACGGAAATCCAATTATAATGCTTTCAGATCATGGTACTATTGGTGGTTATCCAAAAATTGGAGTTGTGGCTAGTGTTGATTATGACCGATTAGTACAGATGTCTCCTGGTTCAAAAATAAAATTTAAAGAGATCAATTTATCTGATGCGGAGACTTTATTTAAGTTATATGAAATGGAAACTCAAAATTTACTATCACAAATTTAATGGATTTTTTATCAAAGATACCAGGTCCTTTTTTAGTTTTTTTAGGAGCTTGTGCATTAAGTTTTGGAGGTTTAATTGTTAAGTCTTTTGATGGATCTACACTTTGGCAAATATTATTTTGGAGATCACTTTTCTTTATCGGAGTAATTACAATTTTTTTAATCTTTACTTACAAAGAAAAAATTTTCAGTGCTCTTTATAAATCTGGAATTCCAGGTTTATTTGGAGGTATAATTTTATCCATCGGATTTGCTAGCTATGTGTTTGCTATGTACGAAACAACAGTAGCTAATGCAAATTTTATAATACAAACTCAAGCTTTGTTTTTAGCAATTTTTGGTTATGTATTTTTAAAAGAAAAAATTTCAAAAATTACATTAACTTGTATTATTACAGCAGTCGTTGGTATTATTTTAATGTTAGGAAGTTCACTAACACCAGGTCAAATGACCGGAAACATAGTTGCATTCATTATGCCAATATCATTTGCGATCTTAATTTTAATTGTTAGAAAATATCCAAAAGTTGACATGATACCTTTACAACTCGTTGCTGGAATTTTTGCAACATTAATAGGTTTGTTTATGTCACCAAGTATTATTGTTTCAACAAATGATATTTTTTTAGGTTTTATTGCAGGATTTTTTCAAGTTGGACTTGGTTTTATACTTATAACTATTGGAGCAAGATCAACTCCCTCAGCATTTGTAGGAATAATTATGTTAACTGAAGCTGTTTTAGGACCTTTATGGGCATGGATGTTTGCAAACGAAAACCCGCCACTTACAGTACTTTTTGGTGGAGCTGTAGTTATAACAGCAGTAGTTATACAGTTTTTGTCTCCATTACTTGTCAAAAAGGTAGCTAAATAAATTTCACATAAACATTTTAAATGTGCTATAAATTTATATACGGGAGAGACTACTTTTGTAGCGCCGAAGGAGCAACCACCCCGGAAACTCTCAGGCAAAAGGACCGTACATATTAACTCTGGAAAGAGAATTATTCTCGCCGAAGGAGCAAATCTCTCAGGCACCAAGACAGAGGGGGCATAGAAGAGTTAATATGGAAATTAAAAAAACATCACTGAATAAACTTCATCAAATTAATAAAGCTAAGTTTGTTGAATTTGCTGGATATGAAATGCCTATACAGTATGGCAGAGGTATTATTGAAGAACATAAGTTTACAAGATCGCATTCTGGGATATTTGATGTATCTCATATGGGCCAGTTATTTATATATGGAGATGGAAGTTTAACAGAAGAATTAGAAAAAATTTTTCCATTAGATCTAAAAAATTTAAAACTTAACTGCTCTAAGTATAGTTTTTTGATGAATGAAGATGCTGGAATTTATGATGATTTAATTATTACTAAAATTGAGGAGGGGTATTTAATTATCCTTAATGCTGCATGCAAAGACAAAGATTTTGAGATTTTATCTAATTTATTAAGTTCAAAATTTAAAATGAATTTAGACAACAATAGATCTTTGATTGCAATTCAGGGACCTAAGTCTGTTGAAATTTTAAACTCAATTATAAATGATGTTGATAAACTAAATTTTATGACAGGAAATTGGTTTGACTCTGATAATCAAAAATTATTTATTACAAGATCAGGTTATACAGGAGAAGATGGATTTGAAATTTCAATTTCTAACGATAAAGCTGAAAAATTTGTAGAAAATTTAATCCAAAAGGGAGCACAACTTATAGGACTTGGGGCAAGAGATACCTTGAGATTGGAAGCTGGATTGTGTTTATATGGTCATGAATTAGATATTAATAAAACACCAGTTGAGGCAAACCTTAGATGGGCAATCTCAAAATCTAGATTATCAAATGGGGGTTTTATTGGGTCGAAAACAATTATGAGTCAAATACAAGATGGAGCAAGCCAAATAAGAGTAGGGATTAAGCCTGAAGGTAGATTGATTGCAAGAGAAAAAACTAAAATATTTGACGATCAAGATAAACAAATTGGGGAGATAACCAGTGGAACGTTTGGACCAAGTGTAAATGGTCCCATAGCAATGGGTTATGTTGATAAAGACTTTTCAAAAGTTGATACTAAAATTTTAATTGAGGTAAGAGGAAAAAAACATCCAGCAAGTGTTTGTGCATTACCATTTTATAAAAAAAATTATGTGAAAGGAGTAAATTAATGAGTGAAGTAAAATTTTCAAAAGAACACGAGTGGATAACTTTAGAGGGAGACGTAGCTACAGTAGGGATTACAAAACATGCAACAGAAATGCTTGGTGACATAGTTTTTGCGGAACTTCCTGAAAAAGGATCCAATGTTGAAAAAGATGGAACTGCAGGAGTAGTAGAATCTACAAAAGCAGCTAGTGATGTTTATACTCCAGTTAGTGGTGAAGTGGTAGATACTAACCAGTCTATAGTAGATGATCCTGCCAAAATTAATGAAGACCCTGAAGGTGGTGCATGGTTTTTTAAATTGAAAATTAAAGACTCATCTGAGTTAGATACGTTAATGAATAAAGAAGAATACGATAAATTTGCAAAGGAGACATCAAACTAATGTTACATAATTCACAAAAAGATTTTATTAAAAGACACATAGGTCCATCAGAAAAGGACCAAGAAAAAATGCTTAAAAACCTTAACTTTAAGTCATTAGATGAGTTTATTAATAGCACAATACCAGAAAAGATTCAGTTTAAAGGGGAATTAAATATTGGTGAACCGAATTCAGAATATGAAGCTTTAAGAAAATTAAAAGCAATTTCAAAAAAAAATAAAATTTACTCAAATTTTATAGGCATGGGTTATTATGGAACCTACACACCATATGTAATTTTAAGAAATATATTAGAAAATCCTGGTTGGTATACATCATATACACCTTATCAGCCTGAAGTAGCCCAAGGTAGATTAGAGATGCTATTAAACTTTCAGCAAATGATTGTTGATTTTACTGGAATGGATATAGCAAACGCGTCTTTACTTGACGAAGGAACAGCAGCTGCCGAAGCAATGGGTTTAAGTCACAGACTTAATAAAAGTGATAGTAATTTAGTTTTTGTTTCAGAGAATTGTCATCCACAAACAATTGACGTTATTCAAACTAGAGCAGAACCAATGGGTCTTAAAGTCCTTGTTGGAAACGAGGATAAAGTTCTAGAGCAATTAAAAGAAGATATTGTTTGCGGAGTTTTACAATATCCAGGAACTTTAGGTGATATTAAAGACCCTAGTGAGGCCATAAGCAAAATTCATAAAAAAAATGGAAAAGCAATTTTAGTTTGTGATCTTCTTGCGCTTTCTATGCTAAAAACACCTAGAGAGCTTGGAGCAGATATTGCAGTGGGAAGCTCCCAAAGGTTTGGTATTCCAATGGGTTATGGAGGGCCTCATGCGGCCTTTTTTGCGACAAAAGATGAATACAAACGATCTATGCCTGGTAGGATTGTCGGGGTTTCAGTTGATAGGCATGGAAACAAGGCTTATAGATTGTCTTTACAAACTAGAGAGCAACACATTAGGAGAGACAAAGCTACAAGTAATATTTGTACCGCTCAAGCTTTACTGGCGATTGTTTCAGCAGCATATGCCATCTATCATGGTCCAGATGGAATTAAAAGTATATCTGAAAGAGTATCTCAACTAGCAAAAAATTTTGCCGATAAAATAAAGCAATCTGGATATGAATTATACTCAGATTATTTTTTTGACACAGTAACTATTATTACTAAAGAAAAGACTGATCAGATTTTCAAAAATGCTCTAGATCAAAAAGTAAATATTAGAAAAGTAAATTCAGAAATGCTGTCTGTTTCTTTTGACGAAAGAAAAAATGTTTACAGAGTAAATCAACTATTGAAAATTTTTAATGCTGCGGAGTCTATTAAAAAAGAGGATCCTACTGTAAGTTTACCAAATTTACCTAAGAATTTATTAAGGACTTCAAAATATTTAGAACATCCTGTTTTTAACTCATATCACTCAGAGACAGAGATGCTTAGATATCTTAAAAAGTTAGAGGATAAGGATATAGCTCTTAATAGAACAATGATTGCTCTAGGTTCATGTACTATGAAATTAAATGCTACTGCAGAAATGATACCTATTTCGTGGAGGGAATTGGCAGAGCCTCACCCATTTGTACCTGTTGAACAGATGGAAGGATATAGAGAAATGTTCACAGATCTTAAAAATTGGTTAAGATCTATCACTGGTTTTTCTGGTGTTTCACTTCAGCCAAATGCAGGAGCTCAAGGTGAGTATGCAGGGTTAATGGTAATAAGAAAATATCACTTAGATAGAGGGGATGAAAATAGAAATATATGTTTAATACCAAGCTCAGCACATGGAACTAATCCTGCTAGCGCACAGATGGTTGGAATGAAAGTTGTCGTTGTTGATTGTGATAAAGAGGGAAATGTTGACTTTGAAGATTTAAAGAAAAAAGCAGAACTGCATTCAGAGAATCTTGGTGCATTAATGGTAACTTACCCATCAACACACGGTGTATTTGAAGAAAAAATTAAAGATATATGTGAAGTAATTCATGAACATGGTGGTCAAGTTTATATGGATGGAGCAAACCTAAATGCTCTTGTTGGTGTAGCAAAACCAGGAAATTTTGGTCCAGATGTTTGTCATATTAATTTGCACAAAACATTTTGTATCCCACATGGTGGAGGAGGGCCTGGAATGGGACCTATCGCATGTAAAAGACATTTACAAGTTTACTTACCCAATCATCCAGTTGTAAAAGATTGTGGACCTGCAAGCGGAATAGGTGCCGTTTCAGCTGCCCCTTGGGGAAGCTCAAGTATTTTATCAATTTCTTGGATGTATATTAAGATGATGGGATCCGAGGGAGTAAAACTTGCAACGCAAATTGCAATCCTAAATGCAAACTACATAGCAAATAGATTAAAAGATCATTTTCCAATACTTTACAAAGGTTCTAATGGTAATGTAGCACATGAATGTATTATTGATATAAGATCAATTAAAAGCGAAACAGGTATTTCAGAAGAAGATATAGCTAAAAGATTAATAGATTATGGATTTCATGCACCAACAATGTCATGGCCAGTTGCTGGTACAATGATGATTGAACCGACTGAAAGTGAGAGTTTATCTGAACTGGATAGATTTTGTGACACTTTAATTAGTATTAAAGAGGAAATAGATATGGTCCAGACAGGCAAGTTTGATAAAGTTGATAATCCTATTAAAAATGCACCTCACACTGACATTGAATTAGCTTCAGATGAATGGAGTCATAAATATTCAAGAGAGCAAGCCGCATATCCAGCAAAATTCTTAAAAGCAAATAAATTTTGGCCTCCAGTTGCAAGAGTTGACAATGTATACGGAGATAAAAATATTTTTTGCACTTGTCCAAGTATGGATGAGTTTAAAGAAGATGCAGCATAATTATTAATGAAAATTGCTGTTGTTGGGTCAGGTATTTCTGGACTAAGTGCTGCTTATTATTTATCCAAAAAACATCATGTAGATCTTTTCGAAAGAGAAGATCATTTTGGCGGACATTCTCATACTATAGATTTGTTTTTTGATGAAAAAAAAGTTTCAGTTGATATTGGTTTTATTGTTTTTAATTTTCAAACCTATCCAAATTTAATTAATTTTTTTAAGGAAAATGATATTAAAATTGAAAAAAGCAACATGTCTTTTTCAGTTTCAGTTGATAATACGAATTTTGAATATTGTGGTAAAGGATTAAGTGGGATTTTTTCTAATAAATCAAACTTATTTAATATTAAGTTTTTAAAAATGTTTTTTGATTTAATAAAATTTTATAAAAAAAGTGATAAAGATAGCATGTCCAATGAAAAAATTACTTTAGGCGAATATTTAAAAATTAATAAATTATCTAAAACGTTTATCGATTATCATATAATACCAATGGTATCTGCAATTTGGTCTATGCCTCCTTATGAAGCAAGCAGGATGCCAATAAATTTCTTTTTAAAATTTTTTCAAAATCATGGTTTGTTTAAATTAAAAAATAGACCACAGTGGTACACAGTAACTAATAGAAGCAGGACCTATGTTAGTAAAATAATTTCACAAATAAGTGGAGAACATTATAAAAATTATAAAGTCACAAAAATCAAAAGAAAAACATTAGGACTAGATTTATATTACGGTGGAGAAAGTGAATTTTTTGATTATGACAAAGTTATTTTGGCAACACATGCAGATGAAGCTCTGAAATTAATCGAAAATCCCACCGATGATGAGAAAGATGTTCTTTCAAATTTTAATTACAAAGAAAATATTGCTTATATTCATACAGATGAGCGAGCAATGCCAAAAAATAAAAAAGCTTGGTCCTCTTGGAACTCTTCAATAGATGATAATAATCTAGAAAAAAATTCAATTACATATTGGTTAAATTTGTTACAAAACCTCAAGTGCGATCAAAATATTTTCCTAACATTGAATCCTTACTTTAAGATTGATGAGGATAAAATATTGAAAAAAGTAAAGTTTACACATCCATATTATGATCAAAAAGCATTAGATGCTCAATCAGAGCTTGTTAAAATACAAAATCAAAAAGATTTACTTTTTTGTGGCAGTTATTTTGGTTACGGATTTCATGAAGATGGAATAAAATCATCCATTGAAATGCTGAAAAACCTTAATGATTAATTCTAGTATATACAATGGGAGTGTAATTCATAAAAGATTTAAGCCAAAGAAACATTTCTTTAAATACAAAGTTTTTTCATTATTTTTAGATCTATCAGAGCTCGAAGAATTAAATAATAAACTTAACTTTTTTTCTTTAAATAAATTTAATTTAATAAGTTTCTATGAGAAAGACCACGGTGAACGTGATGGTTCGTCTATTCTTGATTGGGTAAAAAATAACTTACGAAGCAATAACGTCAGTACAGATAATATAAAAGTAAAACTCTTATGTTACCCAAGAATATTAGGTTATGTTTTTAATCCATTAAGCATTTTTTTTGTATATGACAATGATGAAAATTTAATTTCTATATTATATGAGGTTAAAAACACATTTGGTGAACAACATACTTATGTTTTTAAAATAGAAGGAGAAAATAAATTAATTCAAAATAATTGTTCAAAAAAATTCCATGTTTCCCCTTTTATTGAAATGGATTGTAATTATTTTTTTAGGATATTAAATCCAGGAGATAAGCTGTCTGTAATAATAGATCAATACGACCAAGAGGGAAAAATCTTATTTGCATCTCAAGATGGTATAAGATCTGATTTAACCAATAAAAATTTAATGAATTCGTATCTAAAACACCCTTTAATGACATTCAAAATAATTTCTGCGATACATTTTGAAGCGTTTAAATTGTGGATTAAAGGAATTAAATTTGTAAAAAAAAAATTAAAAATTAAAAATAATATTACAGTAGAAAATTAATGTTATTAAATAATGTAGCAGATAAATTAGTTTTTAAATTTTTAAGTAAGATCAATTATGGTTATCTTGAACTTACAACATTTGATGGAAATGTTTTAAAATTTGGAAACCCAAATGATAAATTACAAGCAAACATATTAATTAAAAAACAAAATTTTAATTATAATTTAATTCGAGGTGGGAGTATTGGTTTTGCTGAAAGTTATATGAGAGGAGAGTTTGAAACTGATAACTTATCAAATTTAATAGAGTTAACTGCTAGAAATATAGAAATTATACATAAATTTTCAGGTATTCTTGATTTTCCAATAATTCACTTTGTTAAAAATAAGATAATTAAAAATACAAAAAGTAGAAGTAAGCAAAACATTGCTAAACATTATGATTTAGGCAATGATTTTTTTTCTCTTTGGCTAGATGAGACACTAACTTATTCTAGTGCTATTTTTGATGATAATTCAAAAAACTTATCTGAGGCGCAAAATAATAAATATCAAAAATTAATTGATTTAATAAAACCGAATAATGGAGATAAAGTTTTAGAAATAGGATGTGGTTGGGGTGGTTTTGCTGAATACTTAGGTAAAAAATATGATGTAAAACTTGACTGCATCACAATATCTAAAAAACAATTTGATTATGCAAAAGAAAGAATTTTTAAATGTGGTTTAAATGAAAAAGTTAATATTGAAATAAAAGATTACAGAGATTTAAATGACAAATATAACTCAATTGCTTCAATAGAGATGATAGAGGCTGTTGGACAAAATTATCTGGAAGGATATTTTAAAACTATAAAAAATAATTTATCTGAAGGTGGAAAGGTTGGAATTCAAGCAATTACTATTGATGATAAGTTATTTGATAGATACAAAAATAAACAAGATTTTATTCAAAAATATATTTTCCCAGGAGGCTTCTTGCCAAATAAAAGCAGCATTAACCGATATGTTTCTGATAATGGATTAGCTATAAATTCATATATTTCTTATGCCGACCATTACGCAAATACATTATCTTTATGGAGGAATGAGTTTTTAAAAAAATGGGATTTAATTAAAAATCAAGGTTTTGACTTAACTTTTAAAAGAATGTGGGAGTTTTACCTTTCTTATTGTGAGGCAGGATTTAAATCAAAAAATATAGATCTGATTCAGTTTTCAATGCAAAATAAATAAAATAATGGAGATATTTATGCGACATATAAAAATTATTAAGCCAATTTCGTTGATAATTTTATTATTCTTAATTACAAGTTGCTCGAATAATAGTGCTATGAAACCAGAGGATTTTAAAAATAAAGAACCAAGATTAATCATTGAAGAATATTTATCTGGAAATGTAAAGGCTTGGGGTGTTTTACAAAATAGGTCAGGAAAAGTTACAAGACAATTTTCAGCAGATTTAAATGGAACTTGGGATGGAAAGCAGTTAGTTCTTAAAGAAAAATTTAATTGGGATGATGGTGAAGTTCAAGACCGAGAATGGACAATAAACAAAATTGATGAGCACAATTATGAGGGAACAGCAGGTGATGTTGTAGGTAAAGCAAAAGGTTTTTCTTATGGACCAGCTTTTAAATTCGAATATGTTTTATTAGTTCCAGTCAAAGGTAAAGAGATAAAAATAACTTTTGACGATTGGATTTTCAAACAAGATGATAGGGTTGCAATAAATAGAGCAACCATGACAAAGTTTGGATTTAAAGTAGCTGAATTAACAGTTGTATTTGTAAAAGATTAACGATTTACGTACTTAGAAATTAAGTAATTATAGATTTTGTTTGGCAGTATTTGAATTATTTTATAGATTAATTTTATTTGATTAGGAAAAATTATTTCAAAATTATTTTTCTTAATTAATCCATTATAAATTTCATCTGCTGCATATTCTGTAGACTTTAAAAAAGGCATTTTAAACTCATTTTTATCTGTCAGAGCAGTTTTAATAAATCCAGGAGTTATTAGTGTAACTTTGACATTAAATTTTTTGAAATCAAAATAAATTCCTTGAGTGAAATTATTAAGTGCAGCCTTAGAGGGGGTATATCCTGATGATTTTGGAAGACCTCTATAACCAACTGGCGATGAAACAATTGCAACATGACCGTTTTGTTTGGTTTTATAAAATTTTTCAACCGCACTTACACAATTAATTACTCCAATAAAGTTTACCTCCATAACATGTTTGATATTTTCTACTATTAATTCTTTCTCAGATTTTCTTTCATAAGTTCCTGAGCTAAACAAACATAAGTCAATATTTTCATGATCATTGATTATTTTACTAAATACTTCTTTAGTTTGAGCCACATCTGTAACATCTAAAGGATATGAAAAAATATTTTCATTTTTTGAAAGTTCATTTAATAATTCAGCTCTTCTAGCCGAAATAAGAACCTTCCATCCTTCGTCAGCAAATTTAATTGCAGTTGCTTTCCCAATGCCACTACTAGCTCCTGTAATCCAAATAGTTTTTTTACTCATTTTTTGTTATGTATATATTTAACATGCTTAAAAACAAATTTTTAACATTTCTATCGTTTCTTGCTATTACATTCTCTGCCTCATTGATTGGAGGGTTGGCTACCATTAAATTTAAAGAACCTTGGTACTCACTACTTAATAAACCAACATTTAATCCGCCTGATTGGATATTTGGTCCTATTTGGACAGCCCTCTATTTAATGATGACAGTCTCTATATGGCTTTATTGGCATACCAAGAATAGAGATATGAAAACTGTTTATATTTACTTCATTCATGTAATTTTCAATACAACTTGGAGTGTAGTTTTTTTTGTTTTTCATAATATGGTCTTGGCTTTATTGGTATTAATAATTCTAATAGCATTGATAATTAACCTGATTTTAAGATTTAAACGCGTCAAGATGTTGAGCGCCTACTTAATGATTCCATATTTACTTTGGTGTAGCTTTGCACTAATTCTGAATACAAGCTTAATTATGTTAAATTAGATATGGATGATGTTGTAGTAATTGGTGGTGGAATAATAGGGGCGGCAACTGCTTATTTTTTATCCAAAGAAGGTAGAAAAGTAAAAGTCATTGAAAGAGATCCTACTTATAAAACAGCTTCATTCCCATTATCCCTCGGTGGATTCCGAAGACAATTTTTCCAAAAAGAAAATATTTTGTTAGGAAAATTTGCAAGAGAATTTATTTTTCAACTACCAGAATTATTAAAAACAGAAAAAAATCCCAATCCTACAGCTAGTATGGTAGCTAATGGATATCTTTTAATGTTTGGACCTGAGCATGCTGAAGAGCAATATAGAGCATTAGAAAACCATAAAGATTGTGATGCAGGAACAAAAAATATTAAAGGCTCAGAATTATCAAAAGTTTTTCCTTATGTTAATAGTGAGGGAATCGAAACAGCAACCTATACAGATAACCAAAGCGAAGGATGGATTGATCCATTTATGTTTCATAGCGCTTTAAAGAGTAAAGCTATAGAACTTGGAGCTGAATTTATTAAAGGTGAGGTAAAAAGTATTTCTGAAATTAATGCTAAAACAATTGTTTCTGCTGCTGGTTGTTGGACAAAAGAATTATTAGAGGATATTCCAGTTGTTCCACAAAAGCACACAGTTTTTAGAGTTAAATGCCCAACTTATATAAAAGAGATGCCTTTAAGCGGGGACTTAACTACAGGTGTTTACTGGAGACCAGAAGGAGGAGAATATTTAGCAGGTTCACCTATTTCCGTATTCGATGCAGAGGATTTAGAACCAGCCTGGAATGACTTTGAAGAATTAGTATGGCCAGCTCTTGCTAAAAGAATACCTGCTTTTGAGGAATTAAAGTTAACTGGTGGATGGGCAGGTTACTATGATTGTAATAGATTGGATAATAATGCAGTTGTTGGTAAACATCCAAAATATGAAAATGTTTACATGGCTTCCGGATTTACAGGTCGAGGATTAATGCAGGCACCAGGTATCGGTAGAGCCTTAACTGAATTAATCACAACAGGATCATACCAAACAATTGATATAAGTGATTTTGCAGTTGAGAGAGTTTTGGGCAAATCTGCTAGACCAGAGCCCTACGTTCTATAATTTAAGTTCCACAAAAAGTTTGATATTTTTCATTGCTCAATGGAGCAGGAGCTTGATATTCCTCAATATTATTTTGACTGTTATAAGGATTTTTTAAAATAGCTAATAATTTTTTCATTTTATCTAAACTTCCTTTATTTGCTTCATCTAAAGCTTCCTCCACTTTATGATTTCTGGGAATTACAATTGGATTATTTGATTTCATAAGTTTGCTTTGTTTTTCCTTAGTTGAATTATTTAACTCAGATCTTTTTTTCCATTCATTTTTCCAGTCGATAAAATCGTTATTTTTGTAAATTTCATCAGAATTGATATCCATTAGATTACAAAAAGTATTTGTATAATCTGCTTTATTTTTTTCCATCCAATTAAACAAATCATTAATTAACTTTTTATCATTTTTATCCTCACCAAATAAACCAAGCTTATCTCTCATCATATTCAACCATTTATCTTCATAAATTTTTTGGAAATTATCTATTAAATCTGTCGCTAATTTAATTGCAGCATCTTCATTTTTGTCAATTAAAGGAATTAAACATTCTGCAAATCTTGCTAAATTCCACTTTGTAATCGGTGGTTGATTAGAAAAGGCATACCTTCCAAATTTATCAATTGAGCTAAACACAGTTTTTGGATCATAATGATCCATAAATGCACAAGGACCATAATCAATGGTTTCACCAGAAATTGCCATATTATCAGTATTCATAACTCCATGAATAAATCCAACGCGCATCCAATTGATTACTAATTGGCATTGCTTTTCCATTACAAGATTTAACAAGTCTAATGCTTTTGAATTTGACGTTTTAATTTCTGGATAATGTCTGTTTATTGTGTAGTCGACTAAAGTATTTAAATTTTCAATGTTTTGAGTTGCAGCTATATATTGAAATGTTCCAACCCGAAGATGACTTGATGCAACTCTTGTTAATATAGCGCCCTGTAAAAGATTTTCTCTTACAACTTTTTCTCCTGTTTTAACTACAGCAAGACTTCTAGTAGTTGGAATATTTAATGAATTTATTGCTTCACTGATAATGTATTCTCTAAGCATAGGTCCAAGTGCAGCTCTTCCATCACCCCCTCTAGAAAAAGAAGTTCTTCCTGAACCTTTAAACTGAATATCAAAACGATTGTCATTATTAACTAAATGCTCACCCAATAATACTGCTCTACCATCTCCTAACATAGTAAAGTGTCCAAATTGATGACCTGCATATGCTTGCGCAATGGTATTAGTTTCTTCCGGTATGGAGTTTCCAGAAAATATTTCAGCTAATTTTTTTTTGTCTGTTTTTGAAAAATCTAGATTTAAAGTAGACGCCAGTTCCTCATTTAAAATTACTAATTCAGGATCATGAACAGGAGTTGGTTTTATATTTTCTTTAAAAGTATTTGATAACTTTGAATATGTATTATCAAAATGCCAACCAATGGTCATTTTAATTAATTAACTTCAGCTTGATTTTCTTTTGGTTTAACCTCTGTTTTAAATTGATTAGAGATTTTTTGTACTTCAACAGAAGATACTTTGTATTCTGCGCACATTGTTTCTTCATCTTTACCATGACCTGTAACCATATTAACCATATGTTCTGGGAAATGGAACGTAGTAAACACAATTCCTTCTTTAACTTTATCTGTAACCTCAACTTTAAGAGCAACCTCACCTCTACCTGAATAAAGTCTTCCAATATCGCCAGTATTTAAATCTCTATGAGCTGCATCTTTAGGGTGAATTAATAAAACATCTTCATCAACAATATTTATATTTTTTGTTCTTCTGGTCATTGTTGCTGCATTGTAATGTTGTAAAACTCTACTAGTAGTTAAAATCAAAGGGTAGTCTTTTTGATTTGCTTCTATTTCTGATGATTCTTTCCAATCAAAGTTTTTAAGCCTGCCTTTACCTAATTTAAATGTTTCTGTATGTAAAATTTTCGTATCAGTTCCATCTTCTTGAACTGGCCATTGTAATCCAAATTTTCCAAGCCTCTCTCTGGTTACTCCCTTAAAGAAAGGAACAATATCGGCAATTTCTGCTAGAACTTGATCTGCATCATAAGTTGGTTGGTCAAAACCTAATTTCTGCATCATCTCAGTTACAATTAATCCATCAGGTTTAGTTCCTGGCAGAGGAGGCACAGCTCTGTTTACTCTTTGAATTCTTCTCTCAGTGTTTGTAAAAGTTCCATCCTTTTCTAAGAAAGTTGTACCAGGTAGAACAACAGTTGCTAATTTTGCTGTTTCACTCATAAATATTTCTTGAACAACTAAAAGTTCTAAAGAGTTCATAGCTTCAATAACATGTGCGCTATTAGGATCTGTTTGAACAATATCTTCTCCTATGATCCATAAACCTTTTAATTCCTTGTTTATTGCAGCTTCAAACATTTGAGGAATTTTTAATCCTGGTTTAGTCGGATGTGTTACTCCATATTTTTCAGTATAAAATTCTTGATGTTTTTCATCAGCTACAGGAAAATATCCAGCACCCTGGTGTGGTTGACATCCCATGTCTGCTGCACCTTGGACATTATTTTGGCCTCTTAAAGGATTAACTCCAACACCTTTTCGTCCAATGTTTCCTGTAATCATTGCTAGATCTGCAATTAACATTACAGTTTTAGATCCTTGTTCGTGTTCAGTAACTCCTAAACCATGAAACTCCATTGAATTTCTTGCAGTAGCATATGCAATTGCTGCTTCTTTAACTAATTGTTTATCTACACCAGCTACTTTTGCTAAATGATCTACATCTTGTCTTTCAATTTCTTTTAAGAAATTATCAAAACCTTCAGTTCTATCTCTAACAAAATCTGCATTATAAAGTTTTGATTTAATAATAAAGTGTAACATCATATTTAGAACTGCAACGTTAGTTCCTGGTCTTAGTTTAATATGATAATCAGCAAGTTTTGCTAGTTCAGTTGTAACTGGATCAAGCACAATTAATTTTTTTCCTTTCATGATTTGCTGTTTTATTTTTGCACCTGTTACAGGATGAGCATTTGTTGGGTTAGCTCCAATTACCAAAAATAAATCTGCATGATAAATATCTTCCGTAGAATTAGTTGCTGCTCCAGTCCCAAAAGTTTGTTGCATTCCCCAAGCCGTTGGTGAATGACAAATTCTTGCACAACAGTCTACACTGTTTGTTCCCACAGCCGCTCTAATCATTTTTTGAAAAACATAATTTTCTTCATTCGTACATCTTGCAGAAGAAATTCCAGCAAAGGCATCTGGACCATTTTCTTTTGTAATTCTATTCATCTCCTTTTTGATAAAATCATAAGCTTCATCCCAAGAAGCTTCTTCAAATTTTCCATTTCTTTTAATTAAAGGTGTTTTTAATCTGTCTGGATGATCATAAAAACTAAATGCATATCTTCCTTTAATACACGTATGTCCAGCATTAACTTCTGTTTGTTTAGGTGTATCAATAGCCACAACCTTATCATCTTTAATCGAAGCCTCTAAATTACAACCAACACCGCAGTATGAACAAGTTGTTCTAACTTTTTTATCTACTGCAGCAGATTTTGATTGAAAAACATCTGAAATAGCATCTGTTGGACAAGTGTGAGCGCATGCACCACAAGAAACACATGAACTATCTCCAAACATTATATCATTATCAGTTGTTATTCTAGATTCAAATCCTCTTCCACTCATTGTAAGTACAAATGAACCTTGAATTTCATCACAAGCTCTGACACATCTTCCACAATTGATACAATTATCTAAATTCATTCTCATGTAATCATGAGATGTATCTCTAGGAATACCTTTATGTTGTTTTGGACTGTTATATCTGTGATCAGAAATACCTAAGTCATTAGCAACAGTTTGAAGTTCACAATTATTATTTACCTCACAACTATCACATTCCATTGGATGGTCTGTTAATACTAATTCAACAATATTTTTTCTAAGATCTTTTAAAGATTCATTTGAAGTAAATATGTGTTGATTTTCAGCAACTGGAGTATGGCAAGATGCAACTACTTTTGTAGGACCATCTTTTTCTAAAGCAACTTCGACCGAACATACTCTACAAGCTCCATAAGGTGCTAAATTTGGATCATCACACAAAGTAGGAACTTTTTTTTCACCTACATAGCTTTTTACAAATTTTAAAATAGACGAATGATTTGGTCCGATTTCATACGGTTTTCCATCAATATAAGCAATTTTTCTTTTCTCTGAACTCATTAATTATCTTTAACCATATCATTTTTCATTTCATCCCCAAAGTACTTTAGAATGTTCTGAATAGGAGTGGGTATAGCTCCGCATAAAGCACATAAACAACCTTTTTTCATTGTAACAAGCAATTCTTCAAGCAATTTCAAAGGTATTTTGGCAGTTTTCTTTTTAGCTTGGTCAAACATTTCTTTACCTCTGTAAGATCCAAGTCTTCCAGGGAAACATTTTCCACATGATTCTTCTGCAGAAAATTCAAATAGATGATGAATATATTCAGCCATAGAAAAATCTTTAGGAATACTCACCACACTAGCATGACCTAACATGAAACCTTTTGCAGTAAATTCCTGAAAATCTAAATTTAGATTTTCTATTTCACTTAATGGAACCACACCACCAAGTGGCCCACCAATTTGAAAAGCTTTTAATGGTTCTTTATATCCTCCACCAATTTCATTAAATATTTTTTTCATTGGAGTTCCCATATCAATTTCATAAACACCCGGGTTGTTAAAGAAACTATCTAAGCAAACTAATTTTGTTCCAGCTGATTTTTTATTTCCTATAGATGAAAACTTTTCAGACCCATTTATTAAAATTCCAGTTGCAGCTGCTAAAGTTTCAACATTGTTAACTACAGTTGGTTTTTTATATAATCCTTCTGTAACAGGAAAAGGAGGTCTAACGTCAACTTCTGCTCTTCTTCCTTCAATAGATGCAATCAAAGCTGTTTCTTCTCCACAGATATATGCACCTTGACCAATACAGATTCCTAAATCGAATGAAAAATCTGTTCCTAAAATATTTTCACCTAATAATCCTAATTTTTTAAGTTCGTTTATACTACCATTCAATGCTTCAATTGATTTTGGATATTCACCTCTTATATATAAAACACCCTCATCACTCCCAATTACATAACCACACATCACCATTCCAAAAATAACTTTTAGCGGCTGGTCTTCTAACAAATACCTATCTGAAAATGCACCAGAGTCTCCCTCGTCAGCATTACAGATAACATATTTTTTATCACCTTTCGCTTTACTACAAAAATCCCATTTCATTCCTGTTGGAAAACCTGCACCACCTCTCCCTGTTAAATTTGAGTCTAATAATGATTTTACTATTTCTTTTTTATCTGATTTTAAAAATTTACTTAATTGATCTTTGAATTGGTCTGTAGAAGAAAGTTTATCATCCATTAAAAAACTTGTTGTCGCATAACTCTTAGAAAAAAATTTTTCTTGCTTAATTTCCTCACCTTTTAAAATCTGATCAATTTTTTCTATATCTTTACCAGCATAATTTTCTCCATCATAGTGAAATGCATGGTTTTCATAACAATGACCTAAGCAGAACATTTCTCCAACTTTGTCATCACCTAGTTTTTCCTTGAGTTTATCTTTTAATTTCTCTTGAGTACCTGCACACATGCATGCACTACCGTTACAAACGAACGCTTTTTTTTCTCTATGAGAAGGCCTTAAAAATTCATAAAAGGATTCTGCACCATGGAGAGTTGAAACACCTAGGTTATGTTTCTTGGCAATTTCTTTAATATCTTGTGGACTATCGCTTAAGGTATTTTCTGAGATTTGCTTAAATAGGTTATCTTTTAAGCCTATTCTGCCTGATAAATTACTTATATTTTTTGACACAAATACCCTTTTATTAATTTAATCCACAATAACTTTTTTGTTATTTGTGTAAATATTAAAACTGTCCCTCTTTACGAAACCAACAAGGGTAATGTCAAATTTATTCGCTAAATCGATAGCAAGACTAGTTGGCGCACCAACGCCTATCATTATACCTATATCTGTCATCAAAACCTTTTGAACCAATTCGAAATTTAGTCTGCCTGAGCATGTTATAAATTGGTTTTTAGGATCAATTTGGTTGCTCTTTAATGCACAACCAATAAGTTTATCTAGAGCATTATGTCTTCCCACATCTTCTCTGACAGCAATCAATTCTCCATTACTATTAAAAAGACCACTAGCATGAATTCCACCTGTTTTACTAAATTCTGATTGGCCTTCTCTCAATGTGTTTGGCGATTTAACAATTACCTCTTTTTTGATTTTGGGTTCTAATGGATTTGTTTTATTTTTTTTTATTATTTCTAGAGCATCAAGTGAAGATTTTCCACATACACCACAAGATGAATTAGTTAAAAAATCTCTTTTTATTTTTGAAATATTCACATTTTCAGAATTATTTAAAGTTGCTAATATTTTATTTTGAATATTGTATTGACCAACTTTATCTCCGTAACTTTCTATTGAATCAATATCATCAATATTTTTTATAATTTGTTCATTATATAAAAATCCTCTTACAAGATCCTCATCATCACCTGGAGTTCTCATTGTTATAGATAAACTTTGATTTATCAATTTATTAGACTCATTATATTTTAATGAAATCTCCAATGGTTCTTCAATTGAAATTAAATCATCTATATTCTCAAACTTATTAGATGAATATTTTAAAACTTTGTATTTAGAATTCATTAAATTATTTTAATG
>CABYUV010000014.1 GCA_902522115.1 uncultured Pelagibacteraceae bacterium | reverse complement strand
ATAGCATTTTAATTTCAAAACTTATTGATGGAAAATTTCCTAATTACATTCAAGTTATACCTAAAAATAATCAAAAAAAATTAGAAACAGATTTAAAATTATTTTTAAATTCTATTGATAGAGTAGCATCTGTTTCATTAGATAAAAAAGATGGTGTGAAATTCAATTTATCTAAAGACATTCTAGATCTATCAGTTAATAATACCAACAGTGGTGATGGAAAAGAAACTTTGAGTGTTAAGTTCGATCATGATTTAGAGATAAGCTTTAATTCTAGATACTTAATAGATGTTGCCTCACAGTTAGATGGAGATAGAGTTGAAATTTTCTTTAATGATACCGGTTCACCAGCATTAATAAAAGATCCAAGTGATTTTGATAGTATTTTTGTTGTTATGCCAATGAAAGGCTAATTAATTAAGTCTAACTCTGAATAAATATTTTTTTCAAGAATTTGAATAAAATTTTCCTTTGTTAACCCAGAGGGAATTGGTTTTAAAATAGAGATTGTAATAGTTTTATTAGATTTTTTTTCACCTTTTTTAGGCCAAACATATCCAGAGTTAACTGCAACTGGCTGACAAGAAATATTTAGTTGTTCATAAATTCTCGATGCACCTTTTTTAAAAGGTGGTCTTTCATCTGGAGAAACTCTAGTTCCTTGGGGAAAAATAATTAAAGGTCTATTAGAAGTAGCCATCATTTTTGAAATATCATCAAAAAAGCCTAAGTTATCTTTTGTAACTTTGTCTCTTTTTATTGAAATTGATCCTATTTTTTTTAAGTACCAACCAAATATTGGAATTAACAATAATTCTTTTTTTAGAATAAATACAGGTGAGTTAAAGATAGTTTGTAAATAAAAAGTTTCAAACATTGATTGATGAGATGCTGCTATAAAAAATTTTTCATTATTAATAATATTTTCTTTTCCTTTGATTGAAATTTTTACTGACAGAACAAACCTTAGACAAAAACTGGCCCAATGGCCCATTAACTTACCTCCTACTAAAACAACTTTTTTTGGAAAAAAAAATGATGGTAAAAAAATTATCGAAATAAAAATGATTCCAGTGAAAAATAATATTGAAAATAAAAAGTTTCTTATCATTTTTGTCAAAAGCTAAATTATATCTTTATGCTTTTGTCTTTTTCTTATTACTTTAATTTTTGATCCTTTTATTAATAATTCTGTTGGTTTGGGTCTTAAATTATAATTTGAGCTAAGTGACATTCCATAAGCGCCCACATCACATATTGCTATTAAATCTTTTTCATTCAACACTTGAAATTTTTTTAATGTAACAAATTTATCTGTACTTTCACATATAGGACCTACAAATTCATAAGGTTTTTTAGATGTTTTATTAGATTTTGTAACAGGTAAAGTTTTATGAAATGCATCATACAAAGCAGGTCTCATTAAATCATTCATTGCGGCATCTAAAATTATAAATTTTTTACTGCCGCTATCTTTAATATAGATTATTTTTGACACTAATATCCCGGTATCGCCAATAATTGATCTACCTGGCTCAAATATAATTTTAACTTTATGTTTTTTTAAAAATTTGAGAATAGCTTTGTTGTATTTTTTATAATTAAGTTTTTTATTTTTATCAGTGTAAGTAATGCCCATACCTCCTCCCAAATCTATAAATTCAAATTTATGATTTGTTTTACTTAGAATTTGACTGACCGTTTTAAGCATTTTTTCATAAGGTCTATGGTCTAAAATTTGACTGCCTATATGAACGCTTAGACATTTTAAATCAATATTTTTTTTATGTTTGCAGTAATTTATAATTTCATAGAATGTATTTTTATTTACACCAAATTTATTTTCTTTTTTCCCAGTGGATATTTGACTTAATGTTTTTGCATCTGTGTTGGGGTTTAGTCTTACACCAATTTTTATTCTTTTATTTTTTGATTTTGCTATTCTATTTATTTCTTTTATTTCACTTAAAGACTCAGCGTTAATAAGCAAAATTTTTTTATCAATAGCAAAGCTGATTTCACTTGTTGTTTTACCAACACCAGAAAATACTATTTTGCTTGGATTAATTCCTGCTTTTAGTGCCATCATCAGTTCTCCTACTGAAACAACATCAGCACCTAATCCAAATTTTTTAATTTCTCTAATTATATTAACATTTGTATTGGATTTAACCGCAAAGCAGATAAGTGGTGAAAAAGATCTGAAGTTTTTTTTAAAATTATTAATATTTTCTTTTAATTTAGAATAGGAGTAAGAATAAAATGGAGTTCCAAATTTATTTGCAATTTTTTGGAGATTAATTTTTTCTATTGTTAGCGTTTTATTTATATATTTCATTAAACTAAGTTAACTGAAACTTTTTTTATTTCTGCTTTTTTATCTGGGTCTACGTATTTAGGATCACCTTTTTTTCCACAAGAAATAACGGCACAAAATAATAATATAATTATGGTAAATTTTTTAATCATTTTTTTCTTTTATATTTCATTATCATTTTTTTAATATTATCAAAAGAAGTTCCACCATAAGATTTTTTCGAATTAATTGAATTTTTTAAATTAAATACTTTTAATACATCTTCTTTGAGCTTGGGTTCAATTTTCTTTAACTCATCTAAAGTTAATTCATTTAATTTCTTTTTTCTTTTTTCAGCCAAATTCACTACAGCAGCAGTTTTTTGGTATGCTTTTCTAAAAGACATTGAGTGATTTTTCACAAGATAGTCGGCTAAATCAGTGGCTGTAATATATCCAGAATTAGCAAGTTCTAACATTTTACTCTTATTTGGATTACAATTTTTTAGTATTTCATCGAAAATTTTTAAACAATTATTTAGATTGTCGTTTGATTTAAAAACAATCTCTTTATCATCTTGCAAATCTTTAAAATAAGACAATGGCAAGCCTTTTAAAATTGTTAGCATCGATAACAAATTTCCATAAGCACTTCCTGATTTTCCACGCAAGTACTCAAGAAGATCAGGATTCTTCTTTTGTGGCATTATTGATGATCCAGTAACAACTTTATCAGATAAATTGATCAAGTTAAAACCATCAGAATTCCAAATAATTAAATCTTCAGCGATTCTAGAAATATGCATAGCACACACAGATGAAGCGTATAAAAAATCCAATACAAAATCTCTATCCGAAACTGTATCAATAGAATTATTTGTGGGTATTTTAAAACCAAGTTTTCTAGTTGTATAATTTCTATCTATATTAAATGATGTTCCTGCTAAAGCCGCAACACCTAAAGGATTTTCATTTAAACTGTCTAAATTATTAGCAAATCTCTTTTTGTCTCTATTAAATATTTCTACATAAGACATTAAATAATGTGCAAAAGAGATAGCTTGAGCATTTTTAAGATGTGTAAATCCAGGCATAATAGTCCCAACATTTTTTTCAGCTAACTTAATTGTACTCTTAATAACTTTATTGATGTTATTATTTATTTCGTTTGTTGATTTTTTCATCCAAATTTTTAAATCAGTAATTACTTGATCATTTCTTGATCTTCCAGTGTGAACATAGCCAGCTTCTTCACCTATAATTTGAAAAAGTCTCTTTTCTATATTCATATGAATATCTTCATATTTCTTATTAAACTCAAATTTATTTTTTGTGATTTCCTTATCAATTTTTGCAAGCCCATAAACAATTTTATTTTTTATTTTAAATGAAATTATTTTTTGTTTAAAAAGCATTTCAACATGAGCAATTGATCCCTGAATGTCTTCTTTATAAAGTCTTTTATCAATATCTATTGAATTACCGACTTTTTGAAACAAACTTGACACATTTTTTTTTATTCTTGTGTTCCATATTGCTTGGTTGTTTTTATTTTTTGCCATGATATTTAATTATACCTATTTAACATGAGATTTTTAATAATATTTATTTTTTTGATAAAAAATGTTGTAGCTGATGAACTGCCTGGAATTAAAAATATTGTTATCCATAAAGCACCAAAAACATATGATAATGTTATTTTTTTAGACAAAAAAGATCAAAAAATTAATATCAATGAATATAGGGGCAACTTATTGGTATTAAACTTTTGGGCAACTTGGTGTGAACCTTGTAAAGAAGAAATGCCATCGTTAGACAAACTTCAAGTTAATCCAGAATTGGATAAGATTAAAATTTTTGCAATCAACATTGGTAAAGAAAATTCAGACAAAGTTAATAAATTTTTTAAAGATTTTAATATCAAAAATTTTGAACCTTATTTTGATCCACCTACTACATTAGCAAAAATGTTTTCTTTAAGAGGTGTCCCTACATCAATTCTAATAAATAAAGAGGGTCAAGAATTTGCTAGGATACTAGGTTCAATTGATTTTGAGGATAAAAATTTTGTTAGTTGGATAAAAAAATATAACTAATTTTTAAAGAAATAAGCGAAGCCAACTAAAGCAATGATAGCAATAAACTGTAAAATAACTCTCAACTGCATTAATTTATTTGAATATTTCTTACTTGTCTCTCCTCCCTTAAAAAGAGTCCCTATACCTAAGATTAAAACTACCCCAACAGCTATCAAAAGAGCAATTGATAAAACTTTTACTATTATTCCTGAAATCATTTTTTTATTATAGATTGTGTTTTGACATAAAAAACATAATTTATCTACTATGACATTTTGCCTAGATTCAATAATTATTAAACCAGAAAATGGTGTTGAAATTCAAAATGCAGTTATTTTACTTCATGGTTATGGAGGTGATGGAAAGGATATAAGTATGCTTTCATTAAATTGGAAAAGACATATGCCTAATACAATCTTTATTTGTCCTAATGGTCACGAACCATGCACTATAAATCCTTCAGGTTACCAGTGGTTTGATTTAACTAAAGAGGACTCTGATTACATATTAGAGCAATCAATTAAAGCTGAAGAAGTTTTAAAAAAATTTATTAATGAAATAAAACAAGAGTTTAAGTTATCAAATAACCAAATATGTTTATCAGGATTCAGTCAGGGCTGCATGATGTCTTTAAATGTTGGACTTACATCTGAAGAAAAATTTTTATGCATAGTTGGTTTTTCTGGAAAAATAATTAATCAAAAAGATTTGAAAAACAGAATTAAAAATAATACTGAAACATTACTTATACACGGTGAATCAGATCAAATTGTCTCATCAACATATTTACTCGAAGCAGAGGATTTTTTAATTAGAAATAATGTTAAAGTCGATACATTATTAATAAAAAATTGTGATCATCATATTCCTATTGAAGCATCAAGTACAGCTTTAAGTTTTATCTTAAAAAAAATTTAATATCACTTATTATTGATAAATTTGTTTAACTAAGTTAAAATTAAATCAATGAATAACTTTATTGAACAAAATGTTTCATTAGAAAAGTGTCCAGCATTAGTACTTAATGCTGACTACAGACCTTTAAGTTATTACCCTTTATCTTTATGGTCATGGCAGGATACAGTTAAATCAGTTTTTCTAGATCGAGTTATTATTGTCAGTAATTATGATAGAACTATAAGAAGTCCATCTTTTAATATGAAATTGCCAAGCGTCATTGCATTGAAAGATTATATTGTTCCTCAAAGCAAGCCAAGTTTTACTAGATTCAACGTATTTCTAAGAGATAAGTTTTCCTGTCAATATTGTGGAAGCAATGAGGAGTTAACTTTCGATCATTTATTGCCTAGATCAAAAGGGGGCGAAACTAATTGGGATAATGTTGTAACAGCTTGTTCTGCATGCAATGTAAAAAAGGGAGGAAAATTATTAAAACATTCAGGCATGAAATTATATCAGCACCCTTATCGACCTTCTACAGAGGACCTACATAAAAATGGTAAACATTTTCCACCAAATTTCTTACATAAAAGCTGGATGGATTATCTATATTGGGATGTAGAGTTAGAGGCTTAAATTTTCTCAGAAATATTTATTGCAATTCTAGAGCCAGTTTTAATAATTTTATCGAGCAATAAATAGGGCCCTTTTTTAGTTGCACCTTCATTATATGCAATATCCTTATGGTCTATTTCATCTTGTCTAAATTTTGAAATTTTTTTTTTTAAATCTTTCTCACTCTTATCCAGCTGGTTAATCTGATTTAAGTAATGTTCATCTATAACTTCTTCAACAGAGGCAGTACATAACATTGCAGCTTTTTTTCCAAGTAAAGTTGATCCAAATCCTAGCCCAACACCTAATAAATCCCACAAAGGTAAAAATTTAGTTGCTTGTATATTTCTTTTTTTTATTTCATTTTCAAAAAATTCACAGTGTTCTTTTTCATGAACTTTCATTTCTTCAATAGTTTTTTTAAGATTTTCATCTTTTACAAAAGTATTTAAAGCTAGCAATTGTCCTTCGTAAATCTTAACAGCTCCACGTTCACCTGCGTGGTCAACTCTTATGAATTCTTCAACTCTTTTTTTATTAATTTTTGTCATAGTTTAAATAAATCCTTGCACTACTAATAGTTATTAGCAAAGAAATAAAAATATTATAACTTGTAAGTGATAATCCCATAATTTTAAATGTCACATCTTTACAGCTTATATTTTTTTCTTGTAATTGTTCCAATATCTCCTCTTTAGACAATAAATCTGACCCTTTTTTTAAATCACAAACTAACGATTCCTCAATAAAACCTTGCTCAATACCCAGATGGTATAAAGATAAAATTGTAGCAGCTAAAAAAACTATTATAAGCAAAAGTATAAAATATTTTTCAAGATGAACAAATTTATAATTTAGCATAATAATAATTATAGCCAATAAGTATGGAATTCTTTCTAAAATACATAAGTTACAAGGTTGATGGCCTAAAATATATTCAATAAAAAATGCCGAAGATAAAGCAATAATGCTAATTAAAAAAATTAATTTTAATATAATTGTTTTGTTAATCTCAACCATTAAATTTAAAAAATAAATAAATAAATAATAATAAATATTATAACTATAATAATTCCAATTATGGTGAACCATTTTGATCCATGTTTCTCCATGAATTCTGTAAATAATTCTGCAAATTTATAAGATAAAAAGGCAACTATAAAAAATCTCAGGCTTCTTGAAATTAAGCTTACAATTATAAAAATAGGAAGATTAAAAGCAATCAAACCACTGGAAATAGTAAAGGCTTTATAGGGCAATGGTGTAAAGCCCGCTAAAAAAAGAATACTCAGCCATGCAAGGAACCCACTACCTTGAGACATGCTTAATTTTAAATTTTCAACTTTATCTTGATAACCATAAAATTCGATTACATACATTGCTAAATCAAAAAATAAATATCCAATTAAATATCCAAAAATTCCACCAAGGACTGAAAATATTGATGCTATTAAAAATATTTTCAAATATTCCTTTTTTTTAGCAATAACCATTGGGATTATCATTGCATCTGGAGGGATAGGAAAAAAAGAACTTTCTATAAAAGATACAAGCCCTAAATAAAAATTTGAACTTTTATGTGCAGCCAATTCTAAACATTTTTTGTAAAGTCTTTGAAACATTTTTTGGTTTTAATATAAATTTAGTTCTTATACTATTTAAATATAATTTAATTAAATACCTGGGGCGAATGGCGGAACTGGTAGACGCGCACGACTCAAAATCGTGTTTCGCAAGAAGTGAGAGTTCGATTCTCTCTTCGCCCACCAAGTAACTATGAATTTAAATAATTTAAATAATTTAATCGAATTATTTGTTAATCAAACAAATAAACAAAATAAAAAAGATATTTTTTTAGAATGGCTAAACCCAAGCAATAAAAAAATATACACATGGGAACAAACAGAAAAGAATATTTTAAAATTATCAAAAGTTATTAAAGAAAATATAAAAGAAGGTGATAGATGTCTTTTAGTTTCAGAGAATAGACCAGAGTGGTTTGTTTCTGATTTAGCAATTATGGTAGCTGGTGGAATTACAGTTCCAGCATACACAACCTACACAGAAGATGATTATAAGTATTTAATAGAAGATTGTGAGCCTAGCTTAGTTGTGGTTTCAAATAATGAGATGTTAAAAAAATTATATAATTCAATTAATGAAAAAGACTTTATCAAAAAAGTTATTACTTTGGATGAAAAAGCTAAGGTAACAAATAGCTTAAATATAATTAACAAAGAAAAATATTTAGATTTTGATTCAATTATAAAGAATAATTTATTTGCAGAAGATAAAATTGAAAATAATAAATTAAAAAGAAATTCTCCTGCATGTATTATTTATACTTCTGGAACTGGAGGTAATCCTAAAGGAGTAATTTTAAGTCATGGTGGAATTTTAAATAATCTCGTGGGAGCATGCGAAATTATAAAACCATTATTTAACTCAAGACCAGTATTTTTAACTTGGCTTCCTCTTTCTCATTCTTATGAGCATTGTGTTCAATTTGTACAGATAGCAGTTGGAGCTAAAGTATTTTATGCTGAAAAAATTGAAAAACTTCTAGAAAATATTTCTGAAGCAAAACCAACACTCATGACTGCAGTACCAAGGTTCTATCAAAACCTTTACAATAAAATAAATATAAATTTAAAAAAACAGACAGGTTTTAAAGCAAAATTAATTGAAACAACTATTCGTTTGGGAAGAAAAAAACTATTAAAACAAAAAATGACTTTTTCTGAAAAGTTATTGAATTTTATTGTTGATAAATTAGTAAGAAAAAAAATAAAAAAACAATTTGGTGGAAATTTAAAAGCTTTTGTTTCAGGTGGTGGCGCTCTAGATAGAGAAATAGGTGAATTTTTAAATGCTATAGGATTACCAACTCTTCAGGGTTACGGGTTAACAGAAACATCACCACTAGTAAGTTGCAATCCTATACACAAAATAAAAGTAGAAACTGTAGGACCACCATATAAAGGAATTGAAGTTAAAATTGCTGAAGATGGAGAAATTTTAGTTAAAGGTGAAAATGTAATGTTGGGATATTGGAATAAAAAAGAAGAAACAGAAAAAGTAATTATAAATGGCTGGCTTCATACTGGCGATATTGGAGAGATAGATCAAAATGATGGCTATTTAAAAATAACTGATAGAAAAAAAGATATAATAGTAAGTGCTGGAGGAGATAATATTTCACCAGCTAAAATTGAAAATATGATTACGAATGAACCTGAGATAGATCAATGCATGGTTTATGGTGATAAAAAAAATTATTTAGTTGCTTTAATTGTTCCTAATAAAGATTTTTTAAATGAAAAAGAAAAAATAAATAAAGTAATTGAAAAAATAAATACAAAATTAACTTTGTTAGAAAAGATAAAAAGAATTCAATTAATAGATGAAAATTTTTCTATTGAAAATGGTTTAATGACACCAACAATGAAAGTAAAAAGAAAAAAAGTTACGGAAAAATATAAAAATCAGCTAGAAAATCTTTATTAAATAATTTAAATAAAATTGTTTATTAACCGCATAAACATTAACTAAATTAATAAAAAAAAGTTTTATAAAAATAAAAAATTAAAAATATTTTTTTCAAATTTAACTTTTAATTAAAGAATTGACATAACTTATAGAAAAAAATAAAAATATGTTAATAGCGAATCAATTTGATTCGTTTAACTAAAAAAGGGAGCTAAAGATGCCTAAGAAAAGAAAAAAAGCGGCAAAGAAAACTAAGAAAAAAGCTAAGAAAAAAGCTAAGAAAAAAGCAAAAAAAAGAAGAAGAAAATAGTAACTTAGTATTCTTTATAAAAAACGCTTCTCATTACAGTTTGTGTGAGAGGCGTTTTTTTTTACTCTTCAATCGGCTCATCGTTTTCAGAAAGTGGATCGTCTACAGTTAGTTCGTTATTTGTAGTTTTGGTAGCTGTGACTGGTTGAGGCTGTCCACCTAAATTTCTTTTTAGTGCTTTATCTAATTTTTTTTGAGTATCCTCTAATGATGTATTCAAAACAATCTGAAATTCAGACAGAATTCTTTCATAAGCTTTTTCAAATAATTGTCTTTCACTATAAGATTGATCAACCATAAGGTCATCGCCTTTATTTAGGTCTCTTACAACTTCAGCTAGCTCATATATCTTCCCAGAGGATATTTTAGCCTCATATTCTTGTGCTCTTCGACTCCACATTGACCTCTTAATTTTTGGCTTACTTTTTAATATTGAAATACATTTGTTAACTTGATTAATAGTTGCTAACGGTCTTAAGTGAGACTGCTTGTTTACAGGGACCATCCCATTAGCTTTATCTTTTTCGAATTTAATAACATATGTTTCAACATCAATTCCACCAATGTTAATTTTTTTAAATTCAGTAATTTGGCCTACCCCATGTTTTGGATAAACAACATGATCTTTAATCTTGTATTCTCTTTTTTCAGATTCTTGTTTTTTTACTTTTTTTATTTCAGGCTTAACTTCATTTGTTTTTGAAATTCTTAAATTGTCAACTTTTGGCTCAGTTGTTTTATCTTTAACTTTAACTGTTTTTTTAATTTTAGTTATTTTAGCTGAAACTTTTTTAACATTTTTTTTGATTTTTTTTGAAATTATTTTTTTTGCTTTTTTAGCTTTTACATTTTTTTTTGCTTTAACAACCTTCTTTTTAAAAACTTTTTTTTTCACTTTTTCGTCTGTTTTGCTTTTAAAGATTTTCTTTAAAATATTTTTCGTACTTATTTTGCTCATTTTTAAATTTTTCGTGATCCGCTGGTGGATCTTTTTTTTCACTTATGTTAGGCCAGATTTCAGAATATTTTTTATTGATCTCTAACCATTTTTCACTTCCAGGTTCAGTGTCTGCTTTTATGGCATCGACGGGACATTCTGGCTCGCAAACGCCACAATCTATACACTCATCGGGTTTAATTACAAGCATATTTTTACCCTCGTAAAAGCAATCAACTGGGCAGACATCAACACAGTCTGTTAGTTTGCACTTAATACAATTGTCATTAACGATATATGTCATTTTGAATTTTGTTTAATTTTTTCTTTAATATCGCCCATTGTTTTATTGTCAATATAAAGTAATCCCGCAAGTCGTCTCATTAAATTAGTTTCGTATATATCAGCATCATTGTTTGAATAAATGATAGACCATAAAGCCTCTATGATTTTAGTTTTTTCTTGTTCAGGTAAATTTTTTACTTCTCTAGTAAAATCTAAAATTTGATTTGAGTTTTCTTCAATTATTTTTGCATCTTCAATTGTTTTAGAAATATTTTCATCTTCTACACCAAGCTCTTTAAGTGTTTTTTTAATAATTTCTTCCTCTTTATCAGTATAATTCTCATCTATTTTAGCAGCATGAATTAACAAAGCACATACTTTTGTAAGAAAATTATTATTTTTTATTTCATCTTTTTTAAAAAACATTTTAACTTAAATTTAAATTCTTTAATATTTTAAATGGATTTTCATTCGAGATCTTCTTTGTGTTGATTTTTTTAAATTTCTTAGCAGGATTATATTTAAAAAATGTTTCATTTTCTTTTTCAAATATTTTATAATTCATTTTTTGAAGTAATTTTTTAAAATTATCTTTACTACATCCTAAAAGATTTAACATTTCTGGAACTAATTTTATTTCAGAATTTTCTTTTGAGCTAGAATTTATTATTAATACAAATAATCTTTCCAAAATATCAATTCTTACAAAAAAATTATCAAATCTTTCAAATCCACATAAAAGCATAAAGTTTTTATTTTTTATTTCTCTATCGTCTAAAAAATTCAAACCAAATGTAGGTGGTTTTAAATTATGAAATTTTTGATAAAAATTTTTCCATAATAATGTTCGCAAAGATACGGCTTCTGGTTTAATTAATTGATAAAGGAAAACATGATATCTCCCAAACTTTACTCCTAAGTCTCTAAGAATCTTTCTTTCATTTTGTTCTAAGTTTTCTAGATATTCAGAAACTTGATTTCTTTTTAATACACCATTATTTTCATAGAGTTGGTATGCCAGTGCTTTTATTGATGAATTATTTTCTTTTATATTTTTTAAATCAATTAAACTTTTAAGCACATTATTTATTTTTGTATTTATCCATTTGTTAATGTAATCGTTTAGTTTTTGTTTAGTGTTTTGTTCAATAATATCATCAAGGATTAAATCAAAATTAGGATTTAAATAGTCACTACCTGTTGTTAATTTAGCAATTGGAAAATCATTCCAGTAAATTTTAAAGTCTTCATTTAAATTTATTAATCCTGTATCAATTATTGATTGAACACGTTTTTCTAATTCTGGACCAATAGTTTGCCTGGCAGCCTTTTTTAAAGATTTAATATCAGTTTCCAAAGCACCTTTTTTTAGATCTAGTTCTAATTTTAGTCCTTTTATCTTTCCAATAAATTGATCGTCAATTTTAACATCATTGTTTTGCAAAATTTCGGTTTTAAATTCCATATCTTGTTTTAAACCCCTAGCGAGTACACTTGCTCTTTTGTCAATAAAAGTTTTAGTAAGTTCTTCATGCAATCTGTCTGAAAGTCTATCTTCTAAGTGTTTAGTTTTTTCTATCCAATAATTTTGATTTTCTACCCAATTATTTTTATTCGAAACATATGACCAAGTTCTGACATTTGCAATTCTATTTGATAAAGAATCTACATTTCCGTCTAATTTATCAAGTTTCATAAGCTGCAATCTCATATAGTCTTCAGAAATTAGTCCTTTTTTGCTGGTTAAAAATTTAAATACATTTCCAATAACCTCAAAATGATTTCCGTAAGCTTTTTTTACAAAATCAGGTATTTGGCAACATTCCCATAAAAGCATTAAAGTTTTCTTATCAAATTCTATATTTAAAATTTTTTGATCTTTTAAAAAATATTTTAGTGCTTTTTCATCTTCACATTCATGAATTTTTCTTAGCCATTCCATTTGAGGTTTCTCTTCTAAACTTTTGATCAAATTAATTGGATTGTTGAAATTAAGATTTGAATTTCTCCAAAACAAAGTTCTAATTTCCTCAAATTTATGATTTTCTAATAAATCTACTTCTTCTGGGGATATTTCTTTACAATCTCCAGTAATACCAAAACTACCATCGTTAAGGTATCGACCTGCTCTACCTGCTATTTGACCAATTTCAGATAGATTTAATCTTCTTAATTTTTTTCCATCAAATTTTTTAATATTTGAAAAATAAACAAAATCTAAATCCATATTTATTCCCATTCCAATTGCATCTGTTGCAACTAAGAAATCAACATCCCCAGATTGATATAGTTCAACCTGAGCATTTCTTGTTTTTGGACTTAGTGATCCCATTACAATAGCAGCACCACCCTTTTGTCTCCTTATTAACTCAGCAATCGCATAAACTTCTTCTGCTGAAAATGCAATGATTGCTGTTTTTCTCTCAATTCTTGATATTTTTTTATGGCCAGCATAAGTAAGTTTAGATAGTCTTTCTCTATTTATAAATTCAATATCTCCATCTATTTTTGAGATTATATTTTTAATGGTACTTGAACCCATTAGCATTGTAAGTTTTTCTCCTCTCATATTTAAAAGTCTATCAGTAAAAATATGACCTCTTTCATGATCAGCACACATTTGAATTTCGTCCACACCAACAAAATCTAGATGCTTGTCAATTGGCATAGATTCCACAGTACATAAAAAGTATTTAGCATTTGATGGAATTATTTTTTCTTCTCCAGTAATTAGTGCAACTTTATTTAAACTTATTTTTTTTATTAATTTGTCATACACTTCTCTTGCAAGTAATCTAAGAGGAAATCCAATCATGCCACTTTCAAAAGAAAGCATTGTTTCAATGGCAAGATGGGTTTTGCCTGTATTAGTTGGACCAAGAACAGCTGTAATTTTATTTTTAGTCATTTCTATCTTTTGTGCTTATTTTTTTTTACCTACAAGATATTGTTATACTTAAAGAACAAAAATAGACTAAAACATGACCGAATCGGAAGGTAAAAAGTTCTCATTTTCTTTTTAATTTTAGTAAGATTATCATAAATAAGTTTAACCTTAAAATATATAAATTTTAAAATAAATTAATGAGTAGAATTATCCACCAGGTCCTAAATCAGAGGGTTTTATTTTTAAAATTTTCCACACCCCAGATGCAGAGGTTATAATTATATCATTACACTTTAGTTCACAAAATAAAAAGACAAGTGTTTTTGTTTTTTTTAAAATTTTTGTATGTCCAATAATTTCATCACCAACTTTTGAAGCTCCTATAAATTTTATATCTAAGGAGATAGTTACACATGGAGCATTTCCTGCAGCTCTATGTGCAGCCGTTCCCGCTCCTGCATCTATTAATGCAGATAAATAGCCTCCGTGAGTTATCCCCGCAGCATTTAGATGGTTTTCATTAATTATAGATTTAAATTCGTATTCGGTCTCTGAAATAGTCCTAAAAAAAACACCCCCATTGTGTTTCATAAATCCGGGTTTAATACTTATTTGCTCAAATTCTTCACTCATAATTTTTTATAATACAAAAGTTAAAATTAATAAAATAATTAAAATAATTATAAAAAAATAAATTACTGATTTTTGTAAAGATGCTTTTAAAAGCCAATTTAACATTTCCATTTCCTATTTGGTGGACCGCCCAGAACTCGAATCTGGAATCTCCCGGTTCGTAGCCGAGCGCCTTATCCAATTTGGCCAGCGGTCCATTAAAATAATATATTCCATATATCAAAGTTTTTGATGTAATTTAACTTATAAAATATTATGTTAACTACTTTATGAGCAAAAACTCTAACGATGTTGTAATTACTTCAGCATTAAGAACCCCAATTGGAAGATACAAAGGTTCGATAAAAAATCTTAGTGCATCAAAATTAGGTTCAATAGCAATTAAAGAGGTAATTTATAAATCACAATTAGATGTAGAGGAGATCGATGAAGTGATTATGGGGCATGTTTTAACTTCTGGACTTGGCCAAAACCCCGCTAGGCAAGCTTCAATTGGTGCTGGAGTACCAGTTTCAAAACCCGCTCATATTATCAATCAGGTTTGTGGGTCTGGATTAAGGTCAGTTGTTTCTGGTTATCAATCAATTAGATTAGGAGAAAACCAGGTAGTTGTTGCAGGTGGTCAAGAAAATATGTCTAGAGCAAATCATGCAATTTATTACAGAGAAGACAAAAAATATTCTGAAAAAAAATTAGTAGATACAATGATAAAAGATGGTCTATTAGACTCATTTAATGATTATCATATGGGTGTTACAGCTGAGAACGTTGCCGATAAATATAAAATTTCAAGAGATGAACAGGATATCTTTTCTTTGAATTCTCAGAAAAAAACAGAAAAAGCTTATAGTGAAAATAAATTTAAAAATGAGCTGATTAAATTACAAATTGAAAATGGTGATGAAAAATTTATTTTTGAGAAAGACGAACATCCTAGACAAAATTTAAGTTTAGACGATTTAAAAAAATTAAAACCAGTATTCAAAGAAAATGGCACTGTAACACCTGGAAATTCCTCAGGCATAAATGATGGTGCAGCAGCTTTAGTTTTGATGTCAAGAAAACAAGCAGAAAAAAAATCTTTAGAGCCATTGGTCAAAATTGTATCTTGGGCTACATGTGGTGTAGAACCTTCATTAATGGGACTTGGACCCATACCTTCAATTCAAAAAGCTTTATTTAAAGCAAGTTGGAAAATAGATGAAGTTGACTTATTTGAAATTAATGAAGCATTTGCAGCACAAAGTATTGCAGTAATTAAAGAATTAAAAATTCCTGAGAAAAAAGTTAATGTCAATGGAGGAGCAATTGCCTTAGGTCATCCGATTGGAGCCTCTGGTTCAAGAATTTTGGTTACACTTATTCATGAAATGATAATGCAAGATAAAAAAAAAGGTTGTGCGGCACTCTGTATAGGTGGCGGTATGGGAATAGCAATGTGTATTGAGAGGAACTAAAAGGCCTAAATTTCATTTTTTTTTATTTTTTGTATAATAAAAACATTAGATTAAAGAAAAAACCTTATTAATGTGATAAAATAAAATCCAATAATGTTTTTTTGGGTATATAAAACATTTTAAAAATGAGCGAAAAATTACTTGTACCTGACATTGGTGACTTTGAAAATGTTGAGGTTATAGAAATACTTGTTAAAGCAGGTGATCAAATTAAAGAAAATGATCCAATAGTCACTATTGAAAGTGATAAATCAAGTGTCGAAATTCCTTCTACAGTTACTGGAAAAATAGACAGTGTAGCAGTTAAAGTTGGTGATAAAGTTTCAAAAGGAGATTTGTTACTTAATCTTACATCATCATCAAAAATATTATCAGAAAGTAATCTGCCTAAAGACACAGAGAATATAATCAAACAAGCTGAAGAGGCAATGATTGATAAAAAAAACGAAAAAGAAACTACTACTGAACCAATAATTGAGAAAAAAAAATCTACAATTCAAATAGTTAATGGTACTGATATTGACCCACTTGAAACTCAAGATTGGTTAGAGTCTTTATCTGCTGTTATCTCGAAAGACGGGAATCACAGAGCTCATTTTTTAATTAAAGAACTAATTAATAAAGCTTATCGTGAAGGAGCAAATATTCCATATACGCAGAATACACCATATATAAATACAATACCTCCTGAGGCTGAAGTGAAGTCCAGCGGTGATCAAAATATTGAAAGAAGAATTAGATCATTAATTAGATGGAATGCAGCAGCAATGGTAGTTCGAGCAAATAAAAAATATCCTGAGTTAGGTGGACATATCGGAACATTTGCATCTGCTGCAACACTATATGATGTTGGCATGAACCACTTTTGGAGAGCAAAAAATAATAAATTTGGTGGGGATTTAATTTACTTTCAAGGACATAGTGCTCCAGGAATGTATGCTAGGGCATTCTTAGAGGGCAGATTAAATGAAAAACAATTAGATAGTTTTAGACAAGAGGTAAAACCTGGAGGTTTATCATCTTATCCACATCCATGGTTAATGCCAAAATTTTGGCAGTTCCCTACAGTGTCAATGGGTTTAGGCCCCATGCTTGCTATTTATCAAGCTAGATATATGAAATATTTAATCAACAGAGGTTTGATTAAAGATGAAGGAAGAAAGGTTTGGGCTTTTTTAGGTGACGGAGAAATGGACGAACCTGAGTCAATGGGAGCTATTGGATTAGCTGCAAGAGAAAATTTAGATAATTTAATATTTGTAATTAATTGTAATCTTCAAAGATTGGATGGTCCAGTTAGAGGTAATGGAAAAATTATTCAAGAACTCGAGGGAAGTTTCAGAGGATCTGGTTGGAATGTATTAAAAGTTATTTGGGGATCGTATTGGGACTCATTAATCGCAAATGATAAAACTGGTCATTTGGTGAAAGCTATGAATGAGACAGTAGATGGTGAATATCAGGCAATGAAAGCAAGAGATGGTGCATACGTTAGAGAAAAATTTTTTGGCAAATACCCTGAAACCCTTGAATTAGTATCAAGTATGTCGGATACAGATATTTGGAGACTTAATAGAGGTGGTCATGATCCTCATAAAGTTTTTGCTGCTTATGACAAGGCGACTAAACATCAGGGAAGCCCAACAGTAATTATAGCAAAAACTATTAAAGGTTATGGAATGGGAAAATCTGGTGAAAGTGTTAACACTACTCACCAAACTAAAAAGTTAGATGTTGATGATTTACTGTATTATAGAGATCGATTTGATGTTCCCTTAACAGATGAACAAGTGAGAAATATTGAGTATTTTAGGCCTGACGAAAACTCTACAGAAATAAAATACATAAAAGATAGAAGAATTAAATTAGGTGGATATTTGCCTGAGCGTTCTACTTTTGCAAAACCAATCAAAGCTCCATCAAAAGATATTTTTGATTTTATGAAAGTATCAACTGGTGAAAAAGAAATGTCTACTACTATGGCTTTGGTAAGAATGCTCACTAATTTGTTAAGAGATAAAAATATATCTCCTAGATTGGTTCCAATTATTCCTGATGAAGCAAGAACATTTGGTATGGAAGGTTTTTTTCAAAAAATAGGAATTTATGCACATGAGGGGCAAAAATATGAACCTGAGGATGCGGCTCAATTAAGCTCTTATAGAGAAGATAAAAGTGGACAAGTTTTAGAGGAAGGTATCAATGAAGCAGGTGCTATGTCTTCATGGATTGCTGCTGCCACTGCATATACTAATCATGATATCGAAATGATCCCGATTTATATTTTTTATTCAATGTTTGGTTTCCAAAGAATAGGAGATCTAGCTTGGGCAGCTGGAGATAGTCAGGCTAGAGGATTTTTGGTAGGTGCTACAGCTGGAAGAACAACATTAGCTGGAGAAGGCTTGCAACACCAGGATGGGCATAGTCATTTAATTGCATCAACTATTCCAAATTGTGTAACATATGATCCTACATTTCATTATGAATTAGCAGTAATTTTTCGAGAAGGTTTAAAAAGAATGCATGAGAAAAATGAGAATGTTTTTTATTATATTACAACAATGAATGAAAATTACACTCATCCAGAGATGCCAAAAAATAAAAATTGCGAGGAGGGCATTTTAAAGGGCATGTATAAAATAAAAGAATTTAACAAATACAAAAAAACTAAAATCCAACTTTTAGGATCAGGAACAATCTTAAGGGAAATGATGTCTGCTGCAGAGATTTTACAAAATGATTATCAAATTGACAGTGAGATATGGAGTGTAACAAGTTTTAATGAATTAAGAAAAGATGGAATGGAGGTAGAAAGATACAATCTCTTGAATCCCGATAAAGAACCAAAAAAATCATATGTAGAGAAATGCCTAGGCCAAACAGAGGGCCCAATTATGGCTGCATCTGATTATATGAGAATGAATTCAGATCAAATCAGATCTTATACTAATAAAAGTTTTTATTCATTAGGAGCGGATGGTTTTGGAAGAAGTGATACAAGAAAAAATTTAAGAAAATTTTTTGAGGTAGATAAAGAACATTTGGTTGCTTACGGATTAAGTATTTTGGCAAAAGAACAGCTTATAACTTCTAAATATGCAAAAGATGCAATGAAGAAATATAATATTGATAGTAACAAACCAATGCCAACAAAATTATAAATGTCAGAAACTGAGATTAAAGTACCTAATATTGGTGATTTTAAGAATGTTGAGGTCATTGAGGTATTAGTTTCTGAAGGTCAATCAATTAAAAAAAATGATGCTCTAATAACAATAGAAAGTGATAAATCTAGCGTAGAAATACCATCAAATTTAGAAGGTAAGATTAAAAATTTAAAAATACAAGTAGGAGACAAAGTTTCTGAGGGTGATTTAATTTTAACTATAGAGAGTACCTCCGAAGTTAAAAATGAAAATGTTAAAGAAAAACTAGAAATTGAAAAAGAGTTTAAAAAAATTGAGGTAATAAAACCTGAAATTCAAGAAAAAACTTTTTCTAAAAATAATATTTCAGACATTTCATCAGCAAGTCCAAAAGCTAGAAAATTTGCTAGAGAACTTGGTGTAGATATTAATCAAGTAGTGGGAAGTCAGAAAGATGGCAGAGTTATTGAAGATGATATTAAAAAATTTGTTTCATCTAATTCAAAAAATAAGGTTGTAGTAAAAGATAGTAAACCAGATAAAATTAAAAACGAATTTGAACACTCTGATTTTGGTGAAATAGAAATTAAAGACATACCAAGAGTAAAAAAATTATCATCAAAATATCTTATAAATTCATGGACAACAATTCCTCATGTTACAAATCACGATGAAGCCGACATAACGGAGATGGAAAGTTTTAGAAGTTCATTAACAGATATGTATACTGGAGAAAAAATTAAAATTACACCTCTAGCATTTGTAATAAAGGCTTTAGTTGCATCTCTTAAGAAATTTCCTAGTTTTAATTCTTCTATAGACGAAATTGAGACTGGAAAAATGACTTTAAAAAAATATTACCATATTGGGATAGCAGTTGACACGCCAAATGGATTAATGGTTCCAAAAATAAGAAATGCGAATAACAAAAAAATTTCATTGATAAGTAAAGAATTAAAAGAGGTAAGCGAACTTTGTAGAAATTTAAAAATTGATAAAAAAGAATTATTTGGTGGCTCGATGACGATTACGAGTTTAGGTGGTATAGGAGGTTCATTTTTTACCCCTATAATTAATTATCCTGAAGTTGCTATATTAGGAGTTGGAAGATCGGAAAAAAAACAAATTTTTATGGATGGGAAGTTTCAAACTAGGACTATGCTACCAATTTCTTTATCTTATGATCACAGAATTATTGATGGTGCTGAAGCAGCTAGGTTTAATAATGATCTAAAAGAAAACTTAGGCAAAAATTTTGCCTATAAACTAGCTGTCTAATTAAAAATGAGTAAATCCATATCATTATTTAGCGCCTTATTGTGCACTTTTATATGGGGAACAACTTTTATTGCCCAAGATACGGGCATGGATAATATTGGCCCTTTTACATTTAATGCTGTGAGGTTTTTTGTTGGTTTTCTAGCCATAATTCCACTTATGATTTTATTTGAATTAAAAAACTTTAAGTCAGAATTTAAATTAGATAAAAAAACTTTCATAATTTATTCATTATTAATTGGAATGTCTTTATTCTTAGGCTCAGCACTACAACAAGTTGCTTTGCTTTATACAGATGTTGCAAATGCTGCTTTTTTTACAATTTTTTATGTACCTATGGTACCGATTATCATTTTTTTGTTTGGTAAAAAATCAATGCATTGGAGCGTATGGCCTTCTGTAGCTCTATGTTTAATTGGAGGATATTTATTAACCAATTTTCATGATGCAACGGTAAGATTAGGAGATACTTTAGTTGTTCTGGGAGCTTTATTTTGGAGCACTCATATCATTTTTACTGGAATCATTATAACTAAATACAATTTGCCACTTACTTTAGGAGCTGCGCAGACTTTAATTGTAGCTATTTTTTCATTTATAATTGGAATTATTTATGAAGAATTTATTTTAAGTAATATTTTAATGGAAATTTATTCAATTTTATATGCAGGTATATTATCTGGTGGATTTGCATTTGTATTACAAATT
>CABYUV010000013.1 GCA_902522115.1 uncultured Pelagibacteraceae bacterium | reverse complement strand
TTTAAATTTAAAAATTTATTAATAGGTGGTTATGCTCTAATTGCTATTTACATTCAGCTAAGATTTGATCAATTTGTTTTTTCAGAAGAATTTTTCTTAAACTGTTTAGCTATCTTAATTATTGCAAAATATTCAGAGTTATTAACAAAAAATAATCAATTATCTTTTTCAATGATTTCTATGATTATAGCAGTAGCAAGTTTAATAAAAGGTCAGGATCTACTTAGTTCAATTACCTCTTTAACAATTATTATTTCATCAGTTGTTTATATGTATTTGCTTCAACAAAAAGAGCTTATGGATTTTAACTTAAAAAATATTTTTAAATATTTAGCTTTTGGTTTTAGCATTTTTCCAATAATTATTATTTTTTATTTAGTTTTTCCACGTGCAGACATAAATTTTAGAATTTTTGATCCTTCTGCAAGTTCTTTAGGTATACCTGACAATATTAATCTTGGTTCGTTCAGAGAATTTTCAAATTCTGAGGAGCCAGTTTTCACATTAATAAATAAAAATTATAAAAAAGATCAACTTTATTTTCGAGTGAAAGTATTTGATTACATGGAAAAGAACAGATCCTGGAGACCTACTTCAAATATATATATGTATAATACTTTTAAAAATCATACCAAAGTTTACAAAGGGCAAAACCTAGGGGAAACTTATGAAATAATCCTAGAACCTCATAAAGGTAAGTGGATACCTTCATTAGATAATTCTAAACTTAAAACAATTGATAGCAAGATCGAGGAAAATTTATTTAACCAAACTTACACAATTAAAAATTTAATTGATAGAAAGAAAAAAATAGAGTTCTTTAGGTATAAAAATAATCAAGAAATATATGATCGATTAATAGATTACTATACGCTATTACCAAATACTATCTCTAAAGATTTGGTAGATTGGTCAACTAAAAATAAAAAAAATAAAACAGACAAAGAATATTTAAATACCATTATTAAAACTTTTGCAAATGGTAGTTACTTTTACAATTTAAGTCCTAAAAATTTATCTGGGAATAACTACGCTGACTTTTTCTTTAAAAGCAAAGAGGGTTATTGCGAATACTTTGCAGGTACTTTTGTTTTACTTGCAAGATTAGGGGGGATACCTAGTAGAATTGTTTCTGGTTACTTAGGTGGAGATTTAAATGATATAGGTGATTTTTATGTGTTTAGACAAAAAGATACTCATGCCTGGGCTGAAGTATGGTTTGAAGAAGAAGGATGGGTTAGGGTGGATCCTACAAAGTATATTCCTCAAGAAAATGTTAGAAATACATTAAACGATTTATTTAATTATAAAAAAAATACATCAGATAGTCCTATACGTTTGAAAATTTTTAAATATGTTGGTTATTATTTAAATTATACTGATTTTGTTTGGACACAACATCTTTTATCGTATGACAATGCACAAAGAAAATCTTTTATAAAAGATTTAACAAATTTTACATTCTCCAAAACATTTTATTGGATATTTATTCCTATTTTATCAATTTTATTTGTAAGATTTTTATTTTTATTTAATAAAAAAAAATTTATTAAATTAGTAATTAATTTTGTGATTTGGAGGTTAAGAAAAAAATATAATTTACTCTATTCAGATACTCATCAACAAATATTAAACAAGCTATCAGTAAGAGAACAAAATAAATATAAAAATCTATTTGAAATTTTTGAAATTGTAAAATATTCAAATAATGAAATAAGATATTCATTGATATTTAAATCTTTAATTTAAAAATTATTTAGATATTATCTACCATTATGAACAAAAAAGGTTTTACTCTAATAGAACTCCTAGTAGTGGTGGCAATTATTGGTATTTTAGCTGCAGTTGGTGTTGTTGCTTATAGTGGTTATACAAGTGGTGCTAAAAAGCAAGCTGCCATTTCAAATCATAAAGCTGTAGTAAAATATATAATTTCAGAAACAATGAAATGTTCAATGGGTAACGAAAAAGCAATGAACGATGAATTAGATTGTAGTAAACAAAATTTAAATACCTGGAAAGATGTAGTAGCAGATGCAGCAATTGAAGCACTAAAAGATTTTAAAAATCCATATTTCCCATCAAAAATAGCTTTAACACACGGAGGTGATATTATTAGAGACGATGATGTTGGTTATATTAGAATGAGATCTCCACAAAATAAAATTAAAGTAATGACATGTGTCAAAACTCCATGTTCTGGTACCCAATGTGATATGCCCAATCATGTCTGCAGTGAGGAAATTAATTTGAATTAATTTAAAAATATATGTAAATAAAAAAAACTTTTATAGACATTTTATGAAACAGATTTTATTCATTATATTCTTTCTTTTTTCACTCGGATCTTTAGGTCATGCTACTTGTAATACAACAATAACTACCGCAATAACTAATGAGCAAACTTGTGGAGCAAGTGAAACCTTGACTGTTGAGTCAACTGGTTCAATAGTATTTAGTGGAAGTAAAGCAGTCCGCGCAAATAATGGTGTTGGTGCATCAAATACAACCGTAATCAACCATGGTTTGATAAGTGCAACGGGTGATACCATAAATATGAAAAGCGCCCCTGGAACAAATAAAATTACTAATTCAGGTACAATAAATACAGCTCAAAATGAAAATGCTAGCAGTAGCATTGCTGTTTTAGTTCAGAAAACTGATGACACTGAGATTGTTAATAGTGGAACTATTCATGGTGGAAAATATGCTATACAAGGTCTAGAAACTAGCGATATAACCATTACAAACAGTGGTACTATTTCTGCAAATAATACATCTGCTGCTGCCATTTACCTTACCAATGGTACAAATGCAACAATAACAAACACTGGAACAATTACAAATTTAAGACATGGAATTAGACTTGGTAAAGGTCATGGCTCATTAAATAATGCTACAATTATTAATTCTGGTTTGATTGCTGGCACAACTCATAACGATAGAAATTCAATATATATTAGCGATGATAACAATGTAACTTCAGGATTTAATTTAATAACAAAAGGAGAAGGATATTATGATGGTAAAATTCTACTTAGTGATCAAAACGAAACAACCGGTGTAACATTTTTCGACTTTACTTTAGATTGTAGTATTTCAAGAGATCAAACCATAGAAATTCATGAGAAACAAAATGTGAGGGTAATTAATAACCTATGTGGAAACGATACTTATGAAATTCTAGACTCAAATTTAAATCCAGATCCAGATAATTCTGAAACAAATGGATATTTAAGAATTTATGGAGAAGAATTAGATGTTGTTAGTAACAATAAAAAATACAGAACAGAAATTTTCAGTAATACTCTAAATAATATTTTTAAGTCATTAAGTGATATAAAAGAAAGATCAACATTTTATACCCAATCGAAAAGAAATAATATTTATCAAAACTCTATCAAAGGGGTTTCAGGTTATTTTTTAAAGAATGATTATGAGGAGGATAAGACAAGAACTTTTTTAACTTATTTTGAGCAAAATGCTAAGTTTAATAGTAAGGAAAAAAGTAAAAGTGAAAACTTAGCTTTTGGTTACGATATAAAAACAAATTCAAGTAATATTTCAATAAAGCCATTGATTGGTATTTCTAGTAATAACATTATTGATATTGAAACTGAGTCCGGACAAATAAAAACAAATAACTCTTTTGGGCAGTTTTTTGCATTACATACTGATTATAAATTAACTAGAAATATTCAAAATAATAATGATTTATCGCTAACAATAAAAGGTGAATATGGTGCTCATCGACTGCCAAAATATATATCAAATTTTACACATGGAGATTTATCAGTAGACGAAGCAATTGATCAAGTTTTAGGCGCTGGTTTTGATGTTGAGTATTCAATAAATAATGAAAATGGTTTTATTTTAAAACCTTATTTTGGTTTAGCCTTTAACAAAACTCTAAGTGGTATAGTCAAAATGAATGATATTAATGGTGCAGGCTTAAAAGAGGATATATCTCAAAGTCATACAATGAATGGAGCTGTCACAAAAAAAATTGGATTTTCTTTAACTAAAAATACAGAGGATATTAGTTTAAGCCTAAATTTTGAACATAGTAATATGGATAAAATAATTAATAATAATTTAAATTTATCTATTAGTAAAAAGCTTCAAAGAGTTGCTAAAAAAAGAGCAATGCAAAGAAAAGAAGATGAAAAATTAGATCCTGAACTTGAGAGCTTATTTGATCAGCTTCAGGTTGTAAGAGAAAACGAAAGACTTGCATTGGTTGCTAACAAATTAAATAAAGAAAATCAGACAATGAAAGATTTAATTATTCAATTGATAAAAGAAAATCAAAAAATAAAAACTGAAAATAAGTTATTAATTAAAAACATGAATTAAATTGATTAAACAATGGATCAATTTTTATTGATAAATATTTAAGCTTTTTAAAGTTATTTAAATTTTAACTCAACTTATTTTTTATTAGCTAGTTTTTGCAAAAGATATATCTCTTTATCTGTAAGAGAATTTTTTTCTTCTTTAATTTGGTCAGCTAAACTTAATAAAGTTATCAATGAAAAAAATGATCCAAGTCCACTCATAATTATAAAATAGATTAAATTGGGATTTAATATTATTAATAAAATAATTATTGTAGACCAACCAATAAAAATTCCATTTAAAATTGTTCTATGACTTTTTAAATCTTTGATTTTAGAAAATTGTAAAAGTAATAAAGATAAAAACAACATTACGCCTGCCAGTGTTGCTCTTAAGGTTACGAGAATATCTATTCCACCTCCATAGAGCTCTTTGTGAATAAAATATGCAATTACACCTTTGTATGAAAAATAAAAAAATAAAATTAAAGTTAAAACTATTGATAAATAGTATGCAATTTTTGGTTGAATGCTAATTTTAAATTTCATTCTTAATTATTTAATATTGCAAATAGAATTTCAATAAGATTAAGTTAGAATTATAATTTCGAATGAAACAAAAAGGCTTCACTCTAATAGAACTTTTGGTTGTTGTAGCAATCATAGGTATTCTAGCAGCTGTAGGTGTTGTTGCTTATAGCGGGTATACGAGTAGTGCAAAAAGAAATGCAACACTTGCACAGCATGAAAAAGCGGTAAAATTTATTCAAAATAATTTAGGACTTTGTGATGTACAGGGTGGAGGAACTTTAGAATTAAGTTCAACAAGGTCTTTTAATTGTGACCTAGTTGCCAACAAAGGAAATATCAAAAATTTAAATAATGTTTTGATTGGACATTTTTTAGATTTAGGTTGGAAAAATCCTTACGGAGAAACGGATCCAGTTATTTACGCAGGAACAAATAGTTCACAAGATCGAGACGGAAGAATGAGAATTGATGAAACTGAATGTCCAGGAGGCTATTCAAATGGAGCAAGAATTGCTTTATGGATCAAAACTCATAAAGAATATTACCCAGTACTTATTGAAAAGGACGGTTGGTGTAAAAATTAATTATTACTAAAAGTTGTGTCTCCAAGAATTTCGATAAGTGCTAACCTGACCTGAACCAGCTTTAATACTTATTAAATCTTTCTTTTTACTATCTTCACATTCTTTCTTTTTCTTTTGATCTGTTATTTTACTACAATCTACTTTACCTGCTATGTTAGCAAAAAGAGTGTCTCCAAATGTTACGATTTTAGATAATACTCCTTGTCCAACCCAAGCACATTTATTCTTATTACCCAAACTTTGTCCAAGTTCAGACGAAATATTAGTTCCACATTCATCATCAACACCACAAATATAAGCATCCCCTAAGCTACATTTGTTTACAGATTTTGTTGGCTCATATATTGGAAAATAAACTTGACCACGATATACAGTCGGTTCAGCAGAAACTTTCGCGTAATCTTTTAAATTTATGTACCAACCTTTGTCAGCATTTTGAGGACAATTAGCTCCTGTTGTATCATCAGTGGTATTTTTACATTTTGTAATGGTATCAGCTTTCGCTGGCACTGCTACATCTTTAAAGAATGGATAATTTTGATCTTTAATTCCAAGCATGAAGTTTTGTACTCCAGAAGTAGTATCATTTATTCTTTCGTAATCACCAGTTCCAGCAAACAACCACATGGAATTTGTAGTATCCCCAATGGTTGCATCCATAGCGTGATACATATATCTTCCATTTGCTTTTGTTGAACCAGCATTAAACAATGTTGTAGTGTCATAAATTTTAATTAAATTTCCACTATTATCATCACTCATATTAGTTAAATTCACTTTAGTTATCTTTCCCTCTAGATCACTAACGTAAGCTAAACCTCCAGAGTAATTAACTCCAGATGCTGTATCAGGTGTTACTAAAACTATAGATGAAGGAACTGAATTTACAATATCACTAGCTTCAGTGTCTTCTATTTGTATTCTTTTATATAAGCTTCCAGGGTTCGTTTCATCTTCTAAATTTATTAAAGTTAAATTAGATCCAACTCCTTCGAACTGAGTTCCGTACCCACCACCCATAACAGCCACATATACATCATCGAGAATATTATTATCTCCAGCACCATTGTTTGGAATTCTGAATATTCTTGGATCTGACCATGTTTCACCTAGCTCACTATAATCATACTCTGGATTTGTTTGTACACCTGTAGCTTTTGATCCTGCTTTTATAAATACCCCTAACAATGAACTTGTATTTGTATCTCCACTATCTGCTGAGTAGGTCATCTCAGTTCCAAAAGTGATTTCCGTATCACCACTTGAATTCGTTGTTACAGTAAAATTAGTATAATTTTTATCGTTAAAGGTGACTGAAATATCGCTTTTCTTAATTCCTTGAACTGGGAAAGTCCATTTTTTCCCTTTGTAACATGATGTCGTTAGCGATGTGTTGCATGTATTAGATATACTATTGTCTTTTGTAAATTCATCTGTAACTTCTATAGCTTCAGCAAATGAAGCAAGAGAATACGATTTACCAATATAATCATAATTATAAATAACTTGATTATGATCAACTCTGTAGACTCTATGATTTATTTTATCATTAAAAATTGACCATAAGTGCAAAGGTTTATCTGGATTAGTTACATCTAATACACTCATTCCAGCTCCACCTCTTCCATAAGGAACAAACAAAATTGTATGCCATTTTTTAGAAGTATCTAATGGAGATTTAAAATACATATCGTGTGCAACAATTGAACCATCAACTCCAAAGATTGCATTTGATCCGCCCCCTTTTGCAAGATTTAAATTGTTATTCATAACCAAAGGTAAATATGGAGTAACTAATGGTGGAACAAATCCCCATTTTTCTTTTCCAGTGTTTGCATCAAATGCATGAAGAATTCCGCTATTAGAGCCGGCGTAAATAACAGGATTATCATCTCTTGCTTTTAAAGAATCTTTCCATGCAACATATCCATTTACATTTCTAAAGTAAGCTTCTTGATTGATATTTTGAAATTGTGTGTCTGCAGCAGGTGCACCTACTACAATTAACTGTGAGTGATAAATATCACCTAGATAAATATTTTTTCCGTCTTGTGTTCTCTTTTCAGTAAGATTGCAATCCCCATCGTAGTCAAAATAGTCTGTTCCTCTTACAAAATTTATTAATCCTTTTAAATCATCATCTGTTCCATCTAGAACTCCAGCTGAATTTGCACATCTTCTATTTAAACTTGACCCACCAGGAGAATCTGTTTTTCTATGATAATCTTGAATATCATTTTCATATAATGATAATACATTTCCAATTTCTGTAGCATATGTATCTCTAAAGTTATTATAATCTGCTTTATAATCAGTACCTGGAATTATGCTCCAGATTTTTCTTGAGTTTGGTGATGGAACTACATCTTGTGCTGACCAGTTATCAACGTGATTTTCATCAATACTTCCATCTGAATTTATTTTTGTTCTGGTAAGTGTTCCTATCCATTCTTTATTTTGTTGGTAATCAAATTGTGCTTGGTATAAAGATCCACCTTTTTCAATTGTTGCTGTAATTGCAGGAGCAGTAAACGAGAGTTTTTCAGCAATGATTTCTCCAATTTTAGCTTTAAGTTGAGCAGTTAATGCAGCTCCAGTTGTAGCAACAATTGATTTACCAGTGCCGCCTTCTCTTGCAACATCTTGAAACTTTTTATATCCACTTGCCCGTATTCCAGTACCAAAAGCAATTGCAAAAGTTTTAATTTTATGATTTTTATAAATATCTTTAACAATTTTAAGACCTCGAGTATGTGTATGATTAAACCATTCTCCATCACCGATTAGGATTACATAAGAATTTTGACAATCTAGATTTTTATCTATAGGTGAATAAGTAGTATTTTTATAATACCTTGATGCAATTCTCATTGCTGAATCTAAGTGCGTACCTCCACCTGGATTAACTGTCCTTATCATTTTAGCAATTTGAGCAGCACCGCCTTTATAAATAGGGACTTTAAGACAATTATAATAATTACAAGGTGTTGAATATCCTTGTCCAGTTTTATGGTCTCCATGCCATCTATTAAAACCAGAAGCTCCGGCAGACCAGTAAGCAAATCCAAAATCTACCCCAGAAGTTAATGAAGAGTCTTTTACTATTGCTTCTATAGCTTCATACGCTGCCTGCATTCTTGTTTTTGGAGCTCCACCAATAGACTTAATCCACCCACCATTTTGATCTAAAGCGTGAACTTGGCCATTATTCATATTTGCAGCAAGAAGTCTGTTGTTATTTTCATCCCATCCTAAACCCCATGGAAAATATAAATATAGTCTGCTGGTAGATGATGCCGATCTACTTCTACTTCCTTTTGTCCAGTTTGTAGTTGCGCCGTTACCTGAAGCGTTAACTGTAATTTTTTTTATTCTGCTGTTATTCCATGATTGAGTAAACAAGACGTTTGAATTATTTGGATCTCTCTCAAGTCCAACGTAAGATCCTTCTGGATAATAGAAACTTCCACTAATACTATTTTGAGGACACGCAGAACCACCAGTGTTTAACTTAGATCTATAAATCGTATTACTACGGTAGTAATAAATATAGTCACCCATTACCTTAGTACCATAACTATATCTAAGTTGTGAATGTACATTGCAGTTATACTGTTGGTTATTATTTAGATTTATAGCTTTAAATCCACCGCTATGTCCTACGTAGAGCATTCCAGTACTTGGATTAATAGTCATGTTGTAGGTGTATCCACCTAAATAATATTTATCCATACATCGACCATCGCTAGCTCTTATAGCTACAACTGATCTTTGATAAAATGCAGTTGTATAGAAAATGCCGTTATAGGTTTCTCCACTATATGAATAAGATGTTTTACAGTTTCTATTTCCTTCATATTTAGCATTTCCTTTTCCAGAAACTCCTTTATTTCCAAAGCCACTGTCTGTTGTGGCTGTATCGTATAAAAACTTTTTAACTCCATCATAACCGAATTGAGAAACTAGTATGTTACCACTGGCATCTGCATCGGCATCGTAAGGTAATCTCATACTTGCAGTCCCTCCACTCATTCGCCATCCCATACTTCCAGATTTATCTAGTAATATTAAAACGTTTGCAGGAACATCGCCAATACCAGTTCCTGGAGGCAAAGCTTTAGCAAATAAATTTTCTGTTGTTAAAAATATAAATAAAAAACTAAATATTATTTTTTTTATTTTCATTGAGAATTTTCCAACTGTTCCATTTCTTTTTTAGCATAGAATTTTGATAATTTTTCATCCAGCTTAGGTGTTGAAATATAAATCTGCTCATTTTTAATTCCATCATCACCAGTTAATCTTTGATATACAATAAATAAATTTGTTTTTTCAATTAATTCTATACCCTCATAAGCGTTTGGATTATTTCCAGTATCAAAATTCTGATAATTTTTTTTTACATAATTCATTAATGTCAATTTTTCAGTTACTAAATTTCGATCATCGTTTAAAGCAACAAAATTAACTGCAACCAATTCGTCATTTAAAAATTTATATTCAATGCCTACGTCGTTTAATTTTTGGTTTGGGCAAACATCATTTGCTAAAATAGGATAAACATCTAATTCAGCATATTCCATTGGAAAGGGTCTTGAAGCAATTTCTCTTTTCTCAAAAACTTCTTTTTTTTCTCCAAATTCTGCTATTAGATCACAAGCTGAATAAGCAAAATTAATTGATAAAATTATAATTAAAAAAGTTTTTAATAAAATTTTCATTCTTTTATTTACAATATAACAAAATTTAATTTGACTTTAAAACCGTTCAAATTGGTCTATTTTGGTAAAACAATTATACTTTCTAAGGCTACAACTATCCTTTTTTTAGATAATGAATTAATGGAGTGTTTTTTGGTGTTTTTGTTAAATCCGTGTTCTTCAGCCTTTATTCCACAGCCATATATCCTATAAGCCATACCATTTTGTCCACTATTTCCTGCTTGTTTTTTTACACTTGAGCCTGACCCTTTAAATGGAGCGGCTCCTATATTAGTAATAAAGTATTCATAATAATAGCCTTTTAATCTTTCGGCCTCATCTTTCTCCGCTTGAGAGGCGTTCTTATTAAAACTATCCCGAATGACATCACCAAAATTCCAGCTTTCACCAACAACGACTTTAAGATTATCAGGTTTATCTGGAAAACTATTAAAACAATAATTTGAAGTATTAAAATAATATTTATCAGATGTCCTATAATTAACTTTTTGCATTTGACCAGTAAAAGTAGATTTCTGATTAGAGGGTAAATTTCTACTCCCAACATTTCTTTTATGATTTGAAGGATTCCAAGGACCTAAATATTGATTGAGTACGTATTTTTCACCTTCGAGCAAAGCGGTTTCAGCTACATAAAAAGTTTGTTGATACTCATCACTCTTATTATTACTTTGATGGTCACTTGCAGACATAACAATAAGTGCACCACCCATTAAAGACATTGCAAGCATTAAAACTAATGAGAGGACTAAAGCAAACCCTTTTTCATTCTTTCTAATCATAATCCAATATTCCTAGCATGGGCTGTTACAACAATTGTATCTCTTAAAAATTTGTCAGTTTTTTTTATATTTCTTGACTTATCTGTCATTGCAAAGATTAATCTTTCTTTAGAAGTTCTAAAAAAATCTTTTGTTGATCTAACTGTTAAAGCAATATCAATTGTTTTAATTTTATATAATTTATCTCTTGTTGCATTTGTTGGGGTAGGAGGTGGTTTAATTAATAAACCTTTGTCATCAATTGCATTAAAAACTAAATCACTAACATAATCTGTAACTAATGATGGTCCATATGTTTTCGGATTGCTATCTGTATCACCATCATCCCAATCATTACTTGTGGTGTTCCATTTTTCTTTTGATTTATAAATTGCAAATGCATCAATTGGAGGATATTTATTTCCTGGTAAGGGTGGAGCAGACTTATTTGGAATTTTTGATTTTTTACACTCATAAGTAATTTTATATCTTTCATACTCATACTTTAAAGGATCACCAGTTGGTTTACCTGCAATTGTTCCGTAAACTATTTCAATTTTATCACATGACTGTGCAAAATTACTTGATTTAGTAATAATGATAGGAGCATGTTTATTTGATGTTGGAATATTATCATTAAAATATTTAAATCCTGCAAGCCGTATATCTCGTAGTAACATTCCTATAACATCTCTCCCAGCTGTAGATATTTTTGCTCGATCAGCAACCTGTGAGTAAGAGTTATTAACAACTGTATATGATGTAAACATTGCTGCCATCATCACCACAGAAATTAAAATACCAATTAAAATTTCAATTAAAGTTACACCAGCAATTGAACTTAGTTTTTTTTTCATTTAATGAATTTGAAAGTAAAGATATTTTCTCTTGCCACCATCATTCATATTTACTTCCATTTTTCCTAAATACCATTTTTCATAAATTCCAGTATTTTGATACTTTTGTGTATTATTATAAGTGCAATTGTTTCCAGACGCTCCATTGTTACAGATATCGAAAACTTTTAAAAATTTTATATCTTGTGATCCTTTACATTTAATTCTTCTTTTAGAAAATCTATCATCCCATTTTTTAAATTTATTCTGAGCAGCATTATTAAATGAACCTGTAGTTGTGGTTCCAGTTGAGCAGCTCCCCATTCTCCAAGATGAATCAGTACCTGATATCCTATTAGAAACTAAAAAATCCATTAATTTTACGTCTTTATTTGGGGAAGTTGAGTTTTTCTCTGCAATTAGGTCTTCTGCTACCATACCTACCAAATAATTAGATTTTGTCCTTTCACCTGAGATATCGATAGATTGAACAGAATAATTAACCATTTGGAATATTGCTACAAAGCCAATGCCAATAATAGCTGTAGAAACTAGTGCTTCTAGTAAGGTTATGCCTTTTTCGTAAATTCTTTTATCTAATTGTCCAATCACTTTTACCCCATTTATATTTAGTAACTGTACCAAATCTTGACCATAGAACCAAGTATGCAGGTTTTGTTAACCCATTTTTTTTACCAAGGGTTTTCAGATCACATTTATCACCAATTTGTTTTGCATTACTTTTGCTACAAACAAGCGCATAATCTTTTACCTCCTCACCATTAACAAAAAATCCATATTGATTTTCTAATGATCCAGTTTGTAAGAACTTAGTTCCATCTTTTGAAAAACATACATAACCTTGCTTGTTTGTGTGGACTGGAGTATCAATCACTATTTCCTGCACAGTTTCGTCCCAATATTTATTATCTTTACTACATTTTATACTTCCTGAATTAATTTTTTCTGAATAAGTATCTGAATACATTCCTTTAGTTCTGATTGTTGTTGATGAAGTACCTCCTGGAATTATTTGAAACTGAACGTACTGAAAATTACCTCTTTGAAGTTGAGTGTTGATATTTGTAAGCATTGACGCAATTTGTTCAGAGGCTTTTCTAACTTTTCTATCTTCACTCCACTCCATAAAATTTGGATAACCAACAGCAGACACGATAGCTACTATAGTGATAACAACTAGTAGTTCTAAAATCGTAAAACCTTTAATGTCCTGCTTTTGCTGCACCTGGATCTATTTTTCCTGACTTTACCAATTCTTCTAAAGATTTATCCATTGTAATCATACCATCTCTTACTGCAGTTTGCATGATACTGGGAATTTGGTGAATTTTAGCTTCACGGATTAAGTTTTGAATTGGTGGAGTACATTTCATTATTTCAAATGCTCCCACTCGTCCTTGACCATCTTTTGTTTTTAATAATCTTTGCGTAACTACCATTTTTAATGAGGTTGAAATTTGTGCACGAATTTGTTCTTGTTGCTCAGGCGGGAACACATCAATTATTCTATTAATTGTACTTGGTGCGCCACTTGTATGCAATGTACCAAATACTAAGTGACCTGTTTCAGCAGCAGTTAGTGCTAAACTAATTGTTTCTAAATCTCTCATTTCTCCAACTAGAATTACATCAGGATCTTCTCTTAAAGCTGCTTTTAATGCTGCAGCGAATGATTGAGTTTGTTTTCCAACTTCTCGATGAGAAACAATACTTTGATTATCAGTGTGAATAAACTCAACTGGGTCTTCAACAGTTATTATATTTGAAGTTCTGGTCTTATTAATTTCATTTACAATTGCAGCTAATGTAGTTGACTTACCTGAACCTGTTGGACCAGTCACTAAAACTAAACCTTTGTGAAAGTCAACGATATCATAAAGAGCTTGTGGTAAATTAAATTGATCCATATCAGGAATTTTACTTTCCACTCTTCTGCAAACACATGCGGGACCATTGATTGTTTTATAAAAGTTTGCTCTAAATCTTAGTCCACTTAAACTTACCGCTGTATCAAGTTCATGAGTTCGTTCAAACTTTTCTAATTCTTCTTCATTACAGTTCATTGACAGAAGATCTTTTAAATCTTGAGCTGTAACCATTACTTCTTGAACTTTTATAATTTCCCCTGTTGCTCTGTAAGCTAGAGGCGATCCAGCTCTAATATGAAAGTCTGATATTTTTTTATTATTTTTTGCTAGATCTTCTAATTTTTCAAACATAGTGATCTAATAATATAAATTGTGCATTTTTTGTCACTTTATTTCTCATAAAAACCCATTTTGAATAAAAATTATTTTTATTCTAGTAAAAGTTGAGTATAAGCTGAGGAAAAAGCTAATTATGAAAAATCCATTTGCAAATCTTTTTAAAAAAAAAGCAAAAAGTGATGCACCATTTCCCAAACCAGAAGCAGGGAATAAAAAAGAAAGCTTCTTAAGTAAGTTTCTAAAAAATAGATTAGGAAAATCAACTGCTAAAGGAGAAGAAATAATAGGTGTAGAGTTAACACCTAATGAAATTAGACTATCTCAAGTTTCAAATAACAAGTCTAATCAATGGGTTTTAGATAAATTTCATGTTCATAAGTTTGAAGGAATTCCAACAGGGGGAACAGTATTAGAAAATCCCGATAAAGTAGCTGATGAATTAAAAATTGCTTTACAAAAATTAAAAATAAACACAACAAATGCTGCAATAGCAATACCTGTTACCAGTGCGATAATAAGAGTTGTTACGGCTCCTTTAATGACAGACGAGGAATTAAAAAAAGCAATTGATACAGATTCTTTGTGGGAAAACTTAGTTCAACTAACTGATAATTTAGCTGATTATTCAATTTTTCATCAAGTAATAAATAAAGATACAACAGGAAACACAATGGATATTTTATTCGTTGCTTCCAAGCTTTCAGACATCAATAATTATACTGATATAATAAAGAAGGGCGGACTAAATGCAGTTATTATTGATGTAAAATGTTTTGCATTAAAATCTGCAGTAGACCAAATAAATCAAATAGCAGGCTCAATTGAAGAAAGTAATTTAACTGCAGTTTTAGAATTTGGTTTAGATGAAAACTATGTAATGATTTTATATGAAAATAATCCAATTATCACAGATATATTTATTAGAAGTCAAGATAGAAAAACTTTAGAAGAAAGTAATAATCAAGAAGAGATGGATGCATTAGTTAGAAGATATATGACACAAGTTAAGCAAGCAATCCAAGACTTTGAAACAAAATACGAAAAAAGAATTCGAAACTTAAGAGTAACTTCAAACTTACCTAACGTTGAAGAATATCTAGGAAGTTTTAGAAAAAATATGACTAATACAGGTTATCAACTTTTTGATCCTTTCGATGGAATTAAAGTTCCAGCTCAACTTGAAAATGAAATCAACATGAAAAATCGATCTTATTTTTCAACTGTTATGGGTTTAGCTTTTAGAAAATTAGATGTGTTTGGTTATTACAAATTTGTTACAGCTGTAAAAAACATAAACTTGCTTCCAAATAGAGATAATATGATTGCCCAGAAAAAAGCAAAAGCTGTTTCAAGTTTTGCTTTTAAAGGAGTAGTTGGCGTAGTTGCAATAATTTATATAACTTTGTTTGGATTTTCATTTTGGCAAATTACAGAACTAAATAAAAAAATTGTTGGTTATGATCAGGTAGTTCAAACACATGAACTTAAAACTTTAGAAAAAAATAAGTACGCTAAAGAAATTGGAACAATGTTAAAATCATTAAAATTAAGTCAATCAATTGAATCAAACAAAACAGTAAGTTTTAGAGTGCTTGCACAAATTGCCTCTGCAGTACCTAAAAGAGTTAAGTTTAAATCAATTGAATATAATGGAGTTGATCAAATAGTAATTGAAGGCTCAGCATTCAGTGACCAAGATATCCTTAAATTAATAAGTAATTTGAACAATAAAAAACTGATATCTCAAGCATCTTTAGCAAGTATGACTCTTCCTGAAGGTCAGCAGCAGGGATCACAAAAAATGAAAGGCTTTAAAATAGCCTGTATATTGGAGAGCGCTTAATGGATCTTAAAAATCTAACAATGTCAGATTTAAAAGCTAAATTTTCTGGAGCCGCAGATAAAAAAACACTTATAAAATTTGGAATAGGATTTGGTGCAATAATTATCTTCTTAATAATCTATTACGCTATCTTAAATCCAATGGTTAAAGATAGAAAAGTTAAATACGAGGATAAACTATTAAAAGAAAACGAAATTACGCAATTTGAAAATGAAATAATTCAATTTAAAGCTAGGATTAAAAAATTAAAACCTGAATTTGAAGAAAGTTCTACATTATTTCATTCAAAAGCAGAGGTAGAAGATCTTTATCAAAGCTTAAGTAGACATGCAGGTGTAAATGGATTGGTAATTTCAAAAATTGAAAAGAAAAAACCAATTGCTGTAATGAAAGAGGGAATAGCCAAGCAATCAGAAAATAACTTAACACCAGACATGATTTCATATTACAAGATACCTGTAGATTTTGAGATAAAAGGTAAATTTCTTGGCTACATAAAGTTTAAAAGAGCAGTATCTAAACAACAGAAAATGCTTAACTTTGACAAAGAGACCATAAGTGTAGTACAAAACGATTCAACTGGAGCGATAGTCGCAACAGGAGTATTAACAATAGTAGGATTACCAAATGAATTTTTTTAAAATTTTATTGGTTATAACTTTGATGATTTTTGCCAAAACATCTTTGGCAGATAATCACGATCAAAAAGAAGAGCTCATTGAGCAGGTAAAAGAAATCACTAAAGAATTAACTGATGAAGACGAAGTTCCACTAAACGATCCATTTGCTGGAAATGAAGGTACGAATTCATTGACAAGTATGCCCGAGGGTGAACAAGAAGATGAAATGAGTTTATATAACTTTAAACTAGCAGGTTTAATCTCAGGAAAAGACCACAGTTATATTTCAGTGGTGAGTTCAGCTGGTGAGGCGATCACTTTAACTCTAGGACAATATTTAGGAAAAAATCAGTTTATAGATTTAAGACTTACAGAGGCAATTTTTAAAAAAGAAGATGGCAAATATTTAATTTTAGATTTTAACAATCAAATAAGAGAGGCTGATGACTATTAAAAAATTATTCAATTTATCTCTTGTTTTAATAATAGGTATTATTTTAAGTGGATGTGCTAATTCGCAGTTTGCAAAAAAATATAACAAACCTTTTAAACATAATACTCCATTAATTAAAAGTAATGATATTACTAAAGCAGGTAAATCTGAAATTTCTAAAACTTTAGATATGGGGCCAAAGCCTGTTGAAGGGGATACTAGGAAATTAGGTAAAAGAAAAAAAATATCTTCAGAGGCACAAAGAAATTATTTAATTATCTCTGACGAATTCCCATTACTTAAGCAAAGAGTAACTTTAAAATTTAAAAATTTAGACTTTAAAGAGACAATGCAATTAATGGGTAAAATTGGAGAAATTAATGTATTAGTTGGAGATGAAGTTGCAGGAGTAATTTCTGCAGAATTAATTGATGTACCTTGGGATAAAGCATTTCAGGCTTTATTAGATATGAAAAATTATGCATCAGATGTTGATGTTTCTAGTAATTTAATAAGAGTTCACTCTCCAGAAACTTTAACATCACAAGAGAGTTATAAATCTGAGAGAGCACAAGCGGTTAAGAAAAAAGTTGAGTTAGAAGATAGTGTTGAGCCAATTTTTTCTGAAATATTTAGATTGTATTATATTTCACCAGCACAAGCTAAAGTTACAATTGAAGAGTTATTCACACAACAATCTGGTGATAGTTCATTTACTCCAATTCAAATTACAGAGGAAGTGACCACTAGATCTATAATAGTTAGAGGAAAAGAAAAAGACTTAGATGTTGTTGATAAAGTAATTAAAGAAATAGATATTAGAACTAAGCAAGTTTTAATTGAAGCATTTATAGTTGAAGCAAATTCAGATTTTGAAAGAGCGTTGGGTACAAGGCTTGGAGGATATTACCAAAAATTTGGGAAAGTTGCTGGTGGTGTAGCAGGTGCTAGTACTGGAAGTGCGGCTGGAGCTAGTTTAGATGAAGCTGCTGGATTAGGATCTGCAACTGATAGTATCGCAAACTTTCCTGTAACAGGTGCAACCAGTGGAATTGGATTATTAAGAAAAACAACCACAGGAGTTTTAAAAGCTGAAATAACAGCACTTGAAAGTATGGGTATGGGGAAAACTATATCTAATCCAAAAGTTTTCACTCTAGATAATCAGCTTGCTACAGTTACTCAAGGTGAAGAAATTCCTTATCAAACGACATCAGACGGAACTACATCGACCTCATTTAAAGAAGCAGCTTTAAAATTAGAGGTAACACCAAGCATAATTGGTGATGGAAATGTTTTATTAACTATTAAAGTAAACAATGACACACCTAATAGAGCAGCTGCATCTGATGAACCACCAATTAATAAAATGGAAATTGTTACAAAATTATTGGTAGCTGATGGAGATATAGTTGTTATTGGTGGAATTAAGAAGAACGTACAATCTAATAGCAAAAACCAAACGCCAGGTATAGGAAATATGCCTGTAATAGGTAATCTCTTTAAAGGTAAGGCTAATTCTGATAATCTAGATGAATTATTGGTGTTTATTGCACCAAGAATTTTATAATGATTAATATTAGTAGAGAGTCTGAAATAAATTTAATTAATATTTTGATTGATCAAGATATTATTTCTGGAAAAGATTTAATTAATATCAAAAAAATATCAACAGAGGGACAAAAGTCACAATTAGATGCAGTCTTTGAACTTAATCTTACAGATGAAAATAAAATCTTAGATTTATTAGTTAAAGAACAATCATTAGAAGTAGTTGATTTAACATCTTTGCCTGTAACTGAAGAAATAAAATCTGTTCTACCTTCAAATTATATTAATATGAATTTTATAGCACCATTTAAAGTAGAGGGTAAAGTTTTACATATAGCTATTCCTGATAGTTCTAAACTTAGTTTAATGAGAAATCTTAAAACAATTACTAAAATGGATATTGAATTACATGCCGCTAAAATTAGTGAAATTTCAGATTTTATTAAGAAACTTCATGCGGATGGAGAAACAACAATTCAATCAATCCAACAAAAAAATAAAGAAAAAATTCAAACATTTGATTATGATGTAGATGATAACACCGAAGTGTTAGATGAGAAGCCTGAGGAAGATATAGAGGCCTTAGAAAATGAATCTGAAGTAATTAAATTTTCAACAGCGGTTGTTGCAGAAGCTATTAAATCTGGTGTTTCTGATATTCATATCGAACCATATAGGTTTAATTCTAGAGTTAGATATCGATTAGATGGTATTTTACAAGAGCAAGAGCAATTTTCTAAATTTTTACACTCAAACTATGGTGCAGTAGTTACTAGATTTAAAATTATGGGTAAACTAGATATTGCTGAAAGAAGACTTCCTCAAGACGGAGCTATTCCTTTTAAAATAGATGGTAAGGTAGTTGATTTACGTCTTTCAATTTTACCAACAGCAAACAATGAAAGAATTGTTATGCGGGTATTAAATAAAGATGCTGGAGATATAAGTTTAGAACAATTAAATTTTGAAGAAACTGATTTAAAAAATTTAAGAAAAGCAATACACGGAACCCAAGGCTTAGTTTTAGTAACTGGTCCTACAGGATCTGGAAAAACAACTACATTGTATAGTATTTTAAAAGAAGTTTCTAAACCTAATTTAAATATTTTAACTGCAGAAGATCCTGTTGAATATGAATTAGATGGAGTAGGGCAGGTTCAGATAAAAGATGATATTGGATTTAATTTTTCTACAGCATTAAGATCTTTTTTAAGGCAAGACCCTGAAATTATTTTAGTTGGAGAGATGAGGGATAAAGAAACTGTGGATATAGGTTTAAAGGCTGCATTAACAGGTCACTTAGTATTTAGCACACTTCATACAAATGATGCGCCAAGTACAATTACAAGATTACAAAACATGGGAACACCTGATTATTTAATTAGCGCTGCTGTAACATTAGTTTTAGCACAAAGACTTGCAAGAAAAACATGTCCTGATTGTAGAGTTCCTGATGAAGATATTACCCCTAAAGCTCTGGCTGATCTTGGATTTACAGTTGAACAAGCATCAAGAGCAAAAGTTCAAAAAGGTAAGGGTTGTCCAAAATGTAAAGATACTGGATATAAAGGAAGAATGGGTATTTACGAAATTTTAAATGTTACAAAACCAATTAAAGAAGCTATCTTAAGACAAGCTACTACCCCTGAACTTAAAGAAATAGCTACCAACGAAGGTTTTAGAACAATGCAAGATATGGGTCGTGAAATGATTTTAACTGGAGATTTAAATTTCAGAGAATACGACCGTGTTTTATCAGGAGATTAAATTAAATGTCTTCAGAAACTTTTTCTTACAAAGGTATTTCAGCAGGAAAATATGTTGAAGGATCGATTGATGCTTTAAATCAAGAAGAAGCATCATTTAAATTAAAAGAGCAAAAAATTATCATCACAAATTTAGTTAAAACAAAAAAAAAAGTTACCAAAGATAAAAAAAAAAGTGGCGGATTTTCTTTTGGAAAGAAAAAAGTAAAACCTCAAGATGTTGTAATTTTTTCAAAACAATTTGCAACTATGGTAAAGGCTGGTCTACCAATTCTTAATGTACTTAGTATGTTAAGAGATCAAATTGAACATCCAACAATGAAAGAAATTATTGAAGATATTAGAAAAAGTTTAGAAGGTGGAATAACACTTTCGAAATGTTTTGAAAAATATCCACAAATTTTTGATAGTATTTACATTAACTTAATTAAAGCGGGTGAGGCTAGTGGTAAACTTGATGTTTTTTTAATGAAATTGGTAGAATCATTAGAAAAAAGAGAAAAGGTTAAAAAGAAAATCAAAAGCGCACTTACTTATCCAGTGGTTATGTTTACAGTTGCTATTACTGTAATGGTTTTCATGCTAATCAAAGTAGTTCCTGTTTTTGCAGAGATGTATGAAGGTATGGGCGTCGCTCTTCCTACACCTACGGCTGTTATAATGACAGCAAGTAATTTTATGAGAGGTTCTGGAGGTTTAACGTTAGGAATTGTTACTGTTATATTATTTGTAATCTTTAAATACACCACGACAAAAATTCCAGCAATTAGATACAAATGGCATCAAAGAGTTTTAAAAATGCCAGTGTTTGGTGACATGATTTTAAAGTCATTGATTGCTAGAATTTCATTAATTATGGGTAACTTAAGTTCTGCTGGTGTAAATTTACTTGAGAGTATTGAAATTGCAAAAGCAGTAAGTAATAACGATGTGGTTACTCTTGCTTTAGAAAATGTTAAAAAAGGAGTTTTTTCAGGAGACACACTTACAAAACTTTTTTTAAAAGAACCAGTATTTCCACCTACTTTCAGTCAGTTAATATCGGTAGGAGAGCAAACAGGAAATTTAGACGAAATGTTTACTTCAGTATCAAATTACTATGAAGAAGAGTTTGACACTGCTGTGGACAATATGTCCAGCCTAATTGAACCTATCATGATTGTATTTATGGGTGTTATGATTGGCGGTTTGATGATTGCAATGTACTCACCAATCTTTAACGTTGGTGCAATTATTGGTGGTTAAAAAAAAATCAAATTGGACACATCTGTAATCCTTTTATAAAAAAAAAACTTTCATTTTTATCAACTTTAGTTAAATACCTTTTTGTGATTAAGAATTTACACTTTTTAGTTGTTTTAATATTACTCTCTGGATGTGCACAGAATGTAGCAGTTATTGGTCCTGCAATAACTTTTGCTACTACAGGCAATATTAACCAAACACTTTTGTCAGGAACTGTTAATACAGGTGTTAAACATAAAACAGGAAAAGGTGTAAGTGAACATATGGTTCAATCTTTAAATGAGCCGATAGATTGTTCTATGACAAGCAGCAATGAATTAGCTGAAATGTTTTTTGATGATTATATCAATTTAGACTGTTACGTAGAAAAAAATTAATTATTTAAATTTTTAGAGAGTATGAGGTGGTTTATCCAAGGTTTTTCTCCTTCTTTAAAAACAACTGCATCCATTATTTGTTGAATAAAAAAAGTTCCTAATCCGCCTGGTTTAATATCATCAATTTTTCGATGTCTGATTTTATCTTTTTCAACTGGCCTTCCTTTATCAAAAAAACCTATTTCAAGATGACCATCACTAACAGAAATTTTAATTTCCATTTTGTCGTCTGTCTTTTCATTTTTATATGCATGCTTAACTATATTTTGTGCTGCTTCAGCAATAGCTAAAACCAATTCATCTTTTAGCTCTTGATTAATGTTCAATTTTTCAAAAACCTCTCTACAAAAAGATCTAACGTGTTTAAGATTTGAAGAGTCTACTTGAAAGTCTCTTTTCTCGTCTAAATTTATTATTGCTGGTTGTTCCATTAATCTAGGTTTAAGATTTGCTCTAATTTTGCCATCATAATTACTTTTAAAACGGACTTACTAATATCTTTTAAAGTAACTTTTGTTCCAAGTTCCATTGCTTTTTGATGACTTTCAATTAAAACTGATATCCCAGAGGAGTCCATGTATTGAACTTCCTTCAAATTTAAGTGAACTTCTTTTTTTGCTTCGATAAGAGGCATTATTATCTCTTTTGCTTTCTCAGTTACATCCATGTCTATTTCACCATCTAGATGAACTGTAGATATATTTCCCTCTTCTGTAACTTTGTAAGTCATAAATGCCTTTATTTAACAATTTTTTAATAAAATCAATAAAAATACAATCTATGATTGACCCAAAATGATTAATTGCATTATATTATTAAATAATATTAAATTATATACAGTTTAAAATTATTATAAAATAAAAGAGGTTTTAAATATGAGAAATAAAAAAAATAAAGGTTTTACATTAATTGAGCTACTAGTTGTTGTAGCTATCATAGGAATTCTTGCAGCTGTTGGAGTTGTTGCTTACTCAGGTTATACATCAGGTGCTAAAAAACAAGCAGCTAAATCTAACCAAGCTGCTGTATCAAAATACATAGCAGCCGAATTACAAAAATGTAATCTAGGAGAGCTCAAAGCAATGAATGATGAACTTACTTGTTCTGGAAACGACGGCGGTAAAACTGTTGCCGCTGCAGTTAAGGCTTTAAAAGATTTTAAAAATCCTTATGTAACGAGTACAGCTGCTGTTCAGACAGGTAAAGATGCAACAAGTGACGATAATGTCGGGTTGACAACTTTGACTGCTAATGGAAATGATGTAACTATTGAAACTTGCTTCCAAACAGCTTGTAATACTGCCGATAACAGAACTTCGAATGTAGTGAAAGTAGAGTAATAATTTAGTACTCTTTTATTTTATTATATGACCACAAAAAGCTCAGGGTTCACACTCATTGAGCTTTTAGTGGTTGTTGCAATACTAGGAATTATAGCAGCTATTGGTATTGTAAGTTACAACGGTTACGTAGCATCTGCTAAAAAAACTTCTGCAAAAAATATAATGCAACAAATATCTTTAGGTCAAACTGAACATTACTCTGATAATGGATCTTATTATACTCAAGGAAATTGCACTTTTAGTGACGCATCTGATTCATCATCGACAGATATTGAAACAAATTTATTAGGTGGCTCTGATAGTATTACTAAAGAAGTTGGTTATAATATTTGTATAGCTAAAGATGGATCAAATTACAAAATATTGGCAAAGGAAGATGGTGGCTCGTGTGAGTTGACACTTTTAGCAAATGGAAGATTTTCACCGCCTGACGGCAATAACTGTTAAATTAAATTATCATGAATTTAGAGTTTATTAAAAATTATATTTCCAAAATATCAAATATAGATCTT
>CABYUV010000012.1 GCA_902522115.1 uncultured Pelagibacteraceae bacterium | reverse complement strand
AACGTGTTTGATATTGGTAACACCAGACTCAGAAAGAACAATGTGTACTTTTCTGGGAACAGCAGGAAAAATTAATGAAAATGATGTGAGTTCAGATGCAATTAAGAAAAGTGAAATAATATTTTTAGAGGGTTACTTGTGGGATGAAGGAGAGCCTAAGAAAGCATTTGATAAAGCAATAAATAATGCAAACAAAGTTGCTATGTCGCTATCAGATCTATTTTGTGTAGATAGACACAAACCCCATTTTTTAAATTTAGTAAAAAACAAACTTGATATAACTTTTGCTAACGAACAGGAAATTACATCATTAATTGAAGCAAAAAATTTTGATGAAGTTATAAACTTTTCAAAACAACTTAATAAATTAATGATTGTGACTAGAGGTGAAAATGGTGCAGTTGCAATTAATGGTGATGAAGTTGTTGAAAGTGATATACAAAAAAATCTAAAAATTATTGATCTTACAGGTGCAGGTGATCTTTTTGCTGCTGGTTTTTTACATGGGTACATTAACAAATTATCTACAAAAGAGTGTCTCGAAAAAGGCACAGAAATGTCATCTAAAGTAATACAGCAAATTGGGGCAAGACTTTAACTTAAATTTTCTTTCTTTTGAAACTCCCCTTTCCTTTTTTAGGCTTAACTATTTTTGGTTTATACTTTTTAGTAAATAAATCTTTAGCCACAGGGTTCTTCTTATTTGATTTGATAGCCATTTTTTTTACTCATTATGAAATCTTTATCATTAAATGTGTTTAAAATTTTTTTTCTTAATCGATAAATATGGGTTTCGACAGTGTGGGTTTCTATATCGGATTGGTAGCTCCAAACCATTTCTTGCAATTCATAAATACTGACAGGCTTGGCTGATTTAGATAAATAAGTAATTGTATTAATTTCTTTTTCAGTCAACTTAAGCTTATTATCTTTTTTAAACATCTCTCTAGAATTAAGATCAATGATATAATCGTTTACTTTTACCTTTGACTGGCTGTTGAATTGTAATTTTAAAAATTCAATGTTTATCTTTTCAAGCAATTTAAAAATATTAACTGGTCGGTTATCTAAAACAAATTGATTATCAATATTTAAATATTTTTTATTTGAAATTACTAAATAATTAGTTAGATTTTTTAATAAATCACTTAAATAATTCTCGTTGTCTACATAAGTAATTTTAAAATTTAAATCTAAACCAATTTCATCGAGTATTTGATATAATCCATTAAATTTATATATTATTAAATTTTGATCACTCACAGAAAGAGAATATGACAATTTTAGTTAAAAATAAACACACTCTTCAAATAGATGAATTTAAGTTTAAGTGTTGTATTGGAAAAAATGGTTCTACAAGAAGCAAAAAAGAGGGAGATAAAAAAACACCAAAGGGGACCTTTGAAATTCAAAATCTTTATTTTCGAAAAGATAAACTAAAAAAACCATTAACTTCATTAAAATGTATATCAATTAAAAAAAGTATGGGTTGGTGTAACGATATTCGTTTTCCAAGAAAGTATAACAAACTTTTCAAAATTAAAAAAAGAATTAGACACGAAAAGTTAAAAAGACAAGATTATAAATATGATTTACTTATTCCAATTAAATATAATTTTAAAAAACCTATTCCTGGTCTAGGTAGTTGTATTTTTATCCATTTAACTAAAGATTATAGACCTACGGCAGGATGTATTGCTTTAAAGGAAAAAGACTTTTTAATTATGCTGAAATTAATAAAAAAAAATTCAAAAATAAAAATCTTTTAAAATCTTTGACCAAAAATACTAGATCCAACTCTAACATATGTTGATAAGTATTTAACAGCAGTTAGATAATCTGAGGACATTCCCATACTTAATTCTTTAAACCCAAAGTTTTTATTCAATTTATTCATCTCTTCAAAATAACTTTCTGGATTTAAATTTATTGGAGGAATGCACATTAAACCAATTAAATCTAATTCAACTTCTTTGCAATAGGATACTAGTTGACTAAGTTGATTTGTATTTATTCCTGATTTTTGATCCTCATTACCAATGTTAACCTGCAAAAATATTTTAATTTTTTTATTTATTTTATTTTGTTCATCTGCAATTTTTTTAGCTAGTTTTTCACTATCTACAGAATGAATATAATCAAAAATTTGAACTGCATATTTTACTTTATTAGTTTGCAGTTTTCCAATCATATGCAATTTTAACTCTGGATTAGTTTTTTTAATCTCGGTCCATTTTTCTACAGCCTCTTGAACTTTATTTTCGCCGTAATTTGTGTGACCATACTCAATAAGTGGTAATATTTTATCTATTTTAAATGTTTTGGAAACAGCAATAATTTTAGGAGGATTAGTAATATTTAATTTATTAATTTGGACTTTAATATTATTTTCAATTTCTAATAAATTTTTTACAATATTGGCCATATAACTATGATTAAAAAATATTACTTTATTAATAAATTTGACATAAATAATATTGATAAACAAGATAAACAAACTGCTATAATTTATAGAAACTATTTAACTAAAGCACCAGACCAAGCCCTTATTCTGAAAATTAAGAAATATTGTAAAAAAAAATCAATGAAGTTTTATCTATCAAATAACATTAAATTAGCGATTAAACTTAATTTAGACGGCGCTTATATCCCTTCTTTTGACAAAAGTTTAAAACATTTAGCCTACTCTTATAAGAAAAATTTTATAATTATTGGATCAGCTCATAATCTTAAAGAAATTAGAACTAAAGAAATTCAAAATGTTAGAAAAATTTTTTTATCTTCATTATTTAAAAAAAATAAAAATTTTCTAGGTATAAATAAATTTAAATTACTTTCTAAATATACTAAAAAGAAAATTGTTGTGCTCGGTGGAATTTCGAAAGAGAATATAAAAAAACTTTCTCTACTAAAAAATTCTGAATTTGCTGGAATATCTTATTTTGAATAAAAAAAAGGCCCCTAAAAAGGGGCCCTTTTATAATTTAAATCTAAATTAAATTAGAATGCAAATGCAGCACTAATAGCCCATCTTTCTTGGTCTTGTGTTGCAGTTGTGCTGTAGTCAATGTTCTTACCTTCTTGGCTAGATACAGTTAAAGTCATACCACCTGAAGTGTACGAAGCACTGATACTTTCGAACTCAGCTTTTTCTGAAGAAGCTGAACCGTCAGTAATTTCTTCAACACCGTAAGTAATTGATAACTCATCACTTACTGTATACGAAATTGCTTGTGAGTCCATGTTTCTGTCAGATGTTGCAGTTCCATGATCGTACTCAAGATCAGTAGCTGTTACTGTTATAGGTCCATATGCATAAGCAATTTTCCATGCAGTAGCATCTGCTTCAACTGCTGTTGTGTTGTCTTCACCAGTTCCGTAAGCAACTGTTAAACCTTCAACACCTGTGTATGTTGCTGAATATGAGATTGAAGACGCAGCTCCACCAAATCCAGTACCACCTGGTGTGTAAGATGTATTTAATGCTAAACCATCCATTACTTCTGGAAGAGCATATGTAATCATATCATCTGAAGATTTACCTGATTTAGGCTCATTAGCAGCAGCTTGGAAGTTATCCCAAATACCACCAGCAGCAGATCCGTCCATATCACCTACAGCAGAACCACCACCTTCACCGTGGAATGTAAGTGTTCCTAAACCGTCCATGCCAACAGCAACAGAGTGACTGTCAAATGGAGTAGTACCAGTTGCGTCTGATGTATCATCACCTTGGTCGATTACAAAAGATAATGAAACGTTCATTCCGTTATCTAATTCACCACCACCTGTGAAAGTAAGTTGGTTACCCATTGACCAAGACTTACCAGTAGACGCTGCACCACCGTTAATGTGCTCAACAGCCATGCTAGCTGAACCTGCAACAGACATAGAGCCTGCTTGTGCAGATACCGCTACAAGAGAACCTGCTAAAGCAGATAATCCTATTTTTGTAAATTTGTTCATATTAATTACTCCTTTAATTAGTGTTAATTATTAATAATAAACAGTGACTATTTAACATTTTATGAACCAGATATTGCTAATTTGCATTTGTTTTCACAAATTAATTTATTACTGTTGTATTTTTGCAACATTAAAAATACATTGATTTATCTATATTTTTGAAGTTTTTTAACTATATATTTAAATATATTCTTAAAAGTAAAGTTTAAATGCAAAATATTCTTAAATTATTAAAAGTTAAGATAAATAGGTGGAAATTTATAAAAATTTTTGTTTTTATTTTAGCAATTCCACTCTTAATTGGTTCCTGTAAAAGTCCAGAAGGTAAGTTTAAATTACCTGGTGGGGATGCAAGGAAATTTCCTGCTGATCCAGCTAAACGTGTTGAACAAAATCTTAAGGAAGGAAGAGGATTTAAAATTAACGATGCTTTTGGTGGTCAAAAAGGTGGTGTTTTTGACTTCGCAAGTTCTAACGAACTTTGGAGAGCCTCTCTAGATACAATTGATTTCATGCCATTACTATCCGTGAATTATAGCGGGGGAATAATTGTTACAGATTGGTACTCAGATGAACAAAGCGCAAGTGGTGAAAGTGTAAAAATTTCTATTAGATTTTTAACGAACGAAATAAGAGCTGATGCACTTGATATTAAAGTTTTTAGCAGAAAATGTGACAATGTTTCTAACTGTGTAGTAAAAGAAATTGATGATGAACTTGCTCCTGCTTTAACAAAACAAATTTTAAAAAAAGCTACACTTTACAAAAAAGAAGCTTCTGAGAAGAAAAACAATTAACCTATTAATTAACTTAAGTGGACAGATATAATTTTAAAGAAGTTGAACGTAAGTGGCAAGATTTTTGGGATAAAAATAAGTCATTTGCAACAAAATTAGATCAAAGTAAAAAGAAATTTTATTGTTTAGAAATGTTTCCTTATCCTTCGGGGAAAATTCATATGGGGCATGTTAGAAATTACACAATTGGTGACGTTTTATCTCGTTATAAAACGTTAAAAGGTTTTAATGTGTTACATCCTATGGGATGGGATGCTTTTGGAATGCCAGCTGAAAACGCAGCAAGAGAAAATAATTTAAATCCAAAGGAGTGGACAAATAAAAATATTTCTACAATGAAAACTCAATTAAAAAAACTTGGACTATCTATTGATTGGGACAGAGAAATATCAACTTGCTCCGAAGAGTATTATAAACACCAACAACTATTTTTTCTAGAATTGTATAATAAAGATTTAGTTTATAGAAAAGAAAATTATGTAAATTGGGATCCTGTCGATCAAACAGTTCTTGCAAATGAACAAGTAATTGACGGGAGGGGATGGAGATCAGGAGCCATAGTTGAAAGAAAGAAATTAAATCAATGGTTTTTTAACATCTCAAAATTTTCACAAGAACTTTTAGATGGTTTAGACGAATTGAAAGATTGGCCTAACAAAGTAAAGGTTATGCAAAAAAACTGGATAGGAAAATCTTTTGGATGTGAAATTACTTTTCAAACTGAGGGTAGCTTGCCCGTTAAAGAAATTAAATGTTTTACGACAAGACCAGATACCCTGCATGGTTTTTCTTTTATAGCACTATCTGTAGATCATGAAATTTCTAATTATTTTGAAAATAACAAAAAATTTCAAGAATTTAAAAAGGAGTGTTCTAAAACCGGAACTACAGAAGAGGCAATAGCAATTGGTGAAAAAATTGGTTTTAAAACCGATCTAGTGGCTATAAATCCATTAAATCCCTCGCAAAAAGTCCCTGTTTTCTTTGCTAATTTTGTACTTATGGATTATGGTTTTGGTGCTGTATTTGGATGTCCAGCACATGACCAAAGAGATTTTGATTTTGCAAAAAAATATAATCTTGAAATTAAAACAGTCGTAAGGCCTTTCGACCAGAATGATGATTTCAAAGTTAGAGAAGAAGCATATTCTGGACCAGGAGTTGTCATTAATTCGGAGGATCTCAACGGATTTGAAGTTCCAGAAGAGTCTGTTTTAAAAACCATAAATATTTTAGAAAAAAAAAAGATTGGAAAAAAACAAATAAATTTTAGATTAAAAGATTGGGGTGTTTCTAGACAAAGATATTGGGGATGCCCTATCCCAATGGCATACGATCTCGATGGTAATGTAAAAGAAATTCCAAAAAAAGATTTACCAGTAAAATTGCCAGAAAATGTAAATTTAAATTCAAAAGGTAATCCATTAGACTCAGAAAATAATTGGAAAAATATAAAAATAGATGGAAAAAATTATATTAGAGAGACAGATACTTTAGACACTTTCGTTTGTTCATCTTGGTATTATTTAAGATTTTGCTCACCAAAAGAGACAAAATATGGATTTAATCAAGACGACATAAACTATTGGATGCCAGTTGATCAGTATATTGGTGGGGTGGAACATGCAATTTTGCACCTTCTTTATTCACGTTTTTTTATGAGAGCAATTGGCTATGAAAATAAAAATTTTAAATTTAAAGAACCATTTGAGGGATTGTTTACTCAAGGGATGGTTTGTCACGAAACATATAAGGATAAAAATAATAATTGGATTAGCCCTGATGAGATAGAAATAATTAATGGTAAAAAAGTGCTTAAAAATCAAACTTCAGAGGAGGTTAAAGTTGGTGCATCAGAGTCAATGTCAAAGTCAAAAAAAAATACTGTTGATCCTGAGAAAATAATTGAAATTTATGGAGCTGATGCAGCAAGATTATTTATTTTATCAGATAGTCCACCCGAAAAGGATGTACAGTGGTCTGACGAGGGAATTTCTTCATCCCATAAATTTATTCAAAAATTATGGTCACTTAATCAAAAGATATCAGATGAAATAAATAAAGATCATAAAGAAGATAAGAGTGATGAGTTAATAAAGTATACTAATAAGTTTATCAAAAAAATGACAAACAACTTAAATAATTTTAGTTACAATATTTTAATTGCTAATTTACACGAAATGCATAACTTTTTTTCAAAAGAATTAAACAAAAACTATACACAAAAAACTTTAAAGGAAAATTTCAGTAAAATACTTATAACGATGCTTCCAATAGTTCCACATTTAGCAAATGAGTGTTTACAAGTTTTAAATGTGAATAATACTAAATGGCCAGATTATGATGAAAAATTATTGATTGAAGAGCAAATTAATTATGTGATTCAAATAAATGGTAAGAAAAGAGCACTTATTTTAAGTAAACGAGATATTTCAGAAAATGATTTGGTCGATATAATTAATAAAGAGGAGAATTTAAAAAAATATTTAACTGGTAAACAAATAAAGAAAAAAATTTTTGTACCGAATAAATTAATAAACATTATAATTTAATAAATGTCTAAGATCAAAATTACTTCATTTTTAATAATCATAATATTTTTTTTAAATAATTGCGGTTTTACTCCTCAATATGCTGGTTTCAAGGGAATCGATTTTTCACTTAACATTAATAGAATGGAAGGTGATAGAGAACTTAACAATGCAATTAAATCTCAATTAGACAGATATAACAAAAAACAAAGTATAAAAATTATAGATGTAGACATCAAAAGTAAGTTTTCTAAAGATATTTTATCTAAAGATTCAACTGGAAAAGCAACAAAATATAATCTTAAAGCAAATTTTGAATTCACTTTAGGTACAGGAAGCGTTTCGCGTACAATTAAAATGTTCGAAGAGTTTAAAATTGATAATATTGAGGATAATGTTGAGGAAAATAATTATATTAAAATTATTAAAAGAAACTTTGCGGAAATAGTATCTAAAAAATTAATTTTAAACATTAATCAAAATAGATGATTTTAAAATCTTATGAAATAAAAAATATAAATTTTCAAATATATAATTTAATTTTGTTTTATGGTAAAAATGAAGCACTAAAAGATCAAGCAATTAAATTAATCAATATAAATAAGCAAATTTTCATTTTTGATGAAAAAGAAATTTTAGAAAATCAAAATAATTTCTTAGAAACAGTTACAACTAAATCTCTATTTGAAGACGAGAAAACTATTCTTATAAGAAGAGCATCAGATAAAATTTTAAAAATAATTGAATACATTTATTCAAAAAATTTAAAAGATATTAACATAATTGTTAATTCTGATGAACTTGAAAAAAAATCAAAATTGAGATCTTTTTTCGAAAAAAAAAAAGAATGTATTTGTGTACCATTTTATCCAGATAACGAACAAACATTAACAAAATTAACTTATAATTTTTTTAAAGAAAAAAATATATTAATATCACAATACAGTATTAATCAAATTGTCCACAAAACTCTTGGAGATAGAAAAAGCCTAATAAATGAATTAGAAAAGATTGCTCAGTTTTCTAAAAACAAAAAAAAAATTGAGGATAAAGATATAGCAAAAATAATAAATTTGACTGAAAATTATAATATTACAGAACTTGTAAATAATTTTTTAGCTCAAAATAAAAAGAAAATAGTTAATATATTAAACGAAAATAATTATTCGAATGATGATTGCGTGCTTATTATAAGATCTTTTTTAAACAAATCCAAAAAAATCCTTAAACTTTCTGAAGAATATGAAAAAAACAATAATATTAACATTACAATATCAAACGCAAAACCACCTATATTTTGGAAAGAAAAAGAGATTACAATTCAACAAATCCAAAAATGGGAACCAAAAAAAATCAAACAGTTGATTTATAAATTAAATGAATTAGAGCTCAATATAAAAAAAAATTTTAATAATTCAATTTGTTTAACTACAGATTTTATTTTAGAACAATCTGCTTAAATTTTAATAGTTAGATTTAATTATATCTACAATCTTGTTTAACTGATCCAAGTCTTTGTATTCAAAAGAAATTTTGCCTTTGTTTCTTTTATTGTTCTGTATATCAACATTTAAACCAATTTTATTTGAAATGGATAACTCAAGAGCAATAATATTAGTATCTTTTGTGTTTTTTGATTTATGTTTTTTCTTTTTAAATAATTGAACAAAATTTTCAGCTTGTCTAACTGAAAGCTTAGTATCTACAATTTTTTTTGCTACAAAGCTTGCGTTGTCTAAACCTACTAAAATTTTGGCATGTCCAGCTGTTAACTTTTGTGTCTCAATTAATTTTATTACATCGCTCGGTAAAGTAAGTATTCTTAATGAGTTAGTTATATGACTTCTACTTTTACCAATAAATTTTGATACTTTCTCTTGATCGTAAGAAAAATCATCTATCAAACGTTTATAACCCTGAGCTTCCTCAAGAGGGTTAAGATCATGCCTCTGAACATTTTCAACAATTGCAAATTCCAAGGATTTTAAATCATCTGCTTCTGTAATTACTACTGGAACATCATGCAGACCAGCTCTTTGTGCTGCTAGCCATCTTCTCTCACCTGCTATTATTTCAAATTTGGAAATATCCTGCGCAGATTTTCGGACTATGATAGGTTGGATCATCCCTCTTTCTCTTATAGAGTTGGTTAAATCCTCTAAATTATTCTCATCAAAAATTTTTCTTGGCTGGTATTTATTTGGCACTAAGTCACTAATTGATAATTGATTTTTTTGAGACTCTACTTTCGTTTCTCCTATCAGTGACGACAGACCTCTGCCTAATCCTTTTTTTATTTTATCCATTAAGCAGCACTCCCTATTGTTGACTCTTGATTAATAAATTCATCTGTGAAACTAAAATATGATTTGCTGCCAGGGCAAGACTTGTCATAAATCAAAACGGGCATTCCATGTGACGGTGCCTCAGACAATCTTACATTTCTTGGGATCACAGTTGAATAAACTTTTTCAGTGAAATAATCTCTCGCTTCTTTCTCAACTTGAGATGATAGCTTATTTCTTTTGTCGTACATTGTTAGCAGTATGCCCCTAATTTTTAAATCTGGATTTAAACTTACTTTTATCCTCTCTATTGTTTTCATTAGCTGAGTTAAACCCTCTAAAGCAAAAAATTCTGTCTGAAGTGGTACCAATAGCGAGTTTGAGCTTACAAGGGCCATTACCGTTAACAAGCTTAATGAAGGCGGACAATCAATTAAAACATAATCGTATTGTCCTCTAGAATTGTTTAAATATGCGGCTAATTTAGTCTTTAGTATAAAAGCCCTATTACTATCATCAGCCGTCTCTACTTCTAAACCTGATAGATCTACGTTAGACGTGATCATATCTAAATTTTCAAACTGTGTTTTTTTAATTACCTCACTAATTTCTTTAGTTCCATTCAATACTCCATAAATTGTATCACTTGAGTTATCCATATTAGATAATCCCAGACCTGTTGTGGCGTTGCCTTGAGGATCTAGGTCAATAACTAAAATTTTTTTATCTATTTGAGATAACCCTGCTGCAAGATTTATCACCGTTGTAGTTTTCCCGACCCCACCCTTTTGATTTATGACTGAAATAATTTGCATTTAAATTTTTTTACAATTTTTTTAATTTTTTTTTTTAATTTTTTTAATATTTATCAAAAATGAATCTTCACTTGTTAAACTTTTTTTTTCTATAAACTCCAAGTCCCAAATTTTTTTAGAATTTTCAAAAATTTTTTTTCCACTCTTCCCCATAAAAAAAATTAAATTTTTATATTTTGAAAAATTTTCATATACTAAATCTAAAACCACTGGCATTGGTTTGAATGCTCTGGACATTATTGTTCCTGTTTCTAAATTTTTTATTTCAAAAATATTTTTTTGAAAAATCTTTGTGTTTAAATTTAATTTTTCTGAAACTTCCTGCAAAAAATGGCTTTTACGGTAGCTTTTTTCATAAAGATGCACATTCATATTATTTTTCATGTTTTTTAGCATAATTGCCACAATTATTCCTGGCATACCCCCTCCTGAACCTATATCAATGGTTGAATTACTATTTAAGTTAACAAAATCAATAATTTGTGCAGAATCTATAATATGACGTTCAATTATCGATTTTTTTGACGCCGTATTTTGGCTAATTATGTTGATTTTTTTATTTTTTTCAAGAATCATAGATATATAGTTTTCAAAGTCCAAAAATGTTTCACGTGAAACATTTAAGTGATTGATTCTTGAATAATTATTTAAAATTTCCTGATCCATTAAGCTATATGCTTAATAGACTTTCTTTTTACATGTGACAACAAAATATATACAGCCGCAGGAGTTATTCCATCAATTCTAAGAGCCTGACCCATAGTTTTAGGCTTAATTTCCTTAAATTTAGCTTTTACCTCATTAGACAAACCTGGTAGGCCATCATAATTGATTTGATCTGGAATAATCAGGTTTTCATCCCTCTTAAATGCTAAAATATCGGCTTTTTGCTTCTTTAAATATCCTCTATAATGAGCATTTATTTCTACCTGTTCGTCAATTTCTTTGCTAAAAAAAGGTATATCAGGCCATATTTCCCTAATTTTACTCATATTGACCCCTTTTTGGGTTAAAACTTGGCTAGATGATCTCAATATTCCGTCTTTCGCTATTTTTATTCCAAATTTCTCTGCTTTTGATGGTGAAATCTTCGATTCACTCATTTTTAGATATATTTGTCTAATTTGCTCAAATTTACTCAAATAAAAATCTTTTCTCTCATCACCTATTAAACCAATATCAATTCCCTTCGCAGTTAATCTTTGATCAGCATTATCAGATCTCAAACTTAATCGATATTCAGCTCTTGATGTAAACATTCGATATGGCTCAGCTACTCCTTTTGTTACCAAATCATCTATCATCACTCCAATGTAGGCGTCAGATCTATCGAGTATAAATGGTTCTAATTTTTTAACAGACAAGGCAGCATTTACACCTGCTATAAGGCCTTGTGCAGCAGCTTCCTCATATCCTGTTGTACCGTTAATTTGGCCAGCAAGATAAAGATTGCTTATCTTTTTAGTTTCAAGCGTTAAGAATAGTTCACGTGGATCTACATAATCATATTCTATTGCATATCCTGGTCTTAATATAGTAACATTCTCTAAACCATTGATATTATTACATATTTCGTATTGAACATCAGCTGGCAGTGATGTAGAGATCCCATTTGGATAAATTGTGTGATCATTTAGACCCTCTGGTTCTAAAAATATCTGATGACGAACTTTATCTGCAAATTTTACTATCTTATCTTCTATAGATGGACAATATCTTGGTCCCACTCCTTTTATACTACCTGAGTACATAGCACTTTTAGATAAATTTTTTTCTATAATTTTATGAACCTTCTCATTTGTGTATGTCATTCGGCAGGACACTTGTTTGTTCAAATTTTTTTTTGTTAAGAATGAAAAAAAATAAGGATCGTCATCTGCAAATTGTTCCTCTAAGTTTTCAAAATTAATGGTTCTTGCATCTAATCTTGGTGGGGTTCCAGTTTTTAATCTTCCAATTTTAAAATCATATTTAGCCAATTGTTCGCTTAAACCTGTAGAAGGTTTTTCATCGTATCTACCAGCGGGAGTTCTTTCATCACCTATATGTATCAAACCATTCAAAAAAGTCCCTGTAGTGAGTATTATCTTACTAGATAGAACTTTCTTACCTTCCTTAGTTTCAAATCCACTTATAGAATTTCGGTCAAAAATAAACTTTATAACTGGATCAGAAAAAACGCTTAAATTACAATAGTTTAACAATTTTTCTTGCATAAATTTACGATATAATGATCTGTCTGATTGAGTTCTTGGTCCTCTGACTGCTGGCCCTCTACTTCTATTTAATAATCTAAATTGTATACCTGATTTGTCTGCTACATCTCCCATAACACCATCAAGGGCATCTATTTCTCTAACCAAATGACCTTTACCCAAGCCTCCTATTGCTGGGTTACAAGACATCTCTCCGATAGTTTCTATTTTATGAGTGAATAGGGCTGTGTTCACTCCAAGACGAGCAGAAGCTGCTGCAGCTTCACATCCAGCATGACCTCCTCCAATTACAACAACATCAAATGACAAATCATTTTTCATAATCCAAATCTATATGTGATTATATAATTTACAAGATAGGCATAATTTTTTGTAAATAAGCCTTATTTATCAACGTTTTTTGATACAAAAAGTGCAAAAAAAACAGCAAAATTGTGTATTACTTGCCGATACAAAAATCGTTGAAAATACTACCTAATATCTCCTCTACATCAACTTTTCCAACTATCATACCTAAATGTCTAGTAGCTAATCTTAAATCCTCTGCAGCTTTATCAAAATCTTTGATTTCTTTTTTTTGATTAAAGTTATTAAGATAATCCAAACACTGTTGCAAATGTTGTCTGTGTCTCTCTCTTGTAATTAAAATATCATCACTTGTAAGAAATTTATTTTTTAAATTATTTTTTATTTTAAATATTAATTCTTCAATGTTTTTATTTTTTTTAATAGAAATTAAAACATGATTTGTTTTTTTAATTTCTGGATCAATATCTTTTTCTAAAAGATCAGATTTATTTATTACTAAAATTGCATTCTCATCTAATAAACTCTTCAAAACATCAGTAAAATCAAGGCTTTTTGCATCAACTACAACAAGCTTTAAATCTGCCTCCTCAGCTCTATTTAGAGATAATTTAATTCCTTTTTTTTCTATCTCATCTTGAGAATCTCTTATTCCGGCTGTATCAGAGATTATAACTGGATAACCGTCTATATTTAAATGGGTTTCAATCACGTCTCTAGTTGTACCTGCAATTTCAGAAACGATTGCGACATCACGATTAGATAAGTGATTCATCAAACTAGATTTACCAGCATTAGTTGGTCCTAAAATAGCAATTTTAAAACCTTCTCTAATTCTTTCTCCAACTTTTTGGTCGTTTAATATTTTTTTTATTTTATTTATTACTTCATCTGAATTGTTTTTGATTTCATCTAAAATATTATTAGGCAGATCTTCCTCTGGAAAATCAATTTTTGCCTCAACATGAGATAAAATTTTTAAAAGTTTTTCTCTAAGAAAATTAAATTTATCCGCTGACTTGCCATTCATTATTTTAATAGCTTGTTGTCTTTGAATTTCAGTTTCAGAGGAAATTAAATCAGCAATACTTTCGGCTTCTAGTAAATTTATCTTTCCATTTTGAAATGCTAATTTTGTAAATTCACCTGGTTCAGCCAATTTACAATTTTTTATTTGGGATAGGGTAGAGTGCAGGGCATCAACAACAGCTTTACTGCCATGAACTTGAATTTCAGCCATATCCTCACCTGTATAGCTCTCAGGCCCTGGAAACCAAAGAATTAATCCTTCATCAATCAGCTCAGAAGTGTTGATTTTATTGATTTTTCTTAAAGTTGCTACTCTAGGCTTTGGTGGCTCCTTGCCAGTTAAAAGTTGAATCACTTTTGAGGTATCTTTTCCTGAAAGTCTTATAACAGCAACACCTGATATACCAGGGCCACTAGATAAAGCATAAATTGTCATTGAAAGATTATATCTTCAAATTTATGTCTCTGTAAAACTTAAAATTATAATGAAAGAATTTTAGGCAGGCTTATTCATTGAGTTAAAGAACTCAGCGTTATTTTTAGTATCTTTTAATTTTGAGTTTATAAACTCAATAGCATCCATGGTTCCCATTGGAGCAATTATTCTTCGAAGCACATTCATTTTTTGTAAATCATTTTTGTCAAATAATAATTCTTCTCTTCTTGTACCTGATTTCGTTATATCGATTGCTGGATATATTCTTTTATCTGCGATTTTTCTATCCAATATTGTTTCACTATTACCTGTTCCTTTAAATTCCTCAAAAATTACTTCATCCATTCTACTTCCTGTATCAATTAAAGCTGTAGAGATAATTGTTAAAGAACCACCTTCTTCGATGTTTCTTGCTGCACCAAAAAATCTTTTAGGTCTTTGAAGTGCATTTGCATCAACACCTCCTGTTAAAACTTTACCCGAGCTAGGTATAACTGCATTATACGCTCTTCCTAGTCTTGTTATGGAGTCTAACAATATAATAACATCTTTTTTGTGTTCTGTTAGCCTTTTGGCTTTTTCAATAACCATTTCAGCTACTGCTACGTGCCTTTGAGCTGGTTCGTCGAAAGTAGAGCTAATTACTTCACCTTTTACAGTTCTTTGCATGTCTGTTACTTCTTCTGGACGTTCATCAATCAGCAGCACCATCAGATAGCATTCTGGATAATTTTTAGCTATTGAGTTTGCGATACTTTGCAAAATCATGGTTTTTCCAGCTTTGGGTGGAGAAATAATTATAGATCTTTGTCCTTTACCAATCGGGCTAACCAGGTCAATAAGTCTTGGAGTTAAATCTTGTTTTTTTTCAACTTTTGTAGTCTCAACTTCCATCACCAACTGTTTATCTGGATATAATGGCGTTAAGTTATCAAATGCAATTTTATGTCTTGCTTTTTCTGGTTCCTCAAAATTTATCTTACTCACTTGTAATAGGGCAAAATATCTTTCACCCTCTTTAGGCGCCCTTACCGGTCCCTCAACTGTATCTCCAGTTCTCAAACCAAATTTTCTTATTTGACTTGGACTAACATATATATCATCAGGTCCTGGGAGATAATTTGACTCCATTGCTCTTAGGAAACCAAAACCGTCTTGCAATAACTGTAAAACACCTACTCCTGTAATTTCCTCTTTTTCAGCAACCTTCTTAAGGATAGCAAAAAGAATTTCCTGTTTTCGCAGTGTACTAGCATTTTCAATACCAAGCTCTTCTGCTTGAGTAATGAGCTGTTCAGATGATTTTAGTTTTAGTTCTTGGATGTTCATGATTTTTTTTTGATAAGGACTTATCAGTTAGTGTTAATATATATACTACTGTTGTTATTTCAACCCTAGATTGGCTTAAAAATAGCTAAAAATACAACTATAATTAAAATAATCGTGGGTATTTCGTTAATAATCCTAAAAAATTTTGCAGATCTTGTATTTGTAGAATTTTTTAGAGCAACAAGAGATTTCCCTAAATAATCATTATATGCAGTTAGCAATATCATTAAAACAATCTTTATTTGAAACCATAACTGAGAAAAAATATCTATTCCATTGAGATAAATTAATACTAATCCAAAAACCCAAGTAAAAATCATTGCAGGGCGCATAATGTAGTAAAATAACCTTCTTTCCATAACTTCAAAAATATCTGTTGCTTCTTTTTTCTCTTTATTTTCAACGTGGTAAACAAAAATTCTAGGAAGATACAAAAGACCAGCCATCCAAGAAATGACTGCAATCAAATGCAAAGATTTAAATAATAAATACGAGTTCATATATCAAATATTTCTTTCAATTAAGGATTTTAATAAAAGGATATGATCATCATTATCATTTAAACAAGGAACCATATCAAAATTTTCTCCCCCGGCACTAATAAAACTCTCTTTACCCTGAATTAAAATTTCCTCTAACGTCTCGACACAGTCAGATGAAAAGCCTGGGCAAATTGTAAGAATATTTTTGACTCCCTCTTTAGGTAAGTTTTCTAGAGTCTTGTCAGTATATGGTTGAAGCCATTCTTGTGGACCAAATCTTGATTGAAATGTGGTTTTAATTTTAATTGAATTAAATTTTTCTGAGATAAGTCTTGTCGTTTTATGACAATAACAATGATAAGGATCACCTTTTTCAAAATATTTTTTTGGTATGCCATGATAAGAAGCTATAATTAGATCTGGTTTCCAATTTATTTCGTTAAGTTTTTTGTTAATGGAATTAACGAGTGCCTCAATATAAAGAGGATCAGATTCGTAATGTGGTATTATTTTTAAAGAGGGTTGCCATCTCATTTTCATTAAGGTTCTATAAACTTCATCACAGACTGTTGCTGTTGTGGCGGCAGCATATTGTGGATAAAGAGGAAGTATAACTAAATTTTCGCAACCCATTTCATGTAATTTTTGAATCTTACTTTTAATACTAGGATTTCCATATCTCATTGCAAAATCTATAATGATATTTTCTTTAGAAATTGAGTTTAAAACTTTCTCAGTTTGCTTTTTTGTATAATAGAGAAGTGGAGACATATTTTTGTCTTTCATCCATATTTCCTTATAAGCTTTAGCTGTTTTGGAGGGCCTAAAATTTAAAATAAAAACATTTAAAATTATTTGCCATATTGCAGGATTTACTTCAATAACTCTTCTGTCAGAAAGAAACTCTCTTAAATATTTTCTTATATCGAGCCAATTGGTAGAATCAGGTGTTCCTAAATTAATTAAAAGAACGCCTGTTTTGCCAAACTTTACGGGAGGGTGATTTTTTTCAATCATTTAAAATCTTTTACAATTTTGATTAAATTTTCTACCATTTCTGGATTGGTCTCGGGCAAAATTCCATGACCAAGATTAAATATATATGGATGATCTTTAAAAATTTCTAGATATTTAAAGGCCTCTTTTTTTAAATTATCATAATCAGTTAAAAGTATTTTGGGATCTAAACCACCTTGTACAGGCATCTTTATATCTTTTAATATTTTTTTCGGATCAACATTGTAGTCAATATTAACAGCATCGGGTTGCACAATATCACAGAATTCCTTATAGTTTTTTATTTCTCTTGGGAAGCAGATCACTGGTATATTTAAAGATTTTACGAAATTTACCAAACTTAGAGTTGGGGTATAAATATAATTTGGTAAATCTTTTTCTTCTAGTAGCCCGGCCCAACTATCAAAAATTTGAATTATATTTGCACCATTATCAACTTGGTTTTTGATATGAACTTTTAAAAATTTTTCAATAATTAATAAAATTCTATTTATTAAGAAATTGTCTTTAAAAAAATCTTTTTTTAAATTTTTTTTAGGTGATTGTTGGTTGATCATATAAACTAATAGTGTCCATGGAGCTCCAACAAACCCAATAGTATTTTTATGATTTAAATCTTGATTTGAGCTAACTTTTTTTATTGCCTTATAAACACGGTGTACTTTTTCAACAAAATCAATTTCATCAATTTTTGAAATTTCGTTGAGATTAAGTTCCCCTAGTTTAGGCCCAAAATTTTTCTCAAATTCTACTTTTTGACCTAATCCATATGGAAGCATTAAAATATCCGAAAATATTATTGCAGCATCAAAATTAAATCTTTTTAAAGGTTGTAGAGTTATTTCTGACGATAAACTGTCATTTAAACACAGGTCAATAAAATTTGGGTTATTTTTTCTAATTTCTCTAAACTCTGGTAAATATCTTCCTGCTTGTCTCATTATCCATATAGGATTGAAAGAAGTATCTTTGTTAACTATTACTTTGTTTAAAGGTTTCATAAATAAGTATTATTAATTATAGTAGTTGTAATATATCCTGTGAATAAAGGTGATTATTTTTTACCAACATAATATTCACATTTTATCGACACGTTTTGAAAGCAAAACTGTTTAAAATGAAGCTTTTTTAACCATGTTAATTTTTGTGGATTGTTTAAACCTATTTATTAATAATGTTAATAAAAATCAGATTTTACAAGAATTATTTATAAATTTTAAAAATGCAAAAATTAAATAAAATAGTACAAAATTATTAACAATTTGTTCATGAGCAATACATATCAAATTTACTTAATATCAGACTCTACAGGCGAAACTTTAGACAGAATATTTTTAGCACTTAAGGCCCAATTTTTAAATATAGAATATAAAGTTCATTCTTATTCTTTTACAAGGACAGAAAATCAAATTTTAAAAATTTTAGATGACGCAAGAAAAAACAAAAATTCAATAATCTTATATACAATTGTGGATAATAGTTTAGCTAAATATCTTGCGAATACAAGTGAAAATAAAAATATTCCATGTTTTGGTGTTTTAGGAAATTTAATTTTGAATTTTTCAAAAATATTAAATCAAAAAGCAACTCATGAGCCGAGCGGTCAACACATATTGAACGAGGAGTATTATGATAGAATCGAAGCAATCCAATTTACAATGAACCATGATGATGGAAATTTAATAAACGAAGTAGACAAATCTGATATTATTCTTGTAGGCGTAAGCAGGACGAGCAAAACCCCAACATCTATTTATTTGGCCAACAAAGGTTTTAAAACTTCAAATATTCCTTTAGTAAATGAAAATTCTTTACCAGAGTCTCTTAAAAAAAATCCCCAAGTAGCTTGTGTTGTTGGACTAAGTACAGAGCCAGAAAGACTAGCTGATTTGAGAAAAAATAGAATGAATTCCTTGAAAGAAATAGAAAATATTCAATATACAGATTTAGAAAATATTAAAAAAGAAGTCTTTGAAGCAAAAAAAACATTTCAAAAATATAGATGGCCACTAATAGATGTAACAAGAAAATCTGTAGAAGAAACGGCGGCCTCTATAATTAAAATTCATGAGATATATTTAAATAATGTTAAATAAAATTATTCTTGCTTCAAAAAGCGAGGTCAGAAAAGATATTTTAGATAAAAACAATATTAAATGTGTTGTTGAACCATCAAATGTTGACGAAGATCCTGTCAAAGAAAGCTTATTAAAAGAACAAGCTAGCTCAGAAATAATTTCAAAAAATTTAGCTGAATTAAAAGCAAACAAAGTTAGTATGAAAAAAACTGATGAAATAGTCTTAGGTGCAGATAGTGTAATTGATTTGGAGGGAGAATTAATATCTAAACCAGAAAATAGAGAAGAGGCTATGGGAATATTAAGAAAACTTAATGGTAAATCACATTTTTTAATTAGCTCTGTTTGTATATCAAAAAATGGGTCTATGATTTGGAACTACACTGATAAAGCAAAATTAACAATGAAAAATTTTTCAGAAGATGAATTAAAAGAATATTTATCTAAAATTTCTGATGAAACTCTTTATGCATATAATGTCTACCAAATAGAGGGAGAAGGTAGAAGATTGTTCACAAAAATAGAAGGAGACGAAAATACAATTATGGGGCTCCCTATAAAAAAAATTAAGGAATATATAAGTACGTTGTGATGAAAAAATATTTTGTAATTGGAAATCCTATTGATCATTCATTATCACCAAAACTTCATAATCACTGGCTTAAAGAAAATAACATTGATGCTATATATGATAAAAAAAAAATTGATGAGAATGATATAGAAAATATAATTACAAAGCTAAAAAATAAACAAATAAGTGGTATTAACGTTACTGTTCCATTCAAAAAAATAGTAATTCCATATCTAGATAAATTGAGCCTGGAAGCAGAGCAAACCCAGTCGGTAAATACAATACTTCTTAATAATGATAACTTAGAAGGACACAATACAGATATTGTGGGTTTTATTAAATCAATTAAAAACTTAAATTTTGATATTAAAGATAAAAAAATATTTATCTTAGGAGCTGGTGGTGTTGTTCCTTCTATAATATTTGCGTTAAATAAATTGAATGTTTCAAAAATAATTATCAGCAATAGAACTAAAAAAAAAGCTGAAGATTTAAAATCACAATTTAATAATTTAGAGATATTAGACTGGGGTGATATTAATGATTTTGATGTAATCATAAATGCTACCAGTTTGGGATTAAACAAAGAGTCTATTAATTTAGATTTTTCAAAATTTACTAATAACAAATTGTTCTATGATGTAATTTATAATCCGGCAGAAACAAATTTTTTAAAAGAAGGAAAAAAACTGGGCAATAGAACGGAGAATGGTAAATTGATGTTTATTTATCAGGCATTTGAGGCATTCAAATTATGGCATGGAGTAGAGCCTCAAATTAATAGCAACACATTAGAAATTATAAAAAATGATTAGAATTGGAATTTTAGGAAATATAGGTTCAGGAAAAAGCTATGTTGCTAAAAAATTTGGATACCCAGTTTTTGATGCAGATTACGAGGTCTCAAAACTTTATAAAAAAGATAAAAAAATATTTAAAAAACTAAAAAAAAAGTTACCAACACAAATCTCTTCATTTCCAGTAGATAAAAGTGAAATTACAAATGCGATATTAAGCAACAAATTTAATTTAAAAAAAATTATCAATATCGTTCATTTAGAAATTAGAAAAAAATTGAAATTATTTATAAAAAAAAATAAAAATAAAAAAGTGGTTATTCTTGATATTCCTCTATTGTTAGAAAACAAAATTAACGGCAAAAATGATATTTTAGTTTTTGTTGACTCAAAAAAAGTAGAAGTAGAAAAAAGATTAAAAAAAAGAGTAAATTTTAATTCTAAACTTATAAATAAGTTCAAAAAAATTCAGCTTTCTTCTCATTATAAAAAGAGAAAATCAGATTTTATTATTAAAAATAATTTTAAGAAAAAATCTTTAAACAAGGGTATAAAGAAAATATTAGACAAAATTTTATAAATGAAAGAAATTGTATTAGATACAGAAACCACAGGCATTTCAGTTAAAGAAGGACACAGAATTGTAGAAATTGGATGTATTGAACTTGAAAACTTAATACCTACTAAAAAAAAATTCCATTGTTATTTAAATCCTGAGAGAAAAGTTTCAGAAAAAGCATTTAAAATTCATGGTTATTCAGATGAATTTTTATTAAATCAAAAAAAATTTAAAGAAGTAGAAGATGATTTTTTAGAATTTATTAAAGATAAAAGACTAATAATTCATAATGCAGAATTTGATCTTGCACATTTAAATAATGAGTTATTATTAAGTGGAAAAGATAGAATTAAAAATGAAGTTATAGATACCTTAGTTTTAGCAAGAGAAAAATTTCCAGGATCTCAGGTTAGTTTAGATGCTCTTTGCAAGCGATATAAAATTGATAATTCTAAAAGAATTAATCATACAGCCTTAATTGATTGCGATCTACTTTCAAAAGTTTACATAAATTTAATTGATCAAAAAGAGCCAACTTTGGATTTTAAAGATAGAACTGATAGGATAAAAAAAGAAAATATCGGTGATAATTTATATTATAAAAAAATTATTGAACCAAATTTGGATGAAATAAAAAAGCACAGTGAATATTTGAAGAAGCATTTAAAGAAAAATTATTTTTAATTTAATCTTTGATTATAAAGTTGTTCAAAATCTACCTTTTTTTCAAATTTAATGTCCTGGTAACCAGAATTGTGAAGAAGATCCAAAAGCGCTTTCTTTAGTTGAGGATAAATTTCTATCTGGACATCGCATAATATAATTTTTTCAAGATCTTTTTTTTCTTTAATACTTTCTTCAACCCTAATGATTGTCGCAAAATTAATTTCAAAGTGAGATTTTTTTTTACTGTTCTGTTTATCTTCAAATTTCATTATAGTATTTATCTCAATCATTTTATCTTTAAGCGCCTTTGAATTAATATCTATGTTTAGTTGATAATTAGAAATGTAATCTTTTACAAAAATATAAGTTTCAGCATCAGGTGTTTCACTTGACATGTCTTTGATATATTTTCCTAATATTTTATAGTTTTTTGTCATTTTCATCCTCTATATCTTCAAAATCTCCTTCTATGAAATCTTTTTTCGAATTATCATTTTTATTAATTTTGTTTTTAAATTTACTAAAAATAAATTTTCTACTTAAAGGAAAAATAAGCAAGAACCCAAAAACATCTGTGGCGAAACCTGGTATAATTAGTAATACAGCTGCAATGGCTATCGCTGCACCGGAAACAACTTCATAAGCAGGAGTTTGATTTTTACTTAATTGGATAAATCCAGATCTAAGTGTATTTAGTCCTTCATATTTTGCATAATACACACCAATAATAGCGGTTGTGAAAACTAGTAATATAGTAGTAATTGCACCTATTTCAGACCCAATTTTAATAAAAAGATAAATTTCTACTACTGGTATCAAAATTATTATTAAAAAAATCGTGTTCATTTGTCCTTAATCTAAATTGCTAGTTGAAATTAATCAACAGAGTAATTACTATCATGGGATGAATTATAGCTTTGAGTATATTGATATCATTTTGCTAGCAATGATTGCTGGTTTTATATTCCTTAGACTAAGAGGGATACTTGGAAAAAGATCTGGGTTTGATGGGAAGCCATCATCACAACTTAAAGAAGTTTTGAAAACTGTTAACAAAGAACAGTCAAAAAAAATTAATGAAAGTTTTGATGATGAGGCACAAAAAGAATTCTTAAAAGGAGCAAAGATCGCTTACGAAACGGTTATAACTGACTTTAGTGATAATGATAACAAAATAACAACTAGCAAACCTCTTTTAAACAACGAAATATATAATCAATTTAATCAGGCACTTAAGGAAAGAAGTTCCAGAGGTCATTATGCTGAAATCACTTTTATAGGTGTTAACTCAGCAATAATCAAAGAGCATAAAAAAATTGGTAAGATACTAAATGTTACTGTGAATTTTATTGCAGAAGTTATTACTTGTATTAGAGATAAAGATAAAAAAATTGTTTCGGGAGATCCTGAAAAAATCAAAAAAATTTATGATACCTGGGTATTTTCAAGAGATACCACATCTACAAATCCAAATTGGCAACTTGTAAATATTCTTACATAATTGAGTAACGATATTTCAGATAGAGATAAAAAAGACTGGCAAAAGTTTATATCTAATTCTGATAAACTCCCTGATAAAGACTCTGTAGTAGAAAATAAAATTTACCAGAAAGCTAGATCTATTGATTTACATGGGTACACTCTTAATGATGCTAACAAAACAATCGAACAGTTTATAAATAAGGCACACAAAGAAAAAATAACCAAATTAATTGTAGTCACAGGAAAAGGACTACACTCTCAAAATGAAAAAGATCCTTATGTTTCAAAAGATTTAGGTATTCTTAAACATTCAGTTCCAGAATTCATAAAAAATAATTCAGAAATAATGAAAAAAATTCATACTATAGAAAATGCATCTATAGAAGATGGTGGAAGTGGAGCTTTTTATATATATTTGAAAAAAAATAAATAAATTAAATTATGATTTTGTGGCTAGCCTCATATCCAAAAAGTGGAAACACATTCTTAAGATCATTTCTTTCTACATATTTTTTTTCTAAAGATGGGAATTTTAACTTTGATTTACTTAAGAATATAAAACAATATCCCAATAATAAATTATTTACAGAACTTGGAGTTGATATAAGTAATAGGCATGAAATTGCAAAAAATCATTTAAATGTACAAAAATTAATTAACCAAAATAAAAATGGTTTTCAGTTTTGGAAAACGCATTCTAGTTTTGTAAAAATGGATGGCTATAGCTTTACCGACTTGAACAATACATTAGGTGTTATCTATATTGTCAGAGATCCAAGAGATGTGGTGATTTCTTATGCTCATCATAACAATCAGACTATAGAGCAAACTCTAAAAATGATAAATCAAAATTATATTTTAGGTGCTGAAATCAAAGATAGGATTCCAATATATTTAGGATCCTGGTCATATAACTATAATTCATGGAAAGTATTTAATAATATTAACAAGTATTTATTAATTAAATATGAAGACTTAGTGCTAAATGATGAAAAATATTTCGAAAAAATTCTTTTTTTTATAAAAAATTTAACAAAAATGGATTTTGACATAAACGAAAAGAAAATAAAAAAAGTTTTAGAGCAAATCAAATTTGAAAAATTGAAAAAACTTGAGAAAGAAAAAGGTTTCCATGAGTCAAAAAAAGACGACAAAGGTAATAAAATTAATTTTTTTAGAAGTGGCAAAACTAAACAGTGGAAAAACTATTTAGATTTGAAAACTAAGAATATGATTGAAGAAGTGTGTCAAAAAGAGATGAAAGAATTGGGTTATATATAAGTTTTTAAAGAATAAATTTTGATAAATCAGTATCTTTGACTAAATTATCTAAGTTTTTATTAATATAATTTTTATCAATTATCATTTTTTCACCTGAACGATCAGTTGCAGTAAAACTAATTTCATCTAAAATTTTCTCAATGATAGTATGTAATCTTCTTGCACCTATATTTTCTACATTTGCATTTACCTCTGACGCTATATTTGCAATAGCATCTATACCATCTTCTGAAAATTCAAGATCAACATTCTCTGTTTTTAAAAGTGCAATGTATTGTTTTATTAAACTGAAATCTGGTTCTCTTAATATTCTTTTAAAATCCTCACTGGTTAAAGCTTCAAGCTCAACTCTAATTGGTAGCCTCCCTTGTAATTCTGGTAATAAATCAGATGGTTTTGCAAGTTGAAATGCTCCTGATGCTATAAATAAAATATGGTCTGTTTTTATTGGTCCGTGTTTAGTATTAACTGTAGTCCCTTCTATCAAAGGTAATAAATCTCTTTGTACTCCTTCTCTTGATACATCACCACCAACTCTATCTGTTCTTGCTGAAATCTTGTCAATTTCATCCAAGAACACAATTCCATTATTTTCGGTCGAAAGTTTTGCAGCTTTAATAATTTTGTCTTGTTCAATTAATTTGTCAGATTCATCATTTATTAAAATTTCATGGGATTCTTTTACGGTCATTTTCTTTTTTTTCTCTTTATTTCCCATTGATTTACCAATCATCTCGCCAATATTTATCATTCCAACATTCGCACCTGGCATGCCAGGAATTTCAAAAGAAGCACCACCAGAACCAGTATCACTTACAACTATTTCTATTTCATTGTCATCCAAATCACCATTTCTGAGTCTTTTTCTGAAACTCTCCCTTGTTGCTAAACTAGCTTTTTTTCCTACAAGTGCGTCTAGAACTTTTTCTTCAGCTGCTTTTTGAGCTTGAGCAAAAACTTCTTTTCTTTTTTTTACTTTCTCCATTGAGATTGCAATTTCAATTAAGTCTCTAACGATTTGTTCAACATCTCTTCCGACGTATCCAACTTCAGTGAATCTAGTTGCTTCCACCTTTACAAATGGTGCTTCTGCTAATTTTGATAATCTTCTTGAAATTTCTGTTTTTCCAACACCAGTTGGTCCAATCATTAAAATATTTTTTGGCAAAACTTCATTTTTCATTTCACCCTTGAGAGCCTGTCTTCTCCATCTATTTCTCAAGGCTACAGCAACAGCTCTTTTAGCTTTGTTTTGCCCAACAACAAATCTATCTAATTCTGAAACTATTTCCCTAGGAGATAGAGAGCTCACTAAAGAAGCTTCTTCTTTTTTATTTTTATCTTTTGGGTGCAGCTGCGTTACGTTTGAATTATCCATTATATTTTTTCAATTTTAACATTGTCATTTGTAAAAACACATATGTCTGCAGCAACTTTGATTGCTTTTTTCGCAACTTCTTCAGCAGTCATATCACCTTCCATTAAAACTTTTCCAGCTGCTAATGCATAGTTTCCTCCAGAACCAATTCCAATTACATCTCCTTCAGGCTCTAAAACATCTCCTGTTCCAGAAATGATATAACTGTTATTTTTATCTCCAACAGCCATTAAAGCTTCTAGTCTTCTTAAATATTTATCTGTTCTCCAATCTTTAGCTAATTCAACAGCGGCTCTTGATAAATTACCAGCATGTTTTTCTAATTTTCCTTCTAACCTTTCAAATAAAGTTAAAGCATCAGCAGTTGACCCTGCAAATCCTGCAACTACATCTCTTTTTTCAATTTTTCTGACTTTTGAAGCAGTGCTTTTAACAACAGTATTTCCCATACTTACTTGTCCATCACCAGCAACTACTACTTCATTATTTTTTCTAACTAACACAATTGTTGTCATATCTAATAAATGGTAACTATTTTTGATACTTCAAGTGTTCAGACTGATATTGATATAGTGGGATTATGTATGTATACCATTAAAAATATATGGCTAGAAAAGGAAAAGTGTCCCGAAAAACTAAAGAAACTAGTATCAATGTTGAAGTAAACATTGATGGTAAAGGTAAGTACCAAATTGACACTGGTATAGGTTTTCTAGATCATATGCTTGAGCAGTTATCAAAGCATTCATTAATTGATTTAAAAGTAAAAGCAAAAGGAGATACACATATTGATCTCCACCATACTACAGAAGATACAGGCATTGCACTTGGAGAGGCTTTAAAAAAAGCTGCAAAAAAATTTGTTGGAATAAAAAGATATGCGCACACAGTTATTCCAATGGATGAAACATTAACAAGAGTTGCGATTGATGTTTCAAACAGACCTTATTTAATTTGGAAAGTAAAATTAAAAGTCGAGAAACTCGGCGAGATGGATACGGAGTTGTTTAAAGAATGGTTCCAAGCTTTTTCCCAATCTGCAGGTATTACCATGCATGTTGAAAATATATACGGGGATAATAGCCACCACATAATTGAATCTTGCTACAAAGCTTTAGCAAGATCATTAAGAGCTGCGTTAGAGATGGATCCAAGAAACAAGAAAAGTATTCCATCAACTAAAGGCTCATTATAAGTTTAATGAACGTTACAATTGTTGATTATAATTCGGGCAATATAAGCTCAGTAATAAACTCTTTTAAGGAGGTTGCTAAAGAAAAAGTAAAAATCGAAGTGACTACCGATCTAAATAAAATTAAATCAAGTGATAAACTGGTTCTGCCAGGACAAGGTTCGTTTAAAAGTTGTGTTGATGCACTAAACAATATCAAAGGCTTGGTTGATGTTTTAGATGATTTTGCAACAAATCATAAAAAACCTCTTCTAGGAATTTGTGTTGGGCTGCAAATGTTTGCAGATATTGGTTACGAGGAAAGTGAAACAAAAGGACTTAGTTGGATACCAGGAAAAGTATCGAAAATAGATAATCAAAATGGAAATTACAAACTTCCTCATATTGGCTGGAATCAACTAAATATTCTTAAGGAGAGTAAGATTTTTAAAAATATAGATAATAAATCACACATGTATTTTGTTCATAGTTATGAATTTATTCCAGAGGAGAAAAGTGTAATTATTGCAACAATAGATTATTCATCAAAGATAGTCTGTGCTGTAGAGAAAGATAATATTTTTGGAACGCAGTTTCACCCAGAAAAGAGCGATAGGCTTGGTTTAAAAATAATTGAAAATTTTATTAATCTTTAATGATAAGGTTGATTTTAAATTTACCAATTTTTAAAAGGCTAATACCATCAATTGGAATAAAAGTTTTAAAATTATTAAACAAAAATAAAGGTTTTTATAAAATAAATAATATTTTATTTTATTTAGATTTTTTAGATCCGATAGATCGAAAAATAATTCTTTATAAAGAATATGAGCATGACTCTGTAAGTTTTTTGGAGGATCAATTTTTTAAATATTCTATTTCAAGCTTTTTGGACATAGGTGCTAATTCAGGATATTTTTCTTTTTATTTTGCAAATAAATTCAAAAACTTAAAAGTTAAAGCTTATGAGCCCAATCTAGAGGCGTTTGAGAAGTTTAAAAAAACATTAAATAAAAATTTTTTTAAAAATATAGAGATATTTAATTATGGTCTTTCAGATATTCAAAAAAAAGTGAAAATGATAACTTGGTATAAACATGGTTATCCTAAAACAAATTCAGTCATTTTAGAAGATAATCATGACATTAATAATTCTAAAATTTTTGAGACAAACTTAAAAGTTGGGGACGAGTTGTTAAATTATAAAAATGAAAAATTATGCATAAAAATTGATGTAGAGGGTCATGAATTATGTGTTTTAAAAGGTTTGGCTAAAAATTTAAAAGAAAATAAATGTATAATCCTTGTTGAGTCGGGGGATGTTAAATTTAGTGACGTTAACGATTTTTTAATAAAAAATAATTATAAACAGATATTTAAATCTAGATTTAGATTAGACTATGTATATAGCAATTTTTAAAATTTAATTATGAAAATTTTTCCAGCTATCGATATAAAAGAAAAAAAATGTGTTCGGCTTATTAAAGGAGATTTTGATAGAAAAACTGAATATAATATTTCCCCAGTTGAACAAGCCAAAAAATTTAAAGATAGTGGTTTTAAAAATTTACATATAGTTGATTTGGATGGGGCCTTAACTGGCGAAACAGTTAATTTAGATATTATCCAAGAAATAGTTACCAAATTTGATCTCAAAATTGAAATCGGAGGAGGAGTAAGAAGTTTTGAAAGTATTCAAAAATACTTAGATACTGGAGTAGAAAAAGTAATTTTAGGAAGCGCAGCCATAAAAGATAAAAACTTTTTAAAAGATTCCTGTGAAAAATTTCCAAATAAAATTGCTTTAGGTTTGGATGCTAAAGATGGATACTTGTCTGTATCAGGTTGGAAAGAAAATTCTAACCAACTTACACTAGATTATCTGAAAAAAGTAAATGACTATGGAGTAAGTAGATTGATTTATACCGATATAAATAGAGATGGGATGAAGCAAGGTCCTAATTTTGAAGAAACAGCAAAGATTGCTGATAACTCTAGTTGCCCAGTAATTATATCTGGTGGAGTTTCTTCTATAGATGATATTAAAAAAGCAAAGGAATTAAATAATAAAAATATTGAAGGCATAATAGTAGGAAAAGCAATTTATGATGGCGATATTAAATTAGAAGAATTGGCTAACGAGATAGATGCTTAAGAATAGAATTATACCTTGTCTAGATGTTAAAAATGGCCGAGTAGTCAAAGGCATTAACTTTATTGATCTAAAAGATGCTGGTGATCCAGTTGAACAAGCAAAAATTTATTCCGATGGGGGAGCAGATGAAATTTGTTTTTTAGATATCACTGCTTCAAATGAAAATAGAGAAACTATTTATGATGTTGTAGAGAAAACTTCAAAGAAATGCTTTGTTCCACTTACCGTCGGTGGTGGTGTTAGAACTATCGAGGATATTAATAAGCTATTAAATTGTGGGGCAGATAAAGTGTCAATTAACACTGCCGCTGTTCAAAATTCAAACGTAGTAGTCGAAAGCTCTAAAAAATTTGGTTCACAGTGTATTGTTGTTGCTATTGATGCTAAAAAAAATGCTGAAAAGTGGGAAATTTTTACTCATGGTGGAAGGAATAATACTAGAATTGACGCACTAGAATTTGTGAAAAAAATGGAAGATAGTGGGGCAGGTGAGCTTCTTGTTACTTCTATGGATAGAGATGGTACTCAAGTTGGTTATGATATCGATTTAATGTCTGAAATATCATCTAAAGTAAATATCCCAGTTATCGCATCTGGCGGCGTAGGTAATTTAGATCATTTGGTAGATGGAATTAAATTAGGAAAAGCTAGTGCAGTTTTAGCGGCGTCAATATTTCACTATGGCAAATACTCAGTAAAAGAAGCCAAGGAATATTTGGATAAAAAAGGAATTCCTGTTAGAATTTAAGATGCTTAATACATTAGAAAACTTAATAAAACTTACAAGAGATAGAAAATCTTCTCCTATCGAAGGTTCATATACCAATAAGTTACTTGCTGATAAGTCACTTAGTAAAGCAAAAGTTTTAGAGGAAATCGATGAGTTGATAGAATCAGTTGAGGAAAATACAAACAAGATTCATGAGGCTGCTGATGTCTTTTATCATTTATTGGTTTATCTTGAAGCTAATGATGTAAAAGTTGAAGATGTAATGCAAGAATTAGAAAAAAGAAAAACATGAGTTACGATGAAAATAATATTTTTGCAAAAATTTTAAGAGGTGAGATACCCTGTAAGAAAATTTATGAAGATGATTTTGTTTTGTCATTTCATGACATAAATCCACAAAAAAAAATTCACGCTCTAGTAATTCCAAAGGGAAAATATGTTGATCTGGATGATTTTAGTTCAAACGCAACATCTGAAGAGATGGTTGGATTATTAAAAGGAATTAATATTGTCGCTAAAAAGCTTGGAATTTCCTCAGAAGCTGGCAATGGTTATAGAGCCTTAGCGAATATTAGTGATCACGGCGGTCAAGAGGTCCCTCACTTGCATTTTCACTTGTTTGGAGGTGAAAAAGTTGGGAAAATGGTTCAGTGACAGAGGAAGTTGAAAGGAATTACTTAGAAATAAACTCAATAAATGATCTGAAAGAGGGGATTAATCCTTCCAATAATTATGTATTAATTCTATTAGATCCAATTAATTTTCAATTAAATAAGTTTTTTTATAAAAATATTGGTAAAAAGCATAAATGGGTAGATAGATTAATTTGGGATGAACAAAAATGGATTGATTATGTTTCAAGTGAAAAAGTTAAGACCTATGTGCTTAAAAACAAAGATGATCTTGTAGGATTTTTTGAATTAATTTTTCACTATGAAAAAAATGAGGTTGAAATAGCTTATTTTGGTATTCTTGAAGAATATCAAAATAAAAAATTAGGCTCTTATTTATTATCTGAAGCTATAAAAAAATCTTTTAATAAAAATGTAAATAGAGTTTGGTTACATACTTGTTCATTAGATCATAAAAATGCCCTCAATAATTATGTTGCCAGAGGAATGAAAATATTTAAATCTGAGATTGTAAAAATTTAGTTTTGAACTGGCAATTTAAATATTTTTTTTTTAATTTTTTGATTTTTGGAAATCGAGCTAAGCATTGTTAGGGATGTATTTTGATATATATCTTTAGTTTGCCATCCAATTAATTCAAGTGAAATAACATCAAAAAATACTTCTGTTTTGTTTTTATTTTCTATAATGCTGTAACTTATATATGAGTCATCTATAATTCTTTCTTCTAGACTATAAATTTTATTAATTAGAAAGTTTTTATCTAAAATAAAATTAAGTGGAGTTTTTTCAATGGGGTAGCGATAATAACTTGATATTGTTTTGATCACTAAAGACTTACCGTTTGAAACTAAAACTTTATTATTCTTATGATAATTACAATATATTTTTTTTGGATATTCGACAGTACAATTTCCACTTTCAATTTTTCCATTTATATTTTGCTCAAATTTAAAACTAAAATTTAAAGTATTGTTTAAATTTTGAATTATTTTATCTCTATTGTCAGCTTTTGAATTAAAAGTTATAAAAGTAAAAAAAAAAATTAATAATAATTTAAACATCAAAGGACATCTCTTTTACCAACATGATTGGCTTTACTTACTATTCCATCAGCTTCCATCATATCAATTATTCTTGCAGCTCTATTATAACCAATTTGAAGTTTTCTTTGTAAAAATGAAGTAGAAGCTTTACCTTCAGACCTAATTATTTCTATAGCTTGTTGGTACAATTGGTCTTTATCTCCTAAATTTTGATTTTCGCCAATTTCTTTTTCGTCAGCAAAATTTAGTATCTCATCAACATAATCTGGTTCTGCCTGTGATCGTATAAAGTTGTTAATTTTTTCTATTTCATTGTCTGAAACAAATGGTGCGTGTATTCTCACTATTCTATTTGCAGATGACATGTAAAGCATATCTCCTTTACCCAGCAACTGTTCGGCACCCTGCTCTCCCAGAATAGTTCTACTATCTATTTTTGATGTTACTTGAAAAGAAATCCGTGTAGGAAAATTGGCTTTAATCGTCCCAGTGATGACGTCCACACTTGGTCTTTGGGTTGCCATAATTATATGAATTCCAGCTGCCC
>CABYUV010000011.1 GCA_902522115.1 uncultured Pelagibacteraceae bacterium | reverse complement strand
TTTTTAAAGTAGTAAAGTAACTCTAAGAAATCATTAATAAAAACCTTTGGTTCAACACCTTGGTCATAAATTTTTCTATAAATACTTATTACTTTTGTTTCATCACCTTTTAAAATTAACTCAAACAAATCGATTAATTGAGATTTATCAAAATACCCAAAAATTTTCTGAGCTGAATTTAGGTCTAATTCTTTTCCTTCATCCAAACTTAATAGTGCTCTATCGAGCAACGATAAAGAATCTCTAACAGAACCCTCAGAAATTTTTACTATAAGCTTTAAAGCATCATCGCTTATTTTTCCATTTTCCTTATCCTTAATTTTTTTAATAAACTCCAATAATTCTGAGGATTTAATTCTAGATAGATCAAATCTTTGACATCTAGATACTACTGTAATTGGAATTTTTTTAATTTCTGTAGTTGCAAAAATAAATTTTAGATATTCTGGTGGTTCCTCTAAAGTTTTTAATAAAGCATTAAATGCTTGTTTGCTTAACATATGAACTTCATCAATAATGAAGATTTTGTATTTAGCGGAGGTCGGCCCGTATCTTGAAAATTCGATTAAATCTCTTACATCATCAACTCCTGTTTTGCTTGCTGCATCCATTTCAAGCACATCTATATGACTCGACTCACTTATAGATTTACAGCTTTCACAAAAGTTTTCTTTACATAAATTATCGATACCATTTGAACAATTAAGTGCTTTTGCAACAATTCGTGCTGTTGTGGTTTTTCCTATTCCCCTTATTCCAGTGAACAAATATGCATTAGGTATTTTGTCAGATTTAATAGAATTAGTAATAGTTTCCGCAACAACTTCTTGACCAATAAGATCATCAAAAGTTTGTGGTCTATATTTTAATGCTAATACTTTTGAGTTATTATTCATATATCTATAAGGAGACTAGAACCTGAATAACTGTCTCTACGACTGCTTCCGTTAAGATCTGGTCGGGTTCAAGCAGCATCCACCCCTAGCCTCCATATCTATTATAGCAGTTAAAATTTCTAATCTACAAGAAAAGATTCTTATTTATTTTGTCTCAAACTATCAGCTTCAAAAACACCTAGAACGTGAAAATCCTCACAATGTAGGCCTAGCTCTTCAAGAGATTTTTGAACTTTTGAGTCTTCAATATGTCCATCTAAATCACATAAGAAAAAATAAGAATCAAAACTATTTTTTTCTGGATAACTTTGTAGTTTTGTTAAATTTACACCATTAATAGCAAAACCTCCTAGTGATTGATAGAGAGCAGCTGGCTTACTTTTCAGTTTAAATAAAAAAGAGGTTATATAAGTTTTATCTTTAAATTCTGGTTGTAAAATATTTTTCCCCATAACTAAAAACCTTGTCAAATTTCCACTTTCGTTTTCTATATTTTTTTTAATTACTTCCAAGCCATAAATTTCAGCACTTAAGGAAGATGCTATCGCAGATTGTTTGATATCTTTTGTTTTAGAAATCATTTCAGCTGATCCAGCAGTATCTGCTCTAATATGTTCTGCTAAATTATTTTCTTTTATAAATTTTGAACACTGAGACAATCCTTGAGCATGTGAGTATACTTCTTTAATATCTTTTAATTTAGCTCCAGGTTGTCCTAACAAGTTATGTTCAATTTTTTGAAAATGCTCTTTATAAATATTTAGCCTATGTTTAAATATTAAATATTCAATTCCAATATTACCAGTAATTCTATTTGATTCTGGAATTATAATTCTGCTATCTGGCTCTTCGGATGCTTTGTTAAAACACTCATCAAAAGTTTTACATGGCAAAATCTCAGCTTTAGGATCAATAGAAAGCGCTGCTAAATGAGAATATGCACCAAAGGTTCCCTGAAAATAAATTTTACTCATCAATTCTTATATTCCATTATTTTTTTTAAGGCTAGATAATCTTCTTCTGTATCCACTCCTATTGGAGATGACATAGCAAGTGAAACATTGATATCAATATTATTATCTAATGCTCTTAACTGCTCTAGTCGATTTTCTATTTCATTTTTGGATTGATCCAAGTGTACAAACTTTTCTAGACAATCTCTTGAATAACAATAAATTCCAATATGGTGATAAATATTTTCTACCTGCTCAGATTTTCTTGAAAAGGATACAGCCTTTGGAAAATTATCACTTTCTAGGCTATTTTCAGTAATGACCTTAACAATATTTTCATTCTTAAGGTTTTTATTATCTTTTATTTTTGCGGCAAGAGTTCCTAAATTAGAATTATTTTTTACCATTTTGTCATTTAAACTTTTGATATCATCAATATCGATTGCTGGTTCATCACCTTGCAAATTCATAATAAAATCAAGATCTCTAACATTTGATTTTTTAAGTGCTTCGTAAATTCTATCTGTTCCTGTCTTATGTTTATTGCTGGTTAAAATAGCATTGAAACCATTACTTTTAACATCATCAATAATTTCTTGATCCTCTGTAGCTACAATCACGTCTCCAATATTGGCCTCCTCTGCTTTTTTAGATACATGTGAAATAATTGATAAACCATTTATTTTCAGCAAAGGTTTACCTGGAAGCCTAGTCGCAGACATTCTAGAGGGTATAATTACTAAAGTTTTCATTATATTTTCTAATCATTATACTCGTTAAACAACTATAGAGGCAAATTTATACATTAAATTTTAGCTTTTTTTTAAGTTATCATGTTATACGTTCACTACAAAATTTAGAAAATGGATTCTTTCGAAATAAATAAAATAGTTGCTGCAGTTTTAATGGTTGCCCTGCTTGTTATCGGTATTGGAAAATTATCTGATGTTATATTCCATGTAGAGAAACCTGAAAAGCCTGGTTATTCAGTTGAAGTAGAAGCTGCCACGACTGTATCCACAACTAGCTCAAGCACAACTTCAGACAAAATTGATATATCAGCATTGATGGCAATGGGAGATATTGCTCATGGTGAAAAAGTTTTTAAAAAATGTGCAGCTTGTCATTCAATTGTTAAAGGAGGAAAGAATGCTATAGGTCCAGCGCTATATAATGTTGTGGGAAGAAAAGTTGGAGCAGTTGAAGAATATAAATATTCTAAAGCATTAGCAGCGTATGATAAAAAATGGACTTTTGAAGAACTAAATGGATTTTTAATTAAACCTGCAAAATGGATTAAGGGAACAAAGATGGCATATGCAGGTCTTAGAAAAGAAAAAGATAGAGCCTCTGTAATAAAATATCTAAATGAGAATTCAGACAGCCCTTTGCCACTACCTTAATTTTCCAAAACAATATAATAAAATACTTTTTTGTACGTGAACTCTATTCAGTGCTTGTTGCCATACGTGAGATTTTTTACCTAAAAAAATACCATCACTTACCTCATCGCCTCTTGGCAAACAGTGTAAAAAAATGCAACTTTTTTTTGCATAACTAATTAATTTTTTATTAATTTTAAAATTTTTAAATGCTTGTATTTTTTTCTTCTTATTAACTCTATCATTTAAAGAAATAACTTTGTCTGAAAAAATCACATCAGCACCTACAACTGCTTTTTTAGCATCATTATAGATATAAATTTTTTTATTATTTCTCTTGACCCAAGCTCTAACTTCTTTTCCTGGTTCAAATTTTTTTGGACAACCAATATTCAGCTTGAAAGAAAATTTTACTGATGCTGCTATTAAACTATCTAAAACATTGTTGGAGTCACCTATCCAACAAATATTTAATTTAGAAATAGGTTTCTTCGTTATTTCCTCAACAGTAAAAACATCTGATAAAACCTGCGTTGGATGAGATGAGGGACTTAAACCATTGATGACAGGTATTGATAAATATTTTTCAAAATTTTCAACCTTTTTATCACTATCGGTTCTAAGCATAAACCCATCACCATAAGTAGAGAGAATTTTAGCCGTATCAGCAATGCTCTCTCCACCTTGACCCAAATGAAGCTCATTAGATCTCAAAGTCAAAGTACCACCACCTAATTGTTTTATAGCTAAATAAAAGCTTAATCTTGTTCGCAAACTAGATTTTTCAAACATTTGAATTAATAACTTTCCTTTTAAGGGTGCGCCCTTATCAACCTCTAATGTACTTAGTTTTTTTCTTAAACTTTTTCTTTCCTTAGCATCAATAATAATCTTTCTTAGATCTTTTGCTGGTATATCCTTTAAATTAATGAAATGCTTCATGCTATTTTATCTGCGTACAGACTTTTTCAATAATTTTTATTGCTAAATCTATTTCATTTTTTTTAACATTTAGTGGAGGTAAAATACGAATAACATTTTCTGCTGCTCGAATAGTCAAAAGCTGGTTATCCATTAATTTTTTTATAAATTCAGTTTGATCTTTATACAACTGTATCCCAATCAAAAAACCTTTTCCTCGTATTCGCTTTATTACACTTGGATATTTTTCTTGAATTTTATTTAGTTTAAATATAAAATATTTTGATAAGCTTTTAACATTATTTAAAAATTTCTTTTTTGATATAATATCCATTACTGTATTTCCAACAGACATGGCTAAAGGATTTCCTCCAAATGTTGATCCATGAGTCCCTGCTATCATTCCTGAAGCAACTTTTTTATTCATTAAAACTGCACCTATAGGAAATCCACCTCCAATACCTTTTGCTATTGGCACAATATCTGGTTTAACTTTTGATTTTTCAAAAGCAAAAAAGTCACCTGATCTTCCTATTCCACACTGAACTTCATCAAGGATTAATAATATTCTTTTTTTATTACATAATACTCTTAATTCTTTTAAGCACCAATCTGGTATTACTTTAATACCACCCTCACCCATGATGGTTTCAACCATGATAGCAGCGGTGTTTTTATTAATTTTCTTTTTAAGAGAATTATGATCTCCAAATTTGAAATGATCAAAACCTGTCACTTTAGGACCAAACCCTTCAGTCATTTTTTTTGATCCACTAGCAAAAATTGCTGCTAAAGTTCTTCCATGGAAAGAATTTTTTATACATAAAATTCTATTTTTATTTGGTTTTCCAACAGAATAGAAATATCTTCTTGCAACCTTAATTGCTGCTTCAGTAGCTTCAGCTCCCGAGTTCTGAAACATAACATAATCAGCAAATGTTTTTTGACACAACTTTCTGGCTAATTTTTCTCCCTCTGGAATTTCAAATGCATTAGATACATGCCAGAGTTTTTTTGATTGATCTCTTATAGTTTTAACTAATTTTGGATGAGCGTGACCTAAAGAGTTGACGGCTATTCCTTGAACAAAATCTAAATATTTTTTGTTATTATAAGAATATAAATAGCTTCCTTTCCCATATTTAAAAGAAATTTTTTTTCTATTATAATTTTTTGCTAAATAAGTCATAAATTTATTTTGTTTTATAAATTTTAACCATTAATACAAGTTAGGATTGAAAACATATATATATTAAACTTGTATATTAATGTTGATAACTCTGATTTTTTGATTGTTTAATTTAATTTTATATCAGTATATTGTTGTTATAATAATTAACATACAATATGTAGTTATGAGTTGGACAGAAGAAAAAATAGCTAAATTAAAAGAACTGTGGGGCAAAGGAAATACCGCAAGTCAAATAGCAGAAATTATTGGTGGTGTAAGTAGAAATGCTGTGATTGGGAAAGCTCATCGTTTAAATTTATCCTCTAAAATTAAAACTCGAACAGCTACTTCAAATCAAAATTTTGAAAATTCTATAGAGGAAAAAAATATTAAAAATAGAAGAGTTCGTAAAAGTAAATTTAAATCATTAGTAATTGAAAAAGATTTTGAACCAGAAAATCCTAAGCAATTAGAAGAGCTTGATGAAAATTCTTGTAAATGGCCAATTGGGCATCCAGATGAAAAATCATTTTATTTTTGTGGAAGGTCATCATTAAAAGATTTTTCATATTGCAAACTGCATCTTTTATTTGCATATCAACCTAAAGGTAAAAAAGAGGATGTGGCTGAAAAAGATGATGTACCAGAATTTATAGAAAGGAAAATCAAATCAGCTTAAATTTAAGTTTTTATTTTTCTAATTCGCTATCTGGTGAATATTTTTCAGTAGAAAATTGACCACCTTCTTTCCACATATAACAATACTTTTTAACTTCATCATTAAAATATCTAAGGCTAGGTATACCAATTTCAGAATTAGATTTATATTTTCCTGATAATATATTATCATATTTAAGAAGTCTTAATTGATCTCTTGTCAAAATTGGTTTGGGCATAATCTCGAATAAACGTGCGGACATATTTGCTGCAAATAATGGTAATGGTATTAAAATTCTGTTTTTATTTATAAGTTTAAGCAACCTTTGCAATATTTCTTTAAATGTAATCACTTCAGGTCCAACACATTCTATAATCTTGGAATAAATATTTTTTGAAATAATGTGAAAAATTGTATCTGTGAGATCTGAACAATGAATTGGTGCAAACTTTGTATCTCCTTTATAATATAGAGGAAAAAAAGGAAGTCTGTTAAGCAGTGTCATAAAATTAGTTGTAAAATTATCATCTACTGAATAAACCACTGACGGTCTCAAGATAGTAGCTAAAGGAAAATTATTTAAAATTTCATTTTCTCCTGCAAGTTTACTTTTAGCATAATCAGAATTTTTAGCTTCATTAATACCTAATGCAGACAAATGAATAAAATGTTTTAAATTATATTCTTTCGAAAGTTTTGCTAACAGAGACGGAAAAACGGTATGAATATTTTTAAAAGTATTTCCCCCTTTTTTTTCAAACAATATACCAACTAAATTTATACAAATATCTGCTTTTTTAAAAAGTTCCCTAATTTTATTTTCTTCAAAAATATTTGATTCTACAATATCTATATAACCAGCGTTAGCTTGAGTTTTAATAACATAACTTTTCTGATGAATGTTTCTTGTAACTACGGTGACTTTATAATTGTTGCTTGTAAGTTTCCTTATTAAGTTTCTACCAATTTGACCGCTTCCACCAAAAATTAGACAATTTTTTGCTTTCATATATATATGTTAAAAAATGAGCAATAATATTCAATTACACAAAGACGATCTACCAGATGATTTGAATTTAGGCAATAGGATAGCCGTAGATGGAGAATTTATGGGTCTTAATGTAAGACGTGATCCTCTGTGTTTAATTCAGATATCCTCAGGTAATTTAGATGCACACATTGTTCAATTTGATAGGAAAAATTATAAAGCTCCTAATTTAAGCAAAATTTTAAGTGATGAAAAAATATCAAAAATTTTTCACTACGGTAGAGCTGATTTAGCACACATAAGATATTATTTAAAAACTGAGACTAAAAATATTCTTGATACAAAGATTGCATCTAAGCTTGCAAGGTCTTATTCAGATAATCATTCACTCAAAATATTAATAAAAGAATTTTTAAATATTGATATTAGCAAGCAATTCCAAAGTTCTGACTTTGGTGGTGAGCTAACACCTGCACAAATTAAATATTGCGCAAATGATGTAATCTACTTACATAAAATTCATCAAGAGCTTGAAAATATTCTGGAAAGAGAAAATAGAATGGAGCTTTATAAAAATTGTTTAAAATTTTTAAAAACTAGAGTTGATTTAGACTTAGCTTTATTTAAAGATGATATATGGTCCCATTGATGAGTAAAAGAAATTTTATAAATGATGCGAAAGAAGTAATAAATCTTGATATCAAGGCTTTACAAAAACTCAAAAAAAATATTAACAATTCTTTCAACCAAGCAGTAATTCATATAAGTAAATGCCAATCGAAAGTTATTTTATGTGGCGTTGGTAAAAGTGGACTCATAGCATCTAAGATAGCTGCTACTTTATCTTCTGTTGGAACTCCTTCTTTTAGTCTTTCAGCGGGAGACTCTTCTCATGGAGATTTGGGAAGTATATCAAAAAAAGACATCTTGTTACTCATTAGTAATTCAGGACAAACAAACGAGTTAAAAAATATTATTCAGTTTGCTAATAGAAATAAAATATTGCTAATAGGGATAGTATCAAAAAAGAACTCATTACTTTACAAAGCAGCTGATGTTAAACTATTAATACCATCAGTAAAAGAATCTGGTGAAATTGTTCCTACTTCTAGCACGACTACTCAGCTCGCTTTGGGAGATGCTTTAGCAATTGCAACAATGAAAAACAAAAATTTTAATAAATTTGATTTTAAAAAAATTCATCCTGCTGGAAATTTGGGTGCACAACTAAAAACAGTTGAAGATTTAATGCTAACTGGAGACAAAATACCTTTCATAGATGGAGCAGTTAAAATGAATAAAGCCTTAAAAATTTTAAGTAATAAAAAACTAGGTATATTGATAATCAGAAATAAAAAAAAAATTACTAAAGGAATTATTACAGATGGACAAATAAGAAGATACAACGAAAAAAATTCCGACTTACATGTGATGAAAGTAAGCTCAATTATGACAAAAAACCCAATAAGTATTGAAAAAAATGCATTAGCTGCAAAAGCTCTTTCTCTGATGAACACTAAAAAAATTACTTCACTTTGTGTTCATAGTGATAAAAACAAAAACAAGACAATTGGTGTTCTACATATTCACAATATATTAAGTTCTAATATTTCTTAATGAGAATTAAAAAGACTATATTTTTTTTTTTTATTTTAGCTCTACTAATATTAATTTATTTAATTTACATAGAAGTATATAAAAAAAAAAAATCTGAAAATATTAGTGAAAATATTAATGAAAAGATATTAGATGAAAATACATTTTCCTCTAATACTATTAAAGATGTCAATTATATATCTAGAGACACAAAAGGTAATGAATATATCATATATGCATCAACAGGAGAGATAGATATAAATAATCCAGATGTAATTTATCTAACCAGTGTAAAAGCTTCAATAAATTTGAAAAATTCAAACACAGTCGATATCTCATCTGATTTTGGAAAATATAATACAAAAAATTTTGATACTATATTTTCAAAAAATGTAATAGTAAAATATCTTGAAAATAAAATTACAGGTGAATATTTAGACTTTTCACTTGAGAGAAATTTGATGGTAATTTCAAGAGATATTGTTTATACAAATTTAGACAACATACTAGTTGCAGATGTTTTAGAAATGAACATAGAAACAAAAGATACTAAAATTTATATGTATGAAAACAAAAAAAAAGTAAATATAAAAAACAAAAACTGAAATGGGCATAATCAAAAAGTTTAGAATAAAATCATTTAAAAATAGTAACTCTATAATCGAGTTTAAAAATGTAACATTATCATATGGTAAAAGAATTATTCTAGATAACATAAACTTCAAAATAAATGAGGGTCAAATTTTTGGCATGCTAGGACCAAATGGAGTTGGAAAATCAACTATATTTAATCTAATTACAGGTCTTATAAATCCTGATAGTGGAATAATTAAAATTAATGGTGAAGAAGTTACAAATTACCCTATATATTTAAGAACAAAAAAATTTAATGTTGGTTACGTTCCTCAGTATGGTGGATACTTTAATGATTTAACACTTCATGATAATTTGAAAGCTATAAGTGAGATAGTAATTGAGAATAAAAATATCAGGGCAGAAAAAATAAATTTCTTATTGTCTAAATTCGAGCTTGAAAATGTTAAATCAATTAAAGCGAAATTTTTATCTGGGGGTCAGAAAAAAAAACTAGTAATTGCTTTATCGCTTTTAAGTGAACCTAAGGTTTTACTTTTAGACGAATGTTTTGCTGCTTTAGATGTACTTACAATAAAAATGTTGCAAGAGATAATTGTTAATTTACAACAAGAAACTAAAATTACTATTTGCATCTGTGATCACCAAGCAAGAGATCTTCTTGCTTGTGTGGATATTGCTATGATATTAAGTAATTGCAAAATAATCGCTCAAGACACTCCTTTAAATCTTATCAATAATGTTAATGCAAAAAATGCTTATTTTGGTGAAAGTTTTAAATTTAATTAATACTTACAATGCCAAACTCAATAACAATTAAGAATAAAATTAAAAATTATAATAAAAAAATATTTGTTAGTGGAGATAAAAGTTTAAGTATTAGATGGGTACTTTTCTCCTCAATTGCATCTGGTGTTTCTACAGCAAAAAATCTACTTACCTCTGAAGATGTTATGGCTGCAATACAAGCAGTAAGGAAGCTAGGAATTAAAGTAATATTAAAAGGACAAACATGTAGAATTTATGGAAAAGGTTTCAATGGATATAAATTTAAAAAAAATATAATAATAGACTCAAAAAATTCAGGTACATTAGGTAGGCTTATCCTTGGAATTTTAGCAAATTGTTCTTTCCCAATAAAATTAATTGGTGATAAAAGTTTATCAAAAAGAGACTTTAAAAGAATTAGCGATCCGCTAAAAAAATTTGGAGTTAAATTTAAATTAAAAAAAGGAAAACACCTACCTCTTAAAATATTAGGTAACCAAAACTTAAATCCTATTAAATATTATGAAAACAGAGGATCGGCTCAATGTAAAAGTTCAGTAATTTTTGCAGGAATGCGAGCTAATGGAACTACATATATAAAAGCAAAAAAAAGCCGGAATCATACTGAACTTCTATGCAAATATTTAAAATTGCCAGTCAAAACAAAAACAAAAAAAAATTATGACTTAATTGAAATTAAAAAAGTAAAAAAAATAAATTCTTTAAATTATGATATTCCTTCTGACATAAGCTCAAGTGCATTTTTTATAATTTTAACAGCTCTCAGTAAAAATTCTTCATTGTTAATAAAGAATGTTAATATAAATCCAACTAGAACAGGGGTCTTGACTATTTTAAAAAAAATGAGAATTAACATAAAATTAAAAAATATCAAAACTTATAAAGGGGAAAAAACAGCAGATATTTTTGTGGAAAGTACTGAAAAAATTAAATCAATTAATTGCCCAGTAAAATTAAATAGTGAAGCAATAGACGAATTTTTATTAATTTTTTTAATTGCAGCGAGGGCAAAAGGGATATCTTATTTTAAAAATTTATCTGAATTAAATCAAAAAGAAAGCCCAAGACTTAAATGGGGAGCAAAAATTTTAAAAAAAATGGGAATTAAAAATGAAGTAACAGAAAATTCTATAAAAATATTTGGTAACCCAAATTTACAAATAAATGAGAAAATAATTATTAAAAATTTTTTAAAAGATCATAGAGTTTTTATGACAAGTGTGATAGCGGCACTTTCATTTGGGGGGACATGGAAAATTTATGACAAAAATTCAATCAATACATCATTTCCAAATTTTTTAAAAATAATAGATGAACTTAAGAAATGATTAAAAGAAAAAATATTTTGAAAATTGCTATAGATTCACCTGCAGCAGCTGGGGCAGGAACCTTGGCTAAAGCTTTATCTAAACATTATAATCTATTCTATTTAGACACAGGAAAAATTTATAGATTTATTGCTTATTTGAAACTTAAATTTCCAAAAAAATTTAATCATAAATTTGTAAAAAAAAAAATTATTTCTCTTGAAGTTAAAGAACTTGCAAATAAAAGTTTATTATCAGATGAGATTGGAACTGAAGCCTCTAAAATCTCAAAAATTAAAAATATAAGAAAGTTAGTTCATTCATTTCAATTAAATTTCGCTTATAATCCACCTAACAGATTTAATGGATCTTGTTTAGATGGACGTGACATAACTTATAAGATTGTTCCAGATGCAGATTTTAAATTTTATATAACTGCAAGTATAAAAACACGCGCACTACGTAGATTTAAAGAGCTGAAGAAGATGAAAAAGAAAGTGACATATTTGGAAGTATTAAAAAGTATTAAAAAACGCGACAAAAGTGACTTTAATAGAAAGATTTCTCCACTCATAAAAACAAAAGATTCACTATTGATTAATACGACAAACCTTAATAAAAGATCCTGTTTTTTAAAAATAAAAAAAATAATAGATAAGAAATTAAATATTTAATGGAAATTTACAAAGACCTCTCCAACCCTGTATCTCAAGAATTCGAAAAATTATTAAATAGTCAGCTATCAAAAATCCAAATTGAAGAGGGAAAAATAATTGATGGTAAAATAAATAAGATTACAGAAAAATTTGTATTTCTTTTTGTTGAAGGACTTAAATCCGAGCCAGTTTTAGATATTAATGAACTTAAAAGCATGGGTCTTACAGAAAAGATAAAAATTGGAGAGACAATATCAGTATTATTAGAAAAAATAGAAGACAAAAATGGTGAAGTTTTAGTTTCTGCAAGTAAAGCTCTAAAAATTAAAGGTTGGGATAAATTAGTTGAGGCCTACGAAAAAAATGAGCCAATTATGGGTAAGATTACATCTAAGTGTAAAGGGGGATGTATAGTAGAACACATTGATACTGGTTCATTAATGTTTCTACCAGGATCGCAAATTAGTGACAAACCACTTAAAGATATTAGTCACTTGATGAATGAGCCTCAGAAGTTTGCCTTAATTAAATTAGACAAAGTTAGAGGAAATGCATGTGTTTCTAGAAGAGAAATTATTTCATCATTTAAAAAAGAAGATAAAGCAAAAATTATTGAAAAATACAAAGTTGGAGATATTATAAAAGGAGCTGAAGTAAAGGGATATAGTACCTTTGGCTGTTTCTTCAATGTTAACGGAGAGCTCGATGTGTTGGTTCATCTTCAAGAAATTTCCTATTCGAGAGTTAATCATCCAGATGAAGTTTTTAATATTGGTGAGAAACACGATCTCAAAGTAATAAGTGTTGATAAAGAAAAACTACAAGTAGGTTGTTCTGTCAAACAATTATCTCCTGATCCTTTTGAGCATATTGAAAATTATGAGTTAAATAAAATTTACAAAGTTAAAGTTGTAAAACTCATGGACTTTGGAGCATTTTGTGAACTAGAACCAGGTTTAACAACTTTACTACACTCAAGTGAATTAAGCTGGACTAAAAAAAATGTATCTGCAAAAAAAATGTTTAAAGTTGGAGATGAAATTGATTGCATTATTACTGAAATAGATAAAGATAAAAGACGTGTAGCAATTTCACATCGGTTGACTAAGGAAAACCCTTTCGAACAATTTGAGAAGAAATATCCAATCGGTACAATTGTACTAGGCGAAATAGTTAATAAAAATGAGTATTCATTATTTGTTAAAATTGAAGATCTGGATGTTGATGCTTTTTTACATTGCAATGATCTAACATATTTAAATAATGCAGAAGAGGAATTAACGAAATATAAAAAAGGTGACAAAGTAAAAGTTAAGGTTTTAGAAATTAAAACTTCAGAACAGAAAATACGAGTAGGTTTAAAACAAACACAGGTTGATCCATTTAATTGGTTTAAAGATAAATTAATTAATCAGACAATTACTGTCAAAGTTATTTCTACAGATAATAAAGGGTTGACTGTAAGACCTGAGGGATGTGACATGAATTTTCAAATTAAAAAATCTGCAATAGCAATCAATTCAGCTGATGCTAGACCAGGCAGATGGACAGGTGGCGAAAAATTAGACTGCGCAATAGCTGAATTAGACATGAATAAGAGGAAAGTAACATTAAGTATAAAGTTACTTGAGGAAATAGAGAAAAAAGAAGCCCTTGAAAAATATGGGTCTGAAGGTTCAGGTAAAAACTTACCTTTTTCATCTTTATCTGAAGATTTAAAGAAAAAAGATAAAGAGAAAGAATAATTTAAGAAGATTAAAATTGGCTATTGTAAAATCAAAGCTTTTAAAACAACTTTCAAACAACTACCCAAATTTCTTAAAAAAAGACCTTGAGAAATTTACAGATATAATTTTAAATGAGATAAAAAGAGCACTTAAACGTGGAGATTCAGTCGAGTTAAGACGATTTGGACGGTTCAGTTTGAAAACACAAAAATCTTCTATTAGAAGAAATCCTAAAACTGGTGAAAAAGTCGCTGTACCTGAAAAGAAAGTTATATCATGGAAAATGAGTAAAGAAATGTTTAAAAAGATTAATAATGAAGAATAAAACTATATTTGTTGCTTGCGATACTTCAAATATAAGCCAAATAAATAAAATTCTCAAAAATATCAACACAAAAAAATTAAAAATTATTCCAAAATTTGGATTACAATTTTTTTACTCTAAAAATGGAAGAAAATTTCTAGAGAAATATAAATCAGATTATTGGCTGGATTTAAAGATTAATGATATTCCACAAACTGCACTATCTGCAATTGACAGCTTAAAAGATCTAAAAAACTGTAAATATATAACTGTACATGTGAATGGTGGTCTTGAAATGTTGAGTGCAGTAAAAAAAAAGGCTAAATTAATTAATAAAGATTTAAAAGTACTTGGTGTTACAATTCTGACAAGCCTTAATAATAAGTCACTAAAAGAAATCGGATACACAAATTCTATTAAAAAATTAGTATTAAAACAAGCTAGTTTAATAAAAAAATCAGGTTGTGATGGTATAATTTGTTCTGCACAAGAAGCAGTATTGGTTAGAAAAAAATTTAGAAAATTATTTATTGTAACTCCTGGAATAAGATTGCCAGGAGAAAGTATTAATGACCAATCAAGAGTAATGACTCCTAACAGTGCTTTTCAAAATAAAGTTTCCGGAATAGTAATGGGAAGATCTTTAATAAAAGGAAATATCAAAAATAATACTCAAAGATTAATTGATCACTTAAGTAAATGATCAGAGGATCTAAAATTTGTGGTATCTCAGATCTAGATACTCTTAATTTTATAATTAATCATCCCTATCCACCGCAGTTTATTGGCTTCATTTGTAACTATAAAAAAAGCAAAAGATATGTTGATGTTGAAAAACTTAAAAGTCTCCTAAAATTACATAAAAAAGAGTCTAAATTTGTAGCTGTGCTTGTAAAGCCCGATGAGAATATTTTAAAAATTATTCAAGATTTACCTTTTGATTATTATCAAATTTATGACTGTACACCTGAAGAAATTCAAAAAATTAAGAAAAAGTATAATAAAAAAATTATTACTGCTTTAACTATAAAAGATGAAACAGATGTTGAAAAATACGAGTTGTTTTCTGATGTAGCAGATATTTATCTATTTGATAGTAAAGGTTATGAAAAAAGTATTGCTTTTGATCACTCTCTTATTAAAAAAATAAAGGTAAAAAAACCACTAATGATAGCAGGAAATATTCAAGTTAATGATAATCTTGAAAATTTAAGAAAAATAGCAGATATTATAGATATATCTGGGGGCCTTGAAACTTCTGGTATAAAAGATAAATCCAAAATAGATATATTTTTAAACAAAATAGAGCAGTTAAAAAATGAAAATTAAAAAAGGAATTCCTTTAATTGATCAGCACAATAAACACGGATTTTGGGGTGGTAAATTTGGAGGAAGTTTTATTCCTGAAACTTTAAAAAAACCTGTAGAGGATTTAACAAAAGAATTTTCAAAATTGAGAAATAATAAAAATTTTTTAAAAAAGAGAGATTATTATTTTAAGAACTATATTGGATCACCTACATCGTTTATAAAATTAGAAAATTTGTCTAGCCATCTAGGGGGTGCTCAAATATGGGCCAAAGTAGTATCTGAGGCTAATGGTGGTGCTCATAAAATATATAATGCAACTGTTCACGCCTTAATTTGTAAAGCGATGGGTAAAAAATACATAGTTGGTGATACAGGTGCAGGTTATGCAGGGAAAATGTTAAGTATGGCTGCTAAAAAATTTGGTCTTAAATGTAAAATTTTTATGGGTGCAAAAGATATTAAGAGACAAAAACCAAACTGTGATGCTATGAGAAAAAATGGAGCAGAAATAGTTCCTGTATACTCTGGTAGTCAAACTTTAGTAGACGCTGTAAGTGAATGTATGAGATATTGGGTGTCAAATTGTGACACTACACATATGTGTGTCGGAAGCACTGTTGGACCAAATATTTTTGTAAAAATATGTGGATGGAGTACTGCACAAATTTCTAGAGAATTAAAAATACAAATTAAAAAAGAATTCAAAAAAATTCCAAACAAAATTAAATTAATTAATTGTGTTGGTGGTGGGAGTTCTGCATATGGTTTCTGGAGTGAGTTTATTGATTTCAAAAAATCGCAAATAGAATTAATAGGTGTAGAGGCTGGTGGCCCAAAAAAATCGAAACTTCATGCAGCTCCTTTAAGTAAAAATGCTAAAATTGGAATTTTACATGGTGCGGCCTCATATGTTTGTCAAAATACTGAAGGCCAAATAAATGATACCAAATCTATAAGTGCTGGATTAGATTACCCAGGGGTAAGTCCAATACATTGTTTTTTGAAAGATGCAAAACGAGCTAAATATACTTATGCAACTGATGAAGAGGCGCTAGGGGCACATGTTATGGTTACTAAGTTTGAAAAACTCAATCCAAGTTTAGAACCTAGTCATGCATTTGCTGAAGCAATTAAAATTGCTCCAAAATTAAGTGAAGATACAATTATAATAGTAAATTCTTGTGGTGATGCTAAAAAAGATAGAGATATATTAAAAGAGAGATTAGGAAAAAATTAATGAATTCATTAATTCATAAAGCTTTCTTGACTGCAAAAAATGAAAATAGGCCTGCTTTGCTGACTTACACCGTTGCTGGGGATAATACTAAAAAACAATCATTAAAAATATTAAAATCTATCTCTGATTATGCAGATATTTGTGAATTAGGTTTTCCACATAACACTCCTATAGCTGATGGGGGACAAATACAAACAAGTGCTTATCGAGCAATTAAAAATGGAATTAAAATTAAAGACGTATTTTCAATTGTAAAAAATTTCAAAAGTATCAAAAAAACTAAACCAATTATCTTGATGGGTTATTACAACATGATTTATCAATTTAATGAAAATAAATTTTTAGAAAAATGCAAGCAATCAAAAGTTGATGGTTTAATAGTTGTTGATTTGCCTTATCCTGAAAATAAAAAATTTGCTTTAAAGTGTAAAAAAAAAGGAATTAATTTTATTCAATTAGTATCACCAACTACTTCCAAAATAAGATTGAAAAAAATTATTAAGGACTCACATGACATGATATATTATATAAGCATGCTGTCCACTACAGGTGGAAAGCTAAAAGTGTCACCAAAGAAAATATTAGAAAAATACTTTAAAGTTAAAAAAAAAAATAAATCAAAAAATGTCGTTATTGGCTTTGGAATTACGGAAAAAACAATTAAATCCCTTAAAAAAGCTGACGGTTTAGTTGTTGGAAGCGCTATTTGTAAAGAAATCTCAAAATCTATTGAAAAGAGACAAAATGCTGTCACAAATGTTACTAATATTGTTAAAAAATTAAGAATTAAAATTCAATGAACTGGATAACAAAAATTATAAAAGCAGGTGAAAAAATCAAAACTGCTATACGTGAAAGAGCTTCTAAAGAAGATATTGCAAAAAGCGATTGGACATCATGTTGCAAGGGTCCAATTTTAAAAAAAAATTTAGAGGAAAACTTGTGGGTATGTCCGGATTGTAAACGCCATCATAGAATAAAACCACATCAAAGGTTTGATATTTTGTTTGGAAAAAATAATTATGAAATTTTCAAAACTCCAATACCAAAAGACGATCCACTAAATTGGACAGACTCCAAACCTTACAAAGAAAGATTGAAAAGTGCCCGAAAAAAAACAGGATTAGAATGTGGAATGATGGTTGCCTCTGGAATTATTAATAATATTAAAATTACAGCTGTAGCTTCTGATTTTGATTTTTTAGGAGCTTCAATGGCAGCAGCAGAAGGTGAGGCTTTTTTATATGGAATACAACATGCCATAGAAAATCAAACACCTTTTTTATGTATTAGTGCAGGAGGGGGAATGAGAATGATGGAAAGTTTAATTTCATTATCTCAAATGACAAGAACAACTCTTGCAATAAATGAATTAAAGAAAAATGGACTTCCATATTTAGTTTGTATCACTGATCCAACAGCAGGAGGTATTACTGCATCATACGCTATGTTAGGTGATATTCACATTGCAGAACCAGGAGCTTTAATTGCATTTGCGGGTGCAAGAGTAATTCAAGGAACTGTTAAAGAAGAATTACCTGAAGGTTTTCAAAAAAGTGAATATGTTGAAAAAACTGGTTTTGTTGATTTAATCGTTGAACGTAAAGATCTCGCCTCTAAAATTGGAACTTTATTATCAATATTGTTAAAGAAAAACTCTGATATAAGTGCTGAACAAAATGAAACTTCAGAAGATAGTCAGTCGCTTACAAGAGCTGCATCCTAAAGAAATAGATTTAAGTCTAGATCGTATTCAAAGTCTCTCCAAAAAATTAGGCAACCCTCAAGATAAAATCAAAGCAATTTCAATTGTTGGTACTAATGGAAAGTACTCAACTATCCAAGCAATGTTTTCTATTTTAAAGGAAGCAAATTTCAATTGTAATATCTACACTAGTCCTCATATCAAAAGTATCAATGAAAGGTTTGTTTTTAATAATGAAGAATTGAATAATGAAGATTTGGCAAATTTACTTGAAGAAGTTGAGGAAGCTAACAATGGTGAACCAATTACTTTTTTTGAAATACTGACTGCGGCTTATTTTTTAAAAGCATCTCAATACCCAGATAATATAAATTTAATTGAAAGTGGATTATTCTTTAGATTCGACGCTACTAATATCTTAAAAAAAAATCTTGCTAGTGTCGTAACATCTATTGGCCTTGATCATTTAGATTGGTTACCTGAAAATGAACAAACTGTTGAAAAAATTATTTTTGAGAAAACATCGAGCCTTTTAAACTCAAATATTATAGTTGCAAAACAAAGCAGTAAAGAAATTGCAGATAATATAAAAAAAACAATTTCAAATAACAGATCAAATAAGTTTTTCCATAATGAAAATTATAGTTTTACAATGCAAGAAAATGACTTCTTTTATTATAAAGATCAATTTGGGGGAATAAAATTACCTATGCCAAATGTTAAAGGTCATTTTCAATTAGAAAATGTCTCAACAGCAATTGCTACCCTAAGAATTTTGAAAGATTTAAAAATTAAAGATGACCACATTAAAAAAGGTATTTTAAAAATAAATTGTATTGCAAGATTACAAGAAATTAAATCTGGAAAACTTAAAGAGCTTGTAAAAGATCACAAACTTTATGTTGATGGATCTCATAACCCATTGGGAGCAAAAGTTTTGAATGAATACTTGGAAAGTTTAGATTGCAATAAACACATTATTCTTGGAATGATGGCTAATAAAGATCATAATGAATATATGAGTTTCTTTAAGGGTATTTCTACATTGACTACAATAGATATACCTAATCAACCTAATTCAATTAATGGAGGAAAGCTTAAAGATAAGCTAAAAGGCTTTTCAAATATAAATTATAAGGAAAGTATAGAAGATGCTATAAAGTCAATCCCGGTAAAAGAAAACGATATAATACTTATTACTGGATCGTTATATCTTGCTGGTGAAGTTTTAAATTTAAATTAGATATTTTTATCTAAAAATTCCTTCATGTGACTTTCGGGAACTCCACCAACTTTTCTATCTACTTCAACACCTTTTTTATAGATAATAACTGTTGGAACACCTCTGATACCTGCTGCACTTCCGGTATTTATTCCACCATCTTCAACATCAGCATAATAGAAACCAGCCTTATCTTTATATTCATCAGATAACTTATCCATTACTGGTTTTAGTGCCTTACATGGACCACACCACTCAGCTGAAAACTGGATGACTGAAACATCTTCATTTTTAATTTTAGTATCAAAATCTTCGTCTTTAAAATTTGTTAGCATATTTCCTTTCTATTGATTAGAGCCTTAAAGTCAACTAGGCAATTTCATATTTTTTTTCTATAGACATAATAAATTCATTTATTTCATCTAATTTTTTTAGTTCCTCTTCATCATCTCGATTTGATGCTTGATCTCTTAAGGTATCAATTTCTTGATAGGCCATTCCTATAGTTTGCCACTTTTCTCTATTTTTGCTTAAAATTCTTCTAGCAATTTCACTTTTTATATTTTTATATAAATCTGGTGGCAAAATATGCGGTGCTTCTTGATAAATAATTTTTTGCCCAAACCAACTACATCTTTTATCTTGAAACTTATCCAACATTCTTAATTTATCTTCCCAAGAAGAACTATGCCAAGTTTTAAATAATTGGGTGTCTTTATTGGGAATGAATTTTTCATATAAAGTTTCTTCAGGTAACAGCTCTTCCTGGGTTTGAGTTTGAGCTTTTTCTTCAGCGGCCTCTCTATTAATGATTTGAATATTTTTACAAAAATTTTCACTATTTCTAACCATTTTTGCTCTTTTCTGGATTGTTTCTAAATCTAATTCAGCATATGCCTTCTCTTTTAATGCAAACTTTTTATCTAAAACTACAGGAGCTTTGTTGGTTTTGATTACTCTAAGTGCTTTTGGACTAAACTTTTTTAAATAAACTTTAAGATCATTTATTGATAAATTTAACAAAGGTTCAGGATCTCTTCTTAAATCAAATAAGTATCCCCAAGATGCATATGATGGATGAAAACAATGATCTGGATGTAATGTAGAGACAAGATACATCATATTTTTTCCTTTAACATTTTCGAAAATTGAATAAATCCCTTCACTTTTTAAGATAGTTTCAACGTTATTTTTTGTAGATGTACTTAAAAAATTTTCCCAATTGTCTTTATGTTTGTCTTTTATAATTCTTAGAATTTTTAAGCTTGTGAATGCATCATGATAAGCAGTGTGTTGTTGAGATGTATCAAATCCTTGTTGTCTAGCTAAACCTTCTAAAGCTAGACTTTCATTTCCAGCCTCTGTTAATTCAGTCTTTAACGTTTCAGGATTCAAGGTTTGTGCTACTCTTGCAACATGTAAACCGTCATGTTCTTTATTGGGTGATGAATGTGTAATATAAGGATATCTATTCCCTTTAAAAAAATTAAAATGAAACATTCGTCTATCAAAATTTAAGTTACTCCAACCCATAAACAATGCTGGACCAGCTTTAGAGAAAAAATTCTCTACTGCGCTTAAAAAATCGTAATGCGAGTAATTGCCTTTAGTAAGTAAATCAATACTTGTTGAATTAACTAATAAGGCTTTTGCACTTGGAACCTCACCCTCGGGCATTCTGCCACGAATATTTAGCTTACCAATTTCTTTTAAATTTTTATCAACAACTACAGCACCTACTTCAATTATTGAGCCCCAAATTGTACTATTTGTTGTTTCTGTATCGTAAATTACTATTTTATCCATAAAATCCTAAGTTAAGTCAGATAGCTCATTAAATTTTTTTAATCTTCCCAAAAACAAATTTTGATAAACAATTAAATCATGCCCTTGAATTTTAAACTCTTGGAATAATTTATCTACTGTGCAAACCAAAATTACACAAGAAGTGATATTGGAGTTATACACAATGTTATGTGCCAATGAATATGCACTTGTTTGAAGAAGCCATGAATCTATATATTCAGCCTTTTTAGGTTTATTACTTTGTTTAAAATCAATTATTGTTTCTTTTCCTTCATAAACTCCAACACAATCAGCAGTACCTGCATACTTCTCCGGATAATAAAGAGTGCATTCAACACCCCAAATTTCATCCAATCTATTTTTCAAACCTTTTTCTATAATTTCTTTAGCCATTAATTTGTATTGTTCGTTATCTTCAAAAAAACTTAAATTTTCTCTTCCAAGTAAATAAGACTCTAAATAGTTGTGCATTTGAGAACCTCTACTACTTGCTGCTTTTGTAATTGCCTCAGCCTCTTTTTGCCCAGTTCTTTCTCTCCAATTTGCTAATGCTGCTTTATCTTCTTCAGATCGAGTTGCATCTAAAATTGAAGTGACACTTGGTAATTTTGTTTCCCCTAATAAGTATCTTCTAATGCCATCAATTGTTGCTCTTGATGATTTTGGATAATCATATTTTTGATTCCACTGCATGAGATTTCTTATAGACGTTATTAAGGAAAAAAAGAAATTAATTTTTAAGCTGCCTATTTCGTTCAACAAATTTTTCCACGTTTTCAGTTTGTACAGCTTTCTCAACCTGCTCGGGATCTTTAATATTTTCTAAAGTTCTTGAAATTGATCTTGCATCCGTTCCAAATTTATCAACAACTCCCATAGCATCTTCTAATTTTTTTCTAAGAACTATAATGTTGTCAAAATGTTTAGAAAATCTTGTACTGATTATTTTTAAATGATTATAAATTTCTGTTGCACCTTTTTGTACCTTCAATGATTGAAATCCCATATGTAAAGACTGTAAGTAAGCAGAAAGAGTATTAGGTCCACATATTACAACTTTATATTTTTTCATTAACTCTTGAGTTAATAATTCTTTTGTACTTGGATCTTGGTATTCAGTTAACTCTTTGTATAAACTTTCTGTAGGAGCATATACAATTGCAAAATCAGTAGTTTTTGGTGGAACAATATATTTTTCATTAACACTTTTAGCTTTTGCTTTAAACGCTGAGGCTAATTTTGCTCTAGCATCTGCTACAGCCCTTTTGTCTTCCGCGTCATGACCATCTGTAATTGTTTTGAATTTTTCTACTGGAAAATGACTATCAACAGGAACTAAAACATCTCCTTGAAGCTTTATTGCAAATTCAACATTTTCACTAGTATCCTCTTTCATTTTAACATTCGTCATGAATTGAGAGGCTGGTAGCAAATCTTTAATTAGAGCATCTAAGCTAAATTCTGCAAGAGTTCCATATTTCTTAACTCCAGCTAAAATTTTAGTTATCCCCTCTTGGCTTTGATTTAATAGTTGAACTTGTTGATTAAAATTACCAACCTTTTCCTCTACCTTAGTTAAAGTTTCAGTCATATCTTTAGTAACCCCAGTTGATAGATTATTAAATGAAGTCGACATTGCACCAAGTGAGCTATTGATTGTAGTGTTTAAGGTATCTTTTAAACTTGATATTTCTGATTTTAAATTAGCTATTTCCTCTGCTTCTTTGTTTTCATTTTCACCTTTTGGCTTAGTTTTTAAATTTAGATAAAGAATAGCTAAAACGCCGCCTAATAACAAAACTAGTAAAATTAATAATATATTATCCATGATTCTAATTTTTTATTTTATCGTAAATATTTGAATAATGTATTTAAATATTTAAAAATATTTTATGGAACTAATTTTAGTATTAAAAATATTCTTTATTATTTGTGTTATTGTTGCACTTTATACAATTATGAGAAATTTAGATATTATCAAAATTATACTAATTTATTGGAAAGTCTTAATTTTTAGAAAGTGATTTTACTATTTTTTTAAGACCCATTTTGTTATTGGATGACTTAGAAATCATCATACAAGCCTCTGATTTTAATATTTCTCCATCCTTTAAAATACGTAGATTATTGGCTTTTAAAGTTTCTCCGGTAGAAGTGATATCAGTAATTATTTCTGAAGAGCCTGTGAAAGGATAAGCTTCAGTTGCACCCAAACTATCAATTAATTTGAATTGAGTAACACCCTTTGAAAACAAAAATTCCCTTGTTAAGTTTGGATATTTTGTTGCTACTCTTAATCTTTTCTTTTTCTTATCTTTAAATTCAAATGCAATTTCTTCTAAATCTGCAACTGTTTGTACATCTATCCATGGATCAGGAATTGCAACTACTAATGTAGCCTTTCCAAAATTATATCTTTTAAACACTTTAATTTTCTTTTGAGTGTTAATTTCACTTTCCTTTAATAAATCAAAGCCAGAAAAACCTATGTCCAAAGATCCATCTCCAAGTCTTTCTATGATCTCTCTTGCATGAAGATATAAAATCTTAATATTTTTAAATTGTTTTATAGATCCTAAAAGATCTCTTTCTCCTCTTTCAGAAATGAGATTTAATTTATTTTTTTTAAAAATATTTAAAACATTTTTTCTAAGTCTACCTTTGCTTGGAATTCCAATATTTAAAATATTTTTTGTCATTAGTAATTTAAATTTAAAGCAGCTCCTACGGCTGGAGTTTGTTTTTTTAATCCTAAGTCTGAAATTAGACCATCATAACGACCACCATTAATAATATTTTTTAATGAGTTTTTAGATTTTATATCAATTTTAAAAACCATTCCGGTGTAATATTCTAATTGTCTTCCAAAGGATGCTGAAAATACTACATTTAATTTTGAAACCTTATTATTAGAGATTGGAAAATATTTTTGATCTACAGCTAAATTTATTTTGTTTTTTTTAAAAAATTTATTTAACTCAATTGCTGCTTTATTTATGGGACATTTAATTTTTAAGAAATCTTTAATTATTTTTGAAACATTCTTTCCTTTACTAGCTCTTCTAGGATCTTTTATTTTCTGATCAAATCTTTTTAATATTTCGTTAATTGTTCTTCCTGCCACAATGTTTGATAAATCTTCTTTAAGCATTTTCACGTAACGCTTTTTATCTATTTCTACAATTGTCGGATCAACATCTGAATTAGTTTCTAATCTTTTTAATAAATCATTAAAATATTCTTCTCTCCAGAAGTGTCTAGCTAATCTTAGCTTCCATCTCTTTGGAATATCTAATTTTGAAATTAACAAATTAAATATTTCAACATTTCCAATGGTTAGCGTTCCTGAAGAATATTTAATATTTTGAAGTGATTTAAGAGATGTATTTATAATTTCTTTATCATCATTTTTCTCATCCTTAGATCCTAAAATTTCAAATCCAATTTGATTTCTTATAATTGAGTCTTTTTTGCTTTGTGATTTTCGATAAGCTTGACCGCTGTAAAAAATTTTTTCCTTGCCCTTTAAATTATTTTCTAAATATCTTAAACAAGATGCAATCGTTAAATCTGGTCTTAAACATAACTCACTTCCATTCTGATCAGTAAAGGAGAAGATAAACTTTCTAAAATTTTCTCCAGATCTTTGAACAATGTGATTAGTCTCAATTACTGAGGGTAAATCAATATATTTGAAACCCTTAGATTTTACCGATCTAAGAATATTTTCAGATAAGTTTTTTGACTTCATCGATTAACTTTTCTTTTGGAATTGTTTGATTATTTTGACCTTTTACACCCTTAAGATTTTTGATGGTAATAGTATTATCTTTGAACTCGTTTTCTCCACATATGATTGCAACATCCAATTCACGTTTATTTGCTAAGGTTAGTTGCTTGCCTAAATTTTTCTTTGTATCTAAAAAAATTTCAGCACTGATATTATTATTCCTTAATAGATCTAAAATTTCATAGTAATTTTTAAGATATTTTTCATCCATCACACAAACTAAAACTGGTTTTTGACTATCTACTTTTATTTGACTTAATTGCATTAAAGCAAATAACAACCGGTCAACTCCAAAACTAATTCCAGTGCCTGGAATATCCACACCTTTAAATCTTGAGATTAATTTTGCATAGGCCCCTCCAGAACAAATACTGCCTATATCGACCTCTTTGCCTTTGTTATTTGTAACTTTAAAATTTAGATTTGTTTCAATAATGAAATCTGAATAATAAGCCAATCCCCTAACAATTGTAAAATTTGTTTTGACCTGATTTAAATTTGAACTATAACTCAATACTTCAAATACTTGTTCTAATTCCTTTATACCTTCTTGAGACAATGGATTTTTTAATGTTTCTTTTAATTCTTTTAAATCTTTAATTTTTAAAAAATTTAGTATTTCAGACGCTTGTTCATCATTTAAATCTGCACCCTTAGTGACTGCACCACTTATATCTTTTCTTTCTTTTTTAAGTAGATCTTCAACACCTTTTAAACCAAAACCTGGTTTATCTAATTTATCAATTGCCCTAATTACTTTTACTTGCTTTTCTTCTGATATTTTTAAATCATCAATTAATCCTTGAACTATTTTTCTGTTACTAACGTTGATTATAAATTGATCTTTTTTTAGACCACAATCTAACAAAGTACTTGATATTAAATTGCAAAGCTCCGCATTTGCTTGCGCAGGATTAACGTTTCCCACGATATCAAAATCTGCTTGCATGAATTCTCTGTACCTTCCGTTACCAGCCTTCTCATTTCTAAAGACATTTTGAATAGCATACCTTTTAAAGATTGATGGAAGCTCTTGATTATTTTGAGCAACAAATCTAGCTAGTGGGCTTGAAAGATCATACCTAAGAGTAATGCTCTTTTCTCCATCCTCAAATGAGAAAACATCGGACATAGGATTAGCGTCATCTTCTGCCAAAAAAGATCCTATATTTTCACTTATCTCAAACGAAGGGGTTTCCAGAGCCTCTGCTCCAAATTTAATAAAATTATTCTCAATAGCTTTTAAAAGCTTTTTTTTGAGAAGAAGTTTTTTATCCCAACGATCTTCAAATCCTGAAGGTAATCCAGGAATTAATTTTTTTTCTTTATTCATTTTTTGGTACCCGGGCTGAGAGTCGAACTCAAACTTAAAGTTCCACAAACTTCCGTGCTAACCATTACACCACCCGGGCTTATCCTCTTTATTTTTATCTTATTTTATGTGGATTTAAAATTATAATATAAATAAATAGCCTACTGGCTATGGAAACAGTTTCTGTGAGTACTTCTAAAAGTCTTTCTGTATGTAATATTTATATTCATGAGCAGTCTTTTAGACAAAAAAAATTAATATTCAAGGTATAAATATAAAAAGGACGTTAATCTATTTGATAGATAAAACGCCCTTTTAAATAATTTCTAAATTAGTCTATTTTTTTTAAATTAACTGCAGAAGGACCTTTGGGACCATCTTCTAATGTGAACTCAAGTTTATCACCTTCATTGAGATATCTCATACCAGCAGCTTTTACCGCTGAAGCGTGAACAAAGGCATCTTTTTCTTTATCATCTCTTTCAATAAAGCCATATCCCTTTTTACCATTATACCATTTAATTTTTCCTTGAAGTGTACTCATCTTATTTCTTAGTCCTTTTGTTATTTATTATCTCTTAAAGGTAATTTCTTTTATGATTATTTCAAGCTGAAACTTGTGGTGGTGGCTGAGGAAGGATTCGCACCTCCGACACAAGCCTTTTCAGGGCTCTGCTCTACTCCTGAGCTACTCAGCCTTATTTATCCCCTAAAGATAATTCTTCCTTTAGTAAGATCGTAAGGTGTCATTTCAACTGTCACATTATCACCTTGGAGAACTCTAATTCTGTTTTTTCTTAACTTACCAGCTGTATGGGCAGTAACAGTATGTCCATTTTCTAATTTTACTCTAAACATAGCGTTCGGAAGTAGGTCTATCACTGTACCTTTAAATTCCAGTAGGTCTTGTTTTGACAAATTTATTTTCTCCTTATTCGTTTTACTACAGATTGAGCGTGTCCAACCAACCCTTCATAATTTGCAAGTGTTATAACTGATGGTCCAAGACTTTCAATACCCTTTTTTGATAAGTTTATATATGAAATCCTTTTATAAAATTCATTTACACTTATACCACTTGAGTATTTTGCAGAACCATTGGTTGGCAACACATGGTTTGATCCAACATTATAATCAGTCATTGCCATGACTGCATATTTTCCTAAACATATAGATCCTGAATTTTTTATTTTTGGAACTAACGATTTATAATTTTTAATATTTAATTCTAAATGTTCTGGTGCAATTTTATTTATAATACTTATTATTTTAGCGTCTGAAGAAACATACATAAGAATTCCATTATTAATTAAACTTCTTCTTGCAACAGAAGCTCTTGGAATTTCTTTTAATTGTTTAGTAATTTCAATTTTTACTTTATCTAGCAAATCTTTATCTTTTGAAATCAAGATACATTGTGCAAGAATATCATGTTCAGCTTGTCCAATTAAATCACTTGCAACCCACTCAGGATTTGAGAATTTGTCACAAACAACAGTCACTTCTGAAGGACCTGCAGTCATACCTTCAATTCCAACAACACCAAAAACTTCTTTTTTTGCTGCTGCAACATATGCGTTTCCTGGACCAACTATTTTATGAACTTTTTTAATTTTTTTAGTCCCATAGGATACTGCTGCAATAGCAGAAGGGCCCCCAATAGAATAAATTTCTTTTATTTTGCATTTTTTTGCAGCGTATAATACTGCTGGATTTTGTTTTCCTTTATAGCCTGGATTAATCATAACTATTCTCTTAACGCCTGCAACAATTGCTGGAATAGCGTTCATCAATACACTTGATGGGTATGAAGCAGTAGAACCAGGAACATAAATTGCAACAGACTCTAAAGGCACATATTTATATTCAAGTTTGTTTTTTAATTTATCTGTATAAGAAATATTTTTAAATTTTTGAAGTGAATGAAATTTATAAATTCTATTATAAGCTGAATCGATTGCTCTCTTTACTTTTTTATCAAGTGAATTTATAGATTTTTTTTATTTGTTTTGTGCTTGGAATGATTGTGTTATTTTGACTGAATCTTTTCTCGTATTTTAATAATGCTTTATCTCCATTTTTTTTAACATCTTTAATTATATTTGTTACAGAAACAGAATCTGATTGAATTTTTTTTTTTCTTTGTAAAAGCAAATTCTCTAATAATTTGTCAAAATTTTTTACTTTTACTATTTAATATCTTCATAACTATTTAATCTCACTTTGATCCTCTAACCTTGCTTCAATAGTTTCTGTAGTTAAAGCAATATGCGCATTGTTATTAAAAATAAGATTTATTTCATAAACATCATTATTTTTCAAATAATCTATACCTATTAATTCTAAAACTATTTCTTGATTTGATTGATCAATGTTCTTTGATCTTACTTTATCAACAAAATCAAACCTACAAATGCTATTGATTTTTTTGTCTTCCTGATCACTTTCAACCTTAGTTCTTTCAATTGATAATAAAAAAACCTTATTGGATGCAAGATATTTTATGTCGGCAATTTTAACCTTAGCCCCTGAACTACATGCTGAAATCATTTGTAAACCTTCTTGGTCGCTTGCTATTATTTTTGCTAAATATTTATTCACTTTTTAATCTTTTGATTTTAACGCCTATTTTTTTTAATTTATTTTCTATTTTTTCATAACCTCTATCTAAGTGATAAATTCTGTTAATATATGATTTACCAGTAGAAACTATAGCTGCTAGAACCAAAGCAACAGAAGCTCTTAAATCACTAGACATTAATTCTGCACCAATGAATTTAGTATTTCCTTCTATCGTAGCGGTATTATTTTTAATATTTATTTTTGCTCCTAGTCTTTGCAATTCTGCAACATGCATAAACCTATTTTCAAAAATACTTTCAGTTATTGAACTTTTACCAACCGCTTTGCACATTAAAACCATCAATTGTGCTTGTAGGTCTGTAGGAATACCAGGAAACTCTTTTGTTTTAATGCTTTTAAATGATTTTATTTTTTCAGGTCCTTTAATTAAAATTTTATTTTCACTGGTTTTAATTTTAGCACCAACTTTTTTTAATAATTTTATTTCTGTGCTAATAATATTAGGATTTAAATTATTTATCTGTAAATTACCTTTTGCAAGTGTTGCGGCTACACAAAATGTGCCTGCTTCTATTCTATCAGCCATTACAGAATATTTAGTTTCATTCAAAGAATTTACGCCTTCAATTTTACAGACTCTTCCGCTCCATTTAATTTTTGCTCCAGCTTTATTTAAAAAATTTGTAAGATCTTTAATCTCAGGTTCAATTGCACAATTTTTCAAAACTGTTTTTCCTTTTGCTAAACATGCTGCTATTATAGAATTTTCTGTTGCCCCAACGCTTAACTTTGGAAAATTTATGGTTGTTCCGCTAAGTTTTCCTTTTGATTTTGCTAAAATATATCCATCTTTTAACTCATATTTCATACCAAGTTTTTTTAATGCTGCTAGATGATAATTCACTGGTCTAGCACCAATTAAACATCCACCAGGTAAAGAAGTTTTGGATTTATGGTGTTTTGAAATAAGTGGTCCTAAAACTAAAATTGAACCACGCATTGTTTTGACTAAAGAATAACTTGCAAAAGTTTTCATATTTTTTTTATTTAAAATTTTTGCTGATTTTTTATCTTTTGATAAAATTATTTTAGAACCAAGAGACTTTAATAAATTTAACATTGTATTAATGTCTCTAACTCTTGGTAAATTATTGATTACTACAGGTTTATCAAATAAGAGTGTTGCAGCTAATATGGGTAAGGATGCATTCTTCGAACCTGAAATTGAAACATTGCCCTTGATTTTACAAGGGCCATTAATCAGAAATTTATCCATAAATTACTTTTTAATTTTAGCAACCTGAATTGTAGTTTGGCCCTGATATTTACCGTTCTTTGATTTATAAGTTGTTTCTGGTTGAGTATCTGATTTAAAAAATAAAAATTGTGCTATTCCCTCGTTCGAATAAATTTTTGCAGGATTAGGTGTTGTATTACTTAGCTCAATTACAATATTGCCCTCAAATTCATTTTCAATTGGAGTAACATTACAAATTATTCCAATCCTTGCATAAGTACTTTTTCCAACGCAAATGCATAAAACGTCTTTTGGTATTTTAAAATATTCTACTGTTTTAGCTAAAACGAATGAATTTGGTGGGATAATACAGTGTGGTCCTCTTCGTTCTATAAAGTTATCATCAGAAAAATTTTTTGGATCAACAAGAGAACTGTTAACATTAGTAAAAATTCTATATTCATCAGAGATTCTCACGTCATATCCCATACTACTTAATCCATAAGAAATTTTTCCTTCAGAAACTTGATGATCTAAAAATGGCTCTATCATATTATGCTCTTTGCACATTTTTTTAATCCAAGAATCAGTTTGAATTGACATTATTTATTTTTCTTTTTATTTTTTTTTTGGAAAATTTTTCTTTTCTTCAAATTTTTTTTAAGCGCCAAGCTTAAACGCTCATTTTTATCTTTTGAATTCATTCTTTATTTGGGTTGGTCAAGAAATCTAAAGAAATTGGTTTGTTAGGATCTAATGTAGGTGTTTTGTTTTCTACTTTTTTTGGGCCTTCTTTGGCTAAACGTTTAGCTTTCTTTTCAGCAAGCTTTCTCTCTCTTTTAGCTTGCTTTTCCATAAGCTTATTACCTTTAGTTGATTTGTAGTCGTAATGAATTCCCATAACATTTTCCTAAAATAGATATAAATCATATTCTTCAAAAAATTAAGGCAATAATTTGAAAAAAATGCTTTATTATCAATAAAATACAATTTGTCTCTAAGCTCCTGTAGTTAAATGGTATAACAAGTCATTGGTAATGACTAGTTCCCTGGTCAGTACAGGGTGGGAGCACCATTAATTTCTAAAAAAAAACTTTCTCAAAAATACCGTAATCAAAATTAGAACAAAGAATGCTGTTAATGGAACATATATATCAGGTGAAAGAATTATATCGGTTATACTGGGAGCTACTAAGTTCTGGTCAATAACTTTTTCTAACCCACTTCCTATTGAAGAAACAATAAAAACACTTGGCACAATACCAAAAAGTGTTGAAAAAAAATAATTTTTTAATTTAACATTAAATAAAATTGGTAACAAGCATTGTACCTGCCAAGGGATTCCTCCAACACAACGATAAATTAATAAATAAATAAATTCAGATTTTTTAAATTTTATTTCCAAATTTTGAAATTTATTTAAAAATTTTTCTCTAATTAAATCTTTTAAGAAATAGTTTCCAAATAAATACAAAAATGTTGCACCAATACTTAAACCAAGAACACATAAAATTGTTCCAATCCATTTTCCAAATACAAATCCACCAATTAAAACTACTGGACTCCCAAAACCTAATAGTGGAAATGTCCAAAAAACAATTAATATCAAAAAACTTATAGCTATAAGAAATAAGTTAGAATTTTTAAGATCAATAAAATAAGAACGATTATTTCTTATAAAATCATAAGAGGTAATTTCTGAAAGACTAAATTTTGAAAAAAAGAAATACAAAAATACACAAATAATTAATAGATAAGATAACCCAATAAATATTTTAATTTTTTTTGTATTTTCCATGATTCTTCTTATTTTAATGCTTAATCTTCTATTTGCTATTTTAATTATTACTAATATAAAGGTGCAAAAATTATAAAAAACTATATCAAATCGAATTATGAAAAGAACTTATCAACCCTCAAATAAAAAAAGAGCTAGAAAACATGGCTTTCGTTCAAAAATGAAAACTAAAGGTGGTAAAAAGCTTTTGGCTAGAAGAAGAGCAAGAGGAAGAAAATCACTAACTGTTTCAGTATAGAATAATGAAAAGCAAAATACTTGCTCTTTCAAAAAACGAAGAATTTAAAAAATTACTTAAACAAAAAAAGATTACCAATAAATACGTAAGTATTTTTTTTGGAAAATTATTAAATAAAGATAAAAAAAGACTAAATATAAGTTTTGTGACTAAAAAAAAAATTGGTAATGCAGTAAAGAGAAATAAAATTAAAAGAAGATTAAGAAATATTATGAATGAAGCTGTTAAAAAAGTAGAGATAAACTTTGATTATTCATTTCTTGTTATAGCTAAGTCTTCTATGCTAAATAATGAATACAAAATTATAAAAGAAACTCTTTTTCAGGATTTTGCAAAAATAAAATAATGAATATATTTACTTTAATTTTAATTAGATTAATTAAAGCCTACAAATATCTTATTAGTCCATTATTAGGTCATTCTTGCAGATATTTACCAACATGTTCTGAATACAGCATAGATGCTTTAAAAGAACATGGTTTTTTTAGAGGTGTATTTATGAGTATAAAAAGAATTTTATCCTGCCATCCAATAAAATTTTTAGGAGGTGGCGAAGGGTTTGATCCAGTTAAAAAAGAAATGAAGGATAATAAATAATGGAAACTAGAAATATAATTGCTGCCATAAGTTTATCAGCTGCTGTAATTATATTATACTCGCTATTTTTTGCACCACCTCCTGTAACGAAAGAAAATTTAGCTGAAAAAACTAAGACTGAACAGAATTCAGACGCACCTAGTCTTGATCAAAAAGAAAATATAAATGAAATTTCTAGAGAAGATGCTTTGAAGGAAAGTGAAAGAGTTTTATTTGAAAATCAAAGTATTGTTGGATCTATTTCTTTAAAAGGTGCTGCAATTGACGATCTTACTTTCAAAGAATACAATGTCAGTTTAGAAAGTGATGAAAAAGTAAAATTTCTTGCTCCACGAAGCTCTAAAGAGGGATATGTAATAGAAAGTGGTTTTATTACTACTGATAAAAATATCAATATTCCCAATGCAGACTCAATTTGGTCAGTTACTGGAAATAATAAATTAACCGATAAATCTTCTATAAAACTAAGTTGGACTAATGATCAAGGGATCACTTTTGAAAAAGAAATTGCATTAGATGATAAGTTTTTATTCACAATAAAACAAAGAGTTATAAATTCCACTGATAAAAACTATGACTTCTATTCTTATGGACAAATTATAAGAAATCAAATCCCAGAAGGTTTAACAGATTTTTATATTCTTCATGAAGGCCCTATCGCTACATTAGATGAAGAATTAATTGAGGAAGATTATGACGATATTGAAGAGAAAAAATTTTCAAGAACGGCTCAAAAAGGATGGTTGGGAATTGGAGATAAATATTACATATCAACACTTATTCCACCAAGAGAAAAAGAATTTAAAACTACGATGGATTACAAAAACAAGTACAGAATAAACTTTGTTACAACAGAACCATTAGAGTTGACTGGAAATTCCTCTATAGAAGAAAACTTGCAAGTAATAGTAGCTGCAAAAAGAGTTGATGTAATTGATGGGTATGCAGAAAATTTAAAAATTGATAAATTTGATTTAACGATTGATTGGGGTTTCTTATACTTTTTAACACGTCCTCTATTCACTGCTTTAGAATATTTTTTTAAAATATTTGGTAATTATGGATTGGCAATTATTGCTGTTACCATTTGTATTCGTGTAGCATTTTTTCCGCTTGCGAATTTTTCATTCAGAAGTATGGCTAAAATGAAGGCTCTCCAGCCTGAGATGACAAGACTTAAGGAAGTGCACAAAGATGACAAAATGAAATTACAACAAGCAATGATGGGTCTTTATAAAAAGGAAAAAGTAAATCCCATGTCTGGATGTTTGCCAATTTTAATTCAAATACCTGTGTTTTTTGCTTTGTACAAAGTTTTGTTTGTAACGATAGAAATGCGTCACATGCCTTTCTATGGTTGGATCCAAGATTTAAGTGCTAAAGACCCTACCTCTATATTTAATTTATTTGGATTGTTTCCATATGATGTTCCCTCTTTCCTTGTTATTGGAGCATGGCCCGTCGCCATGGGGGTCAGTATGTGGGTGCAACAGAAACTAAATCCGGCTCCAACAGATCCAATGCAAGCAAAAATATTTATGTTTTTCCCTTTATTTTTAACAGTAATTCTTGCACCATTCCCAAGTGGACTAGTAATTTATTGGACAGTAAATAATATTTTAACTATGGCCCAGCAGGTTGTAATAATGAAACGTACAACAGTTAAAACCGTAACCTAATAATTTAAAAACAATAAATGGACCTTGAAAATATATTACCTAAAGATGGGCCACCATTAGATGAAGTAACTAAATATATTGAAAAATACAAAAATGATTTAATAGTAATTAAATATGGTGGAAACGTTTTAATTGATAGAAACGTATTTAATAACTTTATAACTGATCTTAGTGTTTTAAATGAATTGGGCCTTGCAACTATTGTAATTCACGGTGGTGGACCTAGAATTAAAAGAGAGCTTGAAAAATCAAATATTCAATCAAAATTTATTAGAGGACTAAGAGTAACCGATAAAAATATAATTGATATTGTTGAAAATGTTTTGATTGATTTTAATGATGACATTGTTAATTCTTTAAAAGATAAAGGAACAGAGGCAATATCTATTCACACAAAAAATAATAATGTTATAAAAACTATACCAGAAGCAGAAGAGCTAGGATTTGTAGGAATACCATATGAGATTAATAATGAGCAAATATTAAATATAGTTAATCAAAATAAAATCCCTATAATTTCACCATTAGGCTTAGGGAAAGAAAATCAAACATATAATATTAATGGAGATACAGCTGCAATGGCCGTAGCAAAATCCTTAAAATCTAGAAGATTGTTATTGATGACGAATGTAGATGGTGTTTTAGATAGAAATAAAAAACTAATTGAAGAAATATCCTCTTCTGAAATTTTGGAGAAGATTAAAGACGAAACTATTACTGAGGGTATGATACCTAAAATAAATGCTTGCTTAGATGCAATTAATAATGGTGTGACTGCAGTAGGTATAATTAATGGTACAAAACCACATTCATGTTTATGGGAAATATTTTCTGACAAAGGCTCAGGAACATTAATAAGACAATGAAAGAATTAAAAAATATTAAGAACATTTTGTTTGATTGTGACGGTGTGCTGTATGCTGATCTTGAAGGAGTATTTGGACAAGTCAGTAAAAAAATGACCCAATATATTTCAAATAAATTGAATGTAGATTTAAAAGAAGCAAAAGTATTACAAACAAATTATTTTCATAAATACAACACTAGCCTTAACGGTTTAATGATCCATCATGATATACCTCCAAAAGAATTTTTAGAGTACGTACATGATATTAATTTAGATTTTTTAGAAAAAGATACTGTTTTGAGGAATGAACTAGAGAATATTAATCTAAATAAATTTGTGTTTACAAATGGTAGCAAAGAACATGTTAAAAATATTACTACTCACTTAGGAATTGATGATCAATTTGATGATGTATTTGATATTGTTGATGCTGAATATAGTCCAAAACCAGCAGCAAAAGCATTTGACCTTATGGTCAAAAAATTTCAAATCGATCCAACAGAGACAATTTACATCGAAGATATCGCAAAAAACTTATCTATTGGAAAAGAGAGAGGAGCAAAAACAGTTTGGTTAATCAATGATGAATACTGGGGTAAAAAAGAGTCTGATAAAGATTATATTGATTACAAAATAAAAAATCTTTCTTTATTTTTAAAAGAAATAAGGTTATTAAAAAACTCATAAAACCATGAGTATTGAAAATATTATAAATGAAGCTTGGGAAAATAAAGACCAAGTAAGTCAAAATTCAGATAAATCTTTAAAGGATGCTGTTAATCAAATTATTGATGATTTAGACAGTGGAAAAGCAAGAGTTGCTGAAAAGATAAATGGTGAATGGGTCACACATCAACATCTAAAAAAAGCTATCATGTTAAGCTTTAGAATGTATCCAATGGAAAATTTAAATGGTCCATACAGTAGCTGGTATGACAAAGCTCATTTACTTAAAGGAAAAACGGCTGGATGGACAAAAGAAGATCATGAAAAAGCTGGTTTTAGAATGGTACCTAATTCGCCAGTAAGAAAAGGATCATTTGTAGGAAAGAATGCAGTTTTGATGCCATGTTATGTAAATATTGGAGCGTATATTGATGAGGGAACAATGATGGATACATTTAGTCGTGCGGGAAGTTGTTGTCAGATTGGAAAAAATTGTCATATCTCAGCTGGTACGGGAGTTGGAGGTGTATTAGAACCTGCTCAAGCATTACCAACAATTATTGAAGATAATGTTTTCTTAGGAGCAATGTCAGAAGTTGTAGAAGGCGTAATAGTTGGGGAAGGCTCTGTTCTGAGTATGGGGATGTATATTGGACAATCTACTAAAATTGTTAATAGAAAAACTGGTGAAATAACTTATGGAAAAATTCCACCTTATTCAGTGGTAGTTCCAGGATCCTTACCAGATAAAAACAATCCAAAAGCGCCATCTTTGTATTGTGCGGTAATAATTAAACAAGTTGATGAAAAGACGAGATCTAAAACATCAGTTAACGATCTTTTAAGAGATTAAAATGCCAACAATTAATGAATTACAATTAGCAAAAGAGCTAATTAGGTTTCCATCTGTTACAAAAACTGATGCTGGTGTTATTAAATTTTTAGAAAAAAAATTAAAAAAAATCGGCTTTAAAACTAAAATTCTAGAGTTTAAAGATAAAAATAGTTATCCTGTAAAAAATCTTTACGCAAGACTTGGTACCACAAGTCCAAATTTTTGTTATGCAGGTCATTTAGATGTAGTGCCACCTGGTAATTTGAATGACTGGATTGTTAATCCATTCAAACCTGCTGTTAAGAAAGGATACTTAATTGGCAGAGGCGCAAATGACATGAAAAGCTCAATAGCTGCATTTGTTGCTGCGGTAAGTAATTTTTCTAAAATAAATAAAAAATTCGATGGGTCTATTAGCCTTCTAATTACTGGGGACGAAGAAGGAATTGCAATTAATGGGACAAAAAAAGTTGTTGAGTATTTGAGAAAAAGAAAAGAAAAAATAGATTTTTGCTTAGTAGGAGAACCTACTAATCCAAATAAATTAGGGGAAATGATAAAAATTGGTCGTAGAGGTAGTATGACTGGAAAATTATCTGTCATTGGTGTTCAAGGTCATGTCGCTTATCCAAATAGAGCTAACAATCCGTCAACAGCTTTAGTTCAAATACTAAAAGAGTTAAAAGAAATTAAATTTGATAAAGGTACAAAGGATTTTCAACCTACAAATTTGGAAATAACAAAAATTAATATTGATAATTCAGCTGATAATGTAATTCCAGGATTAGCTAGTGCTTCTTTTAATATTAGATTTAATAACAAACATACATCTTACAAATTAAAGAATAAAATAAACAAAATAATTAAACAAATTTGTAATAAAAATAAATCAAAATATAAAATTGAATATAGTGTTTCTGGTGAGGCTTTTTTAACTAAGCCTAACAAAACTACATTTATGATTCAAAATACAATTAAAAAAGTTACTAAAATTAAACCAAAATTATCAACAACTGGTGGCACGTCAGATGCTAGATTTATAAGAAAAATAGCTCCATGTTTAGAATTTGGATTAGTGGGAAAAACTATGCATAAAGTAGGAGAATGTGTGTCCTTATCTGATTTAAAAAGATTAACTTTAATTTATACTAAAATCTTAGATAATTACTTTAAGTGAAAACTGGTTTAATTACATCAGATACATCTCAAAATCATGATACAGGTCCTGGGCATCCAGAACAAATAGCAAGGGTATCTGTTATAGTAGAA
>CABYUV010000010.1 GCA_902522115.1 uncultured Pelagibacteraceae bacterium | reverse complement strand
TTGCTGTGGGCGGTGGAGCAAAAACAGAAGATGGAAAGAAAATTCCAATGGATGTTAAAGTTGGAGATAAGGTTTTGTTTGGTAAGTGGTCTGGAACTGAAGTCAAAATAGATGGTAAAGAATACAGCATAATGAAAGAGTCGGACATTATGGGTATTTCAAGCAAGTAAATAATTAGTAAAGGAGAAATATAATGGCAAAAGTTGTTAAGTTTGATGCTGAAGCGAGAGCAGCAATGATAAGAGGTGTAAACATCTTAGCTGATACTGTTAAAGTAACTTTAGGTCCAAAAGGAAGAAATGTTGTAATGGATAAATCTTATGGTGCACCTAGAATTACAAAAGATGGTGTATCTGTAGCTAAAGAAATAGACCTTGAAGATAAATTCGAAAATATGGGCGCGCAAATGGTTAAAGAAGTTGCTAGCAAAACTAATGATGAAGCTGGTGATGGAACAACTACTGCAACTATTCTTGCACAAGCAATTGTTAAAGAAGGCGTAAAATACGTTACTGCTGGTATGAATCCTATGGACGTAAAAAGGGGCATTGATGCTGCTGTAGAAACAGTGAAAGAAAGCCTAGTCGCATCTGCTAAAAAAGTTAAAGACAGTGATGAGATAGCTCAAGTTGGAACAATTTCAGCAAACGGTGATAAAGAAATTGGTACAATGATTGCAAAAGCTATGCAAAAAGTTGGTAATGAGGGGGTTATAACTGTTGAGGAAAATAAAGGTATCGAAACTGAATTAGATGTAGTTGAAGGTATGCAATTTGACAGAGGATATTTATCACCATACTTTATCACTAATAGTGATAAAATGACGACAGAGTTGGATAATCCTTTTATTCTTTTACATGAAAAAAAATTAACTAACTTACAGCCAATGGTTCCTCTTTTAGAAGCTGTTGTACAAGCTGGTAGACCACTAATGATTATTTCTGAAGATGTTGAAGGCGAAGCTTTAGCAACTTTGGTTGTAAACAAACTAAGGGGTGGTTTAAAGGTTGTGGCTGTTAAAGCTCCAGGATTTGGTGATAGAAGAAAAGCAATGCTTGAAGATATTGCTATTTTAACAGGAGGTCAGGTTATATCTGAAGACCTAGGAATTAAACTTGAAAATGTTAAACTTGATGATCTTGGATCTTGTAAAAAAATAAAAGTAGATAAAGATAATAGTACTATTGTGAATGGTAGTGGAAAAAAATCTGATATCGAAGCAAGATGTGCATCAATCAAACAACAAGTTGAGGAAACTACTTCTGATTATGACAGAGAAAAACTCCAAGAAAGACTTGCTAAACTTGCAGGTGGAGTTGCAGTAATCAAGGTTGGTGGTGCAACAGAAGTTGAAGTTAAAGAAAGAAAAGACAGAGTTGAAGATGCTCTGAATGCAACAAGAGCCGCTGTTGAAGAAGGTATTGTAACTGGTGGTGGTTGTGCTCTTCTTTATGCAGCTCAAGACCTAGATAAAGTTAAAGTAAAAGGAGATGATCAAAAAGCAGGTGTTGATCTTGTTAGAAAGGCTTTAGAATCTCCAATTAGACAAATTACTTTGAATGCTGGTGTAGATGGTTCTGTAGTTGTTGGAAAATTATTAGAGCAAAAGAAAAAAACTCATGGTTATGACGCTCAAAACGAGGAATATTGTGATATGTTTGCAAAAGGTATTATTGATCCGGTAAAAGTTGTTAGAACAGCACTACAAGATGCTGCTTCAATTTCAGGATTATTAGTAACAACTGAAGCGATGATTGCTGACAAGCCGGAGGAAAAAGATTCAGGTGGAGGAATGCCTGGAGGAATGCCTGGTGGAATGGGCGGAATGGGAGGAATGGGTGGTATGGGAATGTAATCACCTACTCATTAGAAAATTACAAAAAACCCGAGATTTAATCTCGGGTTTTTTTTTATTTCAAATTTTTTTAATTATACACTGATGGTGGTATTCAAAAATATTATGTTTTTTAATAACCCTTATGTTTTGCTCTTTTTCATGAAAATGTACAGCTTTTGTAATACCATCATTCCACCATCCTTTGAGTGCATAGTCATCAAGCACAATAATTCCGTCATCTTTAATGAATTTTAAAGAATTAAAAATATCTCTTTTAACAAATTCAAAAAGATGATTTCCATCAATATATATTAGGTCGTATAAATTTATATTTTTCAAAAAAAATTCATCTGAAGTTTTTCTATGGACCTCAACCCTATTTTCAGAAATATACTTTTTAAAATAGTCAATTAAATTATTATAATATTCATCTTGAATATTTTGATTTGATTTATGAGAATTTCCATACCAAGAATTTTGATAAATTAAATCATCATAGGCAATCCATGGATCAACTAATACAAGTTTACTTGGATCAAAATTTGCAATTAGTTGCTTTGAAAAATCTCCTTTGTGTATTCCAATTTCTAGAATCACTGGGCGTTTGACTATTAAATTTTGTCGTATTAAATCAATTCTATTTTTTTTAAAGAGAAATTTTAATATTTTTTTCATGAATTAAATATATATAAAAATGATATAAATAGATAAATTTTAAAATAGAAAAATGATTATTGGTAAAAATTTCTTTATAATTGAAATTCCTAAAACAGGCACCAGTTTTCTAAGAAATTACTTTAGAAAATATCAAAATGTTCTCATTACTACACATCACGATACAATAGAACATAATCCAAAATTTAATTTATTAAAAAAAAAATATAGAATCAGTATCATTAGATCACCTTATTCATGGTACTTATCTTTTTGGAAATGGTCTTGTCTTAAAAAAAATTTATCACCTCTTTATAAAGACCTTACATCACAAAGATTAAAGATAAAAAGATTAAAATTTAATTCTAATATTTTCAAATATATTGCCAGTCAAATAACGAAGAACACGAATGAATTAAAGAAATTATTTTCAGATGTGAATTCAAAAAAAAATTTTAATAAAGTTCTGGAAATTTTGCTAAATTCAAAATTTAAAAGTTTAATAGGATCAGATTTTAGTTTTATGCCTCAAGACAAACTGGGATATATGACACATTACTTTTTCTATCAGAATGTATTAAGAAAAGATTACAATATTCTGTTCAAGCCAAATTTAAATTTTGGTAAAACTATAAAAAAATTAGACGCTAAAATATTTACTAACCATTATTTTAGAACTGAGAGTCTCACTGAAGATTTAAAAAATTTTTTAAAAAAAAATAATATTAGAGAATATAAAATAAAAAATATTGATAAAAATAAGTCATTATATCAAAAGAAATATAATTTTATAAATTTCTTCTCTAAAAAAAATTTACTTTTAATTGAAAAAAAAGAAAATTATATTTTTAAAAAATTTAAATATAAGAAATTATCAAAAAATTATTCAAATAAAACAAAGTAATCTTATATGTCAAAAAGATATAGCGGCAAATCATTTAAAGATTCAAGTGTTAAAAAAAAATCAAAATTTACTTTTAAAGAAAAGAGAAGACTGAAAAGAGAAAAGCAAAAAAAACTAATTAAACTCTAAATTATTCAATTTTTTCAGGTCAACTATGAGTTTTTTTAAGTTTTAATATCATTTTAAATATGTATAACAGCCACATTTTATGAACAATAATATAAGAAACATCACAATCATTGCCCACGTCGATCATGGTAAAACTACTTTAATTGACAATTTAATGAAGCAAAGTGGTTCATTTAGAGAAAATGAAATTGTTGATGAAAGATTAATGGACTCTGGCGAGCTTGAAAAAGAAAGAGGAATTACAATTTTAGCAAAGCCTGCTTCAATTAATTGGAGTAATTCAAGAATAAATATAATCGATACTCCAGGCCACAGAGATTTTGCCGCTGAAGTTGAGCGGGTTTTGAGTATGGCAGACGGAGCATTGTTGCTAATTGACTCTGCAGAAGGTGTTATGCCTCAAACAAAATTTGTATTATCAAAAGCACTTAAACAAGGATTAAAACCAATAGTTGTTATTAATAAATTAGATAAAGCTGATCAAAGAGCAAATGAAGTTTTAGATGAAACATTCGATTTATTTGTAAGCTTAGATGCAAATGAAGAACAATTAGATTTTCCTGTTTTATATGCAAGTGGTAGATCAGGTTGGGCAGATCATGAAGTTGATGGGCCGAGAAAAAATTTAAACCCTTTATTAGATTTAATTGTAGACCATGTTAAACCTGCGGAACTTGACAAAACTAAACCTTTTGCAATGTTATCAACTTTACTATATGCGGATAATTTTTTAGGTAGAAGTTTAGTTGGGAGAATTACACAAGGAACTGCGAAATCTAATCAATCCATAAAAGCAATCAATTTAAATGGTGAAAAAGTTGATGAGGGAAAATTAACAAAAATTTTTAGATATGAAGGAACTAAAAAAGTTCCCATAAATGTTGGTGAGGCTGGAGATATTGTAGTTATTGCTGGGTTAGAAAAAGCAAATGTTGCTGATACAATATGCGACTTAGTGGTGAATGAGCCAATCCCTGCTACTCCAATAGATCCTCCAACAATGTCAATTACAATTACTGTAAATACTTCACCTTTGGCTGGGACTGAAGGTAAAAAACTTACCAGCACTCAAATAAGAGATAGATTAGTTCAAGAAGCCCAAAACAATGTTGGAATTACATTTTCTGAAAACGAGGGAAAAGACTCTTTTGTTGTAAGTGGTAGAGGTGAACTAATGCTAGAAATTCTATTAACTCAAATGAGAAGAGAAGGTTTTGAAATGACAGTAAGTCCTCCAAAAGTTTTATATAAAACTGATGAAAATGGAAAAAAACTTGAACCTATCGAAGAAATTACAATGGACCTTGATGAAGAACATTCATCAAAAGTAATTGACTCAATGAATAGAAGAAAAGGTAAACTAATAGAATTAAAAGATACAGGAACCAATAAAAAAAGATTAATTTTTCATGCACCTACTAGAGGCCTAATGGGATATACAAGTAGATTTCTTACTCTTACAAAAGGAAATGGAGTGATCAACAGAATATTCCATAGCTATGGTCCTTTCGAAGGAGAAATGGAAGGTAGAAGAAATGGAGCATTAATATCGATGGAACAAGGAAAAGCTGTTGCATTCGCAATCTTTAACTTACAAGCACGAGGAGAAATGTTTGTTACACACAACGATTCTGTTTATCCTGGAATGATTGTTGGTCTCTCACCAAAACCTGGTGATATGATCATTAATGTAATGAAGGGTAAGAAACTAACAAATATGAGAACTCAGGGTACTGATGAAAATGTTGTGCTTACACCCGTCAGAACAATGTCAATTGCAGAACAATTAAGTATGCTTAATACTGATGAGGCTTTAGAGATAACTCCAGACTCATGCAGATTAAGAAAAGCAATTCTTGATCCACACGAAAGAAAAAAAAGCGAAAAAGCTATAGCTGCAGCCTAATCAAAAGTTTTATCAACTAAATAAAGTCCAAACGCAACACAAGGACCTATACCAAATGCAAAAAATAAAGTTCCAATACCAACTGTTCCTCCCAAATACCATCCAATACTAACAACTGAAATTTCTAATGTTCCTCTTACAACAGCTATAGGAAAATTAGTTAATTTTTGCAATCCTATCATCAATCCGTCTCTAGGACCGGCTCCTAAATTTGATACTAAGTAAATACCCCCGCCTATTCCAACCATGATAACAGAAATAATAGCTAATAATAATTGATGAATATAATTTGATGGTGTTGGAACATATTTGATACAAACATCAATCATTATTGCAATTATCAAAGCATTAAATATTGTGCCCATACCTGGTTTTTGACCAAGAGGTATCCATAAAATCAAAACAGCAATACTTATTAATAATGTGATAGTTCCAATACTTAAATTAACATTTAAAGAAATACCTTGGGCTAAAACACTCCAAGGAGAGGCTCCTGTAAAAGAAACAATTAACAAACCCTCACCTAATCCAAATAAAGATAAACCAAAACATAAGAAAAAAAATGTAGAAAACTTTGGTTTAAAATTAAATGGTTTTTCTGAGCTCCATTTTACTTTTGGAATTTTTTTTATTTTTAAAAACATAATTGTAATAAGCTATATCTATTAATGTAAAATTCTAATATTGTAACTAGCAAATGAAAAAGTTTGTAGTTACTTTAGTTATTGTATTTTTCTCATCAATTTCTTTAGCTCATATGGGTCATTATAACAAATTCGACAAAATAGAAATGGAGATCTTGAGAAATGATGAAATAATTGGCTATAACAATTATTTTTTTAAAAGAGATGGTGAAAAAACAATAGTAAAAAATCAATACAAATTCGAGGTAAAATTACTATCTGCAACAATATTTAAAGTAGAGGGATATGGGGAAGAAATTTATTTAAAAGATAATTTAATATCTTTTCAATCAAAGACACTTCAAAATAAAAAAGAAAAATTTGTAAATTTAAAACTAGATAAAAATAATAAAAAGTTTGACATCAAAGGATCTTCATATTCAGGTGAAGCTTCTGTTAAAAATATTATTGGAAATTGGTGGAGTCATAGAATTTTACAAGCAGAAAGCCAAATAAGTCCTATTTCTGGAAGTATAAAAGAACAAATAGTTACTTTTATTGGTAAGGAAAATATTTCAATGAATGGCAAACTATACGAAACAGATCATTTCAAACTTACATCAAAAGATACATCTCTTCCTGAAGATAAAAAATTAAATTTTGATATTTGGCTTGATAAAAAAACTTCGGTTATTGTCAAAGTTACATATAAAAGAATGGGAAATTGGGAATATCGTTTAAAAAATCTTGAATAAAATTATTTATTTATTTTTTTGTAAAGATCATTTGCACTTATCCATCCAGCCTCTACTCTGGGACCTACAAACCAATCTGCACACACACCTAAATTTAATTTAGTATTCCAATAACTTTTAACTTTTAAAGTTCTAGAATTTGAGGAATATTTCCAACCATGATTTAATGAAGTTAATATTTTTGTTTTTTTAATTCCTGTAAGTTTAAAAAAACGATCAACCAAAATCTTTGAGTTTTTTGCTTTATTTTCTCTATTTTTATTTATTTTTTTGTTTGCCCACAGGTTTGTGCTTTGTAAAGTCCATAAATCATTATTACTTTTAAATCTTTTTTTACTATTTTCTTTAGCGGCCCATCCTAAAATTTTGTCATCAAACAAATAACTCGATATATTTTTATTTATTTTTTTAATTTCGATCATGACTGTAATATTGGCATCCATTTTAATTTTTTCTTTGATAAATGGATCCTCTATAAATTTTTTTGATAATTTTTTTAATTGTGGGAATGGACAAGTTAATATTAATTTATCATAATATTTTATTTGGTTGTTCTTAAAATATAATTTCCATTTATTATTTATAAATTGAATCTTCCCTAACTCACTTTGAAAATTACATTTTATATTCCTTATCAAATATTTAATGATATCATTATTACCTTTGCAACCAATTATTTTAATATGATTTTTATTTTCTTTTTTTAATTTGTTTAAAAAAATATGTTTGCCACTCCATTTTTTTAGAATTTTTTTTTTACATAAATTTGAAATAAATTTCTTAAATTGAATTGATTTTGGAGAAATATATTGAGCCCCGTGGTCAAATCCTTTTGACTTATTTAATCTTTTAAAGGAAGATCTGCCACCTGGACCTCGAGCTTTATCATAAATATGTACAGAATTTTTTTTTGCTTAAAAGATTAGCTATTGTTGCTCCAGAAATTCCTGAGCCAATGACGCAATAACTGCTCATTTTCCTGCTACAGTCATACCTTCTATCATCATAGTTGGTGAATTGACTGCATATTCTAATTCTAAATCATTAGCCAAAGTTATATTTTTAAACATATCCTTAAAATTACCAGCAATTGTTATTTCATTTACAGGATATTTAAATTCTCCATCTTCAACCAAAAAACCAGTTGCCCCTACTGAATAATCTCCTGTTACAAGATTAGATCCGTGACCAATAGTTTCAGTAATATAAAGACTTTTTGAATTTTTTTTTAAAAGATCTTCGTAGCTTAATTTTCCATTTTCAAAATATAAATTAGTAGTTCCGCCACTTCTTCCATTTGATAGTAAATTTAATTTTTTCCCATTGTAAGTGTCTACAAGGTAATTTTTAAGTATTCCATTCTCTATAAGTTGTAATGTATTAGAGTTTACGCCCTCTGTATCAAAATTTTGAGAACCCATTCCTTTAATTATATCTGGTTTATCAATTACATTTATCGAATTGGCAAAAACCTGTTGATCAATTTTATTCTTTAAAAATGAAGTGCCTCTTGCAATTGCAGATGCAGATATTGCACTTGCAAAAACACTTAACATTCCTTTTGAAATTCTTTTATCAAAAATTATGTTTATCTTCTCGCTTCCAATTTTGTTAGGGCTCAATTTTCTGATAGTTTGCTTGGCAGCTTTATTTCCAAGATCTGATGCTTGCTTAATATCAGACAAATGACGTTTGCTAGAAAATTCATAGTCTCTTTCCATGCTATTTTCATCTTTTGCAACTGTTACGCAAGAAGTAGTAAAAGAAGAAGTTTTATAACCGTCACAAAAACCGTCACTATTAGCTAATATAAAATTTGATTTATTTTCAGTAAAACTAGATTCTGTATTTATAATTTGATTATCTGATGAAGCAACCTCCTCTAAATCTTTTAAATATTTTATTTTTTTATCGTTTTCGAATCTTGTTTCATCATACAAATTAAGACTACTAATTTGTTTGGCTAATAAATTTTTATCAGGCAAAGAGTTAAATTCATCCTCTGGTGTAATTTTTGTTGTTTCAAAACACTTTTCAATTAAAGTTTTTATATTTTCATCTAGTAAATTTGATGATGAAATTGAAGATCGTCTTTTACCTAAATAAGTTTCTATACTTAATGCCAATCCATCTGATCTATCTGAGGCTTCTAGAGATTTGTTTCTAAAATTAACTGTTTCTGAAATTGAGTGGCCTACCTTAACACTTGCATCAGTTGCTCCCATTTTTTTTGCTAAATCTAAACAATATGAAGCTTTCGATTTTAGAAATTCTTGATCCTTAACCATAAAACTTTAAAGTTTTGTTCCCCCAACTGTCATTTTATTGATCAAAATTGAAGGTTGGGCGACTCCTACAGGAACTCCTTGTCCAGCTTTTCCACAAGTTCCTATGCCTGGGTCCAACATCATATCATTTCCTACCATTGATACTTCTTTAAGTATTGATGGTCCATCACCAATTAATGTTGCTCCCTTTATTGGAGATCCAATTTTACCATTATTTATTTCGTAAGCTTCTGTACAATTAAATACAAATTTTCCAGATGTAATATCAACCTGGCCACCACCAAAACTTACTGCAAAAATTCCTTTATCAACAGATTTGATCATTTCATCTTGAGTTTGATCACCACTTAACATCATTGTATTTCTCATTCTTGGCAAAACTATATGTCTATAATTTTCCCTTCTTCCAGAACCAGTAGATCTTGTGTTCATCAATCTTGCATTGTGCCTGTCTTGCATAAAATTTTTAAGTATACCATTTTCGATTAAAACTGTTCGCTCTGTTGGTGTTCCCTCATCATCAATTGTTAAACTACCTCTTCTATTATCTATCGTGCCATCATCAACAATTGTTACTCCCTCACTTGCAACTTTTTCACCCATTAGGTTATGAAATGCAGATGTTTTTTTTCTATTAAAATCTCCCTCTAGACCATGACCAATTGCTTCGTGAATTAAGATGGCTGGCCAACCAGGCCCTAAAACCACTTTCATCTCACCGGCAGGTGCTGGTTTACTCTCTAAATTTATTGATGCAATTCTAAAAGCTTCTTCACAAACATTTTTCCAATTGTCATTTTTTAAATATTCGTCATAAGATTGTCTGCCACCAATTCCATATACACCTGTTTCTTTTCTTCCATTTTTTTCCAACATCACAGAAACGTTAAATCTGATTAATGGACGTACATCAGTAAGCGCTTCTCCACCTGATCTTATAATCTCTATTGATTTTTGCTCACCAGCAAAACTTGCTGTTACTTGTTTTACCGATCCATCTTTTTTTCTTAAAAAATCATTTACTTTATTTAAGACTTCTAATTTAGAGTTTAAAGTTTTTTGTTCAATTGGATTAATTTCTTCATAGAATTTTTTGTTAGATTTTGGAATTTCATGATTATATGTACCTTTAATTGATTTCAGTGTTGATTTGAGATTTTCTGAGGAATTTTTTAGTGAGTCTTTTGATATTTCGTTTGAATATGTATAAGCAATAACTTCATTTGAAATAGCTCTGAAACCAAATCCTAAATCAGAACTATAGCTTGAACTTTTTATTTTATTGTCATCTAACAAAATTGACTCTGATTTAGACTCCTCTAAATAAAGCTCACCATCATCACAATTGTTTAGTGTATCAGATACTATTTTATCTGCATCTTGTCTTGTTAAATCAGATTTATGAAAGAAATTACTCATTTACCTTAAATAGTGGTTTGTTGATAATTTTCAACTGATCATTTTACGCATGTACAATTTAATACTAAAAGTTATTAATTATTATATGAAAGTATATTTCAATAATTCTTGTAAAATCTGTAGATCAGAAATTAACTTATATAAAAAAGAAAATATTAAAGATATTGATTGGATCGATATTACTAATAATTCAGATGCTGAAAAAGAAACATCAAGAAATGATAAGGAATTATTAAGAAGACTACATGTCAAAGAAAATGGTAAAATTATTCAAGGTGCAGAGGCATTTCTTTATGTTTGGAAAAAAATTCCAAAATATAAATTCTTATATACTTTTTTTAAATTACCAATTATTTTCACAATCTTTAAATATGGATATGAGATGATTGCCTTTTTTTTATATTTAAAAAATAAAAAACAACTTAAAAACTAAGTTAAAAAGAATATTAAAAATTCACTTAGCAAAGACATAGATAATAAAAACATTATTAATAAAATTGAATACATAAGAGTTATAACTCTATTCCTTTTTCTTCTAAGTCTAACAAAAGTTTTATCATCTAAATCAGAAATATCTCTTTCCCCAACTACAGGATAATCATAACTCCATCTCCATGTAGATTGACCTAATCTAGAGTCTAAACTATTAAAATATCTTATCCACGCGAGAACATATTTTAATACTAGATATAAAGTAATCATCAATATTGAAGAAAGTAACATTCTAAATGATACTTAATTATTCAAGACAATTTAATTGATATTTTTGCCTCTTTTTCTTGCAATTAATTGAGTAAGAGCATCAACCATAGTATCTGAGGCATTAAATATTTCATTGGTTTTAAACTCGTGTGAAATATTTTTTTCAGGATTAGTTTTATCTTCAATAACTATTCCTTCGTCTGGTGAATTATTTTTTATGTAAATTAACAAAAGCCAATCCTCATCTAAAGCCTCATCCCATTTAACAAATATTTCTCCTGTTTCAAACCTTCTATCTATACATCTAAAGATAGACATATGCCTTGTTATGTGTCTTTTGTTTAATTGAAATACTAAACTACTAGCACTTCTGTAAAAACTTTCGAGCGCAAACTCAATTTTTTGTCTGGCTAAAGTATATTCTTTTTCTTTTTGTAAAAGTGTTTCTCTATCCTCATCTCCTTGAATTTTTACTCCTAAAGCCTCTACTCTTTCTCTAATCTTTTGATCTCTTATTATTCGGTATTTTTCTTTTAATTTTTCTATTCTTTGTTGTAAACCAGCGTAATCTTCTCTTTTTTCTCTTAGTGAAATTTTTTCTAAATTTTCTAATTCCTTGACTTCTCTAACTCTGAATTTTTCAATTTGTTTATCTAATTTTAATTGTTGTAAAAATTGTTTTTGTTTTTCTGCTTGTTCAATTCTTAAAATAGCTTGTTCTTTTCTTAAGAATAGTTTTGTTTCCTTTATTCTTTGTTTTTCTAATCTAATTTCATCTTTTAAAACTTTTTCTTTTAATTTAACCTTTAGTTCTGACTCTTTTTGTTTTTCTTTTGCAATTTTGATTTTTTCTAATCTTTCTTGTTCTTGTTTTTCTAATTTTATTCTTCTTGCTTCATCTTTTTTTATGATTTTATATTGTGAGATTGTTTCTGATATTTTATCAAAAAATGCCTGAATATATTTTTCAAAGCTAAAATTTAATTTTAAATTAATATTAGGTTTGAGGGAATTTTGAAAATTTATTATTTTTAAAAGAAATCCTGGTTTTCTTGAATTTACTAATCTTGATTTTTTTATAATTTTTTTAGTTTTTTTAGTTTTTTTAATTGGGTATTTTCTTGAAGTTTTTTTTCGTTTTACATTTGTTTTTTTTATATTTCTTTTCTTTAACTTTTTAAAAATTTTTTTAATTTTTTGTTTATTCTTAATTTTAGAATCTTTTTTTTTAAACTTTTTTCTTTGTTTTTTCATTTAAGAAGATCTATATCTATCAATTATTTATTGATAAATATAGTCTCTTGTAACTGGTACTGAGGAATAATTTTTTGTTAATTGAAATTGATATACAACTTGATCACCCCATTTAAATGCCATCTCACAACCTGCAAGATAAAACTCCCACATTCTAAAAAATCTTTCATCAAACATTTGAATTATTTTCTCTTTATTTTTAATACAATTTTCCTTCCAATGTCTTAGAGTATGCATGTAATGAAGCCTTAGGACCTCTATATCTGAAACAATTAATCCTGACTTTTCAATATGTGGGCTTACTTCACTCAAACTTGGTGTATATCCGCCTGGAAAAATATATTTTGTAATCCATGGATGTGGATCTCGAGGTGGATTTACCGAGCCTATTGTATGAATTAATGACACCCCATCATCCTTCAAAAGTTTTTCAACCTGTGAAAAAAATTTTCTATAAAATTTTCTTCCTACATGTTCAAACATTCCAACACTTACTATTCTATCAAATTTTTCGTTAAGTTCCCTATAATCAATTAGTTTAAAATCTAATTGATTTTCTAAATTAAGTTCTTTTGCTTTTTTTTTACAATAATTAAATTGATTTTCAGAAAGAGTGATACCTGTAACCTCGCAATTTGCACTCTTGGCTATATCAATTGCCAACGATCCCCAACCACACCCGATATCTAGAACTTTTTGATTTGGCTTTATGTTTAGTTTTTTTATTATATGTTGAATTTTATTATTTTGTGCAGTTTCAAGAGAATCGGTTTCATTCTTAAAATATGCACATGAGTATTGTCTTTTAGGATCTAAAAATAAGTCATAAAGATCATCTGAAATATCATAATGATGTGAAACATTTTCCTTAGATTTTTTTATAAAATTAAAATTTGTTAGATATCTATAGGACCCTCTTAACCTGTTAATTAAAAAACTAAAAAAATTTAAATCACCCCTACCAAAATTCATTAATGAAAGATTTAAAAAATCTGTTAAGGTACCATTTTCAATAATTATTCCTCCATCCATATAAGCTTCCCCAAAATATAAATCAGGATGAAATAGCAGTTTATAATGAAGGTTTTTATTCAAAATTCTTAATTTAATAGGATTTTCACTTTTAGGATTTCCAATAATATAATTTTTGGAATTTGCATCAACTAGTATAAATCCATCTTGTTTAAAAACAGTATTTAAAAATCGAGCGAGTTGCATATTAATTTTTTAATTATCTCTAAAATCTAAAGTATCTAATTGATTTAATAAATTATTTTTTTCATTTTCATTTAAAATTCTTAAGGGAGGTAAAATGTTATGATAATTTGGGTCATTTTGACCAAAAAAAGTATGCAAACCAGATATTAAATTATATTGGTCAAATACTGCCCTTATCTTACACAAATTTTCATTTAAGTTTTGTTCCTTTTTCTTTGTGAAATTTTCATAAACATTTCTTGCTAATGATGCTGTGGCATTTGTAGTTGCTGTTATTATGCCTGAACAACCTAAATCTAAGCCTTTTAGTAATTTTGATTCTGATCCTGGCATTAAGGAAAAGTTATTTATTTTAAGTTTTTCAAATAAATTATATGAACTATCTTTAACTCCAATTATTTGATCAGGAAAATTTTCAACTAATTTATAAACTATCTTTTCACTAAATTTATATCCAGACAATTTTTCAAAATTGTAGAGGATTATTTTAGAATCAGGAATTACTTTAATTATGTTTGAATAAAAATTAAAAACATCTTGGTCATCATACTTGTAATAAGCTGGAGGCATTATTAAAAATTTAATAAATCCTAGAGAAATAGAAATTTTCATTAAGCTAATTGTATCTGATAAAGAATTAAGACCAGTACCAATAATAAAGTTTTCTTTATAACTATTTGTTGACAAGTTATTTATTAAATTAATTTTATCACTCAATGAAATTAATTGAGACTGACCAGTGCTTCCAAAAAAGACTACACCATGGCAACCTTTATCGATTACTTTTTCTGCATGAGCTATCGTTTTTCTTATATCTAATCCTAAATCTGCGTCTAGAATTGATAATGTGGCTGCATAAATTCCATTTATCATAGTCATATTTTATATTTAAATATAAATTAAATAAAAAAAAAAATTTTTAAATAGTTTTATGAAGACAGGTGTTTTTTTAAATTATATTGGTCTAGGTGCTAATCTTATGCACTTAGCCTACTGTCATAAAATAGCCAGTATCTATGGACCTATAACCTTAATTTCTCTGGCAAAGAATCTTGACCAGGCTTTAGAAGATGATCAATTGATAGATCAAGTAATTATTTTTGATAAGAACAAGAAAATAACTGATATTCCAAAAATATCGTCAAATCTAAGAAAGCTAAATTTAGATTGCATTTTTATTTTTTACCCAAGTGCTAGATTGTATTTAGCTGCAAAATTAGCAGGTATAAAAAAAGTATATTGTTATCCATTGTTTAAAAAAAAAGAATTACATTTAGTTAAAACAGCAAAAAAATTTACCTGTGAAAGCTTGAACATTTTGGATTGTGAGACTGAAACATTAATTCAAATAAGCGAAGAAAAAATGGCAAGAACAAAAAAATTTTTTGATAAAAAAAAATTTAATATAGTTGTTGGAGCAGGCTCATCTGGACCAGACACAAGGTGGGGTGAAAAAAATTTTATAAAATTAATAAATCAACTTAACAATAAAGATGATTTTTATTTTTACATTCAGGCTGGACCAGATCAAAAAAATATTTCTAGAGAAATAATTAATAATGTTGATAAGAAAAATTGTATGGACTTAAGTAATTTATCTGTGAGAGAAATTCTACCTTTCTTTTCTTTATGCGATGCTTACGTTGGTAATGACTCTTTTATGCATCATGTTACTTCCCAGTCTCAAAAACCTGCTATAGTATTATTAATTAACTCTCCAAAGGCATATACAGATTATAGTAAAAATTATCATAGAATTATTCCAGATAACTCAAGTATAGATAATATAAATCATAGTTTCTTGCATTCTCAAGACTCAATAAGTATTGAAAAAGTAATAAATAAAGTTTTAGAAATTAAATCTAAATAGTATTTTTAGTTAAAGTATCTTTGGCCTGATTTACAATTACAGCTAATCTATTAAGTTCAGGATTTTTGTCTGGATGAATTTTTTTCATTATTTTTTTATAAGAATTTAAAATTTGTTCGTTTGTATATTTTTTTTTTGGATCTAAATTTAATATTTCACAAGCCTCTGCTTTAGACATTGATTGCAAATTTTTACTTTCACTTGATTGGTTAAAACTAAATCTTCCAGAATTTTTTAAAACTCTAATTAAACTCCATAATCTCAAAACCTGAAATAAGGTTATTCCAGCTTTAGTTTTAATCAAAGGCAAAATTGCTAGAAGAAATGGGAGTGAAAATATGTATCGACCAGCAAATGTTGCTAGAATTGCAAATGCAATTGAACCTAAAATAAGAGACTTTCTAAAAATATTTTTTATTTTTTTTGATTTTGAATTAACAAACCAAGTAAGGAAAAAATAAATTAAAAGAAAAATAATTATTGTGAGAAAAAAAATATTCATATATTGAAAGTATAAAATGAAAATACCACAACTTAAAAAAAAACCAGAGATAAAATCTTGTCACAATGTAGAATGGGAAGATGATTATAGCTGGATTCATCAAGAAAATATTTTAGAAGTTCTAAAAGACAAGAGTAAGTTAGATCCTGAAGTCAAAAAATATTTAGAAGATGAAAATGCTTATACAGAATATCATCTTAAAAATACCAAAGATTTACAAAAAAAATTATTTGATGAGATTAAAGGAAGAATTAAATTAGATGATGAATCTTTACCATATAAAGATCGTGCTTATGAGTATTGGACAAAAACTACAACGATAGGAAATTATTCCATAAAACTAAGAAAAAAAATTGGTTCAGAAAATATAGAGGAAATATGGAATGGAGATAAGGAAAAAGAAAAACTTAAAACCGAATATTTTGGAGTTGGAGATTTAGAAGTAAGTAATAATGACAAATATCTAGGATACTCTTTAGATCTTAAGGGTTCTGAGTATTATACAATTTATTTAAGAGATATAAAAACAAACAAAATTATTTCTAAAGAAATTACAGAAACATCTGGAGGAATAACATTTAGTCTAGACGATAAATATATTTTTTATTCAAAACTTGATGAAAATCATAGAGCAAGAAAAATCTATAGACATAAAATTGGAAATTTTACTGATGATGATGAATTAATATTTGAGGAAAAAAGTGAGGCTTTTACAGTAAGTATTGGAATAAGCTCAGATGAAAAATATTACTTTATAAATACTTCCGATCATAATACTTCGGAACAATATTACTTTAAGTCAGATGAAACAAATCCATCTCCTAAACTTATTATAAAAAGAGAAAGAGGTGTTCTTTATTCTGTTAACTCGTGGGATGGAAAATTCTACAATCATACAAACAAAAACGCGGAGGACTTCAAGATTGACTTTTGTGATAATTTAGAAAATCAAGAATGGAAACCATTTATATCTGCTAAAGATGAAGTTTTAATTGGTGGTTTAACTTTTCTTAAAAATTGGATTATTCGTAGCGAAACTTCAGACGCATTGGATAAATTATTTGTTAAAAATACTTCTACAAATATAGAAGAGGAATTAATTTTTTCAGATGAGAGAGTTTACGTTCCAGGGGTTACATTGGCTCAAAAAGATAGAAATACAAATGAAGTCTATTTAGGATACTCATCCCCTAGCACTCCTGCACGAGTATATAAATATAATTTAGCAACTAAATATAGAGAACTTGTCAAAGAACAAGAGATACCATCTGGTCATAATAAAGATGACTATATTGTTGAGAGAGTTGAGTTTAAGTCTCATGATGGGAGGATGGTTCCATTAACAATCACAAGACATAAAAAAACAAAAATTGATGGGTCTGCAAATGTTTTATTGTATGGATATGGATCTTATGGAAATTCTATGTCTCCAAGTTTTTCTTCTACAAGATTAAGTCTTATCAATAGAGATATAATTTGGGCCACTGCTCATATCAGAGGGGGTATGGAAAAAGGTATGAAATGGTGGAAAGAAGGGAAATTAACAAACAAAAAAAATACTTTTGAAGATTATATTTACGCAGCAAAATATTTAATTGAAAAGAATTATACGTCAAAAGGAAATATTATTGGAATGGGTGGATCGGCTGGAGGATTATTGATGGGTGCTGTTGTTAATCAATCTCCTGAATTATTTTTAGGAATTATTATGGCTGTTCCTTTTGTAGATTCTTTAACTACAAATCTAGATCATTCTTTACCTTTAACTGTAGGAGAATTTGATGAATTTGGGAATGCAAAAGATAATGAAGAACATTTTAAATATATTTTTTCATATGCGCCCTATAACAATATTAAAAAAATGGATTATCCACATATTTTTATTACAACAAGTTTAAGTGATAATAGAGTTTTATTTGATGAACCTGCAAAGTTCACAGCAAAACTCAGAGACTATAAAACAGATAATAATTTGCTTCTCTTGAAAACCGAAATGAATGCTGGTCATGGTGGAAAATCAGGAAGAGATGGCGCAATAGAAGAAATTGCTATTGACTATGCATTTGCATTAAAAATTTCAAAAAAAATTTAGTAAACTTTTAATCTTGAAAAAAACAAATTAATTACCATATAAATTCAGTAAGTCGCCTAATGGGGCTTACATAAATAAACTTGCTTAACAAAGGAGGATATAATGACAAGTAAGGATCTATCTATATTTAACTCACTTAGACCTTTTTCAATTGGTTTTGATGATATGTTCGACCAATTCGAAAACATGTTGGGAAATGGGAATTTGACAATGCAGTCAAATTATCCACCATACAACATACGAAAGACAGGCAAAGACAACTATGCAATTGAGGTAGCATTAGCTGGCTTTAGCAAAAAAGACGTAGAGGTTGAGTTTGAGGACAACTTATTAACAGTCAGAACAAAACAAGTTAATAAGTCTGAAAACAGTGATGTTGATGGAGAAATAATTCATAAGGGTATTTCTCAAAGACAATTTGCAAGATCATTCACTATTGCTGATGATGTAAAAGTTAATGGTGCTGAACTCAAAGATGGTCTTTTAACAATATCTTGTGAAAGAATAATTCCAGAACATAAAAAAAAGAAACTTATTGAAATTAAATAAGTCTTAAACCTTGCTTGTGGGGAGAAGTCCCCACAGGTATGAGTAAATCTTAAAAACTGATTAATTTATACAAGTTCCTTTTGTATAATTAAAAAACCTATAATGAGCAGATTTTTTTCTAGCATCGAATTTAAAAACATCCGTTTGATACAAAACCAACGACTATGTTTTCTGAATTAATCTCAAACCTTCGTTCACAAGGAACTAGGTATTTTTTGCTATTATAAACTAGTTCAAAATTACCTTTAGCATTTTTAAAATCTTCGTCTGGTTTTCCAAGTTCCATTTGAAGTTCACTGGCAGATTTTCCTAAGAATTTACTTAATTTTTCATTTTCTTTTTCAACAATTGCATCTGTTTTTTCCTTTACAGTTTGACACCCTGAAAAAAAAATTATGATAATTAACAGGCTTATTGCTGATTTTAATTTTAACATAAGTTCAAATTAACATTTTTTGCTTCAATAAATTATTAACTTTTAAGTTGTATAAATAATTTATTTCTTATTACTTTTAAGTTTAATTATAGTAACAATTGTGTTCTTTATTTGATGGTTCAAGCATATGAATGAAAAAGCCTTAGAAAAGATACTAAATATATTTTTAAAGAAAGTCTTACCTCTTACTGAAAAGGGTGTTGCTAGAGGTAGTAAAATATTTGGGGCCGCTATAATTAAAAAGGATGATTTATCAGTTGTAATTGCTGAAACAAATAACGAAATAGAAAATCCGTTGTGGCATGGAGAGATGCATACACTAAAGAAATTTTATGAATTAGATGCAAACACAAGGCCCAATGAGAAAGACTGCATGTTTTTAAGTTCACATGAACCCTGTAGTATGTGCTTAAGTGCAATCACTTTTTCTGGATTTGATAATTTTTATTATTTGTTTCCATACGAAGCAACAAATGATGATTTTAATATCCCTCATGACCTGAATATACTAAAGGAAGTTTTTAATATTAGTGACGGAAAATATAATAAAGAAAATTTTTATTGGAAAAGTCAAAACATAAATTTACTTATTAACAATTTACCTACTTCAGAAAAAGAAACAGTTTTAAACATATTAGACGAAATTAAAAAAAGATATTTAATTTTATCGAGTCAATATCAGAAAAATAAGGATGGAAATTCTATACCATTAAATTAATTAATGAATACAAACCTTAAAATTTCAAATGTAACTAAAATATATCCTGGGTGTGTTGCAAACGACGATGTTTCACTCGAGTTTAATAGTGGTAAAATTTATGCTCTTCTTGGAGAAAATGGTGCTGGAAAATCTACACTTGTTAAAATTCTCTCAGGTGTAGTCATTCCTGATGAAGGCAAAATTTATTTAAATAAAAATATCTTAAAACTTAATTCACCATCAGATGCAAAAAAAAATGATATTGGAATGGTATTTCAGCATTTTAATCTTTTTGAAACTTTGTCTGTATTTGAAAACCTAATAATAGACACAGATGAGCAAAGAGAAAATTTAAAAGAAAAAATAGATACAATCATGAAAAAATACAATTTTTCAGTTGATCTTGATGTTCCTGTTCTCAATTTATCAGCAGGTCAAAAACAAAAAGTAGAAATAATAAGATGCTTAATAAGAAGCCCAAAAGTTTTAATTATGGATGAACCCACATCGGTATTAACAGAGCAAGAAACCAGTGAATTATTCTTATCATTAAAAAAATTTTCAGAGGAAGGAATTTTAATTATTTATATAACCCATAAACTAAAGGAAGTTATGCAACTTTGTGATGAAGTTGCTGTAATGAGAAGAGGAAAATTGGTCTCTGTGAGTCAAATCAATAATGAAAATATAGAATCTCTTGCTAACAAAATGGTAGGTCAGGATTTAAAAACAATTAAGAAAAAAAAGGAAAATACTTCGTCAGAACAATTAATTAAAATAACAAATCTTAATTTTACAAGTGAAGATCCTTTTGAAACAAACTTAGTTGATATTAATTTTTCTCTTAATCGAGGGGAATGTTTAGGAATCGCCGGTATTTCAGGAAATGGCCAAAGTGAATTATTTCAAGTGTTAAGTGGTGAAATTATATCAAATAAGAATTCCATAGAATTTAATAAAAATTTTATTGGGGATTTAAATCCTCAAGAAAGAAGAGAATATTTAATGGCTTTTTCTCCAGAAGATAGGCTTGAACAAGCTGCTATTCCACAAATGGCAATTTTTGAAAATGTAGCTCTAAACAATTTTAAATCCTCAAATTTTTTTAATAATGGATTAATAAATGAAAGCAAAATTAAAGAGCATTCAAAAAAAATTATTTCAGAATTTAATGTAAACACTGACAATATAGATTTAAAAAGCCAATTTTTATCTGGAGGAAATTTACAAAAATTAATTATTGGAAGAGAATTAATAACATCTCCAGATTTATTAATTTGTTTTAATCCTACATGGGGTTTAGACGTTGGAGCTATAAATTATATTCATGAAACATTAATTAAAATAAATGAACAAAATAAATCAATAATATTAATTTCAACAGACACTGATGAGTTGTTAAAATTAAGTGACAAAATTTCAGTAATCCATAGGGGAAAATTATCAAAAATAATGAATGCTGAGGATGTTACCTCTGAGAAACTTGGGATACTTATGGGAGGAGGAAATTGATTAAAATTGTAAAAAGAGATCAACCTTCAAAAGCTATTTTTTTCTTTACACCTGTCCTAGCTATTTTTCTCACATTAATAGCGGGAGGTATAATATTTTATATTTTAGGTTTTAAACCATTTGAAGCTCTAAAGTTTTTTTTCATAGTTCCAATTGCAGATAAATATGGTTTTAGTGAATTACTATTAAAAGCCACACCACTTTGTTTAATAGCAATTGGTTTATCTTTTTGTTTTAAAAGTAACAATTGGAATATTGGAGCAGAAGGTCAATTAACTTTTGGGGCTATAGTTTCAGGAGGAGTTGCATTATTATTTTATGATCAAGAAGGTTTCTATATTCTACCAATAGTAATATTAGCTGGCGCAATTGGTGGTATGATATATGCATCAATACCTGCAATATTAAAAACTTACTTCAATACTAATGAGATATTAGTAAGTCTTATGTTGGTATATGTTTCAAAATTAATTTTAGATTATCTTGTTGTCGGTCCTTGGAGTAATCCAGAAGGATTTAATTTTCCTGAAACTAGACAGTTCAGTGACTCTGCAAGACTTCCTTTATTATTTGAAGGACTAAGAATTCACGCAGGAATATTTTTAGCATTAGCTGCAGTGGTTATTAGTTGGTTTGTTTTTTATAAAACATATTTGGGTTTCCAAATGAAAGTTTCAGGTTTTAGTTTAAAGACAGCAAAATATGCTGGCTACAAAGGTAAAAAAATGATTATTCTAGTTTTTTTAATAAGTGGAGCTTGTGCAGGTCTAGCAGGTGTAGGAGAAATAACTGGACCCATTGGACAGCTTCATAGAGAAGTATCTCCAGATTATGGATTTACTGCGATTATTGTTGCATTTTTAGGCCGCTTACATCCTGTGGGAATAATTTTTGCATCTCTAGTTGTTGCAATAACTTATCTGGGTGCTGAAACGGCACAAATCTTTATGCAAATACCAAAATATACAGGTCAGGTTTTTCAAGGAATGATTTTATTTTTTCTTCTTGCTTCTGACTATTTACTCTTTTTCAAATTTAAATTTATAGGTACAAAAAAATGATAGTAGATATAAATTTTGTTGGACTAATAATTGCATCTATAATGGCTTCTGCAGTTCCTTTGATTTTGGCGTCTTGTGGTGAATTAATTACTGAAAGATCTGGGGTTCTAAACCTTGGTGTTGAAGGAATGATGATCATAGGAGCTATTTCGGGCTTCGCACTAATGACAGTTACTGGAAGTTTAATTATAGCAGTTTTTGGTGCAATGTTAGCTGGAGTTTTAATTTCAACAATTTTTGGATTTCTTACCCAAACATTAATTACAAATCATGTCGCTACTGGTTTAGCTCTGACTATTTTTGGAATAGGAATTTCTGCAATGATTGGAAAAAACTTTGTGGGTATTCCCGGAAAAGAGTTTCCTGTTTTGTTTGAAGGTTTAAAAGACACAATACCACTTTTAAGTCCAATATTATTTGGTCATTCAATAGTTTTTTATTTTGCTTTTGCCCTACCCTTCATAACTAGCTACTTTTTAAAAAAAACAAAAATTGGATTAATTGTTAGAGCTGTAGGAGACTCGCCTGAGTCTGCCTCTAATCAAGGAATAAATGTAAGGTTTGTACGTTACGCTTGTATACTTTATGGAGGCGCAATGTGTGGTCTTGCAGGGGCGTATTTGTCAATGATTTATACTCCGCAGTGGATTGAAAATATGACAGGTGGTAGGGGCTGGATTGCACTTGCTCTGGTGGTTTTCTCAACGTGGAACCCTATTAAAATTTTAATTGGTGCGATGATTTTTGGTGGATTGACCATTATTCAATTTCATATGCAAGCAATCGGAGTAAGAATTCCTGTTCAATTTTTAACAGCCTTGCCTTACATAGTAACAATAATAGTTTTAGTTGTAATTTCTCGTGATAGTAGAAAAATAAGACTAAGTACTCCTAGTTCCTTGGGGAAATCTTTTTATAAAGACAATTAATTTTAAAATAATCATTTTTTTTTAGATAATTTAATTTAAATTTAATTAATTAAAAAAATCAAAAAGGGAAATAAATTTATGCATAAATTTTTAATTCGTTCTTTCGTCTCTTCTTTAGTTTTATTATTTACATTAACTGTAGCTGCAGTTGCAAAAGATGTAAAAGCAGCATTTGTTTATATTGGTCCGACTGGTGACCATGGATGGACTTATCAGCATGATGTAGGTAGAAAAGCTGTTGAAGATGCCGGATTTGAAACAACATACGTGGAAGGTGTTCCAGAAAGTGCTGATGCTGAAAGGGTTCTTAGACAATTAGCTAATTCTGGTCATGACATTATCTTTACAACTAGCTTTGGATATATGAACCCTACTAACAAAGTTGCAAAAGAGTTTCCAAATGTAAAATTTGAACATGCTACTGGATATAAAAGAGAGCATCCAAATGTTGCAACTTATGCAGCTAGATTCTATGAAGGTAGAACTATTTTGGGAACAATTGCTGGAACTATGACTAAATCTAATGTGATTGGATATGTTGCATCTTTTCCAATACCTGAAGTAATAAGAGGTATCAATTCATTTACTTTGGCAGCTCAAAAAGTTAACCCAAATATTAAAACTAAAATTGTTTGGGCTTTCACTTGGTACGATCCAGGTAAAGAAGCAGAAGCAGCAAAAGCTTTAATTGATCAAGGTGCTGATGTAATTGCTCAACATACAGATAGTACAGCTATTGTTCAAATGGCTGAAAAAGCAGGAGTATATGCTTTTGGACAAGCTAGTGATATGGATAAGTTTGCACCAAAGGCTGTATTAACTTCAGTTGAGAATAACTGGGGACCATATTATGTCGATAGAGTTAAAGCTGTTGCAAATGGTACATGGAGTCAAAAAGATACATGGCACGGTATAGGTGATGGTATGGTAGTAATCTCAGGTTTAGATTCTCAAATGCCTAGCGACCTACAAGCAAAAGTTAAAAAACTTCAAGCAGATTTAGCATCTGGTAAAGTTCATTCTTTCACTGGACCAATTTATGACCAAAAAGGGAATTTAATGGTAGCAGAGGGGAAAACTGCAGATGATGGTATGCTTGCAGGTATGATGACTTATGTTAAAGGTGTTGAAGGAGATATACCGAAGTAAGTTCTTAAACTTATAAAAATTTAAAAGGCCAGTTTTTTAACTGGCCTTTTTTATATTTGATGTTTTTTTTTAATTTCTTCAATTCTTAATTCTTCATAAATTTCGAAGGGCTGCACAATCCAAGGATTACCAGTAAGTTTTTTCGCACAAAAATCTGGCTCAAATGTTGATTTCTTTTTTTTAAACAACGTGGCAGTTTTAATATCTTCTATTTTATCTTTTATCGGTTCATATTTTTTTAACCAATCTATACTTTTATTGAAAGTTATTCCTGTATCAGATAAATCATCACATAAAAGTATTTTACCACCCATATTAGGTGCTATAGAACTCATTTCCCTTGAAAAAACAATATCACCCTGCTCATCTTCCACTCCTTTACCACTATAAGACTCAACTGCAAGATATGCACATTTTAATTTAAATATTCTGCTTAATACATCTATCATCGGTGCTGCCCCACGCATGATGCCAATCAGTATTGTTGGTTTATATCCACTTTCATCAATTTGGATTGCTAACTTCTCAACAGTCTTGTTGTACTCATCCCAGCTGACTATCATTTTTTCAGTCATAATCTTTAAATATCTATTTATTTAAATAATAAAACTAAAACTGCAAGAACGATAAGTGCAATAATTGAAGATATTAAAATATACAACCTATGAATGTTTCTTCCTCTTAAGTTAAAATAATGTCGTGCTACTCCAGTAATGACTGCTAATGCACATAATATTAACCAATTATATTGATGATAAACTAAGAAACTTGAGTGTCCAGAAAGCATTATAAATAATACTAAAAAAGTGGAATAATTATTATGAATTGATCTCTGTTTAGCTGCTAGAGATAGACTCATATCAAATTTTTCACCTCTTTCACTACTGCTGATGATGTTCATTTGATTTGGTATAATTACTGTAAAAACATTGCCAAACATATTGGTTCCTATAATTAATCCAACACTTAAAATTGCAAATTTTGGTCCAAATAATTTTGTTAAACCAAAGGAAACAGCTGCTAATAAAATAATTGCAGTGGATATAAACAATATATTATTTTCAATCAATTTAGATTTACACAATAGATCATAAATAAACCAAAAAATAATTAATGATAAAAGCGAAATAATAATTGCATAACTAGGTGGCATTAACAGTACACGTTTATCAACCATTAATACACCAGCGTTATAATAATAAATTACGACTAATAGCAACACTCCTGTTACAAAAGTTAGGTAACTTTGCCATTTGAAAATTACTAATCTATTTAAATAATCCTGGGGTGGTGAAGTTTTTAACCTTGAAAGTTTATAAAAAAAACCAGAATGCATCAGATATCCCTCTCCATCTACATCATCACTAGTTATATTTTTATTTAAATTATTGTCTAAGTAATTAAATAAAAAACTGTTACCTACCCACAATATTGCAAATACTACATGGCCCCATCTTAGAATAACCTCTAACCATTTAATTGTATAAGGTAAGAATTCCATCAGTATTTTATTTTATCTACTTTTTTATCCCAGATTTCAAACGCTTTTAAAGCTTCTTCTCTAAGCATTTGTACCATTTTAATTTTTCTATCATCAATTTTTTTTGGAATTTCTGTATAAATAAAGGAGTCATCAAAATCTATCTTTTTTGCATCGTCTCTTGTATTTGCATAATATATTTTATCTAATCTTGACCAATAAATTGCTGAAAGACACATAGGGCAAGGTTCACAAGATGTATAAATCTCACATTCAGAAAGATCAAAAGTATTTAAATTTTTACAGGCTTCTCGAATTGCTACTATTTCTCCATGAGCAGTTGGATCATTTGTAGAAGTAACTTTGTTTGAGCCCTCTGCAATAATCTTTTGATCCTTAACTATAACACTTCCAAATGGACCACCTATAGTATTCGCACTTTTTATTGAAAGTTCAATGGCTTTTGCCATAAATTTTTTCTTATCTTCCATTTTTAAGTTTTTATTTTATTTTTAATTTTGCTAATACTCATTAAAATTCTTTCAGGTGTTGCTGGGGCATTAAGTTCTGGTGCAAGGTGATAATTTCCAACTGATGCAATTGCATCTTTAATTGCATAAAAAACGCTCATGGCTAACATTAGAGGAGGTTCACCTGTTGTCTTTGCTTTATTAACAACTTTTTCTTTATTTATTCCCTCTTTAAAAATTTCTACATTAAATTTTTTTGGAATATCACTTACGGCTGGTATTTTATATGTTGATGGAGAAAAAGTTGTAATCTGACCATTTGATTTCCAATTTAGTTCTTCAATTGTTAACCAACCTTGCCCTTGAACAAAACCCCCTTCGATCTGACCTAATTCAAGTGCTGGATTTATTGGTTTTCCTGCATCATGTAAAATATCAACTCTTTCTAAGACATTTTCACCAGTCAATGTATCAATAGTTACTTCTGAAACAGCGGCACCATAACAAAAGTAATAAAATGGTCTTCCTCTAAATTTTTTTTTATCAAAGTTTATTTTTGGCGTCGAATAAAAACCTGAGGATGAAAGAGAAATTCTATTTAAATATGCTTCTTTAATAATACTTTTAAATTCAAATTGTCTGTTTCCAAATATTATATATTGATCCTTATAAGTTGCTTCCTGGTTGTAAATTTTATATTTTTTTTTAATAAATTTTTCTAAATTTAATTTAATTTTTGCTACTGCATTTAATGCTGCGGCACCATTAAGATCTGTGGTTGAAGATGCAGCGCTAGCTGAAGTATTTGGAACCTTTGCTGTATTTGTTGATGAAATATGTACTAAATTATATGGTAATCCCAAGGAATTAGCCACTAGTTGTGCTATTTTTGTGTGAGTCCCTTGACCCATTTCTATACCCCCATGGTTCAGGTACACACTTCCATCTGTATAAATATGCACTAAAGCACCAGCTTGATTTAAATGAATTGTTGTAAATGAAATCCCAAATTTTACTGGTGTAATAGCTATACCCTTCTTTTTAAATTTATTTTTTTCATTGAACTTTTTTATATCTGAATATCTTTTCTTATAATTAGATTTATTTTCCAAATTTTTAAATATTTCATTAATCACATTGTCTTCAATAATCATTCCATAGTGAGTTACATTTTTTTTATCTTTTTGATAAAAATTTTTCTTTCGAACTTGAATAGGATCTATTTTTAAATACCTTGAAATATTATCAATAACATTTTCTATAGCCATCATTCCCTGATTTCCACCAAAGCCTCTAAATGCAGTTGAAGTTGGAATATTTGTCTTGCATAAATTATTTGTTACCTCGATATCTGATATGTAATATGCATTGTCTATATGAAGAAGAGCTCTTTCATTTATTGCTGCTGATAAATCATGCGACATTCCACAATTTGATGATAAGTTAATTTTTAATCCTTCAATAATTCCTTCATCATTAAATCCAACTTCGTATTCAGATAAAAATTCATGCCTTTTACCAGTCAAAATTATATCATCATCTCTATCTAGTCTTAATTTCACAGGCTGACCTGTTTTTTTTGCCAACAACGCACAAATACATGCAGTCATAAAATTTGTCTCTTTCCCTCCAAATCCACCTCCAATTCTTCTTACTTCAACATTTATAGAATTACTTTTCTGATTAAACATTTTTGCAATTAATTGTTGTGTCTCAGAAGGATGTTGTGTTGAACTGTAAACTAAAAAATTATCATCTTCTTTAGGTATAACAAACGCTGCCTGACCCTCTAAATAAAAGTGTTCTTGACTTCCGGTTGTAAAGTTTCCTTTCAAATTATATTTTGAATTTTTAATTTTCTTAGAAGGGTTTCCTTTTTTAATTTTTCTAGGCTTAAATAAAAACTGTTTTTTATTTAAAGCATCTTTTATTGTGATAACTGGTTTTAAATCTTTATAAGTGATTTTTGCCTTTAATACTGCTTTTCTTGCAAGTTCAGTAGTTGTGGCAGCTACAGCAAACAATGGTTGACCAAAAAACTCAACTTTTTTATCTGGAAATATTGGATCACCATCAAAAACAGGGCCTACATCGTTCCTTCCTGAGATATCACTTTGAGTGACTACTGATATCACCCCTTCACTTTTTTTTACATCACTTAAGTCTATTTTTTTGATTATTGCATGAGCTTTTTTACTTAAACCAATAGCACCATAAATTGTATTTTTTGGTTCATTAATGTCGTCAGTGTATTCAGCGTATCCACTAACATGCTTATAAGCACTATCATGTGGTCTTACATCATTAATATAGTTCTCTTTGCTCATTTAATTAACTCTTGTTAGCTTATTAGAATGTATTTCTACGAAACATTTCATCAATAAATTTTTTGCTATCTCTAGTCTATATTCTTTACTTGCTCTCATATCCCCTATAGGACTTAGGTCTTTATCAAGATAATTTTTGGCTTGATTAAAAGTACTTAAATTAAGAGGTTTATTCTTAAGAATTTTCTCACAGGCTTTAGCTCTTTTTGGTACAGCTGCCATACCTCCAAAAGCAATAAAAACCTCTTTAATTTTATTTTTATCTATTTCAAAATTAAAAGATCCACAAACAGATGAAATATCATCATCAAATCTTTTTGATATTTTAAATGCTTTAAAAATATTTTTTTTAAATAATGGTATTTTTATTGAGTGAATAAATTCATTCTTTTTTAATTTAGTTTTTCTATAATCAAGAAAAAAATTATTTATAGGAATAACTTTTCTTTGATTGAAGCTTTCAATTAAAATTTCTGCATTTAAAGATAACAAAATTGGTAATGTATCACCTATCGGAGATGCTGTTGCAACGTTACCACCTATAGTTCCTACATTTCGAATTTGAACAGAACCATATCTTTTAAGAACTAAATAAAAATCTGGATAATGTTTTTTAATTTCTTTTTCAAATTTTATTAAAGGTGTAGAGGCGCCAACCTCAAGGTAATTTTTATTTACTTTTATAAAGTCTAATTCTTTTATTTCTTTTAAATCAATTATAAAAGGAATTTCTTTTCTTTCTTTTGTAACTTTTAAAGATAAGTCTGTTCCACCTGCAAGGAAACTAAAATTAGAGTATTTTTTAATTATATTTTTTAAATCCTTAATATTCTTTGGTGAAAAATAAATTTTATCATCTTTTTTAATGTAAATATTTTTTGGTTTAATTTTTTTTAATAATTGAATAACTTTATTATTATTTTTACTAAATTGATCATTCCTGTTTTTCTTGTCTAAACTTTTTGCAGCATCTATTATAGGTCTATATCCAGTGCAACGACATAAATTACCTGATATAGAGTCTGTTATTAATTCATTGTTAAGATTTTTGTTATTTTTAAACATTGAAAATAAAGCCATAACAAATCCTGGTGTACAGAAACCGCATTGGGAACCATGAAATTTTACCATCGCATCTTGTACAGGGTGAAGTTTGCCATCTTTGGAAACCAAATCTTCTACAATTAAAAGTTGTTTACCATTTAATGATGGAACAAATGAAATACAGGAATTAATTGCTTTATATATAATCTTATTATCGACTAATTCACCTAAAACGATTGTACACGCGCCACAACCACCCTCTGAACATCCTTCTTTGGTTCCAGTCTTTTTTAATTCGGTTCTAATATAATTAAGGATGGTTTGATTTGGATCAGGATTATTGATTACTATAAGTTTATCATTTAATAAAAATTTAACAGAGCTCGATATCACTTAACTACCTCTATAAGTAGAATAACTCCAAGGTGAAACAAGTAAAGGAACATGATAATGCTGTGTGGGATCTGAAATACCAAATCTGATAATAACATCATCCAGAAATGGAACATCGCTAGCTGCAGATGTATTTTTAAAATAATCACCAATATGAAAAACTAATTCATATTTACCCTTAATAAAAATATCTCCCTCAGCTAATGGTGAATTAGCTCTACCATCGTCATTGAGTTTTGTTGACGTTAATTTTTTCCGTTCTGAATTATTAATATAAAACAACTCAACTAGGATACCTTTGCCAGGTTTACCAGAATACACATCTAAAACATGAGTTGTGAGCTTTGTCATAAAATTATAATATCATTTAATTTTAAACTTAAATTATTTTAAAGTTATATGAGAACAATAGATAACATTAACGATCTTAACAAGTCTGATTTTTTGTCTTTATTTGGTAATGTTTTTGAAAAAACTGAGTCAGTTGCAGTGGAAGCATTTGAGTCAAAACCATTTAAAAACTTCGAAGATATTATGTTTAAAATGCTTGATATTTATGAAAATTACGAAAAGAATAAAATTTTAGAGATTTTAAATGCTCATCCTGAGCTTGCTGTAGCAAAAAAAATGACCTCTGAATCTATATCAGAACAAGCCTCTGCAAAATTAAACCAATGTTCTAATGATGAATATGAAGAATTTAAAAAATTAAATTCAGAATATAAAAAAAAGTTTAATTTTCCTTTTATAATTGCTGTAAAAGGTAAAGATAAAAATGAAATTTTGAATAATTTTAGACAAAGAATACAAAGTGATGTAGAAAGTGAATTCCTTGAAGCAAAAAAACAAGTAAAAAAAATCGCAACCTTTCGTTTGAATGAAATAAATAAAAAATGAAAAAATTTATAAGTGCAAAAATGATTAACTTAGCGGACACAAGAATTGGATCTAAAGTTATATTTAAGACTGACGATTTTTTTGCAGCTGCTCATAGAATATTAAACATCGAAACTCCAGTTTTTAAAGACGGACTATTTGACAAACATGGTAAATGGATGGATGGATGGGAAACAAGGAGAAGAAGATCAAAAGGTTTCGATTATTTAATTTTAAAACTTGGTAAACCTGGGAAGATATTTGATATAGACATTGACACGACACACTTCAATGGAAACCAACCCACACATGCTTCTTTAGAAGGTTGCTTAAGTAAAACAAAGCCTAATAAGAAGACAAAATGGATTTCCTTACTGAGCAAAAAAAAACTTGGGCCAAGCCGAAACCATAGCTTCAAATCAAACAACAAATCTGTTTTTAATTATATAAGACTAAACATTTTTCCAGATGGTGGAGTTGCAAGACTAAGGCTTTATGGAAAAATTGAAATGGAGAAAAACTTTTTAAATAACAAAACTATTAACCTTACATCTGTTTTAAATGGCGCTTCAATTATTGGTTGTAATAATGAACATTTCGGCAGAGCTGAAAATATCATAGCACCTGGTAAAGGAAAAAATATGGGAGATGGTTGGGAAACAAGAAGAAGTAGAGGAAAAAACTTTGATTGGCTTATAATAAAATTTGGAAAACCAGGATTAATAAAAAAGCTAGAGATAGATACCCATCATTTTAAAGGAAACTATCCCGATAGTTTTTCAATTCAAACTGCAAGCATTTCAAAAGATCTTTCCAATAAATCAATTGTCAACAATTCAAAAAATTGGAAGTTTATTTTAAATAAGTCAAAACTGTCAGCTCACAAGAAACATATTTTTAAAAAATTTTTAATTAAGAGAAGTAAAGAAAATTATCTTAGAATTAATATCTATCCAGACGGTGGAATTTCAAGAATAAGGGCATTCGGAAATTTTGTGAAATGAAAATAATAAAAGCAAAAAAAATTACTAAAAAAAATTTTTCTAAATTTGGTCAATTAATAGATACGTCAAAAAGAAATCCTATAAATATTAATGATGGGTATGCAAAAAGATTTGATAATTTAATAAACCTAGATGCATCTAAAAACAAAGGGAAAGCAATTGTTAGTATTTTTAAAGCAAAAAAAAGAAAGTTTCCTATGAAAATTGATATGATGGAAAAACATCCTTTAGGAAGCCAAGCCTTTATACCAATGGAAGATACAAAATTTTTAGTATTTGTAGCACCAAAAGGAGATAAACCAGATGTAAATAAAATCCAATCCTTTTTAGTACCAAAACAAACTGGGGTTAATTACAATGCTGGTATTTGGCACTTTCCGTTGATTTCTATGAAAGATATGAATTTTCTAATTGTTGATAGAAAAGGAAAAGGAAACAATCTTGTTATTTATAAATTTAAAAAAGATAAAATTATTTTAAAGAAATGAAAAAAAAATATCCAAGAGATTTAGTGGGATATGGTTCCAAACAAGTTAAGGTAAGGTGGCCTGGTAATGCAAAGTTAGCTTTACAATTTGTACTAAATTATGAAGAAGGAGCAGAGAATTGTACTCTCCACGGTGACAAAACTTCAGAAGTATTTTTATCAGAAATTATAGGAGCAAAAGCAATTAAAGGTCGACACTTAAATATGGAGTCAATTTATGAATATGGATCAAGAAGAGGATTTTGGAGAATTCACGACCTCTTTAACAAAAAAAAAATTCCACTTACTATTTTTGGAGTTGGTATGGCATTGGAGAGAAATAAAGAAGTTTGTTCTGCTATAAAAAAAGCAAAGTATGAAGTTGCTTGTCATGGGTGGAGATGGATTGATTATCAAAATGTATCAAAGAAAAAAGAAAAGAATGATATGAAACTTGCAGTCAAATCTATGAAAAAGATTTTTGGCCATCAACCTGCTGGTTGGTACACTGGTAGGTGTAGCACAAATACTTTAGATTTAGTAATCGAAAATGGTGATTTTTTATACTGTAGCGACACATATAGTGATGATCTTCCTTATTGGATAAAAAAAGGTGGTAAAAAACAACTCATGGTTCCTTACACACTCGATAACAATGATATGAGATTTGCAACTAATCAAGGATTTAATTCGGGTGAACAATTTTATAATTATTTAAAAGATAGTTTCGATGCCCTTTATGAGGAAGGAAAAACTTCACCAAAGATGATGTCGGTTGGCTTGCATTGTAGATTAATTGGAAGACCTGGTAGAATACAGTCTCTTAAAAAATTTTTAAATTACATTACAAAATTTAAGGATATTTGGATCTGCAAAAGAGTAGACATAGCTAAACATTGGATAAAAAATTATAGTTAAAATTTTTATTATTGTTCCGCAGCTATAGAGGTATAGTGAGCAACCGCTTCTATTTCATCATCAGTTAGTATACCCTCCATCGCAGGCATTACTCCTATACCGTTTCTAACTGCCATTATAATTCTTTGAATATCAGGTCTGATTTCATTTAAATTTGGACCAACCATTGAGTTTGATCCAGTATCCGAGAGCATATGGCACGCTGCACAATTTCCATCTCCTAGAAAAACTTCTTTTCCCTTACTAAATAATTCATCAGCATTAGCTTGTATAATTGATACAAATATTAAAAAAAACAAGTTGCAACAGAAATTTAAAAATAATTTTTTCACTTAAATTTGGTATCATAATTAAAAAAATTTAAAAAGGAGAATTATGAAAGCTTATTGGGTTGCAAATTACACTGAAATAAAGGATGACGAAAGACTTAAAAAATATGCTGTTAAAGCAAAAGAAGCGGTTGAAAAATATTCTGGAAGAATATTGGCAAGAAGTGCAAATAATATAACTTTAGATGGTAGGGAAATGGTCAGAGTGGCTCTTGCAGAATTTCCAGATATAGAAGCTGCAAAAAATTGTTACAATTCTGAAGAATATGTTGAGGCCAGGCAACATTTAGAAAACAATGCTAAAAGGGAACATATAATTTTTGAGGGAATGTAAGATAATAAAGATTTAATACTGAATAGGTTCAGGATCTATACTTCTCCATAAATACCAAGTGGCGACAGAACAGTAAGGTGAAAACTTTTTGTTTAAATATCTTATATAACTTTCTGGAGGTAAGTATTTTTTATTAAAATTCTTTGAAATAGCTCTTAACAAACCAATATCCTGGATAGGCCAAATATTAGGACGATTATAAGTAAACAATAAAATCATTTCTGCTGACCATCTTCCAATTTGTCTTAACTGAGAGAGATAAATAATCGCATCTTCATCAGACAATTTTGAAATAAGTTTTGGATTAAATTCTTTGTTCAATACTTTTTTAGCTAAACTTTTAATTCCTTTTACTTTCTGCCTGCTTAAACCACAACTTTTTAACTGAGATGAAGATAACTTATTAACTGTTTTTGCATTAATTTTATTTTTACATTTTTTTTTAAATTTTAAAAAAACTGAATTAGCAGCTGCAACACTGATTTGTTGTCCAATTATACTTTTACAAAGTGAAAAAAAAACATCTCTTCTTGAGGTAAGCACTGTCTCTGATGGGGATTTGTATTTTTTAATTAATGATGACATTACTTTATCTTTTTTAGACAAGTATTTTTTTGCTTTGACCCAATATGATGGGGCTTTACTCATGTCTAGATACCGATAAACGTTTTTTTAATACTAACTCACGTCTAAAAATAATAAATGAGGACAAGATTACTAGTCCAGCACCTATCAATGTTTTAAATGTTGGCACTTCATCCCAAATAAAAAAACCAAAAATTATTGCAAATACTAATGCGAGATATTTCAGCGGTGTTACTAGGCTTACCTCTGATAATTTATAAGATTGGGATAACCATAAATTTGCAAGGCCACCTAATATTCCAATCAAAGATAACAAAAATAAATCCATTAAACTTGGAAGAATCCAGTTTTGATAAAAAGATAAAAAACTTAAAAGCATTATTGAAAATGAAAAAAAGAAGCTGATTAACCATACTGGTTCCGTTGAAGATAACTTTCTTATAGCTATTGCAACATATGATAATCCTAAACAAAATATTATTGGATAAATATAATATAAGTTTAGTGAACTAAACCCAGGTTCTGATATAATAATTATACCAACGAAACCAACTAAAACTGCCAGCCACCTATACAAACCAACTTTTTCATTTAACAAAAAAATTGAAAATATAGTAGTAAATATTGGTGCTGCAAAAGTTATGCTAACAACTGTTGCCAAAGGCAAATTTCTTAAAGCGATAAATATAGATACCAACGCAATTAATCCTGCTAAACATCTCTTGAAATGAAGAAACGGTCTAGTTGTTTTATAAAAATCCAAATATCTATCTTTAGGGATAAGAAATAAAATAGGAATTATTCCAAAAAAACCTCTAAAAAATAAAACTTGTCCAACAGGATAATCATCAGACCATTTAACAATTACATCCATAATTGAAAATGCACAAACTGAGATGAACATGTAAAAAAAGCCTAATTGATTTTTTGATAGCATATGATTAACTTTAGATTAATTAAGTTAATTATCAATGGAAATAGCAATTTTAGGATTGGGATGTTTTTGGGGACCAGAAATTAAGTTTAGTAAACTTGATGGAGTTATCAAAACAGAGGTAGGTTATTGTGGAGGCCACAATGCGGAAACTAATTACAAAGAAGTATGCACAGGCACAACAAATCATGCAGAAGTAGTCAAATTAGATTTTGATCCTAAGGTAATATCTTACGAGAAAATTCTTGAATACTTTTTTGAAATCCATGACCCAACAACTTTAAATTCTCAAGGACCAGATTTTGGAACCCAATATAGAAGTGAGATATTTTATTTAAGTGATCAACAAAAAATTACTGCTGAAAAAATGATAGAAAAAGAGAACGTAAAATTATCAGGAAAAGTTGTAACAAAAATTTCTTTAGTTAAAAATTACTGTCCAGCCGAAGAATATCATCAACGATATTTAGAAAAAAGATAAAATGTCTTTGGTTGATACAGATTGGTTAGAAAATAATATTGATAAAGTAAAAATTATTGATTGCTCATGGCATATGCCTCAAACTCAAAGAAATGGTTTTGACGAGTATAATGAAGAACATATTCCAAATGCTATTTTTTTTGATTTAGATAAAAATTCTAAATTAGATACTGATTTACCTCATATGCTCACTGATACTAAATCCTGGGAAAAAATAATGAGTAGCATGGGGATAAAAAATAATGATCGAATAGTAGTTTACGATAACTCTGATGTTATTAGCTCTTGTAGATGTTGGTACAATTTTATTTACTATGGGCATGATCCTAAACTAGTACATGTTCTTGATGGTGGATTGAAAAAATGGAAAAAAGAAAATAAATCTACAGATAACAAAACAGTAACTACTCAAACTTCTAAGTATAAATGTAAAGAAAATACAGAACTTGTTAAAAATAAAAAACAAATCGATGAAAATATAGATTTACAAAAATTTAATGTAGTTGATGCGAGAAGTAGAGAAAGATTTGAGGGAAAAGTTGCTGAACCCAGAAAAGGTCTCAGAAGTGGTTCAATAAAAAATTCTTTTTGCCTACCGTTCTCAGAATTAATTAATGAAGACCACACCTTCATTAGTAAAGATAAAATAATGGAAAAATTTAAGTCATTTAAATTTGACAATGATAAAAATTTAGTATTTTCATGTGGTTCTGGAGTAACCGCAAGTGTATTGGCACTGGCTTATTATTTAATAAATGCTAAGTATATGCCAACTATCTACGATGGTTCTTGGGCTGAATATGGAAAAAATTAAATTATGAAAACATCTACAAAAATAACAAGTATTGTCATTATATTTTTCTTAATCATTGCAACGGTGATCATTGGAAGAACAATGATTGGAAATCATTTCAAAAAAAAATTCAGCAAAAGACCACCTCCTGGAATAATTGTAACAACTACACAAGAAAGAGTTTTTGAAAATGTTGTTAACACATATGGGACTGCAGCTCCAATTCAAACACAATCATTTAAAATTGAAAAATATGAAATTTTAGAACCAATAAAATTTAATCAAAAAGTTAAAAAAGGTGATGTAATTGCTGAACTTAAAAATCGAAAAGTTATTGCACAATTTGACGGAGTTATTGGAAAAAGGGAATTTTCAGAAGATTTAGAAGTTTCGAAATCTTCTATATTAATAAATCTTGAAGATACTAGCTCAATATATTGTGATGTAGATATACCTGAAATTTTTATACCATTTATTAAAGTTGATCTACCGGTTGATATTAAATTTTCTGGTTATAAAAATAAAATTTATAAAGGCAAAGTTGATTCTTTTGCTAGCAGAATAAGCGAAGATACAAGAGCTTTAGCAACACGAATTAAAATGGATAATTCTTCTGGTGAAATACTGCCTGGCTCATTTTTAGAAATATCAATTAAATATGATGTAAGAAATGGCTTAAGTGCGCCTGACACGAGTACAGTTGTCGAAGGTGAAAATGTTTTTATTTATAAAGTAGATGAAAAAAATAAAGTAATGAAATCAAAAGTAACCATTGGTGATAGATATTTAGGCTTTGTAGAAATATTAGATGGATTAAATAATGGAGATAAAATTGTTGCAGAAGGAACAAAAAAAGTAAGACCAAATTTAACAATTAGACCTATTGAGAAAGGTGCTAATAAAAAACAAGGAAACTCTGGCTGGGGTAAAAAAGATAAATCAAAAAAAGCTGAAGAAAAAAAAGGTAAATTTGATTGGGTAAAAAATATTTTTAAAAAATCTGAAAAAGAAAAAAAATAATTAAATGTATATTACTGAAGTAAGCATCAAACGACCAGTCGTAGCTTGGGTCATGTCATTAATATTAATTATTTTTGGTATTTTTGTTTTTTTAGAATTACCAGTTAGAGAGCTTCCTGATGGTATTCAGCCTCCTGTAGTTCAAGTTCAGACAGATTATAAATCTGCTTCTGCCGAAATTGTTGATGAAGAAATAACTCAAAAATTGGAAGATGTGATTGGTGGAGCTGAGGGTATTAAAAATATTGACTCAAGTTCTCTTAATGGAAGAAGTAGGATTAATATTCAGTTCAATACAGACATTGATTTAGATGACGCAGCTAATGATATTAGGGAAAGAGTTGCAAGAGTTGTAGATAATTTACCAAACGAGTCAAATCCTCCACAAATTTTAAAACAAGCAGCAGGTTTTACAACTACGATGTGGGTAGGACTATCATCTCCAACTTGGAATGATTTAGATCTTGGGGATTATGCTGAAAGATATCTAATAGATGCATTCTCAAGTGTACCAAACGTAGGTCGAATTTTAGTTGGTGGATTAAGAGAGCTTAGTGTCAGAGTTTGGATAGATCCAATAAAATTAGCCGCAAATGATCTTACAATTCAGGAAGTTGAAAGAGCTCTAAGAAACGAAAATATAAACCTACCAGCTGGAACCTTAGAAGCTAATAATAAAGACTTAACTTTAAACATTGATAAATCCTATTCCAATATTGAAACTATTAAACAACTGCCGCTTAAGAAAAATAAAGAAAAGGTTATCATTTTATCTGATGTAGCTAATATAGAATTTGGACCTGTTTCAGAAAAAACTTTATTTAAAGCACAACGAAAAAATGCAGTAAATTTAAAAACTGTAGGAATTGGAATATATGCAAAAAGTGGAGCATCAACGGTAGAGCTTTCTAAGCAAATTAAAACCAAAATCAAAGAACTTAACAGATCTTTACCTGATGGATTAAAATTAGAAATAGCTTTTAATAGAGCAACCTACATTGGTGCTGCAATTGAAGAAGTCTATAAAAGTTTAGTAATTGCATTCATATTAGTCGTTTTAATTATTTATCTTTTTTTAGGTAACCTTAAAGCTGTAATAGTTCCTGCAGTTGCATTGCCGGTTAGTCTTATAGGTTCATTTCTAGGTCTATATATTTTTGATCTATCGATAAATATTTTTGTATTACTAAGTTTTATTCTAGCAATTGGTATAATCACTGACGACTCTGTGATCATGACTGATGCAATCTATACAAGGATTGAAAATGGCGAAACGCCATTAGTGGCTGCATATAAAGGTTCTAAACAAATTACATTTGCAATTATTGCAACGACTTTAATTCTTATAGCAGTATTTTTGCCATTAATTTTTATTAAAGGAATTTCAGGAACCTTGTTTAAAGAAACAGCAATTGCTCTATCTTTTTCAATAGTTGTATCATCTTTTGTGGCATTAACATTGTCTCCAATGCTTGGAAGTAAATTTTTAAATAAAAAAGAAAAAATTAATTTATTTGTAAAAAAATTTAATAATGGATTTAAATCTTTTACAGAATTTTATACCAGCTCTCTTAAATATTGGGTTAATAAACAAAAGACTATTTCGATATTTATAATTTTAATAATTGCTGCTTCTGCTTATTTGTTTAGTTTTTCTAAAAAAGAATTGATACCTGTTGAAGACAGAGGTGCTTATTTAATTATTGGATCAACTGACGAAGGAAGTTCATTTGAATATACCCAAGAAAAGGCTCAAATAATTGAGGGAAGAATATTAAGATTATTACAGGCAGAGAACAGTCCATATTCAAGACTAATAATGAGAGTTCCTGGTTTTGGAAGATCAGCAACGTCTTACAACACATTCATAATTATTGCATTACTTGATGAATGGAAAAATAGAGAGAAAAGTAGTCAAACAATCCTAAGAGAAGCTATTGGACAAGTGGTTTCTGTGCCTGAAACTTTTGCTTTTCCAATTTCTCCACAATCAATAAGAGTATCAAGTTATAATAAGCCTGTTCAAATGGTCATATATGGATCTAGCTACGAAGAATTAGAAGAAATTCAAAATAGTATCTTGAGAGAATTAAGAAAAAATAGAAATATGTCGAGAATTGAAAGTGATTATACAAAAAACAAACCCGAGGTTAAATTAATCACTAATAAAAACAGAGCAAATGATTTGGGAGTTTCTACTGAAAATATAGGTAGAACTTTAGAGACTCTTTATGGAGGAAAAAGAGTAACAACTTTTAGTAAAGAGGGAAGAGAATACCCAATTATTTTACAGCAATATTTATCAGACAGAAGAGATAAAGATGGATTATCAAAAATTTTTGTTAGATCGGAAACTACAGGTAAACTTGTATCTGTCGCAAGTTTAGTTGAATTTAAAGAAAAAGGTACTGCAGAAGCTCTTCCTAGGTATAATAGACAAAGGGCAGTTACAATATCTGCTGCTCTATCTGAAAATTATACTCTCACAGAAGCAATAAAATACCTTGAAGATGTCATGATTAGAGTTGCGCCTCAGAATCAAATCACCTGGAAAGGGAAATCTGAAGAGTTAAAAGAAACAACAAATGAAATATACTTAATCTTTGGTCTTGCTTTGTTAACTGCTTATTTAGTTATGGCAGCAACATTTAACTCTTTTGTTCATCCATTTATTATTATTTTAACAGTACCATTAGCTGTATTTGGTGGCTTAGTATTTATTTTATTTTTAAATAGTTCAGTAAATATTTTCTCTCAAATCGCATTAATAATACTCATTGGTATATCCACAAAGAATAGTATTTTGATTGTAGACTACACTAATCAAATAAGAACTACCGGTGTAAAAATCCAGGACGCAATAATTAAAGCTTGCCAACTTAGAATAAGACCAATCATAATGACCTCACTTAGTACAATGATAGCAATGCTTCCATTAGTTATTGGAAATATTGGCCCAGGTGCAGGTGAAGGCTCTAGATTAGCTGTGGGTTCTACAATTTTAGGGGGTATGATTATTTCAACTTTCTTTACTTTATATGTAACTCCAACAATGTATTTAGCTCTTGCAAAAAATACTAAGCGTATTGATGCTGTTGATATTGAATTAAAAAAACAGCTAAATTAGAAAATAATATATTTTGACGTTGATAAAGAATTTTTACATTCAGATAATTGTTGCTTATAAATATTTGATTGCTTCTGAACTCTTTTAGCTAAATTAATTACTTTTTTATTATTTTTATAATTTTTATAATTACCCCACCCTTCATGATAAGCAATATACTGCTTAAAAGCATCTTTTTTTGAAACTTTTAAAGTTTTTTCAGTCTTGTTTGTATACCACCCAATAAAATCTACACTATCTTTAAATCTTGTTCTTGTTGCAAATTTATTACCTGTCTCTTCTTTATATTGTTTCCATGTTCCCTTTACTGCTTGTGAATAACCAAAAGAACTTGATGGTCTTTTGTATGGTACAACTTTAAATAGTTTTTGTCTGGGTGGCTTTGCTAACCAATCAAACCCTGACTCCATTTTGATTATTGCAAGTTGAAGATAAATTGGTGTTCCCCACTTTTGCTCTGATTTTTTAGCATGCTTATACCATAAGTATCTTTCATCAAAAATTAAACAGCTATTTGAAGTATTTGCAGGTACAGAGCTACAACTTGAAAGAAGAAAAATTATTAATAAAAAAATTTTATATTTAAAAAAACTCATTTTTTATAAAATATATAGATATTATCAATATAACACCAATAAAGTTACCAAATAAGTCTGCTATCTGAAAAGCTCTAACAGGAATAACAATATGAAGTAGTTCTAAAATTATTGAAATAAATATTAAGTATACAAATAGAAATTTAATATTTGAATTTTTGTTATATGCCAAAATTCCAAATAAAGTAAGAATACTAAATGCATATAAATGATTTGTTGATACTATGAAATCTTTTGTAATTTGAGGATCATAATTACAGTTATTAAATATATAACATCCTAAAAGACTTCCAGGATATATTGACAATATAATGATTAATATATTTAAAAAATGAAAAATTAACTTATAAACTATTTTAAATTTAATCATTTAATTTTATATGCATTAAATTTAACTAAAACACAACATGATGAAAAAAGTAATTCTAGTTAGACACGGTCAAAGTTTATGGAATCTTGAAAAAAGATTTACTGGTTGGGTAGATGTGGACTTGACTGATAATGGTAAATTGGAGGCAAAAAAATCAGGAGAGTTAATTAAAAAAGAACAATTAAATATTGATCTATATTATTGTTCATTTCAATTAAGAGCAAAAAATACACTTAAAATAATTCAAGATGAATTAAATGATCATAAAGAAGTAAAAGAGGCCTGGCAGTTAAATGAAAGACATTACGGTGCTCTCACAGGCCTGAATAAAGATGAAATGAAAATAAAACTAGGAGAAGAAAAAGTCCAGAAATTTAGAAGATCTTGGGATTTAAGACCAGACCCATTAGATAAAACAAACCCTTTTCATCCTTTAAATATCGAAACGTACAAAAAAATTCCTATAAATAAAATTCCAGATACAGAGTCTTTAAAAGATACATATAAGAGAGTTATTGAATTTTATAAAAGCGATATAGAAAATAATAAAGGTGAAAATATTCTTATTTCTGCACATGGAAATTCTATAAGAGCTCTTTGTAAATATTTATTTATTTTAGATAATACTCAAATATCTAAACTTGAAATTCCTACGGGAAATCCTCTTTTAATAGAATTTGAAAATAACAAAATTACTAAGTGCAAATATCTTCATAAAGAAAGAGCTAAAGATCTTTTAGTTTTTTAAAAATATCCAGATCAGTTAAATGATAAAAGTCTTTTTTGCTTTCATAACCAAATAACTTTTTTTGATCTAATAAATTATTCCAAATTTCTAAAATTGAATAATTTTCTATTTTCTCTTTAATAAATAATTTTTTATTAATTATTTGGCACCCGATAAAAATAAATTCTTTTTCGGTCTCTTTGTTAATTAAATTATTTTTTAAATTGAAATCTCCTTTTAGTTTTTTATCAAAACTTAATTTTTTTTTTGCTAAGAGAAGAATGTTTTCTAATTTTTCAGAAAAATACATTTTTTCCATTTTTAATATCTCATCTTTATAGTCATTACTCCAGATTGTATCTGGATTAAATATTAAAAAATCCTTTTCATTAGAGTCTTTGATCATATTTTGAATACCTCCGCCAGTATTTAAAATATACTCACCATCCTCAATTATTTTGATATCAATATTGAAATTTTTACTGTTTAGAAAAACTGAAAATTGATCCTTTAAATAAAAAGTATTTATTAAGATTTTTTGAATACCTAGTTTTTTAATTAAATTAATACATCGCTCTAACATACTTATATCTTTAATTTTTAATAAGGGTTTAGGGATATTTAAAGTAACTGGATTTAATCTTTTACCAAAACCTGCACATAAAATTAAAGCTGTATTTATTCTCACAACTTTACCTTATAAATTTTGGAAAATTATTTTTTAATAGCAACATTAAATTATTGAATTCATTTTGCTCTTTAATTCTGTGATTAATCAACTTCCAAGCATAGGGAATTAATTTAAGATATTTTTTTTTATTATCTCTGAGTGCTAAACGCATAAAAATTCCAATTATTTTTAAATTCCTTAAAATTGATAGTATTTCAAAATCTTTTTTAAATCTTTCTAACTGAATTTTCTTGTTTGTTTTGATGTAATATTTAAAAACTTTTTCTTTTAATTCATTTGATGTTTTTAATCTTACATCATCAATCAAAGATGCTAAATCGTAAGCTCTATTACCTATTAATGCATCCTGGCTGTCAATTACTGCAATTTTTTTATTATAATACATTAGATTTGAAACATGAAAATCTCTATGAACGAATGTATCATTTTTATAATTTAATTTTGATAATAAATTTTTTACCTCAAATTTAAATTTCTTATTAAATTTTACTCTTTTAAC
>CABYUV010000009.1 GCA_902522115.1 uncultured Pelagibacteraceae bacterium | reverse complement strand
TTAAATTTTTTTCTACAAAAAAGAAATTGATAACATTTACAAATGATAAAAGTGAAGGATTTAATTTAGATCCATGGGTTCAGTGGGTTTCAGTTCATACAGGTAAAATCTCAAAAAGTCATAAAGTTTACAGATTGGGACAAAAACTTAACAATTCAACTGACCAAATATGGGACAAACTATCTAAAAAAAAAATAAGAAGTTCTGTTTGGGGCACTTTCAATGGGATTCTAAAAAATAAAAAAAATATAGACCTATTTTTTCCTGATCCTTGGAGTTTTGAGGAAAAAGCTTTCCCTAAAAGTTTTAACGCATACTTGAAACTTCCAAGATATTATGCTCAAAATTATCCTCATATTAAAAAATTAACAGCTTCGTGTTTCGGCTTAATATTTATAACAAAAATTTTTTTTTCTAGTTGTTTTTTTTATTTACTTAAAAACACAGTTAGTTTTTCAAAAATTTTTTTATCATTTGGATTGAAAAGTTTTAATTTGTATTTTTTCTTAGATCTGATGTCGTTGTTGATTATGAAAAATAGATTAAACAAGAATAAATCTGATTTTACTATTATTGCACTGAATTCATTTGCACATTATCAGCATAATTATTGGAATGAGAAAAAATATGAAAAAATATATTTTTGGTATTTAAATGAAATAATTAAATTAACTAATAAAATTTCAAAATTATATGATTCTTCAATAATTTTTAATGGATTCAATCAAAAAAAAATTAAAAATGAATACTATTTAAGACCAAAAAAACCCAAATATTTTTTGAATAAACTAGGACTCAATTATCTAAGTGTAGAACCCAATATGACTACAGGTGGTATTATAAAATTTGAAACTTATGAAGATAAACTTAAAGCAATTAAAAAATTAAAAAATTTAAAAATTTATAATTATCCAATTTTTGAGATTCAGGATTATAAAGATAAAAAAAAATTATTTTATAAGTTTTCTTTAGTATCCTTGAAAAATAAATATAACTCAAAATCATTACAAAAAAAACATTATAAAAAATTTTTTAAAAAACCTTACGGACTTAAAAATAATAAAAAAATTAGTGATGAAAATAAATTACTTATTGACTCTGTTTTTAAAGAAATAATTTTTATGAAATCATCGAGTAAACATACATCTAGGGGAAAGTTATTTTATAGTAATTTTAATTTTAATAAAAAAGATATATCTAATAATAAAATTCATAATATTAAAATATTTGATAACATCTTAAATCACTTCAGATAAAATTAAAAATAATGAAAAAAAAAATATGTGTGATATTACCTTGTTATAGAGTTAAAAATAAAATTATTACTGTTTACAACAAGCTAATAAAGAAAGACATAGACCGAATTATTTTTGTTGATGACAATTGTCCTCAAAAAAGTGTGGCCCATTTAAAATCAAATATAAAAATTTCAAAAAAAATTCAGTTTATTTTTTTAAAAAAAAATCATGGTGTTGGAGGAGCAACAATTAAAGGTTTTAAAATGGCTCACAAACAAGGATACGATATCATTATTAAATTTGATTCCGATAACCAACATAAAACCAAAGATTTAATGAAAATTATTAAAAAACTTAAACAAAATAACATTTATTTTTGTAAAGGATATAGAAAATTAAATTTTAGAGATTCTTTTATAAGAAAAATGCCCTTAATAAGAATTATAGGGGCAAATACATTGACATATATTTCAAGAATAACGACCAAAAACTATTATCTCAAAGATGTCACTAATGGTTTGTTTGGAATGAAATCTAGTCTCTTGAATATTGTAGATTTAAAAAATATAAAAAAAAATTATTTTTTTGAACAAGATCTAATTTTCAGAATTTGTAAAAAAAATATTAAAATATCTCAAATTAATTCTGAGGTTATTTATGCTAATGAGAATAGTAGTTTAAATGCTTTAGGAAGTATTTTCCCTTTTTTAATTTATCATCTTCAGAATTTTTTTTATAAAAATTAATAATCCGTGCGAAGAAAAAATCATTACGAAAGGTAAAATATATAACGAAAATCTTCCACTCCAATCAGCAAAAGTAAGACCAACAAGAATAATAGATAACAACATATAACAATTTATACATCTTGATGAGAAAAAATTTTTTGGTTGATGCCTAAAGCCATAAATAAAAGATGAATATAAAACTACGTTATAAAAAATTATATAAAAATTATGTAAATCTGAATAATAAGGCCTTAATCTTATAATCATCCAAAATATTTTTTGAAAGAAAATCTTAGAATATTCAGCATAGTTAAACAAAACAAACTTAAGAAAACCAAATACTGTGTTAGGAAAATTGTTATTTACTAATTCAATACTTAAGCAGGACCTTTCACAAATTTCGTTAGTTTCAAAAGAATATCCCCAAATAATACCTTTATTTAAACTACTTATCAAATTTAAATCAAGTAAATAAAAATTCATAAAACTTATTAATGGAAAAAAACTTATTAAGGAAATTGTTAAGTAAAAAATTAAATATAAATATTTTTTAGTATTTATTAAAAAGAAAAATAAAGAAATAAGAATACTAAATAAAAAAAGTATACCATTTGGTCTTATTGAAATTAATAATAATAATAAAATAATAATTATTGGTAAATAATTTTTTCTAAAATATACAATTAAAAAACTTAAAATAATAGCTATGTCTATAAATAATATTTCAGTTAATATATAAAAATTTCTTATCTGTAGAGGAAAATATGATAAAAATAATGCTAAACAAATTAAACTTGATAATTTACAGAAATATTTTTCAGTAATTTTAAAAAGGCAAAAAGCCGAGATTGATGTTAATAAAATCTGAAACAAAACAACAGTAAATAATGGAAGATCAAAATATAAAAATGGAATTAAGAAAATTAAATATCCAAATTTTGATTTATGTTCAAAGATTGATGTGTTTCCATCAATTATATTTCGAGCTTCTCTTAAATAAAAAATACTGTCATTTCCTAATTTTACACCATTTTCTAAGGCTCCAGCTTTAATAAATTCACTGAACGAAAAGAAAATTAAAAGAGATATCAACCAGAATATATATATTAAAATAATATAAAGATTATTATTGTTATATTTGATGTTTTTTAAAAAAAAATTGTACATCAATCTAAAATGTTTTTATTTTTTAAGCTCTGCTTGCGCTGCAGCTAATCTTGCAACTGGGACCCTAAAAGGTGAACAAGAAATATAATTTAATCCAGCTTTGGAACAAAACGATATACTATGTGGATCTCCTCCATGTTCTCCACAGATACCTAACTTAAGATTTTTGTTTTGTTTTCGTCCTTTCTCAACTGCCATTTCTACTAAGTCTGAAACACCTTCATCTATAGATACAAAAGGATCTACAGAAAATATCTTATTTTCTAAATAATCATTTAAAAATTTTCCACTATCATCTCTGCTAATACCAAAAGTAGTTTGTGTTAAATCATTTGTACCAAAACTAAAAAATTCTGCATGTTTTGCAATTTCTTTAGCCTTTATTGCAGCCCTTGGTAATTCAATCATTGTGCCTACTAAAAATTCTATTTTCAATTTATAATCCTTTTGAACTTGGCTTGCAGTTCTAATTACTAAATCTTTCATTATTTTTATCTCAGCTTCAGTAGAGACTAAAGGTATCATTATTTCGGGAAATGCAGATTTTATTTGACTTCTTTTTAGTTCTGCTAAAGCCTCAAATATTGCTTTGCATTGCATTTCATAAATTTCAGGAAATGATATGCCAAGACGACAACCTCTATGACCTAACATAGGGTTTTGCTCATGAAGTTCATCGATCCTAGACTCAACCTCTTTAACAGGAAGATTAACCATTTTAGCAATCTCATTAATTTCCTTATTTGTACGTGGTAAAAATTCATGCAATGGTGGATCTAATAATCTTACTGTAACCGGTAATCCACTCATAATTTGAAAAATATCAATAAAGTCTTTTCTTTGATGCGGCAACAATTTTTCTAATGCTATAGCTCTGTCTTCTTTTGTTTTAGACAATATCATTTCTCTTACAGACAAAATCCTATCTTCATCAAAAAACATATGCTCAGTTCTACAAAGTCCAATACCTTCTGCACCAAAGTCTTTTGCTGTTTTAGTATCTTTTGGAGTTTCTGAATTTGTTCTCACTTTTAACTTTCTAAAACCATCAGCCCAAGACATTAGCTTGGAAAAATCACCTGATATTTCTGGTTTCACAGTTGAGACACTTCCTGCAATAATTCTACCTGTCGAGCCATCTATAGTAATTATATCTCCCTCTTTAATCTCCGTATTAGAAGTTTTAAAAGATTTGTTGTCATAACTTATATCAATTTCACTAGAGCCTGAGACGCATGGTCTGCCCATGCCTCTGGCCACAACCGCGGCATGGCTTGTCATTCCCCCTCTGGCAGTCAAAATTCCTTTTGCAGCGTGCATTCCTTTTATATCTTCTGGAGATGTTTCTACTCTTACCAAAATTGTATCTTGCATCATTGCAGTCAGTCTTTCGGCCTCCTCAGATGAAAAAACAACTTTACCACTAGCTGCACCTGGTGATGCAGGTAATCCTTTTGCTATGACATTGATTGAACTTTTTTCATTTAAAGTAGGATGTAAAAGTGTATCTAGAGAATTTGGATCAATTCTTAATACTGCATCTTTTTTAGAAATTAATTTTTCCTTTACCATATCAACTGCAATTTTGACTGCTGATTTTGCAGTTCTTTTTCCTGATCTTGTTTGAAGCATCCATAGTTTATTACTTTCGACTGTAAACTCTACATCTTGCATATCTTTATAATGTTTCTCTAATTTTTTTAAAATTTTTTGAAGTTCTTTAAAAACTTTTGGCATAGACTCTTCCATTGATAATTCTTTTACTTTTGCATCTTGCCTAGCTTTTTTTGTTATATATTGAGGCGTCCTTGTTCCCGCTACAACATCTTCACCTTGTGCATTAATTAAATACTCACCATATATTTCATTTAATCCATCTGATGGATTTCTTGTAAATACAACTCCTGTTGCACAATCATCACCCATATTTCCAAAAACCATTGATTGAACATTTACTGCAGTACCCCAATCAGCTGGAATTTGATTAAGTTTTCTATAAACTTTTGCTCTGTTACTTTCCCAAGATAAAAATACAGCACTTATTGCTCCAATTAATTGATCATAAACATCTTGAGGAAAGTCTTTTTTGGCCTTTTCCCTAACTGTTCTTTTAAAATCTTCTATTAATCCATCCCAATCACTTTCATCTAAATCTGTATCTAACAAAACTCCTTTTGTAAGTTTATAATTTTCAATTAATTCTTCAAAATGATAACTTTCAACACCCATTACAACATTTCCATACATTTGAATGAATCTTCTATAACTATCTTTTGCAAATCTTCCATTTGAAGTTTTAATTGCTAAGGCTTTAACTGTTTTATCATTCAGACCTAGATTTAGAATAGTATCCATCATACCCGGCATAGATACTCTTGCTCCAGATCTTACTGACAACAAAAGAGGATTTTTCAAATCTCCAAATTTTTTTAAAACCTCTTTTTCTATTAATTTTAATTCTTTTTTAATTTGGGTAATTAAATTTTTATTTAATTTTTTTTTATCCCTATAAAATATTTCACAAACTTTTGTTGATATTGTAAAACCAGGTGGAACTGGAAGACCCATTCTTCCCATTTCAGATAGATTGGCACCCTTTCCTCCTAAAAAGTTTTTAGAATTTTTAATTTTTTTACTATCCTTAGAATTAAAGTTTAATATTAGTTTTTTCATTAGTGGGAGTCGATTAGAGAAAAATTAACATAGTTGTTGAACGTTTTACACATCATTTGGATTAGTTCCAGCCTATTTTTCTTTATGACCGGGTCATCTTCGTTCACGATTACGTTATCAAAAAAATCAAAAACATCTCTTTTGACGTTAGCTAAATTATCTAATGTTTGAACATAATTTTCATCTTTATTTATATTTAAAAAATATTTCCTTAATTCACTAATTTTTTTAAATAGGTTTTTTTCTATCTCATTTTTAAAAATACCAGGGTCAGTTGTATTTGATAGTTCTATTTTATCATTTTTTAATTCACTCTCTAAAATGTTTGAGGCTCGTTTATAACTTGCAATAATATCTAAACCACCTGGCTTGTTAATAATTTTATTTAAATGTTTAGCTTTATTAAAAATAATAACAGATTGATCTAAGTTAAAAGAACTGGTTGATGCTTGAATTATATCACTTCTAATATTTTCCTCTTTCATGTAATATTTTAATCTATCCATTAAAAAATCTGATAATTCATTTTGTAAAGATTGATTATAAATTTCAAAACCTTGATCTAAATACAGGCTTGAGGAGTAATTAATTAAATCTTTTATTTTAAAATCTTTTTTATTATCAACTATTATTTTTATTACACCTAATGCTAATCTTCTTAGAGCATATGGATCTTTAGAACTTGTTGGCTTTTGATTTAAACTAAAAAATCCAACTAAAGTATCTATCTTATCAGCTAAAGAAAGGGCTATGCTAAATGGCTTTTTTGGGACTCTTGAACCTGAACCTGTAGGTAAATATTGTTCACTTATCGCCAAAGCCAAATCTTTATCAAAACCTTGTGCATTAGCAAAATAGCCTCCCATCACACCTTGGAGTTCTGGAAATTCACCCACTAGTTCTGACAATAAATCAACTTTACAAATTGATGCTGATAATTCAACTTTTTCTTTACTGATTAAAAGTTCATCAGATATCATTCCACCCAATTTTCTCATTCTTTGAGCTTTATCGAAATAAGTTCCTAATCCTTTAAAATAATTCATTGATTTTAAATCAGTAACTTTTTTAACCATATTTTGAGATTTATCTTTTTTCCAAAAAAATTCAGCGTCATTTAATCTTGCTTCAACCACTCTTTCGTTTCCTAATTTAATTAATCCCTTTTTATCTTTTTTGTTTGCAACAACTAAAAATTCATTAGTCATATTGTCTTTATTATCAAATATAGGAAAATATTTTTGATGGTGTTGCATGGTAATAATTAATATTTCTTTTGGAATATTTAAAAATTTCTTATCAAATTCACAAAGTAGAATATTTGGTTGATCTGTTAAATCCACAACCTCATTAAGTAATCTAGGATTATTTTGAATCTTAATATTTTTATTTTTTAATATATTGTTGAATTTTTTTTCTATTAACTTTTTTCTTTCATTGTGATCAATAATAATATCAATTTTTTTAAAAAAACTTTTATAATTTTTAAATTCTAAGAACGACTTTTTATTTTCCTCAAATTCTTTATCAATAAAAGTTGAATTAGAAGATGTTAAGTGATGAAAATTAAAATTTAATTTTTTTTTATCGAATACAGATAGAATTGATTTTAATGGTCTCCCCCAATTGAGGTCGAAAGTTCCCCAATACATTGATTTTTTCCATTGAATTTTATTTAATAATATTGGGATAAATTCCTCTAGTAATTCATGTGTGTGCAATTTTTTTGACTTTGTCTTAAAAAAATAAAATTCTCCTTTATCAGTTTTCTTTTTGTAGAGTTCCTTTTTTAAGATTTTATTTGACCTAACAAAACCCTCAAGCGCCAATTCTGGTGACTTAGTATTTGGACCTTTGATCTCCTCAGATTCTAGTACAATATTTTTTTGAACACCTTCAAACACTAACACCAGTCTGTTTGGTGTTGAGTATGATGAACTTTTTTTGAATAAAATCGATTTTTCAAAAAAAAATTCATTAAAACTTTTAAGTAAGTCTCCCCTCAAATTTTGTTGAAGATTTGAAGGTATTTCTTCGCTAAATAATTCTAAAAAAAACTCTGACATTATTTTTGACTATCTAACCAAACGCCTGCTGCAGATTTTGTAATGTCTCTTATTCTAGCAATATAACCTGCTCTTTGTGCAACACTGATTGCACCTCGTGCATCTAAAATGTTAAAAACATGACTGGCTTTTAAACATTGATCATATGCTGGTAAAGAAATTTTTTTTTCTACCAAATCTTTTGCCTCGGACTCATGCATTTCAAACATTTTCAAAAGCACATCTACATTCGCATGTTCAAAATTGTATGCTGAAAATTCTTTTTCAGCTTGATGAAATACTTCGTGATATTTTACACCTTCATCATTCCACAACAAATCATAAACATTTTTTTCTTTTTGAGTAAACATACAAATTCTTTCTAAACCATAAGTGATTTCAACTGATACAGGTTTACAATCAAATCCAGCCATTTGTTGAAAATAGGTGAATTGAGTAATTTCCATTCCATCACACCATACTTCCCATCCCAATCCTGCAGCGCCTAATGTTGGACTTTCCCAATCGTCTTCAACAAACCTTATATCATGATCATTATGATTTATTCCTATGGTAGATAAACTATTTAAATAAAGTTTTTTTATATTTTCAGGGGAAGGTTTAATTAAAACTTGGAATTGATAATAGTGTTGCAACCTATTTGGATTATCACCATATCTTCCATCTGTAGGTCTTCTTGATGGTTGTACGTAAGCTGCTTTCCATGGTTTATTTCCTAGTGATCTTAGGGTAGTAGCTGGATGAAAAGTTCCTGCACCAACCTCCATATCATAAGGCTGAAGAATAATGCATCCTTTTTTACTCCAAAATTTCTGAAGATTTAAAATTGTATCTTGGAATGTTTGAATTTTTTTTTTTTCTTTTTTTACCTTAGAAACCATATCTTTGCCAAATTGATCTTTCATCTAAAATACTTGCTATTTGATCTACTTGATTATTGGATGATGAAAGTTTTTGACTTAACCATCCTTTTGATTTTTCAAATTTTTTAATAATTACATCTTCACCAAATTTATCTTTTAATATTTCGTGTGCGTTACCTATTCCGTCAATCAATCCTAAATTTTTTGCTTTACTGCCTGACCAAAACTCACCTGAAAAAAGTTCTACATCAGATTTATTTAATTTTGATCCTCTGCTTTTTTCAACAACATCTATAAAGTCTTTATGAAGATCCAATTGAATATTTTTTAATCTTTCAATATCCTCTTTTTTTTCTTCTAAAAATGGATCAAGTGTGCTTTTGTTTTTACCAGCGGTATGAACTCTTCTTTCAACACCAATTTTTTTTATCAACTCAGTAAATCCAAAAGAAGAATATATCACTCCTATAGATCCAATTATTGAACTCGAATTTGCATAAATTTCGTCCCCAGCACAAGAAATCAGATAACCTCCAGAAGCTGCTACGTCTTCAGCGAATACAATTACTTTTTTTTTGTGTTTTTTTGCTTGTTGTCTAATAAAACTGTAGATTAAATGAGATTGAACAGGTGATCCTCCTGGAGAATTTATTGATATAGCAACACATGCTGCTTTTTTTAGAGAAAAAGCCTTTTTAATTAGTTCTTCTTGACCTGCAAAATCAATACCTTGTTTAAATTTTCCTGCATTACCAATAACCCCACTTAATTTTAAGTGAGCTACAATTTTTTTCTTTTTAAAAAAAGAGAACATAAACAAGTTTTATAGAATTATTTATTGAATATAAAGACTACTTATAATTGAAGAAACTGGTGCGTCAATTGTTAAGTAATATATATAAACAAATTATACTAATTTAAAAATGTTATGGGAACAGTTGTACAGCTTAAAAATCAGATAAATAATTCATATTTTCAACTTAAAGACTCGGTCGAAGAAAAACTGATTCTTACCGAAGAAAAAATAAAATCAAAATTATCTAGTGACGTACAGTTGGTCCAAAAAATGACAGATTATCACATAGAAACTGGAGGAAAAAGACTTAGAGCTTTACTAACATTGGGTAGTGCAAAATTATGCGGTTACTCTAAAGGCTCTAGAGATATAAATTTAGCTGCTTGTGTTGAATTAATCCACAGCGCAACGTTGATGCATGATGATGTAATTGATGAAGGCACTGTTAGACGAGGGAAAGAAACTTTAAACAAAGTTTGGGATAATCATTCTTCAGTTTTAATAGGAGATTATCTATTGAGTAGATGTTTTGAAATGATGGTAGAAGACGGAAACCTAGAAGTTTTAAAATTATTATCGTCCACTTCATCTAAAATTGCTCAAGGAGAAGTTCTACAACTTCAACACAAAGGTGAAGTTGATATACTTGAAGAAACATATTTGAAAATAATTTCAGCTAAAACTGCTGAGTTATTTGCAGCAGCAACTAAAGTTGGTGCAATTTTATCTGACGCAGAAAATAAAGAGAAAGATGCTTTAGAATTTTATGGAAGAAACTTGGGATTAACTTTTCAAATAGCAGACGATACATTAGACTATAATGCTGAGCTCAAACTATTCGGTAAAAAAATTGGTCAAGATTTTTTTGAAGGAAAAATTACCTTACCAATAATTTTACTTTTTCAAAAATTAGGAAATGATGAAAAGAAAATATTATCAAATATGTTTAAAAAAGAATTAAGAACAAAAGATGACTTTAATGAAATTATTTCTCTTATAAATAAGTATAAAATAATTCAGGAATGCTATCAAAAAGCACAGCACTATATAAATTTAGCCTCAAATTCTCTAAGTGTATTTAAAGACTCTAAAGAAAAAAATATTCTTAAAAGATTAACATCATTTAGTTTATCAAGAAATTTTTAAGGACTTAATAAAGTTTTTTTCCAATTACCGAAGTTATCTTTATTATATTTTAATCTCTCGTGGATTCTGTTCTCACCATCTAGCCAAAATTCAATACTATCTGGAGATAAAATCCATCCAGACCAGTGACTTGGTCTTGGTACATTTGATTTGTTTCTATATTTTTTTTTAAAATCTAGGATAGATTTTAACAACTGTTCTCGCGAATTTAATTCTTCACTTTGCTTAGAAGCCCATGCTCCTATTCGACTTTCATACGCTCTAGATGAATAATATTTATCTGCAATCTGATCAGAAACTAGTGATACCTTTCCATTAATTCTTATTTGTCTTAGGAGACTTTTCCAATGGAAACACATCGCGGCATAGGGATTTTCTTTTAATTCATTTCCCTTTTGACTATTTAAATTTGTATAAAATACAAATCCATCTTTGTTGAAATCTTTAAGTAAAACCATTCTAACTGCAGGAATGTTGTTTTTATCGGATGTGGCCAAAGCAACAGCGTTTGGATCATTTGGCTCAGTTTTTTTTGCTTCCTCCATCCATTCGTGAAATAAATGAATTGGATCATCTATATCAAGAAAGCAATTATTAAGACCTAAAGAGTTTTTTTGATTCATAATTCTAACAAAATAATCTATATAATATAAATAATGTCATTTAATACTTTTGGAAAGCTATTTCGTTTCACAACTTGGGGAGAGTCTCATGGACCTGCAATTGGTTGTATTGTTGATGGTTGTCCTCCAAACATATCTCTTAAAGAGCAAGATATTCAAATAGAATTAGACAAAAGAAAACCAGGACAATCTAAATTTACAACTCAGAGAAAAGAGGATGATAAAGTTCAAATATTGTCAGGAGTGTTTGAGGGTAAAACTACAGGAACACCTATTTCTCTAATAATCTACAACAAAGATATGAGATCCAAAGATTATCGTAATATTAAAGATAAGTTCAGACCAGGTCATGCAGATTTTACTTATTTTAAAAAATATGGAATTAGAGACTATAGAGGTGGTGGCAGATCTTCTGCTAGAGAAACTGCTGCACGAGTTGCGGCTGGTGCTATAGCAAAAGTTGTGCTTCAAAAAAAATTAGGTAAAAAATTTAGAGTAATTGGTGCAGTAACTCAGCTAGGAATTCTTGGATGTGATACAAATCAATGGAACGATAAAGTAATTTCAAAAAATCCATTTTTTTGTCCAGATAAATCAATGATTAAATTATGGGAAAAATATTTGCTTGGTGTAAGAAAATCAGGATCCTCATGTGGAGCAGTGATTGAAATAAGAGCAAGAGGTATCCCGGTTGGTTTAGGTGCTCCAATTTATTCAAAATTAGATACTGACATAGCTTCAGGTCTAATGAGTATTAATGCAGTTAAAGGTATAAATATTGGTGCAGGAATGAACTCAGCACAATTAAGTGGAGAACAAAATTCAGATGAAATTTCTTCAAAAGGGAATAAATTAAAATTCAATTCAAATAAAGCGGGTGGAATTCTTGGTGGAATTTCTACGGGCCAAGAAATTATTGCATCTTTTGCTGTCAAACCAACATCTTCAATTTTAACCAGTAGAAAAACTATAAATAAATTTGGGAAAAATACTTCAATATCTGTTAAAGGTAGACATGATCCTTGTGTAGGAATTAGAGCTGTACCAATTGGTGAAGCTATGATGAATTGTGTTTTACTTGACCACTATTTGATGAATAAAGCCCAATGTGGTTAGCTTAAATTAATTTTTCACAACTCTTATTGTTTCCTTTTGAAACAAAATATCAGCTATTTTCTTGGAAATTTGAGAACTGTTTAATCCAGCTTTATCATACATTTTTTTTGGATCATTTTGTTCAATAAATTCATCTGGTAAAGTCATTGATCTAAATTTTAAACCTTTATCAAATACTCCTCTTTCAGCTAATAAATTTTTAACATGAGAACCGAAACCACCTATTGATCCCTCTTCAATAGTTATCATGAGCTCATGTTCCTTAGCAGATTTTATTATAAGTTCTTCATCTAAAGGCTTAGCAAATCTGGCGTCTATCAAAGTTGTTGAAACTCCTTTTGCTTTTAATTCCTCTACAGCTAACTTGCACTCCTCAAGTCGAGTACCGAGGTTTAAAATACAAACTTGTGTCCCTTGTTGAACAACTCTCCCTTTACCAATTTCAATTTTTTCGTCTATTGATGGGAGGTCAACACCTACTCCGGTTCCTCTTGGATATCTAATTGCAGAAGGTCTGTCATTTATATCGACTGAAGTATTAATCATTTTAACAAGTTCAGCTTCATCACTTGCTGCCATTACTACAAAGTTAGGTAAAGTTGATAAGTAAGTTATATCAAATGAGCCAGCATGTGTTGATCCATCAGCACCAACTAATCCTGCTCTATCTATCGCAAATCTAACTGGTAAACTTTGAATGGCAACATCGTGGACAACTTGATCATATGCTCTCTGTAAAAATGTAGAATAAATTGCAGCATATGGTTTGTATCCCTCGGTTGCGAGACCAGCTGCAAAAGTTACAGCATGTTGTTCTGCTATTCCTACATCAAACATTCTATTTGGAAACTCATTTCCAAAAATATCCATACCAGTCCCTCCAGGCATCGCTGCTGTTATTCCTACTATTTTGCTATCTTTTTTGGCATGTTTAACTAACGTGTTTGCAAATACTTTTGTATAAGCTGGAAGGTTTGATTTGCTCTTTAATTGTTCTCCAGTCTCAACATTAAATTTTGACACTCCATGATAATGATCATTTGCTTTTTCTGCATAAGAATAACCTTTTCCTTTTTGAGTTTTGATATGAATCATTATAGGGCCCTCGTGTCTTGATTCTTTTGCGTTTTTTAAAATTGGAACTAGACTTGATAAATCATGACCATCTATAGGACCTGCATAATAAAAACCAAGTGAACTAAACAAAGTACCTCCAGTGACTGCTGAACGAAAAAAATCCTCTGCTTTTCCTGCTTTAGCACTAAATCTTTTTGAAAATGCAGATGTAATTAACTTTAAGGTTTCTCTAAGACTAAAATATATTTTACCAGTGAACAATTTTGCCAAGTAAGTTCTCATTGCTCCAACTGGTTTTGCAATTGACATGTCGTTATCATTTAAAATAACAATTATTTTTGTTTTAGATGCCCCAGCATTATTCATGGCTTCATAAGCCATACCTGCACTAATTGCTCCATCACCTATTACAGCTATTACATTGGAAGACTTATTTTCTAATTTATTTGCCTCTGCAATTCCTAATGCAGATGAGATAGATGTTGAACTATGTGCTGCTCCAAATGGATCATACTCACTTTCAGATCTTTTTGTAAATCCTGATAAACCATCGCCCTGTCTTAAAGTTCTAATTTTATCTTTTCTTCCAGTCAAAATTTTATGTGGGTAAGATTGATGGCCAACATCCCAAATTAATTTATCATTTGGGGTATCAAAAACATAATGAAGTGCAACTGTCAATTCAACCACTCCCAAACCAGCACCAAGGTGACCTCCTGTTTCTGAAACAGCACTTATCATTTCCTCCCTCACCTCATCTGCTACTTTTTGTAAATTATTTTCAGAAACTTTTCTTAAATCGGATGGAAAATTGATATTATTTAAAAATTGATAATTTTTTTTCATTTTTTTCTATTCAATATATAACCCAAAGTTTCATTTATTTTTTCAGATCTTGAACCATATTTTCTTAAATTATTATTAATATCTTTTATTATCTTATCACAATACTTAAGTGAGTCATCATAGCCTATTAAATTTATAAGTGTTGCCTTGCCTTTTTTTTGATCTTTTCCTGTTTTTTTCCCAGCTTCCTTAGAATTACTCTTCAGATCAATTAAATCATCAGCTATTTGGAATAATAAACCAATTCTTGATCCAATATTTTCAAAAAATTTAATTTCTTGGATTGTTTTTTTCTTAATTATTGCTGGAGCTGCACAACAAAAACTAAATAACATTCCAGTTTTTTTTATTTCCATTTCTAATATTTTATTCCTTGATATTTTCTTTCTCTCATAACTTAAATCTAAATATTGCCCACCAGCTATTCCTAGATGTCCTGAACATTCTGATAATTTTTTGATTAGGTTAATCTTTATCTTTTCATTTAATTTCAATTTAGGACTTGATAAAATTTCAAAAGCTAAAGTCAGTAATGAATTTCCTGCCAGAACTGCTGTGGACTCACCAAATTTAATGTGAGCTGAAGGTTTTCCTCTTCTTATATCATCATCATCCATGCAGGGTAGATCATCATGAATAAGAGAATAAGCATGAATACATTCAACAGCCGACCCAACTATTATCAATGTTTTATAATCTATTGAAAATAATGACCCTAAGTCCATTAAGATTTTAGATCTTATTTTTTTTCCACCTGGAAACAAACCATACTTCATGGGTGACTTTAGCTGAGAATATTTCTGTGAATTAATATATTTTTTTAGGAAAATATTTGTATCCTTAGCTATTTTATTAAGCTGTTTTTTCATTTTTTTTAGTTATCTCTTTAATCTTTTTATTTGTCTCTTCCCCAATAGATTTAAAATTTTTATGAAATTTCTTTTCAATAATATTATTTAATTTTAGAAGTTCTTGATAATTAACAACTGAATTGTTTAAATCATTTTCCTTCTCTAGAGACTCTATAATCTTATTTGCTTTTTCTGTAAGCTCCTCAATTGAATACTGATCATAATCAAGTGGTAATATTTTATCTTTCATATAATAATAATTATTAATACATGAAATCTATTCAATCAAATATCAAAAAAGCAAAAAAATATTTAGACAATAATCATTGTGTTGCAGTACCAACAGAAACTGTTTATGGATTGGCTGCAAACGCTTACTCGAATAGTGCAGTTAAGAAAATATTCAGTCTTAAAAAAAGACCATTAAATAATCCTCTAATTGTCCATTATTACGATATTCAAAGACTAAAAGAAGACTGCAATATAAATGATAATTTAGTTAAACTTTACAAAAAATTTTCTCCAGGTCCGATAACTTATGTTCTGAAATTAAAAAATAACTCAAAAATATCAAAATTTGTCACTAATAATAAAAAAAGTATTGCCGTACGTTTCCCTAAACATAAATTGTTAAGAAATTTATTAAAAAATTTAGATTATCCGGTAGCGGCACCTAGTGCAAATATATCCTCAAGATTAAGTTCAGTTAAACCATCTGATGTAAAAGAAGAATTTGGTTCAAAAATAAAATATATTTTAAATGGAGGAAAAAGTAAAATTGGAGTTGAGTCTACAATACTAAACCTTTTAGAAAAGCCCTCACTTTTAAGATATGGAGGCCTGGATACTAAAAAAATCGAAAATGTTTTAAAAAAAAAATTATTAATTAATACAAATTCAAAAAAAAAATTATCACCTGGTTTATTTCCATTACATTACTCACCCGGGATACCTTTAAGAGTCAATGTTAAAAAACCAAAAAAAGATGAGGCTTATTTATTAATTAAAAAAAGAAAATCAAAATTAAAAAACTATTATTATTTATCCACAATGAAAAATTTAAATGAAGCTGCAAAAAATTTATATTCAACTTTAAGAAAAATTAAAAACGCTGGTTTTAAAAAAATTGCAGTCGAAAAGATACCAAACAAAGGTCTTGGCAAAACAATTAATGATAGATTAAAGAGAGCCTCTAAATATTGATGACAAATTCTATTGAAGTAATAAATCTATCAAAAAAATATAAAGATAAAGTAGCAGTAACTAATATAAATTTTAAAATTAATGAAAATGAAATGGTTGGTTTATTGGGACCTAATGGATGTGGAAAAACTACAACTATTGGAATGATTTTAGGATTATTAAAACCAAGTAGTGGTGAGGTTTTAATCAACGGAGAAAATATTGAAAAAAATAAAATCTCACTTCTTCACAAAATGAATTTTATTTCACCATATATTGAATTACCTAAAAAACTTAAAGTTAAACAAAATTTAATTGTTTATGGAAAATTATATAATATTCAAAATTTAAATGACCGAATAGATCACCTTGCAAATAAACTTAGATTAAAAGACCTTTTAAACAAAATTACAGGAGAACTTTCTTCTGGACAAAAAAACAGGGTAAGTCTTGCTAAAGCTTTAATAAATGATCCAACAGTACTTTTGTTGGATGAACCCACTGCTTCATTAGATCCTGAAACTGGTGATTTTGTAAGATCGTTTTTAGAAGAATACAAAAAGGAAAAAAAAATATCAGTTTTGCTTGCCTCTCATAATATGGAAGAAGTAAAAAGATTATGTAGTTCTGTTTTAATGATGAAAGATGGTTTAATAGTGGATAGAGGAACTCCTGAAGAGTTAATAATAAAGTATGGAAGAAGAAATTTAGAAGAAGTATTTTTAGAAATTGCGAGAAAATAAAAATGAATTTAATGAGAATTTATGGTCTTTTTTTAAGACACTTTTATTTAATAACTAGATCATTTCCAAGAATATTAGACTTAATTTATTGGCCTTCAATTCAAATTACTCTCTGGGGATTTATTTCTAATTTTTTTGCAGCTCATAGCACTTACTACAGTGGTGCGGTAGGAGTTATTCTTTCATGTGCAATTCTTTATGATTTTTTATTTAGAACCAGTATTGGCTTTAATATGTTATTTTTGGAGGAAATTTGGAGCAGAAACTTTACAAACCTATTTATTGCTCCTATGAAAATTAGTGAGATAATTATCTCTTTAGTTTTAACAGCTTTAATTAGAGCTTTAATTGGTTTAATACCAGCAATATTGTTAACTTCTCCATTGTTTGGAATTTCATTGTTAAAACTTGGTCTTCCTTTGGCTTTTCTTTTCTTAAGTTTATATTTATTTGGAATTACGCTTGGTCTACTTGTATCAGCAGGATTATTAAGATTTGGTCCATCTTTTGAAAATATTGCATGGTCTACTATGTTTTTGTTAGCACCTTTTGGCTGTATATACTACCCAGTTGAAACACTGCCAGGAATCTTCCAATCAATCGCTTTCGCATTGCCATTAGTATATATTTTTGAGGAGACTAGAAATATTTTAGTTAATGGAACAGTCAATTATGAAAATATAATAAATGCAGTCTATCTTAATGGGTTTTATTTAATTTTATCAATATCCGTATTTTATTACTCTTTCGATAAAGCAAGAGAAAAAGGAACTTTGATAAACATGGGAGAGTAAATTGGTGCGCCTGCTAGGAGTCGAACCCAGAACCTCCTGATCCGAAGTCAGGCGCTCTATCCAGTTGAGCTACAAGCGCATATAGTATTAATATTATATTTTATGGAAAAAAACATTAATTTTATAGTCAAAGAGAATGAGAAGAATTTAAGGGTTGATGTTTTAATTAACAAAAGAGAGGAATTAATTAGTAGAACTAGGATTAAAAATTTAATTTTAAAAGAAAAGTTAACACTAAATAATGAAATAATTAAGAGTCCATCAAAAAAAGTCTCAATTGGTGATACTATAAATCTAAAGATTCCAGAGCCTGAAATAGCATCCCTTAAACCTTACGAATTTAAATTAGAAATAATATACGAAGATGATGATCTATTAGTAATTAATAAACCTGCTGGAATAATCATGCATCCAGGAGCTGGAAATTATGATAAGACAATTGTTAATGCATTGATGCATTATGACAAGGATTCTTTATCAAATATAGGTGATGAGTTAAGACCTGGTATTGTTCATAGAATTGATAAAAACACATCTGGTTTAGTTGTAATTGCAAGAAACAATGAAACTCATGAAAATTTATCAAAACAATTTAGTGATCATACAATTATAAGAGAGTACCAACTTTTAATATGGGGAAAATTAAGACCCTCCTCAGGAAGAATTGAGACATTTATAACTCGTAGTTCAAAAAATAGACAACTTATGGAAGTTAGTAGTTCTAAAGGTAAGAAAGCCATAACAAATTATAAAACACTTGAAATTTTTGAAAATCAGAAAACACCAACCTTAAGTTTAGTTGAATGTAAATTAGAAACAGGAAGAACACATCAGATAAGAGTTCATATGAATTATAAAGGTAATAGCCTAGTTGGAGATGATAAATATAAAAAAAAATATAAAAAGTTAAAAAATATTGATTTAGATATCCAAAATTCAATTACTAAATTAAATAGACAATTTCTGCATGCAAAAACTTTAGGATTTATACATCCACGAACTAAGAAAGAGATGATTTTTTCCTCACTTTTGCCACAAGATCTAAATAATATTCTAAAAAAGCTTAGAAACACTGAAGAATAAATTATTGAAAATTAGATATAATTAATTAAATAAACACTTCTATGAGCACAACAATGAGTAACAATCTGCCAACCCTTTCTAATGAAGGTGGACTATCTGCATATTTAGAGCAGATTAAAAAATTTCCGATGTTAGCTGCAGAAGAAGAATATATGTTAGCAAAAAATTGGAAAACGACTGGTAATATTAAAGCTGCAGAAAAACTAGTTACTAGTCATTTAAGATTAGTTGCAAAGATTGCTATGGGCTACAAAGGATATGGTTTGCCTATTAATGAAATGATTTCAGAGGGAAATGTAGGTCTTATGCAAGCTGTCAAGAAATTTGAACCAGAAAAAGGTTTTAGATTGGCAACTTATGCAATGTGGTGGATTAAGGCTTCTATTCAAGAATATATTTTAAGATCTTGGAGCCTTGTCAAAATTGGAACTACTACTGCTCAAAAAAAATTATTTTTTAATTTAAAGAAAATTAAAAATCAAATTTCTCCAGAAACTGAAGGAGATTTAAGAGATGAACACGTTGATCATATAGCTAATAAGCTCGATGTAAGTAAAGAAGAAGTCGTTTCTATGAATAGAAGACTTTCTGGAAAAGAGTTCTCGCTTAATGCTCAAGTTGGAGAAGATGGTGATGAATGGCAAGACTGGTTGGTTGATAAAGAACTTGATCATGATTTAAAATTTGCTCAGCACGAGGAAATGGAGCAAAGAAAAGATTTATTAAAAGACTCTATTAAAGTTCTTAACGATAGAGAAAGAGAAATTCTATACTCAAGAAGACTAAATGATGACCCGACTACACTAGAGGATTTAAGTAAAAAATATAAAATTAGCAGAGAAAGAGTTAGACAAATAGAAAATAAAGCATTTGAAAAACTTCAAAAGCATATGCTTTTATTAGCTAAATCAAAAAATCTTTTACCCGCAAATTAAACTTCAAAAGGGTTTTCAATTAAAATAGTATCATCTCTTTCTGGACTAGTAGAGATACTTGATACCTTTGCACCAATAAAATCTTCAACAGCGAAAATATATTTTTTTGCATTTTCAGGTAAAGAGTCCAGATTTTTAACTCCATTTGTAGAAACTTTCCAACCTGGAAAAGTTTCATAAATTGGTTTTATTTTTATTTGATCTTCTACAGCAGCAGGTAAATAATCTAATCTTTTACCATCAAGCTCATAAGCAACACACATTTTAATTTCATCTAATTCATCGAGTACATCTAATTTCGTTAAAGCGATACCATCAATCCCTGAAACTTTAATAGTTTGCCTAACCAAAACACCGTCAAACCATCCACATCTTCTTTTTCTACTTGTAACAGTTCCAAATTCTTTTCCACGTGTTCCTAAAAGTTCACCAACATCATCTGTTAACTCTGTAGGAAAAGGACCTTCCCCAACTCTTGTTGTATAAGCTTTTGTAATTCCAAGAACATAATTAATTGAATTAGGGCCACAACCAGTTCCTGTGGCTGCGCTTGATGCAACAGTATTAGACGAAGTTACAAAAGGATAAGTTCCATGATCTACATCAAGTAAAATACCTTGAGCTCCTTCGAATAAAATTCTCTTTTTTTGTTTTTTAAATTGATCAATTTTTAGCCAAACTGGCTGTGAAAATTCTAATATTTTGGGTGCTATTTTAAGTAAATCAGATTTAAGCTGATCTTTTTCAAAAATTTTTTTTCCTAAGCCTTTTCTAATTGCATTGTGATGGACTAGCACAGAGTCGAGTCTTTGATCTAAATTTTTTTCAGATCTTAGATCCATAACTCTTATAGATCTTCTTCCAACTTTATCTTCATATGCTGGTCCAATTCCGCGTCTAGTAGTTCCTATTTTACTTTTTCCTGCTGCATCTTCTCTAATCTCGTCCATTTCTCTATGAAAAGGCAAAATTAAATTTGCAGACTCCGAAATAATAAAATTATTGACATTTACTTCTACACCTTTAGATTTTATTTCTTCTATTTCCTCTAATAAAGCCCATGGATCTACAACAACTCCGTTGCCAATAATTGATATTTTGCCTTTTCTAACTATTCCAGATGGTAATAATCTCAATTTATATGTAACACCATCAATCACTAAAGTATGGCCAGCATTATGACCTCCTTGGAACCTTATTACTACATCAGCCTGTTCAGATAACCAATCAACAATTTTTCCTTTACCTTCGTCACCCCATTGAGATCCAACAACGACTATATTTTTCATTATTTAAATTTTCTGTTTACTTTTAAGGAAGTGAGATGGTTAATTGGGCCATGACCTTTTCCATATTTCGGGTTTGATTTAACTGCAGAATTTACATACTTAATTCCTAGCTCACAAGATTTCTTTACTGTTTTTCCACATGATAAAAAAGTTGTAACTGAACTAGATAATGTACAACCTGTACCATGGGTATTCTTAGTTTTGTGACGCTCACTTTTGAAGATTTTTATATCTTTTTTGTTTATTAAAATATCTATTACATTTTTATGTTTTAAATGGCCACCTTTTAAAAGTACATTTTTGGCTCCTAATCCTATAAGTTTATTAGCAGCAAAAATCATATCTTCTTTTGTTTTAATTGTTGTTTTAGTCAAAATTTCTGCCTCTGGGATATTGGGGGTAATAAGTGATACTTTTTTAATTAATTTTAATTTTAATAATTGAATAGCTTTTCTATCTATAAGTTTAGCCCCTCCTTTAGCAACCATAACTGGATCTAATACGATTTTTTTAAATTTAATTACATCTAGAGCTTTCAATACCATTTTAATAACTTCTGAAGAATGTAACATGCCAATTTTTATTGCATCAGGTCTTATATCTTTGCAACTATAAATAATTTGATTAAAAATTTCTTTTGGATTAATTCCAACAATTGATTTTACACCTGTGGTATTTTGAGAAGTTACTGCTGTAATTGCTGTCATTGCATATGAGCCAAGAGCAGTAACAGTTTTAATATCAGCTTGAATACCTGCTCCACCAGATGAGTCAGATCCTGCAATAATTAAAATTTTAGACTTTGGTTTCAATTTATTTAATTTTTTTCGTAATCATGTTCACACATTTATATAGTAGATCTTTGTTTTCACTTTCGCCCATTACTCTTATTTTAGATTCTGTTCCTGATTTTCTTACTAAAATTCTTCCATTACCTTTGATTAATTTATCTGCATTTTTTATAATTTTTTTTATTTCTGGTTTGTTAATAATATTTTTATCTTCTACTTCTATATTTTCTAATAGCTGAGGTGTTTTCTTAAATTGTTCAAAAAATTCACTTGCCTTTTTTCCTTTTCTTAAAGCAAAAAGAGCTTCTAAAGCTACTAACAAACCATCTCCTGTAGTTGCAAATTTACCTAAAATAATATGTCCTGATTGTTCACCACCTAAATTAAAATTATATTTTTGCATTTTTTCTTTTACATATCTATCTCCAACATTTGCTCTTAAAAATTTGATTCCTATTGATTTAAAATATTTTTCTAAACCATAATTTGACATTAATGTTCCAACAACTCCTCCTTTTAACATTTTTTTATTTTTCCATCTTGTTGCTAAAGCTGCTATAATTTGATCTCCATCTATTATATTGCTTTTCTCATCACACATAATAATTCTGTCAGCATCTCCGTCTAAAGATATTCCTATATGAGCTTTATATTTTTTTACAGCAGACCTAATATTTCTTGGAAAAGTTGACCCACATTTTTTATTAATATTTAAGCCATTTGGTTTAATACCTATCGCTATGACTTTAGCGCCTAATGATTTCAATAACTCAGGACCTGCCTTGTAACCAGCGCCATTTGCACAGTCGATTACTATTCTTAGTCCTCTTAAATTGAACTCTTTTGTGAAATTTTTTTTTAAAATTTTAATATAATTTTTGGTGCCTGTTTCTAATCTTTTAACTCTTCCTAATTTTTCAGAATGTGAGAGATTTTTTGATATTTTCTTATCTATGAGGCTCTCAATTTTTTTTTCTATTTTATCTGATAATTTCATTCCATCAGGACCAAACAATTTTAAACCGTTGTCAAAATGTGGATTATGAGAAGCGGTAATCATTATACCCATATTTGCCTTCATCTCTTTTGTTAACATTGCCAACCCATTAGTTGGTAAGGGTCCTAGGGTGTAAACATGCATACCAGCTGAAGCCAAACCTGAAACAAGAGCTGGTTCAAGTGTATATCCAGACAATCTCGTATCTTTTGCAATTATTGCCGTTTGTTTTCTTTTTTTTTGAGATTTAAAGTATGTTCCACTAGCAAGTCCAAATTTAAAGAACATATTTCCATTTATATATTTGCTATTAACTGCTCCTCTTATTCCATCTGTTCCAAAATATTTTTTTGCCATTAATTTTTGATTATCTGATTAAAAACTTTAATACCTTGCATAACTTCATTAACATCATGAATTCTTAAAATCTGAATTCCTTGCATCATTAAATAAATTGAGGAAGCCATAGTTCCACCGATCCTTGTTTCGCTATCATTTTTTTTTGATATATCTTTAATAAATCTTTTTCTTGAATTCCCTACTAATATAGGAAAACCCAATGAATGAAAAATAGAAACACCTCTTATAAGATTCATATTATGTTTCAAATTTTTTCCAAATCCAATTCCAGGATCTAAAATGATATTATTGTGTTTAATACCTTTAGACCTCATTAACTTAATCTTATCTTCAAAATAATCATATATATCTAACAATTCATTTTTATATACTGGATTCTTTTGCATATTTTCCGGTGTCCCAACTGAATGCTGTATTACAAAAGGAATTTTATACTTTTTTAAAACATTTATTGTTTTAGGATCATGGCTTAATCCTGAAACATCATTAATAAGTTTAACCCCCATTCTAATACCATTTTCCATAATTGAAGATTTTCTTGTGTCTAAAGATATTGGTATTTTTTTTACAATTAATTTTAATGTCTTATTAATTCTATACCATTCTCGATTTTCATTGACTTCCTTCGATCCTGGTCTCGTAGACTCTCCACCAACATCTACTAACGAAGCACCAGTTTTATATAAATAGTTAGCATGTCTGACACCTTTATTTTTTTTATTAAATTTTCCTCCATCGGAAAAACTATCAGGAGTTAGATTTAAAACACCCAATATATTTGGAATTTTTTTAAAATTTAAATTTGAAAAGTTTGATTTTTTTGATCTAATTTTTTTTAAATCTGAATTTATTTTTGTTTTTAGTTTTTTTGGTAAATTTCTAATTTTATGTATTGAAATTTTTCTAGTTTTTTTTCTTGTAATTATTTCAATATAGTCAAAAGATATTTCTTTAATCTGATGTAAAGGTATAGATAGTTTTTTATTTACTAAAATTTTTGATTGTTTACCGAAGTAGAAATTACACGCCCTTGTGTAATATCTTGGCATTACTTGTTAATGAACAATTTTTGGTTTCAAACCCATTGCACCCAAAGCTGAGTCTTGATCATCTTTTGATTCTGAATTATCTAAAATTTTATCTTTAGGATATAGATTTTTATTAATTATATTCTCTATTTCCTCACCAGTTAAAGTCTCATAAGTTATTAGAGCTTTTGCAATTTTATGTAGATCATCTATTTTTTCTGTTAAAATTTCCTTTGCTTTATTATATCCTTCATCTACAAGCTTTCTTATTTCTTTATCAATTTTCTGAGCAACTTCCTCTGATACTGATTGAGTTTGAGTGACTGATCTTCCCAAAAACACTTCCTCTTGGTTTTCCCCATATTCAACTGGACCCATTTCTTCACTCATTCCATATTTTGTTACCATTGCTCTTGCTAATTGTGTAGCTTGGTTAATATCAGACCCATTTCCTCCGCCTGCTCCTGTAGATATATTATCTTTTCCAAAAATTAATTCTTCAGCCACTCTTCCTCCAAAACAAACAGCTAATCTGGCTTTAAGATATTTTATTGAGTAACCGTGTTTGTCTCTTTCAGGTAAGTTCATTACCATTCCAAGTGCTCTGCCTCTTGGTATAATAGTAGCTTTATGAATTGGATCATAACTTGGCATATTAAACGAAACTAGAGCATGTCCACCTTCATGGTATGCAGTTAGCTTTTTCTCATCTTCTGTCATGACCATTGAACGTCTTTCAGCACCCATCATTACTTTATCTTTTGCTTCCTCAAATTCTAGTAATGTGACTATCCTCTTATTTTTTCTCGCTGCTAACAAAGCTGCCTCATTAACTATATTAGCAAGATCAGCTCCTGAAAATCCTGGAGTACCTCTTGCAATTGTTCTTAAATTAACATCTGGCGCCATTTTTATTTTTTTTACATGAACTTTTAAAATTTTTTCTCTTCCTATAATATCTGGGTTTGAAACTACCACCTGTCTATCAAACCTTCCTGGTCTTAATAAAGCTGGATCGAGCACATCAGGTCTGTTTGTTGCAGCTATAATTATAACACCCTCATTTGTATCAAAACCATCCATTTCAACTAACAACTGGTTTAAGGTTTGTTCTCTCTCATCATTTCCACCCCCTAGACCTGCACCTCTACTTCTTCCAACAGCATCTATCTCATCTATAAAAATAATACATGGAGAATTCTTTTTACCTTGTTCAAACATGTCTCTTACTCTAGATGCTCCTACTCCTACGAACATCTCAACAAAATCAGAACCTGAAATGGTGAAAAACGGAACCCCTGCTTCACCCGCAATTGCTCTTGCTAATAAAGTTTTACCAGTTCCTGGGGGTCCAACAAGTAAAGCTCCTCTTGGAATTTTACCACCCAACCTACTAAATTTTTTTGGGTCTTTTAAGAACTCTACCATTTCTTCTACTTCTTCCTTAGCTTCCTCCACACCAGCAACATCATTAAAAGTAACTTTCCCTTTTAATTCATTCATCATTTTAGCCTTTGATTTTCCAAATCCCATTGCTCCACCTTTGCCACCTTGCATTTGTCTCATAAAGAATATCCATACTGCAATAAGTAGTAACATGGGAAACCATGATAAGAGTACACCAAACAATGACGGCATCTTTTCATCTAAAGGTGCTGCTGAAATACTTACACCTTTCTCTGATAATTTTTCTATAAGATTTGGATCATTAGGAGCATAAGTTGAAAAAGAATTTCCATTTGAATAAGTACCTTTGATGTTATTACCCTGAATCTCAACTTTAAGGACTTCACCGTCTTCAACTGAATTTAAAAAATCTGAGAATATTATTTGATTTCCGCCTCTAACATTAGACTGTGGATTTTTAAACATGTTATAAAGACCTATAGTTAAAAAAACTATAATTCCCCACATTGCGAGATTTTTTAAATTCATAGGGTTTAAAATAATAATTATTATTAAATTAACAAGTGACAAAATATCAGTTATTTTAACAACTTTAACGCTCTTTTGATACTATTACTGAGTTATTTACCTTCTTGATTAAACAGTTTCCTAAGGTGACCATTAATGAGTTATCGTTTTTAATTTGATGGATTAATTTATCAATTTTTTTTCCTCTTACTGGATAGTATTTTTTACCAACACTTTTTAGTACTTCTGTGAGAGACCTAAAACTATTTCCTCTGGCTGTAAAAAAAAATTTTTATTCAATATAATAAACTCATTAATATTTGAAATTGTTGAATTTTCTTTTAAATTTTTTTCTACAAAGTATTTGATTGACTCATTAGCAAATCTTAAATTTTTAATCGTTAAATTAAATTTATCTTTATCCAATCCCTCAAATTCTAAGTTCTTTATAAAATTTCTAATTTTAACTCTTTTAAATTCATCATTTTTATTTGAAGGATCTTCGATATAATTTTTAAAAACTTTTTTTGTAATATATTCTAAATTTTCTTTAGAAAATTTTAGTAAAGGTCTAATTAAATTAATATTTTGTAGATTAGTTTTTTGATCAAATGATATCATGCCATTTAAACCACTCCCTCTTAAAATTCTAATAAAAAAATTCTCTATTAAATCATCCTTATGGTGACCTAATAAAATATTATTTATTTTTAATTTTTTTGCCTTGTTGATCATAAGCTCATATCTTTTATCTCTTGCAACAGATTGAATGTTGCTTTTTGGTTTTTTTCCAACCCAAGTTAAAATCTCAAGATTAGTAGACAATTTTTTTAGAAGTAATTTAACAAATTTTGCCTCTTTTGATGAATTATTTCGAAGTTTATGATCAACGTGTAAATATTTTACGTTTAGATGTTTTTTAATTGAATAAATTTTTGATAAAAAACATAAAGCTAGACTGTCTGGTCCACCAGAAACTGCAATTATAAAATCCTCATTTAATTTAAGATTTTTTTCAAATTTTTTATATATTTTAGAAGTTTGTTTATCTTTTAATTGATTTAATAAAAACTTATGAGTCTTGTTTGATACATTCAAATTTTTTGGACTCATATTTTGCTTTTTGTATTACAGACTGATTTGCATTAGGATATTGTAATTCTACACCATTTATCATCTTACATCCTTGATCTTTTTCACCAATTTGAACCATGGATACTCCAAGTTTTAATAGATTAATTGGAGCTTTTTTTCCCTTTGGATATTTTTGATAACCTTCTAAATAAGCAGAAGCTGCATCTGTATATAATTGTCTGATTCTAAAAGTTTCTGCATACCAATATTGTGCACTGCCTGCAAGCTCGTGATCAGAGTTAGATAGAACAAATTCTCTAAATGCTCTTTCTGCGGTGCTATAGTCTCCAACTTTTAAAAAACTCGTAGCAAATTCATATTGCTCTTTTGGATTTAGGTCCTGAGGGAGTATTTTTTCTTCAGACTGAAAGGTTTCTGTTACAATTGAAGCTGTAGTGTCAACAGATTGAATTTGTTGTGAAGTTTCATTTGTTTCTGTATCCTTATATGAAATTGTTCCTAAATCTTGAGGTTGCGAACTTCCGGGTAAAGCTTTTTGATCATTTGTTTTTGGTTTTAAGCTTAATTGATTTTCTACATTAGATATATTTCCAGAGCTAATGATGGTCTCAATATCTTGAAATCTTATTTGATTATCTGCTTGAATTTTTGAAACACGAGTTGACAATTTATCTAACTTAAAATTTATTTCTTCAAATTTATTTGTAAGTTCTCTAAACTGATCCTCAACTTCAGATAATTTTAATAAATGTCTAGTCAAAACATCTTCTGAATTTTGATCTAGCTCTGAAACTGAACTTTCATTAGTACTTGCTTTCACTTCTATAGACCCAGAATAAACTGCTCTTTCAAGAGTTTTAAGATCATTTTTAATTATTTCTAATGTTTCATAAATATTATGACTGTCTGCATAAGAAATATTAATAAAAATCAAATTAAAGATTAAAAATAATTTTAAGATTACTAATTTAGATATGATAATCATTTAAAATAGAGTTATGATTATAAAAATGGCAAAAAAAAGACCCCAAAACCTCAGAAGGATTTAGGGTCTTAAATTTTAAATAATTAATTTGCTTTAACAGTTACTGATCTTCTATTTTTTGACCAAGCTAATGGGTTTGAACCAGAGTCAACTGGTCTCTCTTTACCATAACTTAAAACAGTAATTCTGTCTGAAGATATTCCATAAGTCATTAAATAGTCTTTAGCCGCATTTGCTCTTCTCTCTCCGAGCGCTAGGTTATATTCTCTAGTTCCTCTTTCATCCGCATGACCTTCGAGTACTACATTGATGCCTGGATTTTTTCTTAACCAAGCTGCTTGAGCTCTTAAAGTTTCTCTAGATGCAGTTGTTAATATCGACTCATTTGTTGCAAAGAAAACTCTGTCCGGAACACCATCAGCTAAATATTCAACTGTGTCTGTTCCAGTATAAACATCACCTTGCATTTGACCCTTAATGTCTGTTGCCACTTCCTTCTTAGTTGCACATGCAGATAGCACTAGGCAAGCTGTTAATACTAAAAGTGTGTTTTTTAAAATTTTGTTTAATCTCATTAAATTGCTCCTTGCTGCTAATTTCAATTTCTTAACTTTTTCACAACTAAATAGAGGTTTCAAGTCTAAAAATCAAGAAATTTGCAAAAATACATCTCTTAATTGCTTAATAATGATGACCATGATGGGTCAGATGCATCGGTTGGTGTCTTAATTTGGCGTTCATTATAACCAGTTAAATCAATAGACCATAGTTTTGCTGAAAAGCCTTCACCTTTGGCGTTAGTTTTGGTTTCTCTATAAAAAATTAACACTCTCCCATTTGGGGACCAAGATGGAGCCTCTTGATAATAATTTTCTGTTAAAAGTCTTTCTCCGCTACCATCGGTTCTCATTACACCAATATAAAATTTTCCTTTATGTAATTTGGTGAATGCAATCAAATCTCCACGCGGAGACCATACGGGTGTTCCATACAAACCATTCCCAAAAGAAATTCTTTTTACATTTGTACCATCATTTTTCATTACATATATTTGCTGATAACCACTTCTATCAGAATTAAATGTAATATATTTGCCATCTGGAGAGTATGAAGGAGACGTGTCAATTGACGGATGATTAGTAATTTTTTCTACAATCCTGTTTTCTAAATCCATAGTATAAATATCTGACTTACCATCTTTAGCAAAACTCATTATAATTTTTTTTCCATCTGGTGAAAATCTTGGAGCAAAAGTCATGCCTGGAAAATCTCCAACAACTTCCTGGGTACCTGTTTCAATATCTAGAAGATAAACTCTGGGCATATTTTTAAAGTAAGATAAGTAAGTTACCATTTGACTTGCAGGATTAAATCGAGGGGTTAATACCAATTCATTTCCTAAAGTTAAAAATTTATTATTTGCACCGTCTTGATCCATGATAGCTAATTTTTTTATTCTTTGAGTCTTTGGTCCTTCCTCTGACACGTAAATAATCCTTGTATCGAAGTATCCTTTTTCTCCTGTTAACCTTTCATAAACCTTATCAGATATTATGTGACCCACTCTTCTCCAATTATTTGGTACAGTAGTGAAAGCTAAAGCCATCATTTCCTTAGCTGCCAAAACATCCCACAATCTAAACTCTACCCTTAACTTGTCATCAACAAAGTTTACTTTTCCAGTTATAAGAGCCTGAGCTTTAATTAAGTTCCAATCTTCAAATCTTGGTTTGAGATTCGCTATGTCAGGCGCTTGCAAAAAAGCCTTTTTATCTAAAGGATTAAACAGACCTGAAGTTTTTAAGTTATTCTCAACAATAATAGATATTTCAGATCCGATGTTTTCTTTTTTTAATATCTTTTCAAAACTTATTCTAGAATTTTCATCTATTGATAGAGGAGAAACAGCTAAAGGAAGAGGATTTAAATTACCTCTTGTAATATCTACCTCGATTAACGCAAATGCATTAATAGGTAGGAAAATTAAGAAAAAACTTAAAATTTTTTTAAACATTTTATTATATTAACCTTCTAGCATCTCTCTTGCATCAAAATTAAGTTGTAATTCCTTCCACCTTTCATACCCTGTGGATGGAACTCTTAATGGTTGGCACAATTTAACAGCACGTAAAGCGCTTTCTGCTAATACTTTATAAAATCCTTGACCTGGTTTATTCATTCTAGCATGATCAAGAATCTCAGTTTTTGAAACAGTACCATCAGGTTTTAATTTTAATTTTATTCTAACTAATAAATTTTCATTATATGGCAATCCTAATGGAATACTCCAACATCCAAATATTTGTGCCTTAAGTGCATCCTCTTCACTAAGTGTAAGTCCTGTATTTTCAACATTTCTCTCTTGATCTTGTGTTGTATCGTTATTTGTTTTTAAAACCTCTGCACTCTCCTCTTTTGATTTATCAATCAAAGCAGCAATATTATTTGGATCAAACAAATCTTTCTTTTCAAACTCTGATACTTGCTTTACTTCATCATCTACTTTTTCAGGATTTTGTTTTTTTTCCTCTTTTGTCTCAATTTTTTTTAAAGTTTTATCTGGAAGTGGAATTGCCTCGGGTGTTTCATTTTCTATTTTTTTATTATTTTGATCAGGAGCCAGAACAGTTTTTGTTTTCGTTTTTTCTACTTTTTTTGGTGGAGCTTGTTCTGAAACAAGTTTTTTTTCTTTCTGTTTTACTTTTTCAATTATTTTTTTTGCTTTAGGTGCAAATGGAATATTGGTTTTTTCTGCTATTTGAATTAACTCAACCGATACGATTGGTGGAATATCAAGTGGTTTCTTTGCCAAAAAAGGTAAACTCATAGCTGTGATAAAAATTAACAAAGCATGCAAAACAGAAGAAATAATTAAACTTCTATTCACTTTAATTACCTTTGTTTATACGGTTCTGAAATCAATGCTACTTTAGTAAAACCAGATCCTGATAGTAATCCCATTATTTCTAAAACTCTCCCATAATTTATAGTTTTATCACCTCTAACATAAATTCTGGTATCAGTTCTATTTTTTGAAACTGCTAAAACTTTTGCAATAATATTATCGTATTCAACTTTTGCTTCTTGAATAAAAATTTCACCTTTTGCGTTAATTGACAGCGTTAAAGGTTCTGTTTCTTCAGGTAAAGAGTCTGCCGAACTTTCTGGTAAATCAACTTGAACACCTACCGTTAATAATGGTGCTGTTACCATAAATATAATTAATAATACCAACATAACATCAACGAATGGAGTAACATTTATTTCACTCATAGGTTCTTTTGATGAGCGATTAAATTTAAAAGCCATTTTTTAGATTATAGTTAAAAATCTTTTAGAGAAGTTTTCTAATTTTTCAGAATATTTTTTAGAGTCATTATTAAATTTGTTGTAAGCAACTACTGCTGGTATTGCAGCCAACAGACCAAGTGCAGTTGCAAATAAAGCTTCAGCTATCCCCGGCGCAACTATCGCAAGACTTGTGTTTCTTGAAATAGCTATAGATTGAAAAGAATTCATAATTCCCCAAACAGTTCCAAACAAACCAATAAATGGTGCTGTTGAACCTACTGTTGCCAAAAAAGTAAAACCTTTTTCAATTTTTGTCATTTGTTTTTCAATTCCAGCTTCTAGAGAAGCGCTCATTCTTTCACTAATGTTAGTTCTTGTTTTTTTTTTAAGTAATCCTTCCATTGCATCTTGAAACACAAGTGACATTGGATCCTCAAGTTTACTAGGTAAACTATTGTAAAAAGTTTCGGCAGATTTAGAATTCCAAAATTTTTCCTCAAATTCTTCTGAAGATTTAGTTATTTTTTTGAATAAACGAAACTTTTCAATAATTACAGCCCAAGAATATATTGAGCACAATATTAATATGATCATTACAGACTTAACAATTATGTCTGCTCTAAAAAATAAACTGTATAATGAAAAATCAGTATTTGTTCCTAATTCAACTGCTTTTGCTGCTATATCTGCTTCCATACTTACTCATCACACGTAAATGTGTCATGATTTTGTCTTTTAATTTAAATTGATTATTCCTCTTTTTGATAAGTTTCGTAGAAAAAACTAGCTATTAGAATAGCATCTGCCTTGTTGTTATCTTTTTTTTTTGACAATTGTGATGAAAAATATGGAAAAATTTCAATAGCTCTTGTTCTACTCGCATCTTTTTCTGAATTAATAAGGTTAAAATATTTTTTCCACTTAGCAGGCCTTACATAGTAAACAGGTAAATGCATTGCGCTGCATATTCCTTTTAAAATACCAAAAGATTGACCAAAATTAAACATGCTAGTAACGCCTTGTCCAGGCATTGCAGAGACTTGTTCAATTACAACTTTTATATTTTTTTTATCAAATTTGTTTATCCTTTCACTAATTTCATTAAATATTTGAGCACCATTTACTTGTCTTTTATTCTTCTTGCCATCTGTCATGGTTGGCATTTCAATTACGTCTTTTATTGTACCATCTTGAAAAAAACAGATTGAACCTGAGATGCCTGGATCAATTCCAATAATCATCATTAAATACCCCCTAAATTAACGTTTGAATAAACGTTCTGGACATCGTCATCTTCCTCAAGAGTTTCTAAAAAATCTACAACATTATCTTTATTTTCTTTATTTACCTCAACACTATTTAATGGGACCCATTCAATTTCTGTAGAAATAAAATTCGTAATAATTTTCTCAAGAATTTTTTTTACATTGTATATTTCGCTCATTTGACACTGGACCTCATGATAATCCTCATTAGAAAAACATTCATCAGCTCCTGACTCAATCGCTAAATCTAAAATTTTTTCATCAGATATCTCTTTTTTATCAATTTTGATTATGCCCAATTGTTGAAAATTGTGAGATGCTGAACCTTGAGTTCCTAAACTCCCACCACTTTTTTGAAAAATAGTTCTAATATTTGATGCGGTCCTATTTTTGTTGTCTGTTAAAGTTTCAACTATAACAGCAATCTTTTCTGGTCCAAACCCCTCGTATCTTAAATTTTCAAAATTTGATCCTGTAGCTGCAGAAGATTTATCTATTGCTCTTTCAATATTATCTTTAGGCATATTTGCAGATCTGGCAGCCTGTACTGCAGATCTTAGTCTAGGGTTCATTGCTGGATCTTTGTCACCAAGTTTTGCTGCAACAGTAATCTCTTTAGATAATTTTGAAAATATCTTTGATCTTTGCTTATCAGCCTTACCTTTTTTATGTTTTATTCCTGCCCAATGTGAATGTCCTGCCATGATCTTTAAATATTTTTTAGTTGATTTCCGTATACATAGCTTTTGATGTCTATTGCTAAACCTGTTTTTATATCACAATCTACTATAACACCACACAAAGTACCATCTCCAGTAGCGGGAAAGTGTTTCACTGAATTCTTTTTTAAAAATCTATTCAAGGAATTTTCTTTATTCATTCCAATCACTGAGTCATAATCCCCACACATACCTGCATCGGTTTGATATCCAGTGCCATTATTAAGTATTCTGGCATCATTTGTTGGAATATGAGTATGGGTTCCAACCACGAGAGTTGCCTTTCCATCAAAAAGATGTCCTATAGCATTTTTTTCGCTAGTAATTTCACCATGGAAATCAACTACAAGTAAATCAAAATCCTTTTTTATTTCATTTTCTTTTAAAAATTTTTGAGAAGTTTCAAAAACATCTTCACACTTTTTCATAAAAACGTTACCCATCAAATTAAGAACTCCAATTTTTATATCATTCTTTATTTTATAAATCTGAAAACCTTTTCCTGGTGCAGGTTCAAATAAATTTTTAGGTCTTAATAATCTTTCTTCTTGATCAATAAATTCCATAATTTCTTTTTGATCCCAAACATGATTGCCGGTTGTGATAACATCAACTCCACAATTAAAAAAATCGTTACATATTTCTTTAGTTAGCCCCACACCTTGAACTGCTGCATTTTCACCGTTTACTATTACAAAATCGATTTTGTTTTTATCAATTTCATTTAATAAATTACTTGTTAATTTAGAACATCCTGATATTCCAACAACATCTCCTAAAAATAAAATTCTCATTGAATAATTTTTTTCTCGTTTATTATTAAATCAAGTTTCTTATCATACTTATTGATAGGTATTTTTTTTATCTCCTGGTATGAAAATCCTAATCCAATTTTAAATATTTTTTTTATTTTAGATACTTTTTCTAAGTAACGATCATAAAATCCTCCACCATAACCTAATCTATTCAAATCATCATCATAAGCTACCAAAGGAACAAATATTATATCTGGGTAAATTTTCTTTCCTAAAGTTGGCTCAGCAATTCCATACTTATTAATTTTTAAAGGATCTTTATTTATCCATTCAAAAAAATCCATATGCTTATTTTCTCTAATTATTGGCAAGGAAATATTTGCCTTTTTGTTTCTTAAAAAATAAAGCGTATCCAAATCATCAATCTCATAATTACAAGGGTAATACCCTCCTACATTTTTGAAATTAATTTTATTTTTTTTTAAAAATCGATAAATTCTATCAGGATTAAGACTAAGTTTTTTATTCGAATTTTTTTTTCTAAGATTTAAAATTTTACTTCTTAGTTTAGATTTGCTCACAGACCTACTTTGAAATATTTTCTAATTTTGCTTTTTTTACAAAATTTGATATTTGATCAGCAGCTTCATCAATTAAATTTTCGTATTTTTTTTGATTATCTTCAATTTCTTGTTTTAAATTTTCATGATCGAGATTTAGGTTTTCAATTTCAGATTCTTTTGTGTCCCTATAATCGTAAATTAGAGATTTTAGTTCTTTAAATTTTTTTGATAGATCGTTTAATTCATCTTTTTTTTGATCTACTTTTTTCTTAGTTTCGTAATATTCATCCATTATTTTTACAGCTGTAATTAATAATAATTTATTTTCACCTAGATTTCCCAAATCATTTTTTAAATTATTAAACTTTTTGTTAATCTGAATTAACAATTCTTCTAGGTGCTCCTCTTGTCCATCTTCACAAGCGAGCAAAAACTCTTTGTTGTTAAATTTTATACTTACATTTGCCATTTATCTATTTCATCCAATAGTGTGTCAGTTTCTTGATTAAGTTCGTCAATTTTTTCAGAAAATTCAATTTGTTTTCTTTCTTCCAACTTTTCTTTGTTTTTTAAATCCTCAAGTTTTTTTGATAGATTTTCATGTTCCTCGAGTAACGTTTTATATTTTTCCTCAATCTGTGTTTTTTCAATTTCTAATTGATTTTGTTTTGTGCTTAAATTTTCAATATTTTTTTGTAATTGAGGATTTCTTAGATCTAAATTTTTTAATTCATCTAATGCAATATTTAATTTTTTTTCTTTTTCGTTTATAGAATTCATATATATATGTTTATATTATTAAATAGATTCTTCTTAGTCTAGTCAGGATAATTTTGAGCAAACTACACAATGATTTAGCTAATTGCATCAGATTTTTATCAATTGATGCTGTTCAAAAAGCAAATTCAGGTCACCCGGGAATGCCAATGGGCATGGCAGATGTTGCAACAGTGTTATTCAAAAATTTTTTAAGATTTAATCCAAAGAATCCAGATTGGTTGAATAGAGATAGATTTGTTTTGTCTGCTGGTCATGGTTCTATGCTTTTATATTCTTTGCTTTACCTAACTGGATATAAAAGCATATCAATTAATAATATTAAAAAATTTAGGCAGCTTAATTCTATTTGTGCTGGACATCCTGAATATCATCCGAAAACAGGTATTGAAACTACAACAGGTCCTCTCGGACAAGGTATATCTAATGCAGTTGGTTTTGCAATAGCTGAAGAAATTTTAAAAAATAAATTAGGTAAAGATTTAATTAATCACAAAACTTATGTTTTAGCTGGAGATGGATGCTTAATGGAGGGAATAAGTCATGAAGCGATGAGTTTAGCGGGACATTTAAAACTTAAAAATTTAGTTATGCTATTTGATAACAATTCAATTTCAATTGATGGTCCAACAAATCTATCGGTTTCAGATAATTTTAAAAAAAGATTTGAAGGATATGGTTGGGGTTATATTTCTATCAACGGTCATAATGAAAAAGAAATTTTTAAAGCACTAAAAAAAGTTCAAAAAGCTAAAAAACCTACTGTGATTTCTTGTAAAACAAAGATTGGATATGGTTCACCAAATAAATCAGGAAAAGCATCGTCCCATGGAAGTCCATTGGGAGTAGATGAAATCAAACTTGTAAGAAAAGCCTTAAATTGGAAAACCAAACCTTTTGATATCCCAAATAAACTTTTAAATGAATGGAGAAAAATTGGTCAAAGAGGAGGAATTCTAGAAAAAAAATGGAACAAGGCATTTAAAAGAAAAAAAATAAAATTTAATCAAACTTTAAAAAATAACTTTACAGCGGTGCTTAAGAAAGAAAAAGAGAATGCAATAAAAGAGCCAAAAAGTTTAGCTACTAGAAAATGTTCAGAAATGACATTGAATGCATTAACAAGACAAAAAAATAATTTAATTGGTGGCTCTGCTGATTTAGCGGGATCAAATAATACAAAAACTAAAAACCATAAAATAATTAAACCTGGAGATTTTACTGGTGATTACATTCACTATGGAGTTAGAGAACACGCAATGAGTGGGATTATGAATGGTATCGCACTTCATAGCAATCTGATTCCTTATGGAGGTACTTTTTTAATATTTTCTGATTATTGTAGACCTTCGATCAGATTGTCTGCCTTAATGAAAAAAAGAGTCATTTATGTAATGACTCATGACTCTATTGGGCTCGGAGAAGACGGCCCTACCCATCAACCTATAGAACAACTTTCAGGCTTACGAGCTATACCTAACCTAAATGTATTCAGACCTGCAGACAGAATTGAAACTATCGAGTGTTGGGAACATGCATTAAAAAGCTCAAAAACACCTAGCGTTCTATCTTTAACAAGACAAAATTTAAATCCAGTAAGAAAAACATACTTAAATAAAAACTTATGCTCATTAGGTGCTTATGAAGTTTTAAGAACAAATAAAAAAATTAATCTAACAATATTAGCGAGTGGATCTGAAGTTAATCTAGCGTTAGAGGTTAGCCATAAATTAGCCAAAGATAAAATATATTCCAAAGTGGTATCAATGCCTTGTATGGAACTTTTTGAATTACAATCAAAATCTTATAAAAATAAAATTTTAGATGAAACAAAATTTAAAATATCAATCGAAGCTGGATCAAGCGATTGTTGGAAAAAATATGTAGGCGATAACGGTATTTCTTTTGGAATTGATGAATTCGGAAAAAGTGCACCCTTTAAAGATATTTATAAATATTTTGGACTAGAGAGTACAAACATTAAAAATATCACTAAAAAATTATTAAATAAATAAAATGACAATTAAAATTGGAATTAATGGAATGGGACGGATTGGTCGTATGGTTGTTAGATCAATTGTCGAAAGTAAAAATAAAAATTTGAAAATTAACCATATAAACAACAGGTCAAATTCAGAAACTACATCTAAATTAATCAAATATGATTCTATACATGGAAAATTAAATGCTGATTTAGATTATGATCCAAATCATTTAATAATTAATAAAAATAAAATTACCTTTTCTCAAGAAACGAAAATTGAAGACATAAATTGGAAAAAACATGATGTTGATTATGTTTTCGAGTGTACTGGAAAATTTAATTCGAAAGAAAAGCTTCTTGCTCATATAGAAAATGGTGCAAAAAAGGTAATCGTTTCTGCTCCATGTAAAAATGCTGATAAAACAATAGTATTTGGTGTTAATGAAAACATAATTACTAAAGAAGATAAAATAATATCTGCAGCTTCGTGCACAACTAATTGTCTAGCACCAGTAACCAGTGTTCTTGATGAAAAATTTGAAATTGAAAAAGGTTTCATGACTACAATTCATGCATTTACTAGCGATCAGAGAATTTTAGATAATTCACACAAAGATCCAAGAAGAGCGAGATCAGCGAGTCAATCAATAGTTCCTACCTCAACAGGAGCTTCGAAAGCAATAGGAGAAATAATACCAAATCTCAAAGGAAAATTAGAAGGTATCGCGATGAGGGTGCCCACTCCCAATGTTTCTCTTGTTGAATTAGTTTTTTGTACAAAAAAAGATATTAATATAAAAAAAATTAATGATGCCTTTGAACAAGCATCGAAAAATAAATTAAAAAACATCTTAGAAGTTACTCAAGAAAAATTAGTATCTGTAGATTTTAATCATCATCCTGCTTCCGCAATAGTAGATGCTTCTTTAACAAATGTTGTTGGAAGTAATATGGGAAAAATATCAGCCTGGTATGATAATGAGTGGGGCTTTTCTAATAGAATGTGTGATATCGCTGAAACTTTGCATAAGATCTATTAATGAGAAGTATTATAAACGAAAAAAATCTAAACAATAAAAAAATATTATTAAGACTAGATTTGAATGTCCCTTTGGAAAGAGACAAGATAACAGACACAACAAGAATTGATAAAATTCTTCCTACATTAAATTTTTTGATTAAAGAAAAAGCTAAAATTATAATTTTATCTCATGTTGGAAGGCCAAAAGGTAAAACAGATAAAGAGCTTTCTCTGGAACCGATTTGTACAGAATTGCAAAATAAATTAAAAAAGAAAGTAAAACTTATTACTGAAAATATAAAAGAAATAAAAAGTAAAGATTTCTTCAATGAATATAATGAGAATATTTTTATTTTAGAAAATATTAGATTTTATTCAGAAGAAGAGCAAAATGATAATAAGTTTGCAGAACATCTGTCGAGTCTTGGAGATATATATGTAAATGACGCTTTTTCTTGTTCACATAGAGCTCATTCCTCTATTTGTGAAATTCCAAAATTCTTACCCTCGTTTTCTGGGTTACAGCTAGACTTAGAAGTGAATGCACTTAATAAAATAACTTCTGAAATTACCAGACCAATTACTTGTATTATTGGTGGATCTAAAATTTCAACTAAGATTAATGTTATTAAAAATTTAATTCCTAAATTTGACAATATTATAATTGTTGGAGGTATGGCTAATAATTTTATAAAATATTTTGGAAATAGCATTGGAAAATCTATAATAGAAAAAAATTGTGATAAAATAATTGAAGAAATCATCTCTCTTTCAAAAAAAAAGAAATGTAAAATAATCTATCCAGAGGATGTAGTTGTATCCAAACATTTAAATGGATCTCCCCAAAAGAAAGAAATTGGTAAAATATTATCTGATGAAATGATATTAGATATTGGTCCAAAAACTATTGATAAAATAACAAAAATTATTGATAATAGTAAAACTATACTTTGGAATGGACCCGCAGGATATTTTGAAAATCCAAATTTTTCTTATGGAAGTATTCAAATAGCAAAAAAAATAATTGAAAATAATAAAACAAACAAAATTTTTTCAGTTATCGGTGGTGGGGACACAGTTTCTTTAATAAATAATTTAAAAGCTGTTAATGAGTTTAATTTTGTTTCAACTGCAGGTGGAGCTTTTTTAGAATATCTTGAAGGTAAAAACCTTCCTGGTATAACCGCATTAAATTAAAATGTCAGCTTTAAATAAAATTGCACTTAAAATAATTTCCAATGGCAAAGGTATACTTGCGGCTGATGAAAGCAATGGAACTATGACGAAAAGACTTGAAACAGTAAATGTCAAATCAACACCAGAAAATAGACTTTCCTTCAGAGAAATTCTTTTTTCATCGGATGGAATGAAGGATTATATAGGTGGTGTTATTCTTTACGATGAAACCATCAATCAAATTTCAAGCACAGGAAAATCAATACCAAATTTAATATCTAGTTCAGGTGCAGTTCCCGGAATTAAAGTTGATACTGGTGCAAAAGATTTAGCAAATTCTCCTAAAGAAAAAGTTACAGAAGGATTAGACGGCCTTAGAGATAGATTAAAAAAATATTATGAACTTGGAGCAAGATTTACAAAATGGAGAGGCGTCTATTCTATTGGTGAAAATTATCCAAGCAAACTGGCAGTAAGTAGTAATGCCCATGCACTTGCTAGATACTCTGCACTAGTTCAAGAGAATGGAATGGTTCCAATAGTAGAACCTGAGGTATTAATGGATGGAAACCATTCTGCAGAAGTTTGTTTTAATAAAACATCAGAAGTTATTAAAAAATGTTTTGAGGAGCTAATTTTACACAAAGTTGATTTATCGGGAATTATTTTAAAACCGAATATGATTTTGTCTGGTAACCTATCAGAAAATAAAATTTCTGGTGAAGAAGTTTCTATCAAAACGTTGGAATGTCTTAAAAATTGTGTACCTAGTGAAGTTCCTGGAATAGCTTTTTTATCTGGCGGACAATCAGAAATTGAGGCTACGGAGAATTTAAATTTGATAAATAAAAACAACAACACTAATTTTATAATGACCTATTCATATGGAAGAGCTCTTCAACAAAGTGCTTTAAAAGTTTGGTCTAATGATATTAAAAATGTAGAGGCAACTCAAACTACTTTTAATCATAGGGCTAAAATGTGTACTTTAGCTGCTCAAGGAAAATGGTCTAGTGAGCTTGAAAATAAGTAAAAAAAAATTTATTTATCTGATTTCTCCTAACAAAATTTCTAGTTCTTTCTATAAAAATCTAAAATCAATTTTAAAAACTGGCAAAGTAAGTTTTTTTCAACTTAGACTTAAAAATTATTCTCTTAAAAAGAAAATTATAATTGGAAAAAAAATTAAGAATATTTGTAAAAAAAATAAAGTAAAATTTATAATTAACGATGATCCTTTACTGGCTTTAAAATTAAATGCTGATGGTTGCCATCTAGGTCAAAAAGATATGAATATTAACATAGCAAAAAAAATACTTGGTAAAAAAATTATAGGAATTACTTGTCATAATTCTATAAATTTAGCAAAAAAAGCTATTAAAGCTAAAGCTGATTACATTGCCTTTGGTGCTTTTAATCAATCTAAAACTAAAAAAACTGATCATGTAGCCTCTGTAAATATTTTAAATAAAGTTAGTAGTTTTACAAAAATTCCAATAGTAGCTATTGGTGGAATTAATGATGTTAATTACAAAAATCTATTATTGAATAATGCTAATTTTTTAGCTATCTCAGGCTACATTTGGAAAAATAAAATATATAAACCGTTACAAGCTATTGAGAGATTAAAATGAAAATTAATGCTGGAGAAATAAGAGTTGGAATGCTCTTAGAATATAAAAATGACTTATGGCAAGTTTTGAAAACCCAACATGTAAAACCAGGAAAAGGTGGTGCTTTTGCTCAAGTTGAGATGAAAAGTTTAAATAAAAATACAAAATTGAATGAAAGGTTTAGATCAAGTGAAACAGTTGAAAAAGCTTCATTAGAAGAAACAACTTATAACTATCTTTATAGCGATGAAATAAATTATTTTTTTATGGACCCAAAAACATTTGAACAGATAGATATTAAAAAAGAAATTATAGGTGAAAAAGGCAAACTCTTGACAGAAAATCTCGAAGTCTCTGTAAGCTTTTATAATAAAAGTCCAATGTCTATTGAATTGCCAAATCAAGTGATGTGTAAAATTGAAATTACAGATGTGGCTATCAAAGGACAAACTGTGTCATCTTCTTATAAACCTGCAACACTCGATAATGGTTTAAATATTCAAGTACCACCGTTTATTGAGTCGGGTGATGAAATAATAATTGATACTAGAAATTTGGAGTACGTAAAAAAAATATAAATGATTTCTATATCTTCAAATTTAAATTTAATGATTAAAGCTGCTGAAAAAGCATCAAAAATATTAATAAGAGATTTTGGAGAATTAGAAAAATTACAAGTATTAAAGAAAGGTCCAAGAGATTTTGCCACCAAAACAGATAGACAAGTCGAAAAAATTTTAATTGAAGAACTCACAAGATCAAAAAAAAACTATTCCTTTTTAACTGAGGAAACTGGATCAATAAATAATAAAGACAAAGAAAATATTTGGATTATAGACCCAATAGATGGAACAACAAATTTTCTTCATGGTATTCCTCATTTTGCGATTTGTATTGCATTAAAATCTAAAAAAGAGATAATTAGTGGTTTAATCTTTGATCCAATCAAAGACGAAATGTTCTTTGCTGAAAAAGATAAAGGGGCTTTTTTAAATAACCAAAGATTAAGAGTTTCTAACAAAAAATATTTAGATGAATGTTTATTTTCAAGTAATCAAGAAGGATTAAAATTTAGTAATCTTAATATGCGTTGTACTGGAAGTGCGGCACTTGATTTAGCTTACGTTGCTTCAGGACGATTAGATGGTTTTTTTCATAATAAAATTAAAATATGGGACATTGCAGCTGGCGCATTAATGGTCAAAGAAGCAGGAGGAATTGTGAATAATTCAAACGGACTCAATGCTAATAATATTAATATAAAGGCCTCTAGTGGTGCAATTAATGATAAAATGCTTGAAAATTTAGTTAACTTTTAATTGTTTTCAAAAATTCTTTTGCTATAAGTCTCGTCATGAAAAAAAACTTACACCCAGATTACCATACTATCAAAGTAGAAATGACTGACGGTACTCAGTTTGAAACTAAATCAACTTGGGGTTCTGAAGGAGACATATTAAAACTAGAAATAGATCCAAAATCTCATTCTGCTTGGACAGGTGGAAAACAAAAATTAATGGATAAAGGTAGAATAAGTAAATTTAATAAGAAATTTCAAAATTTCAAATTGGAAAAGAAAAGCTAAATGTCGAACGCCCCCCTAATGCCAATGGCTACTGCTGTTTGGTTAGTAGAAAATACTACTTTAACGTTCAAACAAATAGCTAATTTTTGTAAACTACATGAAGTTGAAGTTCAGGGTATTGCCGATGGAGAAGTTGCAAAAGGAATTAAAGCTTATAATCCTATTATATCTGGACAGCTTTCTAGAGAAGAAATTAACTTATCGTCAAAAGATGAGAATAGGCCATTGCAGATAAAAGGTATGGATATTGAGATTTCTAATAATGAAAAAAAAATAAAAAAATATATTCCTTTATCAAAAAGACAAGACAAGCCTGATTCTGCTTTATGGCTTATCAGGCAACATAGCATTTTAAAAGACTCACAAATTGCAAAATTAGTGGGTATAACAAAAAACTCTGTTACATCTATTAGGAACAAGAGCTATTGGAACTATAATAATCTTAATCCAAAAGATCCTGTTGCTTTAAATTTATTTACTCAAAAAGATCTTGTAGAAGCATTAGAAAAAGCTGAGAGAAGATTAAAAAGGGAAAAAAAAGAAAAAGAAAAACAAAATAAAACAAATATAGCAAGTGTGTAGTGAATAAAAATAATAGACATAATTTTATAAAAGTGATAATTAACCACTTTTTTTGGAGGTAGTTATTAAAATAGAAGTAAAAGATAATAATGTAGAGCAAGCTTTAAGAGTCTTAAAAAGAAAACTCCAACGAGATGGGTTTTTTAAAGTCATAAAGCTTAAGAACACTTATGAAAAGCCATCTGAGAAAAAAAAAAGAATTCTTCAAGAAAATATAAAAAGAGTAAAAAAATTAAATAAACTTAAAAATAGAATTTAAGTATACCGCGGGGTGGAGCAGTCTGGTAGCTCGTCAGGCTCATAACCTGAAGGTCGGCGGTTCAAATCCGTCCCCCGCAACCAATTAAATTTTAAATTTTGATTTTTTACTATCAACTAAAAAAGCTTTAACAGTTTCCATTGTTAATTGGCTGAAAGTTTTTCCAAACTTTTGAATTTTTTCAATTATAGATGGTGGTATTGTTATTATGTGACATCCAATTTGCTTTGCTTGAATATAATTATAAGGCTCTCTAACGCTTGCCCATAAAATTTCTACATTTTTGAAATTTTTTGCTAATTTAATACTTTTTATAAACTCTGGTAATGGATCTTTACCAGTATCTCCAGCCCTTCCAGCAAAAATTGATATGATTACTTTTGTTTTTTTGTTTATCTTTTGCAAAATTCTCTTAGTTTGATTTGCTGTATAAACTGCTGTAATATTTAGCTTTATATCTCTATTGTTAAGTTCTTTTATAACTTTACCAGAAAATTTATTTCTAGAATTAACTACTGGAACTTTTACATAAACATTTTTGCCCCATTTATTTATTTTTACCCCTTGATCTATCATTGATTTATGATTATCTGCAAACACTTCAAATGAAATTGGCTTATATTTGCACTCTTTAAGTATTTTTTTCGAATAATAAGCATAATCTTTCGCGCCAGCTTTTCTCATTAAGCTAGGGTTAGTTGTGAAACCTTTTACTATTTTTTGTTTATTGAATTTTTTTATTAAATTTATATCTGCTATATCACAAAAAATTTTAATGCCCATTATCTTTATAAATTCTTTGTAATATCCTCAGTCATTTTTTTTGCATCTGCAAATAACATTAAAGTATTCTCCTTATAGAACAAATCATTATCTATACCTGCGTAACCAGGAGATAAACTTCTTTTTACAAATAAAACAGATTTACATTTCTCAACATCTAAGACAGGCATCCCATATATTGGACTTTGGGGATCAGTTTTTGCAACTGGATTTGTAACATCATTTGCTCCAATCACAAAAGCAACATCTGCATTGGCAAAATCGTTATTTATTTCCTCTAATTCATATACTTCATCATAAGGTACATTAGCTTCAGCTAATAAAACATTCATATGTCCTGGCATCCTTCCTGCAACCGGGTGTATTGCATAAGAAACTTTAATATCATTTTTTTTTAATGTATCTACCATCTCTCTAAGAGCATGTTGAGCTTGAGCAACAGCCATTCCATATCCTGGAACTATAATAACTGATGAAGCATTTTTCATTAAAAAAGCTGCATCATCAGCGTTACCACTTTTTACAGGTCTTTGTTCTTTATTTGATATATTAGAGGCCTCATCTGAAGCTCCAAAACCTCCTAAAATTACATTAAAGAAAGATCTATTCATACCTTTACACATAATATATGATAAAATAGCTCCTGATGAACCAACAAGAGCACCTGTAATTATTAAAGCAGTATTTTCTAAAGTAAAACCAATTCCTGCTGCTGCCCAACCAGAATATGAGTTAAGCATTGAAATTACTACAGGCATATCTGCTCCACCGATAGGAATAATTAAAAGAAAACCAATTAAAAAAGAAACAGCTAAAAGTACCCAAAATAAATTTGACGACTGAGTTGAACATAAAAAATATATTAAGATAATTATTGAAACTAAAATAATTGCATTTAGTGGATGTTGGCCTTTAAATATTATTGGCGAACCTGACATAATTCCTTGTAACTTTAAAAATGCTATTACAGATCCTGAAAATGTTACAGCTCCGACTGCTGCACCAATAGACATTTCAATTAAACTCCCAAGCTTGATATTTCCTGGAGTTCCAAGATTAAATGCAATAGGATTTAAAAAAGCAGAGATTGCAACAAACACTGCTGCCAGTCCAACCAAACTATGAAAACCAGCAACTAACTCAGGCATTGCTGTCATTGGTATCTTATAAGCAATAAATGCACCAATTGATCCGCCCACTAAAATAAATACAATCACAAATACAAATCCTGTTGAAAAACTACCTGTGGTTAAAAATGTTACTGTTACAGCAATTAACATTCCTAAAATTCCGAAAAAATTACCTTGCCTTGATGTTTCTGGTGAAGACAGACCTCTTAATGCAAGAATAAATAATACACCTGAAATTAAATAAAAAATCGCAGATAAATTTGCTGAAATCATTATTTATCCTTTTTCTTTTTTTTGTACATTGCCAACATTCTTTGAGTTACAAGAAATCCCCCAAAAATATTAACTGCCGCTAAAGCTATCGCTAAAAAACCAAAAATACTTGATGTGTTAAAAATACTATCAGAATTTCCAGACAAACCTGCAATTATAGCTCCAACTATAATTACAGATGAAATAGCATTGGTAACAGACATTAGTGGTGTATGTAATGATGGTGTAACGCTCCATACAACATAATATCCAACAAAAATTGAAAGGATAAAAATACTTAATCTGAATATTAAAGGGTCTATTTCCATAATTTATTTAATTAATGTCTTTTCTATAATTTCATCATCCAAATTAATATTTATTTTTTTATTCTCTTTGTCGTATAAATTATCAACAAAATTAAAAACATTTTTTGCATATAAACTTGATGCAGAAATAGGAAGTTTATTCAATATATTGCTTTCACCCATTATTTTAACTCCGTTTTTTTCAACAATTTTATCAACTTCGGTATAGGAAGTATTTCCTCCTTGTATTGCAGCTAGATCATAAATAACAGATCCAGATTGCATTTTATCTACCATATTTTCTTTAATTATTAATGGTGCTTTTTTTCCTGGAATTAAGGCTGTACATATTACAATGTCAATTTTTTTCAAAGTTTCAGATAAAAGTTCTTCTTGTTTTTTTTTAAAGTCATCTGAAGCTTCTTTTGCATAACCACCTTCAGTTTCTAAATTTTCTGATCCTTGGACTGTTAAAAATTTACCACCTAAACTTTCTACTTGCTCCTTAGAAGCCATTCTTACATCGGTAGCAAAAACTATTGCACCCATTCTTTTTGCTGTTGCAATTGCTTGAAGTCCGGCAACACCTGCACCTACCACTAAAACCTTTGCTGCAGGGACAGTACCTGCGGCTGTCATCATCATTGGTATAGCTTTTTCAAAATTTGCAAATGACTCGATTACTGCTTTATAACCAGCAAGATTTGCCTGTGAAGACAATATGTCCATAGATTGAGCTCTGGTAATTCTTGGAAGTAATTCAAGTGAAAAAAGATTAATCTTTTTTCTTGCCAAGTTTTCTAATTTTTCCTTATTGATATAAGGATTTAAAACTCCAACTAATATTTGGTTTTCTTTGATACTAAAACCTTTTTTATCTGACAACATACCTAGTTGAACAATAATTTGTGATAAATTTAAAACTTCTATTTCATTCTCAAAGATTTTAGCTCCCATTTCTATGAACTGTTGATCTTTTATTCCAAGGTGAGAACCATAATTTTCACTCAAACACACTTCAAAACCAAGAGAAATATATTTTTTTACTATTTCTGGTGTTACAGCTATTCTTTTTTCTAGATTTCTATCCTCTGATATCGAACCAATTCTCATATAAAAACTTTACAATAAGAATACTGCCATTAAAACTAAAATGGATATTACTGCAACAGTTCCCCACAAAACAAATTTTGTAAAGTTATTCCAGGTATTTTTATGGTTTTCGTTATCCATAAGATCACTTTTGTCTTGCTTTAAACTTAGGGTTTGTTTTATTGATAACGTATACTCTTCCCCTTCTTCTAACCAATTTTGAATTTAAATCTCTTTTTTTAATTGATTTGAGTGAACTTTTTATTTTCATGCGAGATCTATAAACGAACTTTTATAATGTTTCAAATCTATTTTTTGATTATTTGGTCATTTTTAGATTTAGTATTAATTTGCCACATCAATATACCAACAGGAAAAAAATACACTATACACATCCAATTATTAAAAAAACTTCCGCTAGGAGAAAATGGCCATATACTTATTAATAAGGCGCTTATTAAACAAATCTCTAAATCATTAAAATATCCTTCTTTATTTTTGAAAGTTTTTAAAAGAAAATGTTTAATTATCATAAAAATTATTAATAAAAATAAACCTGCTACAACTATAAATCCAGTTATTCCAGTTTCTGATAAAAGTTCAATGTAAGTATTGTGTGGATGTGATGAACAAGAATATTCTGAAACACGATATTTTTCACAGTTATTTCTGAATTGCCTTGGACCTACTCCCAGAAATTTATGATCAGAAAACATTTTGTAACCAGTTGTGTACATATCATTGTGGGGCTTAGAAAAAATATAGATTTCCGTAGTACTATCTCTAGTAAAATCATTTATTGTTTGATCTATTAACCTTTCTTTTGAATTTGGAAATAAGATTAATAAAATTGTGATTAAACAAATAG
>CABYUV010000008.1 GCA_902522115.1 uncultured Pelagibacteraceae bacterium | reverse complement strand
TTTCTTCTACTTGTTTAAATTTTTTAGAAAAGCTGTGTTCAAAATCACTTGAAGACTCATATATTTCTCTGTATAAACTAGAGGAATAAAAATATTCTAACGACTCCAGTGTCATTCTAGGATTTGAATATACCAATCCGCAAGTATTACACAGAACTGTTTGCTGATTAATTCCGTACCTATCGTTTTCATATAATTCTTTATAATTTAAAGATTCACAATTTATACAATTTAATGTTTCTAGACATATTTTTTTATCTTGATTAAATTTTTTTACTTCCAGCTCTTGCTTATTACTTAATTGAACGGTTGGATATTTCATGAAGAAACCATATCTTTTTTTGGATTTTTTGTGAACTTAGTTAAATAGGGTATTTTGGTCATAGCGGTATACTCATAATGTATTGGTCCCATATTCAAGTACTAACAGGCCTACCTAAGATTAACGATTAGAAAAATCTTCTAATACTTTAAATAATGCATTTATATTTCCATCGTTAGAATTTAAAATTGATGAAAATTCCTCTTTTTGTGTCCTTGCAAGACTCAATCCTTCAATAATTAGATCTCTGATTAATGGATTATCTGGATTTTTAGTATAAATTCTCCAATCAATTTTTATCTCAGGTCTTTCAGATGTACTAACTAATAGGCTATTAACGATCGTATAATTCTCATTTAGGATCTTTTTTCCATAAACTTCAATTTTTGGATTTGTGTACTCTGCTAATCTACTCGAAAAACTTTTTAAAAAATATTTTTCAAATAACACAAAAAACTGCTCTTTTTGTTTATCATTTAAAACTTTTCTAGCTGACCCAAGAGAGTAAAAACCAACACCTCTAATATCCACTGTTTCTGATGCAATAGATTTTAATTCATTTATTTTTTCCTCTTTAGAAATATTCTTTGACAAAATTTGTGAGGCTCTATTTACAGTTGATTGAACAAATACATCAGGTGCAATTGAATAAGCTGAACTAAAATTTAAAAAGTATAAAAGTAAAATTAATATAGTTTTCTTCATTTATAAAAATTTTTGATTTATTTATTTTCTACTTCTTGCCAGTCTTCTTCGTCATTATAAAGAACTTCTATATTTCCTCTTTGATTATTCTTAATCTTATTTTCTCTATCTTGAGTGTATAAACTTCTTACAGATGCATAAAAGTCAATAGAATTTTTTTCAAGATTTTCAAAAGATTCAATATTATCTGCCCTAAAATCAATTCCACCTATAGCTTTTGATGTTATATACAGACCTTCGCTTAAAAATTCATTATTACCGTGCACAGAAGCATTATACCAGGGGTCTCCACCCATAACATTTACAAAAGACCCTGCGGTATCTCTTAAAGTTGATGGTCCTAAAACTGGAAGCACAACGTAACACCCTGGCCCAATGCCCCAAGCTCCTAAAGTCTGACCATAATCTTCTTTAACATATTTAGGAAAACCCATTTTGTTCGCTACATCAATAGTACCCAATAATCCAACTGTTGTATTAACAACTAATCTCCCAGTATTTATTAATGCAGTTTTAACATCTCCCTGTAAAATGTTGTTGGGTATTGTTATTAGAGTTGACAAGTTTTTGACAGCATTACTAGTTCCTCTTTGAATAGGATCCGGGAGATCTCTATAACTTTCTGCTAGTGGTTTTATAACTGCCTTATCTAGACCTTGATTAAATGCAAATGTTGCTCTATTTAACTTTTCAAAACAATCTTTAACTTCTTTGGTTTGACTCTCTTTTTTCAATTTTAAGTCACCATCTGACCCAGCATTTGCGCTACATGAGAACAAAAAAGTTGAAATAATTACTATCGCTAATTTTTTTAACATATAAAGTATTATATTATATTGTTAATCTTTGTAAAATAACAATTAATATAAAATATTGTCTATAAAGTGTTTATAAAACGCCATAATTTGTCTTAATTATAATTATGAATACAACTCTTAATTATTCACCAAATTTTAATAAAAAAAAAAGAAATTCAAGAGATATCAAATTTATTATTTTTCATTACACTGGTATGAAAAGAGAGAATGATGCAATTAATCGATTAACTAGTTTTAATTCTAAAGTAAGCAGCCATTACTTCATTAAAAAAAATGGTGAAATATTAACCTTAGTTCCAGATTTATATATTGCGTGGCATGCAGGTTTTTCATCTTGGAACAAATATAAATTTCTTAATAAAAATTCTATTGGTATAGAAATAAGTAACCCAGGTCACGATAATAAATATGAATATTTTAATAAAAAACAAATAAGATCAATTTTAAAATTAACTAAATTTTTAATTAAAAAATATAACATCAAATCTAAGTTTATTTTGGGTCATTCTGATATTTCTCCAGATAGAAAAAAAGATCCAGGCGAAAAATTTCCATGGAAAAATTTGTTTAAAAAACAAATAGGAATATGGCATAATTTAAATCAAAAAATACTTACTAAAAATAGAAATCAAGCAGTATCATTTATAGAAAAAAATAATTTTTTTAAAAACTTGTATAAAATTGGTTATTCAAAAAATTCTTGTAAGAGAAATATTAATTACTTAAAAAAACTTACAACTGTGTTTCAAATGAGATTTAGGCAAGATTTAATTAATGGTATTGTTGATAAAGAGTGCTTAATTATAAGCAAAAATCTCATAAAAAAATCTTTATAATTTTTCTTGAAAATTATAACTTAAGTAATAAATTAAGCCTGCCAGATAAATGACTTATCGCTTTAATTAATTTTAAAGAGGAAAGTCCGGGCTCTACAAGGACACAGTGCCAGGTAACACCTGGCGGGGGAAACCCTAGGGATAGTGCCACAGAAAATAGACCGCCATAACATGGCAAGGGTGAAAAGGTGTGGTAAGAGCGCACCGGTTCTATTGGTAACAATGAACGCTGGAAAACCCCACTGGGAGCAAGACTAAGTAGAGATGACACTGTTGAAAAACTAAAAGCCGTCCTTGGCTAGTCATCAGGGTTAGTTGCTTGAGCTTAAGAGTGATCTTAGGCCTAGACAAATGATAAGTTTAAATGACAGAACCCGGCTTATAGTTTATCTGGCGCTAAGAATTAATTATTTAAATAAGTTTCTTTAATTATTAAAGATAAGTTTCTTAGTTTGTTCTCATTTTTATCCTGTAGAAACTATTTTCTTTCACACCAAAATAATAATATTACTAAAATATTAGGTATTGACGTCTAGTTGTAAAACCCATAATATCCCATATATTCCCAATTATAAGGGAATTAAGGAATTTATGTTTTATGTTTTTATCAACATACGAAAACAAGTTAGACAAAAAAGGGAGAGTATCTGTGCCTGCTAGTTTTAGGTCATTCCTATCAAATTTAGGTTACAACGGCATTATTTGTTATCCTTCTTTTAATAATTCTTCAATAGAAGCATGCTCTCAAGATAGAATAGAAAAAATTTCTTTAGCAATAGACTCTTTAAATCCTTTTGAAGATAAAAGAGATTATTTTGCAACATCTGTTCTAGCTGAAAGTATTAATTTACAGTTTGATAGTGAAGGTAGAATATCACTTCCATCTAAATTATTAAAACATGCTAAAATTAAAAATAGTATTTTGTTTGTTGGGCAGGGTCAAACCTTTCAAATATGGGAACCAGCAACATTTGAAAAATTTAAGGTAACAGCAAGAAGAAAAGCAAATATTAATCGAGCTAATCTTAAATGGGAGCTTCAACAAAACAAACAATAGGGGATAAAAGATGACAATTAATTTTAAAGCACCAGAAATAAAAGAATTACAGCCACGATTACTAGTTTTAGGAGTTGGTGGTGCTGGAGGAAATGCAATTAATGAAATGATAGAAAACAACCTTCAAGGTGTAGAGTTTATAGCAGTAAATACTGATGCTCAAGATTTGAAGCTTAGTAAAGCAAAAACAAGAATTCAAATTGGTTTAAATTTAACAAAAGGTTTAGGAGCAGGTGCAAAACTTGATATTGGACAAGCTGCAGCTGACGAGTCTTTAAATGAAATTGTAAATACACTCCAGGGTGCGAATATGGTCTTTATTGCAGCTGGGATGGGTGGTGGAACGGGCACTGGTGCTGCTCATGTCATCGCAAGAGCTGCTAAAGAATTAAATATTTTGACTGTAGGTGTTGTGACTCTTCCATTTTTATATGAAGGCCCCTCTAGGATGAGAAGAGCACAACAAGGCTTGGAAGAGTTAAGAAAACATGTTGATACAATAATTGTTATTCCTAATCAAAACCTATTTAAAATAGCAAATGAACAGACAACCTTTGAAGAGTCATTTAATCTCTCAAATAATGTTTTGATGCATGGTGTTCAAAGTATAACTGATCTAATGGTCAGACCTGGTTTAATTAACTTAGATTTTGCTGACGTTGAAACTGTTATGGCAGCAATGGGTAAAGCTATGATGGGAACTGGTGAATCTGAGGGAGAAGGTAGAGCTTTAAAAGCAGCAGAGATGGCAATAAGCAATCCACTTATAGATGACTATACTTTAAAAGGTGCTAAAGGATTACTAGTAAATATTACTGGCGGTAAAGATCTTAAACTTTTTGAAGTTGATGAAGCTGTAAATAAAGTTAGAGCAGAAGTTGATCCCGAAGCAGAGTTAATTATCGGTGCAATCACGGACACAGAGTTAGATGGAAAAATGAGAGTTTCAATTGTTGCTACTTCTTTGGATGGTCAGCAGCCTGAGTCAAAATCTGTTGTAAACATGGTTCATCGAATTCAGAATCGTAACCCTGGTTATTCAGATTTTTCAAATTTGGGTTCATCTCAATCTTTTAATTTTTCAAATAAGACAGCATCAAATCCAATTACACATGGTGCTAATGCTTTAAAGCTTGAAAATGAGATTATCCAAGAACAACAAACTGAAAGTTCTCATAATCAAATGATGAATGAAGAAGTTGTTCAAAATACTAGCACGGAAAGTGAGAGTATAGTTGAAGATAGTTCAGTTAATGAAATGGAAAAATCTTTTGCGCAAGAGGCTTTGGAAACTAATCGTGAGGAAACCCAAGAGAATAATATTGATGACGAGGTTTCTAATGATCTTAAAGAATTTGGAGTTGACTCTGATGCGCCGGATTTATTTAGTTCAGAAAACGAAACTTCAAGTACAGATGAACTTTTATCTTCTGACCAGGAGGAAGAAGATGATCTTGAGATACCAGCATTCTTAAGAAGACAAAAAAATTAATGGTCTTCCAAGAAATAAATGGACGCCACCATAGTACCGAAAATGCTAAAGCATTATCCGGTACTGCTAAAAGAAATTATTAGCGTTATTTCCCCTCAACATGGTGGCACATTTATTGATTGTACATTTGGTCAAGGTGGGTATTCCAAAAGGATTCTAGATTTTGAAAATACAAATGTAATTGCTCTTGATAGAGATAAAGAGAGTGAAAAAATTGCTAATCAATTAAAAGAAAATTTTGAGGACAGATTTATATTTAAAAATATTAAATTTAGTCAATTAAGTAATTTAAAACTTAAAAATGAAAACATAAGAGGAATAATTTTTGATCTTGGTTATTCCTACACTCAAATAAAAGACCCACAAAAAGGATTATCATTCGATAATACTGGTAAATTAAATATGCAGCTAGGATTAAATAGTTATTCTGCAGAAGATGTGATTAATAAACTTGATGAAAAGGAATTAGAAAAAATTTTTAAATTTTTTGGAGATGAAAAAGAGGCGAAATTTATTGTACGAAATATCATAAAAGAAAGATCTAAAAATCAAATTGATACTAAATCTTTAGTCGAAATTATTGATAAATCAAAAAAAAGAAAAAATTTTAAAGTTCATAATGCGACCAAAGTTTTTCAGGCACTTAGAATATTTGTAAATAAAGAAATAAGTGAATTAATTTATGGGCTTATTAATGCCACTAAAGTTTTAAAAAAAGGAGGTATTTTAGGTGTAGTTACTTTTCATTCTTTAGAAGATAAAATAGTAAAATATTTTTTTAAAAGTCTATCTGAAAATAAAAGTATTTCACGATATAACCCTGTTGTAAAACAAGCAGATACATTATTGAATTTAATTCACAAAAAACCAATAACTCCTTCAGAGGAGGAAGTAAGCAAAAATCCATCATCTAGGTCTGCTAAATTTAGATATGCAATAAAAAAAACTGATTTTTATGATTTTGATACCGATATAGAGGAGCAATTCAGAAATTATATTGAAATTGAAAATTACGGAGACAAACTGTGAAAAAGTTTATTTTGGCTCTGGTGATTTTTTTCTTAGTACTATCAACTGCAATTATAAAAAATACTACTAAACAAATTGAAGATGAAATATTTACAGCAAAAGAGAATATTAGAGTTTTGAATTCTGAATTAGAAAATGTATCCTTAGAGCATGATTATTTAAGTTCTGCAGAAAGATTACTTGAATATCAATCACAGTATTTTGAGGATGAGTTAATTCAAAAAAACATAAACGACATAAAAATCTACAATATTTCAAATGATTTAAATAAAATTCAAAATTTTAAAATTATTAAAGAGTAATGTCTGAAAATAAATTTAAATTAACTATAGAAGACTACAAAAGTGATTTTATATTTAAGAAAAAAAAGAATGGATTAAATATTCAATTTAATCGTGTAGCTTTTATTTTCTTTGTTTTTTTTATTATATATTTAATTTACACAATACACCTAATTCACTTAGGTTCACGAAAGAGTAAATTAGAAAACATCAATAATCTTCCTGGACCTAAAAATAAGCTTTATCGAGCAGACATCATAGATATTAATGGAAATTATTTAGCTAAGACGGTCAAATCGATTGATATTGGTTTAAAAACTTCAGATATAATCAATGAAAAAAAATTACTTCTAAGTTTAAATATCATTTTTCCTGATAAAAATTTTGATGAAATTAAAAAGAAAATAAAAACTAAGAAATTTTTTTATTTAGAGAAGAAAATTTCAGAGAAAAATTATGAAAAAATAATGAAATTAGGGGACAAATCTTTGGTTCCAGAAGAAAGAGTTTTAAGAATGTATCCACAAAAAAATCTTTTTAGTCATGTTTTAGGTCAGATAGATGATGACAATAATGGTATTTCTGGATTAGAAAAATCGTTAAATGATGAACTTAGAAAATCAAAAGAATCAATTAAACTTACTTTAGATAAAGATATTCAATTTTTAATTAGAAAAGAATTAATTAAATATCAGGAAATTTTTAAAAGCAAAGGTAGTGCAGCCATTTTAATGGATGTTAATAATGGCAATATTTTATCATTAGTTTCTTTGCCAGATTTTAATCCAAATGAAAGACAAAATATTACAGATGTAAATTATATTAACAGGGTAACCAAAGGAACATATGAGCTCGGCTCAGTTTTTAAGACATTCACCTATGCCAATGCTCTTAATGAAAATCTAATAGCACCAGAAACAGAATTTATAGATTTACCTAAATCAATTAAATGTGATAAATACAGAATAGGTGAATATGATGATGATATTCCATCGAATCTTACTGCAGAGCAAATTTTAGTTAGATCTGGAAATATTGGATCTGTCAGAATTGCTCAAAAAATTGGATCAGAGAAATTTAAATCTTTTTTAGAAAAAGTTGGAATATTAAGCAAAATTGATTTTGATATTGAGGAAGTTGCTCCACAAAAAAATTATGAATTTGGAAAATGTAAATTAGCTACTGCATCTTATGGACATGGAATAGCTACTACTATTCTTCAATTAGCAAAAGGGTATGCAATTTTATCTAATGGAGGATTTGAAATTAATCCAACGTTGATTAGTAAAGATAAAAGTAATTATAAAAAAGGAAAATCATTAGTAAAAAAAGAAGTTTCTGATCAGGTTGTAAGTGCTCTAAGAAAAGTAGTTAATACAAACGAGGGAACAGCTAAATTTGCAAACGTTCCTAATTTTGAAATTGGAGGCAAGACAGGTACTGCAGATAAAGTTTTAAATGGAGAATACTCTGAGGGAAAAGTGAATACATTTGCATCAATATTACCAACCTCGAACCCCCAATATGTATTAATTGTTATGTTAGATGGGCCTAAAAAATCTAAAGATTATTATTATAAATATAGACATAGGGATGGTGGTTGGAAAGGAACTTTAAAAAATAGTGCGGGCTGGACCTCAGTAGAGGTAGCTGGAAAAGTCATAGATAAAATCGGGCCTATTTTAGCCACAAAATATATAGAGGTTAATTAATTATGCTTCTTGGAAATTATTTTCATAACATAAATAAAAATTATAAAAATTTTTCTTTTTCAGGAATTTCATTTGACACAAAGAGTATCAAAAAAAATAATATTTTTTTTGCAATCAAAGGAAATAGTATTGATGGTAATAAATTTATTCCTAAAGCAATTAAAAAAGGATCTAAAATTATTGTAACCGAAAGAAAAACAAATCAATTCCAAAATGGAATATTGTATATTCATACAAATAATGTAAGAAAATTATTAGCTGAAACTGCTTTTAAAATTTATAATAAAAAACCAAAAAACTTAATTGCAGTCACTGGTACAAACGGAAAATCATCAGTTGCAGATTTTTATTATCAAATATTAAAATTAAATAATAAAAAAGTTGCTTCAATAGGCACATTAGGTGTTAAATCAAAAAGTATTAATTTGAATTTATCTAATACCACAATAGATCCAATAAAATTGGCTAAAATATTAAGCAAATTAAAAAATCAAAAAATAGAAAATGTAATTATGGAAGCCTCAAGTCATGGTTTAAAGCAAAATAGATTAGATGGTTTAAAGTTTAATTCAGGTATATTTACTAATCTATCACAGGATCATCTTGATTATCATAAAAATTTTAAAAACTATTTAAATGCAAAACTTTATTTATTTGAAAACCTAATCTCAAAAAGAGGAAATGTAATCACAGATCAATTAATACCTGAGTTTAGAAATATCAAAAAAATTGTAATTAATAAGAAATTAAAATTAAATACACTTAATGATGAGAAAAATAATCTAGAGCTTTTATCTCATAATTTTAAAGGAGAGGATCAATTTCTTAGAATTAAAATAAATAACTCAATAAGGGATGTAAATTTAAATTTAATTGGAAAAATACAATTGAAAAATGTTTTGATGGCAATAATTGCAGCAAAATCTAGCGGTATTAGTTTAGATAAAATTTTAAATATAATTCCAAAATTAAAACCAGTTGAGGGCAGGTTTGAAAAAATTGGTAAAATTAAAAATCAATCAAAAGTAATTCTTGATTATGCTCATACGCCTGATGCTCTAAAAACGTGTCTTTTAAATCTTAGAGAACAATTTCCAAATAAAACAATCACAGTTCTATTTGGTTGTGGTGGAAATAGAGATAAAAATAAAAGATCAAAAATGGGCAAAATAGTTAGTGATTTTGCAGATAGTATAATTCTTACAAATGATAATCCTAGATTTGAAAATCCTCAAAAAATAAGAAGAGATATAAAAAAGGGAATTAAAAAAAAGAGAGTTATTGAAATATCTAATAGAGCAATAGCAATAACACAAGCTATTCATAATTTGAATTCAGGTGATATCTTGTTAGTTGCTGGTAAAGGCCATGAGAAAACGCAAGATATTGGAAATAAGAAAATTTTCTTTTCAGATAGAAAAGTAATTCTAAATGCTATTAAGAATAAAAATATCGATTTATCAGATAATTTAAAATTAAATGTGCTTAAAGAGGCAGCTAAAATTAAAAAATTGTCTCAGTACACATCTTTAAATATAGCAAGAATTAATTCTCAGGAAGTAAATAAAAATGATATTTTTTTTGCTATTAGAGGAAAAAAAGATGATGGTAATAAATATGTTGCGCAATCATTCAATAGAAAAGCATCGTTAGCTGTAGTAAATAAAATTCAAAATAAATTAGATAAAAGTCGTCAGATTAAAGCAAAAAATACTTTAAAATTCTTAACAGATATTTCAAAAACTTTTAGAAAAAGCATTGATACAAATATTATAGCTATCACTGGCAGTTGTGGCAAAACTACACTCAAAGAATTGTTGGGTGATGTATTAAGTAAAATTTCAAAAGTAAGTATTTCTCCAAAATCTTATAACAATAAATTTGGGGTTCCTTTAAGTCTTTTTAATTTAAAACAAAATGATGAATTTGGAATTTTAGAAGTTGGGATGGATAAAAAAGGTGAAATTAACTATTTATCAAAAATAATTGAGCCAGATGTTGGAGTAATTACAAATATAAATTATGCACATGCTAAAAATTTTAAAAATATTAAACAAATTGCTTTGGCAAAATCTGAAATAATTAACAACATAAAACCTAATGGTTATATTGTATTAAATGCAGATGACAATTTTTTTCAATTACACAAAAAAATTGCCACAGAAAATAAAATTAAAGTAGTATCTTTTGGAATTAAAAGTCAGAAATCGGACATTAAATTAATTAATGTAAAGCCCTTTAGAAAAAAATTTAAAATTAATATTAGATTAAATAATAAAAAAAAGAATTTTATATTATCCAACGATTTTCAAAACAATTTATATAATTCTCTTTCTGCTTTAGCAGTTATTAGTATTTATAAAAATATATTTAAACTTAATGAAAATATTTTTCTCAATTTCAAAATTCCGGCGGGAAGGGGAGATCATTCTGTAGTAAAGATCGATAATAAAAAAATTAATTTAATTGATCAAAGTTATAATTCAAATCCTCTCTCATTAAAATCAGCAATAAAAAATTTTGATAAAATAAACTCAAAAAAATCAAATAAATATCTACTAATTGGTGACATGTTAGAGTTGGGTAGTCATTCTAAAAAACTTCATGAGTCTATTGCCCCAATAATTAATCAAACAAACATAGATAAGGTATTTGTAAAAGGTAAAATGGCATCTATAATATTTGCAAGCATCTCAAAAGCTAAAAAAGGCAAAATTTTATTGAACAATTCTCAAATTATTGAATTGATTAGAAAAAATTTAAATAATAATGATTATTTAATGATTAAAGCCTCACTTGCGACAGGTTTCAACGATATAGTAAAAAATCTGAAAGGATTGCATTAATGCTTTATCAATTTTTATTAAATTTTGTTGATACTTTTAGTTTTTTAAATGTATTTAAATATTTAACTTTTAGAACAGGTTTATCTTTTTTTACCTCATTGGTTATTGTGCTGATTATTGGAGGTCCTTTTATAAAATTCTTTTCAAAACAAAAAATTTTAAATCCAATCCGAGACGATGGACCTGAAGATCATATAGTTAAAAAAATCGGCACACCTACAATGGGAGGTTTAATAATTTTATCCGGCTTATTGGCATCAGTAATATTTTGGGCAGATTTATCAAATATTAATATTTTATTTTGTATCTATATAGCAATTACGTTTGGTTTGTTGGGAGCATATGATGACTTTAAGAAGATTAAAAATAGTAACTCATCAGGAATTTCTTCAAAGTTTAAAATAATTTCTCAAATAATATTATCAATTATTGGTGTTAGTTTGTTTGTTTATTTTAATGATTATCAAGATTTAAATAATTTATATTTTCCATTTTTTAAAAATTTGATAGTAAATCTTGGATGGTTTTTTATACCATTTGCAATTTTCGTAATCATAGGTTCATCTAACGCTGTTAATCTTACTGATGGATTAGATGGTTTAGCAACAGTGCCTGTAATATTAGTTGCAGCATGTTTTGCTTTTATAAGTTATGTTACTGGAAACATTGTATTTTCAAATTATTTACAAATTCCCTACATAGAAGGAACAGGTGAAGTAGCAATTTTTTGTGGTGCAATTATAGGCTCTTGCTTAGGTTTCTTATGGTTTAATGCTCCACCTGCTAAAATTTTTATGGGTGACACAGGCTCATTATCTCTTGGAGGATCTTTAGGTGCAGTAGGAATTATCACAAAGCATGAAATTGTTTTAGCTATTACCGGTGGGCTTTTTGTACTAGAGGCAGTTTCAGTAATGGTTCAGGTAATATCCTTTAAACTTACTGGAAAAAGAATTTTTAGAATGGCTCCTATTCATCATCACTTTGAGAAAAAGGGATGGCCAGAGTCTACAGTTGTAATTAGGTTTTGGATTGTCTCTATCATTTTAGCAATGATTGGTTTAGCTACCTTAAAATTAAGATAATGAAAATATTTAATAATATTTTTTTAGGAAAAAAAATATTAATTTATGGTTTAGGAAAGAGTGGTATTTCATCTTATAAATTTTTAAAAAAAAAATCCGATGTATATTTATTTGATGATAATCAAAAAATTAAATTAAAACTAAAAAAAAAAATTATTAAATTAGAGAAAATTCAAAAAATAAATTTTGATAGAATTATCATTAGTCCTGGAATTGATATCTCAAATTGTAAATTATCAAAATTTTTAAAGAAAAATTTTAAAAAAATTCATACCGACCTTGATGTTTTGTTTTCATTTTATAACAATGAAAGTATTTCAATTACTGGAACTAACGGTAAATCTACAACAGCTAAAATTTTACATGATGCTTTAATCGATCAAAAAAGAGACTCAAGACTTATAGGTAATATTGGTAATCCAGCATTATCAGAAAAAAATATTACAAAAAAAACAATTTTTGTAATAGAGGCTTCTTCTTATCAGCTAGATTACAGCAGTGTATTTAGATCAAAATATGCAGTAATTTTAAACATAACTGCAGACCACATTGAGAGACATAAAAGTTTAAAAAATTATGTAAATGCAAAATTTAAATTATTAAAATCTCAAATAGCAGGATCTTTTGCATACGTAAAAAAAGAGGATAAATTAATAACTAACAAATTAAATACAAATAAATATAGTTCAAAAATCTACAGAGTAAAGACCTTACATATAGATAAAAAGTTTAATAAAATTACTAATAAATATTTTATGTCTGATGGTAATAAAGAAAATTTATCATTTATATTTAAAATTGCCCCAAGATTAAAACTTAATTACAAAAAATTAATTAAAACCATTAATAAATTTAAAGGCCTTGATTTCAGACAACAAATTATATTTGATAAAAAAAATCTCACAATAATTAACGACTCTAAATCCACAAGCTTTGCTTCCTCAGAAAATATATTAAAAAATTTAAATGATGCATATTGGATCTTAGGTGGAATTCCCAAAAAACAAGATAAATTTAAACTATCGAAAATAAAGTGTAAAAATATCAAAGGTTATATTTTTGGATCACATCATAGAAAATTTTTAAAAATTTTAAAAAATAGATTAAAAACTAAAAATTATAAAAATTTACACGAAACTCTAAAAGTTATTTTTTCAGAAATTAAAATTCAACAATCTAAACAAAATATTATTTTTTTTAGTCCAGCTGGAGCTTCATTCGATAGTTTCAAAAATTTTGAAGATAGAGGATATTATTTTAATCAAATAATTAAAAAGTATATAAATGCAAAGCGATAGTATTGTTTACAAATTTTATTATCAATGGTGGAAAAATATAGATAAATCTATTTTTTTACTAATAAGTTTATTATTTGTTATTGGATTATTTTTTTCTCTAGTTTCAACTTCTCTAATAGCTTCTGATAAGTTAGATACCAATAGTTATTTCTTTTTTTTTAAACATTTGATTTATGTGTTAATTGGAATATCTCTTATTTTTATATTTTCCTCTTTTAATTCAGATCAATTATATAAATATTCTATTTTTCTTTTTTTTATTTCACTTATTTCTTTATTTTTGGTGCCTTTCGTTGGTGTTGAAGTAAAAGGATCTAAAAGATGGATAGACTTATTTTTTTTACCAAGATTTCAGCCTATAGAAATTTTAAAACCATTTTTGATAATAATTTTAGCAACTATTTTTTGTGATATTAGATCAAATATTTTATTTAAGTATTTGATATCTATAATTTTAATATCTGTTATTTCTTTACTTTTAATAGCTCAACCAGATGTTGGCCAAACTTTATTAGTAATATTTTGTTGGGCAGCTCTAATCTTCACATCAGGAATTAATATATATATTCTTTTAGGAATATTTATTGCTGGTGCATCTTTGCTTGCTTATCTAATTATTTTTGTCCCTAAGTTCGATTATATCCAAGCACGTATTTTTTCATTTTTTAATAGAGAAACTGGTACTCATAATTTTCAATCTGATAAAGCAATAGAGTCAATTACAAGCGGAGGTTTTTTTGGAAAAGGCATAGGTGAAGGAGTTCTTAAAAATAGAGTTCCCGAAGCTCATACTGATTACATTATTTCAGTAATTTCTGAAGAGTTTGGTGTTGTTGCCATAATGTTAATATTATTATTGTTTTTGATCTTAATTTATATGGTTTTTAAAAAAATAAGTTTTGAGACAAATGATAAAGTTAAACTTATTTTAATCGGATCCATTAGTTTAATATTAATGCAGGCTACTATTCATATTGGGGTTAATATAAGATTATTTCCAACCACTGGAATGACACTACCCTTTTTAAGTTATGGTGGTTCATCGATAATAAGTACATCAATATTAGCTGGAATAATTTTAAATTTAACAAAAAGAAAAATAACTTAGCAAATGTCGAAAAAAATTTTAATTTCTACAGGTGGATCTGGAGGTCATGTGATACCAGCAATTACAATTTATAATCATTTAAAGATTACCCATGAGGTTTTGATTTCTACTGATAAAAGAGGTCTTACATATTTAGATAAGAATTATCACTCATTAGTAATTAATACTCCAAAATTAAATAATTATTTCTTACTTCCTTTCTCATTTTTAAAAATATTATTTCTAACTATTAAATCTTTTTTTCTTTTAAAAAAAAATAATATTTCAACTTTAATTTCTACAGGTGGTTATATGTCTTTACCATTATGTATAGCAGCAAAAATGTTGGGAATTAATATTTTTTTAATTGAACCAAATATGGTTATTGGAAGAGCAAATAAACTTTTTTTAAATTTTTCAAAAAAATTAATATGTTATTCAAAGAATTTAATTAATTTACCATCTGGAATTAATCACAAATTAACTACTATTAAACCTTTGATACGAAAAGAATATTATGAAACCAGCAAATATCAAAAACATGATAATTTATTCACAATTATAATCATAGGAGGTAGTCAGGGTGCAAAAATCTTTGATGAACTTTTAAATAAATCTTTTGTTAGTATAGCAAAACAAGCATCTATAAAAATAATTCATCAAACAAGCGAGAAAAATATTAATTTTTTAAAAGATTTTTATTTTCAAAATAATATTGAAAGTAGAGTTTTTAGTTTTGATCATAATCTTAATGAAGTATTAAAACAGGGAGATTTATGCATAACGAGAGCAGGAGCCTCAAGTTTAGCTGAACTATCTTTTTTAAATATTCCATTTATAGCAATACCACTTCCATCATCAAAAGATAATCATCAGTATGAAAATGCAAAATTTTATGAGGAACAGGATTGTTGTTGGATAATTGATCAAAAAAATTTTGACAACCAAAAATTTGAGAAATTTTTATTAGAATTAGCAAATAAAAGTCAGGATTACATGACAAAAAAAAATAATTTACAGAAATTAAATTATCAAAATACATGGAATAATGTTAATCAAAAAATATTAAAAGTTATTAATGAAAATTAAATTAGCAAAAACAGAACTTATACATTTTGTAGGAATAGGTGGAATAGGTATGAGTGGCTTAGCACTTATAATGAAAGGTAAAGGTTTTAAAGTTCAAGGCAGCGATATTGTAAATAATAAAAATATTGAAAGATTAAGAAAAGAAAAAATAAAAGTTTTCATTGAACATAAGAAACAAAATATAGAAAAGGGGACTATCCTAGTTATATCTTCTGCTATTAAAAAAAATAATCCAGAGCTTCTTGAGGCCAAAAAAAAACAATTACCTATATATAAAAGAGGAGAAATGTTAGCTAACATTGTCTCTTTAACAAAAAATATTGTAGTTGTTGGTTCGCACGGTAAAACTACAACAACATCTCTGATAGCTTCTATATTTCAAGAAACAAAAATTGATCCCACAATCATCAATGGTGGAGTAATAAATTCGATTAATAATTCTGCTAAGCTTGGAAAAAGTGATTGGTCCATATTAGAAGCGGACGAGTCTGACGGAAGTTTTGTTTTTATACCCCCAACATATTCAATCATCACCAATATAGATCGAGAGCATATGGATTATTATGGTACTATGAATAAATTAAATAAATATTTTGAAAATTTTGTTAATAAAGTCCCTCCATTTGGAAAATCATTTATTTGTTTAGATGACAAAAATAACAAAAATTTAATTAAAAATATCAAAAATAAAAACTTCTATACATATGGTTTGGAGAAAAAATCAAATTTTTGTATTAAAAATATAAAACAATTAAAAGAATTCTCTGAGTTTGACTTAAATATAAAATTACCTAATAAAAAAAATCAATTAATTAAAAAATTTAAAATTCCTTTATTAGGAAATCATAATATTAAAAATTCTGTAGCTGCAGCTGCATTAGCTTTAACTGTCGGCTTACCAATAAATAATATAAAAAAAGGACTTAAAAATTTTAGAGGAGTTCAAAGAAGATTTAATAAAATTTTCACTTTTAATAATGTAGATTTTTATGATGATTACGCTCATCATCCTACAGAAATCAAAGAAGTGCTGAATGGTGTAAAAAATGTTTATAAAGATTATGAAAAAATATGTATTTTCCAGCCACATAGAATATCAAGATTAAAAGATTTAAAAAAAGAATTTACTTTTGCCTTCAAAAATGCAGATAAAGTTATTTTGTTTCCAATTTATACTGCTGGAGAAAAATTAAAGCTAGGATTTAGTTATATAAATTTTGCGAAAGAAATAATTAAAAACTCAAAAGTTCAGCTTTTTCTAGTAGATGATAGATTTCAATTAGCAAAATTTATTAAAGCAAATATATATGGAAAAAAAATTGTAATAGGAATGGGCGCTGGAACTATCTCGGGTTGGATGAGAGAATTACCTAAATTGATATCATGAAAATTGATTTAAAAGAGCTGATCCCAGAATTTAGTAACAATTTAAAGTTAGATTATGATCTAAAAAAAAAAAATTGGTTTAATATAGGTGGCAAAACAAAAGCTTTCTACAAAGCTAATAATTTAAAAGAATTAATTAAATTTCTTAAAAAAATTAAAGATAAAGAAAAAATATTTATATTAGGAGCTGGTTCAAATACCCTTATATCTGACAACAAATTCGATGGAGTTGTAATCAAACTTAGTCAAAATTTTAATAATATTTCTTTACATTCTGAACAAATTATAGTGGCTGGTAGTGCTGTCACAGATAAATCATTATCTGAATTTGCAATGAAAAATGGTTTAGGTGGTTTTGAATTTCTCTCCTGCATTCCTGGTACAGTAGGTGGTGGTATTAAAATGAACGCTGGTTGTTTTGAAAGAGAGTTCAAAGATATTCTTACTTCTATTCAAGCAGTAAATAAATCAGGTCAGGTAATATCCATACCTGCGAAAGATATTAATTTCAAATATAGAGATAGTGGATTATCTGAAGATCTTATTTTTTTAAGTGCATCATTTAAAGGTTTCAAAAAAGATAAGATATTAATAAATGATGAGATGAGGCATCTAAAAGAAAAAAAAGAGCAAACCCAACCAACAAAAATTAAAACTAGTGGTAGCACATTTAAAAATCCTATAGGTCAATCTGATAAAAAAGTTTGGCAACTAATTAAAGAGTCAGTGCCATTGGAAAAAACCTTTGGAGATGCATCAATTTCTGAAAAACACTGTAATTTTTTTGTAAATACAGGTAATGCTAAATTTGAGGATATGAAAAAATTGATAAATTTTGTATCTGAAAGTGTTTTTAAGAAAACAGGGGTCAAATTAGAAAAAGAAATTAAAATTTTAGAATAAATTGAAAAAAAAAGTATTTATAATATCGGGTGGAATTTCAAAAGAGAGACTAATTAGTCTCGACACAGGATTGCAGGTTGCAAGAGAACTTAAAAGGAATGGCTATAAAGTAAAAATATCTGAACCAGATAATAATTTAGAAAAAGAAATTAAAATTTTTAAACCTGGTGTAATTTTTAATGCATTGCATGGTCAATATGGTGAAGATGGCTACATTCAAACTATTCTTGAGAAGTTTAATATTCCATACACTCATTCTGGTGTAATACCATCAGCTATCGCAATGGACAAAGAAATCTCAAAAAAAATATTTATAAAAAATAAAATTAATACCCCAAAGTTTTTTACATACTCTTATGACCTAAAAAATATAGCTCTGATAAAAAAAATAAATAAAGAACTAAAATTTCCCGTTGTAGTTAAACCCTTAAATGAAGGTTCGAGTGTTAATGTATATATTTGTAATAAGAAAAATATAATTAAAATTTTAAATTCAATTAAAAATTATAAAAAAGTAATGATTGAGAAATTCATAGGTGGAAGAGAAATTCAAGTAGCAATTATGGGTAATAGAAAACTAGGGGCAATTGAGTTAAAACCTAAAAGAAAATTTTACGATTACAAAGCGAAATATAGCACTAATGCAAAAACTCAGCATTTAATTCCAGTTGATTTGTCCAAGAATAAGTTAAATCAAGTATTAAACATTGCAATGAAGGCGCATAAAGTTATTGGTTGTAGTGGAGTTACAAGATCAGATTTTAAATTTTACAGAGATAAATTTCACTTATTAGAAATCAATACTCAACCAGGAATGACAAAATTATCTCTTGTTCCTGAGATTGCTGCTCATAAAGGTATAAAATTTATTCAATTAATAGAGTGGATTTTAAACGATGCATCAAAACAAAAGTAAAAAAATTTTAATTTATTTTTTTTTATTATTAGTAGTTGGATCTATAAATAACAAAATATTTAGTAAAGTAAAATTTTTTCAAATTAAAAATATAAATATTACAGGTTTGGCTGAAGTTGAAAATGAAACCCTTTTATTAAATTTAAATAATATTTTTTTTAAAAATATTCTATTAATAAATAAAAACGAAATTAGCAAACTCATAGAAAAAAATACTTTAGTTGAAAAATATACAATATTAAAAAAATATCCCTCAACACTAAACGTCAGAATTGAGAAAACTAAATTTTTAGCAAAAATAAATAAAAATAATAAAATTTTTTATATTGGATCTAACGGCAAATTAATTAAAAATAATATAAAATATGAACTGCCTTTTATTTTTGGAAATCCTGGTATAAACGAATTTTTAAAATTTAAAAAAATAATAGATAATTCCAAAATTAATTATGAAGAAATTAAAAATTTATATTATTTTCAATCAAACAGATGGGATATTGAACTTAATGATAATTTAATAATTAAGTTACCAAAAAAAAATTTAGATGATTCTTTGAATATAGCATTTGAAATTTTTAAAAATGATAATTTTAATAAATTAAGACAAATTGATCTGAGAATTAAAAATCAAATAATAACAAATGACTGAATTTTTAGAATTCGAAACATTTTTAAGTATATCACCAAATAAATTTAGCATTTATTTAACCGAAACTAAAAATCAAAAAATTCTCTATCAAAAAGATTATAGTTTGAAAAATGAAAACATCTCAAATGATTTTAATAATTTAGATAAATTTCTAAAAGAAAACATTTTTAAAATTGAAAAATTGATTAAAAAGTTTGTAAAAAATATTTTTCTTATTATTGAGCATGAAAAAATTATAAATCACCTTATTGGTATTAAAAAAAAAAATATAAACACAAAACATATTACAAATGTAGTAACTGAAGTTAAGGAATTATTTAACAAAAATTATAATGATCATCAAATTATGCATATAATAATTAATAAAATTTTAATTGATGGAAACCACCATCCAAAATTTGAAAGCGGTATAGAGGCAAAGTATATTTCTCTAGAAATACAGTTTATAGCTATTCCAAAAGGACTTTCTTTAGAGTTTGAAAAAATATTACAAAATTATCAAATAAAGATCACTTCATATTTAGATAAAAGATATATTCAAAATTTTTGTTCGGAAAGTGAAATAGATATTCCTTCAATGGCTCTTAAAATCTTAAATGGATATAATAATAACGAGGTAAAACTGGTTCCAAAAAATATAAAAAAACCAGGATTTTTTGAGAGATTTTTTCAACTTTTCAGTTAATTTTGTCTTTATTAGTAATATTTCTTGTTTTTTAATTCTTAATTTTCTGAATTAAAACAAATTGTGTCTTATTTAACTCAGAAAACAATTAAAAATAATATTTCATTCTCTGGAGTTGCACTTCATAGTGGATTGAATGTGAACGTTTGCATCAAACCTGCAAAACCAAACTTTGGAATTGTATTTAAAAGAGTAGATTTAAATTATAACAATATTATTTATCCAAATTTCAATAATGTAACCAATACGTCTTTAAATACTACTGTTGAAAACGAATTTGGAATTAAAGTATCAACAATTGAACATTTAATGGGAGCATTATTTTGCTTAGGTATAGATAATGCATTAATTGAAATTGATAATGAAGAGGTACCTATTTTAGATGGTTCTGCAAAAGTATTTATTGAAAAAATTTTATCAGCAAAAATAGATGTAAGTGACTCTCCAATTAAAATAATAAAGATTAACAAAAAAATTGAATTTTCTGATGGAGAGAGATTTATATCGATCGAACCTTCGACTTTAAGTTTGGAAATTGATTTTGAATTGAAATATAAAAATCAAATCATTGGAAACCAAAATAATAAAGTAAAAGTTTACGAAGATGATTTGAAAGATATTTATAATTCAAGAACTTACTGTCTTTTTGAAGATATTGAATTGATAAAAAAAAAAGGTCTAGGAAAAGGTGGAAGTTTAGATAATGCTATAGTCGTAAAAGATAATGAGATATTAAATCCAGGTGGATTAAGGAATGAAAAAGAATTTGTAAATCATAAGATTCTTGATTGTATTGGAGATTTGTATACTACAGGTTACAGAATCGTTGCCTCAATAAAATGCTCACAAGGTGGTCATTTTCTAACCAATCAATTATTAAGAAAAGTATTTCAAAATAAAGAAAATTTTACAATATTAGAAATTAAGGAAAAAAATTTACCCCACACACTTATAAATAGACGGCTATTAAGATCTATTGCTTAGTTATAAAGATAACTTTAAAAGTTAGTTTTAAATAAGTATAAACTTACTATGAATATAAATAAGTTTTTTTCCCTATTTGTTATACTATTATTTTTTTTATCCTGCTCAAAAAAAATTGAAATTGAAGAAGCGCTTAAAGAAAGAAGTTTAGATCTACAAATGATTGAAGCCTATGAACAAGGAATGTCGTCACTAAAGAGTGGAGATGTATTATTTGCAGCAAAAAAATTTAATGAAGCTGAAATATTATACCCACAATCAATATGGGCTCCTAGGTCAGCCTTAATGGCAGCATACGCATACTACTTGCAAGATTATTATGGTGATGCAGTTGCTGAGTTAGAGAGATTTATAAAAGTTTATCCTAAACATGAAAATTTAGACTATGCTTATTTTTTGCTTGCAACTGCTCATTATGAACAAATAGTAAATGAAAAAAAAGATCTTGGATCTTTATTAGATGCAAAAAAAAATTTTTTAATTGTAATAAATAATTTTTCTAACACAGATTACGCAATTGATGCAAAATTTAAATTAGATTTAATTGATGAAACTTTAGCTTCCAAGGAGATGTATATTGGAAGATATTACCTTCAACAAAAAAAATGGATATCGGCAATAAATAGATTTAGGACAGTTGTTGATCAATATGACTCTACAATATATACCGAAGAAGCACTTCATAGATTAGTCGAGATACATTATTTTATTGGGTTAAATGATGAAGCTCAAAAATATGCAAATTTATTAGGATATAATTTTCAGTCCTCAGAGTGGTATGAAAAAACTTATTCTGTATTTAATAAAAAATATGAAAAAAATAAAAAAATTATTAAAAATAAAAACAAAAGTAATAGTAAATTAATTAAAAAAATTAAATCTCTTTTTGAATGAGATGAAAAAAAAACAGATAGAAGAAAAATATAATAATTATATAAATTTATTTAAAAAGTATAATAATTACTATTATAATAAAAATAAATCTGTTGTTTCTGATAGAGAATTTGATGAACTAAAATTAAAGATAATACATTTAGAGGAAAAATATAATTATCTAAAATCAACGGACTCACCAAAAAATATAGTAGGTCATAGACCTTCAAAAAATTTTAAAAAAGTTTTCCACAAAGTTCCAATGCTTTCATTGTCAAATGCTTTTACCGAGGAGGATCTTCTAAATTTTGAAAAAAAAATACTCAATTATTTATCTAAAAATCATAACCATCCAATAACTTATGCTACTGAACCTAAAATTGATGGGATTTCAGCCTCTTTGACATATAAAAATGGGAAACTAGTAACAGGACTATCTAGAGGTGATGGTAATGAGGGTGAAGACATAACTGCAAACTTATCAACAATTGAAGATATTCCAAAAGAAATAGATTCAAAAGATTTTCCAGAAGAAATTGATATTAGAGGTGAGGTATTTATAAAAAATAGTGATTTTGAAAAATTAAAAGAAAAATTTGCAAATCCAAGGAATGCAGCATCAGGTTCTTTGAGACAAAAAAATTCTGAAGATACAAAAAAAATACCATTAAAATTTATTGCATACACTTTTGGTTATGAGAAAGGTTTAAAAGCAAACAATCAATTTGATTTTCTCAATCAGTTAAGTAAATGGGGATTTAATACCAATCCATTAAATAAATTAATAACTGGAGTAAAAAATTTAGTAAAAAATTACAACGAGATAGAAAAAAAAAGGGCTGATTTAGATTTTGATATAGATGGTATGGTTTATAAAATTAATGATTTTTCCATTCAAAAAAGATTGGGTTATGTTGCAAATGCTCCAAGGTGGGCTATAGCGCATAAATTTTCTTCCAATAAAGCTGTTTCAAAAATAATTGATATAGACATTCAAATTGGTAGAACTGGAGCCCTAACTCCAGTAGCAAAGATTAAACCAATAAATATTGGTGGTGTTGTAGTATCTAATGCAACATTGCATAATGAAGACGAGATAAATAGAAAAGACATAAGAATTGGTGACACAGTAACATTAGAAAGAGCTGGAGATGTAATTCCTCATATCCTTTCGGTAGATTTTAAAAAAAGACCAAAGAAAAGTCTAAAGTTCATATTTCCTAATAAATGTCCTTCATGTGGTTCGAAAACGATTAAAGAATATAATAAGTTAACAAAAAAGAAAGATGCAGTAAGGAGATGCTCAAGTGAAGGTTATTATTGTGATAAAATTGCAATTGAGAAATTGAAGCATTTTATTTCAAAAGATGCTTTTAACATTGATGGATTAGGAAAAAAAATAATCGAAGGATTTTGGAAATTAAAATTAATCAAATTTCCATATGATATATTTAAATTAGATTATGATAAAATTGAAAAACTTGAAGGTTGGGGTCAATTGTCAGTTGAAAATTTAAAGTATTCAATAAATCAAAAAAAGAATATCTCCCTTGAAAGATTTATATTTGCTTTAGGCATTAGGCACATAGGATTAGAGAATGCAAAATTATTATCTAAACACTTTGTTTCATTTTCAAATTTTCAAAATTTATCAAAAAAAAGTAATTATGATGATTTATTAAATATTGATGGAATTGGTGAAACGCAAGTAAATTCAATAAAAAGTTTTTTTGCAAACGATATAAACACTAAGGTTTTAAAAGAATTAGAAAAATATTTATTTATAAATAATGCATCAGTAAAACAAAAAAATGGAATATTAAATAACAAATCTTTTTTAGTAACCGGAAAATTAAATGGGATGAGTAGAGCTGAAATTAAATCATTAATTGAAGAAAATTCTGGTACCACTGTCAGCAGTGTCTCTAATAAATTAGATTATTTAATTACTGGTGAAAAACCCACCAAAAGGAAAGTGGAAAATGCTAAACAACTAAATATTAAAATTATCAATCAAAATCAATTTTTAGATATGCTAAATAAAACTAGCTAACCAACTTCTTTCATCATGATTTAAATACTTTGATATTTTTGAATAAACATCAAGATGATATTTAAAAAGGTAATTTTTTTCGTAATATGTAAGTAAGTTGTAATTAATTAAGTCTTTTTCAATTGGTACCATTGTTAAATTCTCAAAAAATAAATTACCATTTTTATTTTTAACATAAACTAAATTTTCTATACGTATTCCATATTTATTTTTTTTGTAATAACCAGGCTCATTACTCAAAATCATACCCTCTTTTATTTTGACCTTATTTATTTTATTTATTGACTGTGGTCCTTCATGAACATTTAAAAAAAAACCAACTCCATGACCTGTTCCATGTGCATAATCCAAATTGCTTTCTTTTAAAAATTTTCTAGCCCTCTTATCAATTTTTTTACCAATGTTATCTTTATTGATATTTGTTCTAGCTACAGCAATATGGCCCTTTAAAACTTTTGTATAAATATTTTTGATACTTTGCTTTTGATTTGAAAAGCAAAGCGTTCTTGTTACATCCGTTGTACCATATTTATATTGACCACCAGAATCACATAGAAAAATATCTTTTCTTTGAATTTTTCTGCAATTTTTATTGTTTGCCCTGTAATGAACTATTGCACCATTTTTACCTGTTCCAGCAATTGTATCAAAACTAGGGTAAAGGAAACTTTTATTAATTTTTCTAAACATTTCTAACTTTTTTGCTGCCATTATTTCATTAATTTGTCTCTTGTTAATTTTTTTAATCCAGTAAATAAATTTTGTTAAAGCTACACCATCTAGTATATGAGCATTTATCATATTTTTAATCTCGGTCTTATTTTTGATTGCTTTCAAAGAATAAGTGGGATCTTCTCTTTTAATAATCTTAAATTTTGATTTAATTAAATTTTCATAAAATATTGAACATGATTTATTATCAATAATAAAACTTTTTCCACTGAGTTTTAAAATTTCTTTTGGAAATTTATCAATATCAATTAATTGATTCATTTTAATAATTTTGTTTTTAATTAACTTTTTACACTTATCTTTTTTGCTTATTAGAAATATTTTGTTTGTCTTACTTATAATTAACCTCAAGTTTGGAACTGGACTATTTGGACTGTCGCCACCTCTTATATTTAATATCCAGGCAACATTTTCTGGAGCACTTATAAAAATATAATCTGACTTATTTTTTTTTAAGAATTTAGATATTTTATTTATTTTAGAACTTATATTTTCACCAACTATTTTTTTATTTAAAGAGAAAAATGGAATAGATTTACTATTTTTTCCTTTTTTTATCTCGTCAATTAAATTTTTATGTATATATTTTATATAATTGTTCTTTAAAAAGTAATTTTTGACTTGAGTTTTTGTAAAAAGATTTGGATCAATTCCTAAAGTTAAATTTTTAAACAAATTACAGTTTATTAACTTTTCAAATCCATAAATGTTAAAATTTTTTCCACTTTCTTGGTGACTTTGTATTGTGTATCTCCCATCAGTAAACAAGAAGTTTTTATTTTTTAATATTACAGCTAATCCAGCAGAACCACTGAAGTTTGATATAATTTTCAGTCTATTGATTTTTGAGTATTCAGTAAAATAATCGTCATTTTTTGGTACTACATAACCATCAATACCATATTTTTTGAATTTTCTTCTTAGCGTATTAATATATTTTTTCACTTAATTCTCTTTTGATATCTTAACCAACCAGGACTTCTAGTATTGTCATCTATTTCGAAATCTTGATTAAATTCAAAATCATCATCATTATTTATTTCATCATCAAAAAATGAATTTTTTTCTAGGTTTTTTTCTGGTAATTCATCTATAAATCTCGACGCCATACTATCTATCCAATCTCCTTGATAAAATCTGTTCATCGAAAAAGATATTATAGCTTTTTTTTTGGCTCTGGTAATTCCTACATAAGCCAGCCGTCTTTCTTCCTCTAGTCCATTTTGCCCTTTTTCCTCAATAGATTTTTGATGAGGAAATAAGCCTTCTTCCCAACCTGGAAGAAAAACGACATCAAATTCCAAACCTTTTGCAGCATGCATTGTCATCATATTAATTTTTTCACCGTCCCATTCTTGATCTACTGAGGTTGCTAACGAGACATGTTCTAGAAAACTTTCTAAGTTATCAAATTCTTTCATAGCACTTAATAACTCTTTAATATTTTCTAATCTATTTTCGTTATCAACATCCTTTTTATTTTTTAACATTGCTGAATAGCCTGACTCGTCCAAAACAATTTGCAATAATTTTATATGATTATATTTTTTTAAAACTAAATCATTTCTCCATTTAGCTAGGCAATTTATAAATAAATTTAAACCAATTTTTGCTTTTGGTTTGGCTAAATTATTTTCCAGCATTTTAATTGAAGCTCTCTCTAAATTTAAACTGTGTTCTTTTGCATATTCATGAATACTCTTTAAAGTGCTATCTCCTATAGATCTTTTTGGGTTATTTACAATTCTCTCAAAAGCAAGATCGTCTTTTTCTTGATATATTAATCTAAGATAGGCGACACAGTCTTTTATTTCAGCTCTTTCATAAAACTTTGTACCACCTAATATTCTATACGGCATTCCAATTTTAAGAAATCGTTCTTCAAATTCACGAGTTTGAAAGATGGCTCTTACAAGGATTGCAATATTGTTATAAGAATATTTTTGTTTTATATTTTTTTCTATTTCGTCTGTAATTCCAACTGCTTCATCTTTACCATTTTTAAAACAATTAAGTTTAACTAATTCACCTTCATCCATAGTAGTTATTAATGTTTTACCGACTCTATTTTGATTATTGGAAATTAGATTTGAGGCTACTGATAAAATATTTTGAGAAGATCTATAATTTTGCTCTAACCTTATTACTTTTGTATTTTGATAAACTTGATCAAACTCTAAAAAATTTTTTATTTCTGCACCTCTCCAACTATAAATCGACTGATCATCATCTCCAACACAACAAATATTTTTATTTTTTTCTGATAAAAGATTAAGCCATTTACTTTGTATGAAATTTGTATCTTGATATTCATCTACGAGTATATATTTAAAATTTTTTGAATATATTTCTCTTATGTCTAAATTTAATTCAAGAATTTTTACAGTATGCAAGATAAGGTCACCAAAGTCACAAGAGTTTAAGTCAGTTAATTTTTGCTGATAAATTTTATAAAGAGGTAGAATTGTTTTTTCATAAAGATCCTTTTTATTTATCACTACTTCATTTGGATAAAATCCTTTATTTTTCCAACGATCAATTATTGCTAATATAAACTTTGGGGATAATTGTTTGACGTCAATATTTTCAGCTTTACAAATATTTTTTATCAGCCTGATCTGATCATCAGTATCCACAATAGTAAAATTAGAATTGAGGTTTGCAGCTGATGCGTGCTTTCTTAATAATTTTGCACAAATTGAGTGAAATGTTCCAAGCCATGAAAGTCCTATTGCAGTAGAACCAAGTATTTTACTTACTCTATTTTGCATTTCTTTAGCAGCTTTATTAGTAAAAGTGACTGCTAAGATCTGATTAGGGAAAGCTTTTTTTTCTTTAATAATATTGGCGATTCTAGAGGTTAAAACTTTAGTTTTTCCAGATCCAGCACCAGCCACAATCAAAAGAGGTCCATCTATATGTAGTACAGCTTCTTTTTGGGCATCATTTAAATTTTTTAAATAATCTCTGTTTATCATTTAAAATAATACTTTATAAGTTTTTTGATTATTATGAGCAAAAAAAACTTTTTTGTTAAATCTATAAATATTATCAGTGATTTTATTAATAATCTTTTAGAAAAAAATTTAAACAAGTTAAATTCTAAAAATTTAAGCATTTTATTTAAAAATAATAAAATAATTTTAATTTTTGTCGCACTTTTTGTTACTTTTGTATCTTACTTATTATTACCTACTTTTTATAATGAAAATGCTGTTGCAAAAAAGCTTAAAGATGAACTTAAAACCAAATTAGATTTAAATTTAGAATTTTCTCAAAATATAAAATATAATTTTTTTCCAAAACCTCACTTTACGATTATAGATTCAACAGTTTTTAATAATCAAAAAAAAGTTTCGAACATTGGTAACTTAAAAATCTTTATTTCATTAAATAATTTTTTATCATCAAAAAATATAGAAGCAAGGGATATAATTTTAGAAAAAGCTAACTTTAATTTTAATGAGAAAAATTTTAATTTTTTTATGGAACTATTGAAAAAAAATTTTAAAGAGGGAAATTTAGTAATAAAAGATAGCAATGTTTTTTTTAGACATTTAGATAATGAGGTTTTATTTATAAGCAAAATTTTTAAAATGAAATACTATTATGATCGCAAGGAATTTAAAAATATTTTTTATTCAGAAAATGAAATATTTAATATTCCTTTTTCGTTAGAAACTTTTTTTAGTGAAGATAAAAATAAAATATTTTCTTTAATAAATCTTAATTTGATGAAACTAAAAATTGAAAATGAATTGAGTTTTTCAAATAATAAAAAAATAGGTAAGTCAAATTTTGTTTTGAATAAATCAAAAAGTACAGCAGAATATAAAATTGAAAAAAACTCATTTAGTTTTCACTATTTCGATAAAATAGATCAACCACGCTTCACTTATAAAGGAAATTTTAATCTCAAACCTTTTTATGCAAACTTGGAGGGTTATTCAAATGAAATAAATTTAAATTATTTATTTGGTTCTAATGCGGTCGTTGCTCAACTTTTGAAAACTGAAATATTTAATAACAAAAATATTGATTTTAAACTGAATATAAAAGCAGAAAATGTATATAAGAATTTTAATTTTAAAAACATCAATTTAAATTCTAAAATACAAGAAGGCTTAATTGATACTGATAATACCACATTTAAATGGAAAAATTTTGCAGATTTTGAATTACTTGAAAGTTTAATTTTTGTTAGAGATGGGGAATTGGTTTTAGATGGAAAATTAAAAATAAACATCATTGATTATAATGAGGTTTATAAGTTTCTTCTAACACCAAAAAATTACAGAAACAAAATTAACAAAATTGATTTAAATTTTACATATAACTTTGATCAAAAAATAGCTGAATTAAAAGATATTAAAATTGATAATAAAATTAGTCAAAATGTTAACAAGATTTTAAGTAATGTTATTTTTAAAAAGGATGACCTTCGAAATAAAATTTATTTTAAAAATTTATTAAATGAAGTAATTAAGAGTTATTCTGGATAGATCATTTTTTTAGGATCAACTATTTTTTTGTAATCTTTTTCATTTATCAATCCTGTTTTTAAAGTTTCGTATTTTAATGTAGTGTTATTTTTGAGTGCATTTTTTGCAATTTTTGCAGCATTGTCGTAGCCAACATGTGGGGTGAGTGCGGTAACAAGCATCAAAGAGTTATCTAGATGCTCCTGTATTTTGTTTTTATTTGCCTTTATTCCTCTAACACAATAAAGAGCAAAATTTTTTGTGCTATCAGCAATCAAGTCTATTGATTGCAAGATGTTATGAGCAATTAGAGGTTTAAAAACATTTAGTTCAAAATGTCCATGTGATCCTGCCATAGTAATCCCATTATGGTTTCCGATAACTTTCACACAAACCATAGTGACAGCTTCACATTGTGTTGGATTTACTTTTCCTGGCATAATCGAAGAACCAGGTTCGTTTTCTGGTAGAATTAATTCTCCATAACCAGCTCTCGGACCAGAACCTAAGAAACGAATATCATTAGATATTTTCATTAGAGCAACTGCACAAGTATTTAAAGTCCCAGAAAAATTAACTATTGCATCATGAGCAGCTAGTTCAGCAAATTTATTAGCAGCTGGTTTAAATTTTATTTTTGTAAATTTTGAAATTTCTTTGACTATTTTTTTGTCAAAATTTTTTTTAGAATTTATTCCTGTGCCAACAGCAGTACCTCCTTGTGCAAGAAATAAAATTTCTTTTAAAGCAAATTCTATTCTTTCAATACTTTTTTTAACTTGAGTATGATATCCAGAAAATTCTTGTCCCAGAGAAAGTGGTGTAGCATCTTGAAGATGGGTTCTTCCAATTTTAACTATATTTTTAAATTCATTAGATTTTCTTTTTAGCTCCTTTTCTAAAATTTTTAAGTTCGGTAGCATTTTAGAAATTGTTTCATTTGCAACTGAAATATGCATAGCAGTTGGAAAAACATCGTTTGTAGATTGTGATTTATTTACATGATCATTTGGATGAACTGGCTTTTTTGTTCCCTTTTTGCCTCCTAAAATTTCTATCGCTCTGTTAGCAATAACCTCATTTACATTCATATTTGTTTGAGTTCCAGAACCAGTTTGCCAAACTTTTAAAGGAAAATTTTTATCTAGTTTACCTTTAATTACTTCATTTGATGCTTTGATTATCGATTTAGAAATTTTGCTATCAATCAGTTTATCTTTTGCATGAACTATAGCGGCAGCTCTCTTAATAATTGCAATTGATTTTATTATTGAAATATTTACTAAAATTTTACCTATATTAAAAAATTTATTTGATCTTTGAGTAGATGCACCCCAATATTTATCATTCGGGACATTTATACTTCCAATACTGTCAAATTCTTTTCTTAATTTCATTGATTAATTTTTAAGTAACAAATAATTATTAACATACAATAAATATTTAAAAACATACAGGAGCATTATGTCGAATTTTAGCAAAGTAGGTATTTTCATGAAAACTTTTGGCCAGGAAGTTAAAACTAGACCTTCATTTAGTAGTGATAAAATAAATAAATTAAGGATTGATCTAATTAAAGAGGAATTAGATGAACTTACAGAAGCTATGAATAATAAGGATTTATTAGAAGTAGCTGATGCACTTACAGACATATTATATGTAACTTATGGAGCAGGGCATGCATTTGGGATTGATTTAGATAAATGTTTTAATGAGGTTCAAAATTCTAACATGAGCAAGTTAGATGAAAGTGGAAAACCAATCTACAATGAATCTGGCAAAGTCATGAAAGGTCCTAATTATTTTAAGCCAGATTTATCTAAGTTTGTAAATTAAATCTCTAATTTAAAATCAATTGCAGGTGCGCTATGAGTAATGCTTCCTACAGAAATTCTGTTCACTCCAGTAGACGCAATAGCTCTAACAGTTTTTAAACTTACATTTCCAGAGGCCTCAGTCTGATAATACTTTTTAGCAATTTTAACACTATCCCTTAAATTTTTTAAATTCATATTGTCAAGTAGAACAGTATTAAATTTAAGACCTAAAATTGATTTAAGTTGTTTGGTTGTATCTACCTCAACAGTAATTTTTTTTCCTTTTTTATTTTTAATAGCTTTTAGGACTAAAGATTTTAAATCTGAGCTAGCAACATGGTTATCTTTAATTAAATATTCATCGCTCAAATTAAATCTATGATTTGTCCCACCTCCTAATTTAACTGCATACTTTTGTATAACTCTCAAGTTTGGAATTGTTTTTCTTGTACAACAAATTTTTGTTTTTCTCCCGGCTAATTTAACAAATTTATTTGTCCTAGTTGCTATTCCTGAAATGTGAGACAAAAAGTTTAAAGCAACTCTTTCGGCTATTAAAATATTTTTTGCTTTACCTTTAACAATAGCAACCGTATTACCTTTTTTTACGCTATAACCATCTTTTTTCTTAATAATAAATTTTATTTTACTATCAATTAAAGAAAAAGTTTGTTTAGCAAATAATAATCCTCCAACAATTGCATTTTGATTTGATATTAGTTTAACAGTTACCATTTTATCATTATTGATTAGACTAGATGTAATATCTCCTGAGGGATAAAGATCTTCGTTCAATGCTAATTTAACAGTACTTTTGATAAATTCTTTACTTAATTTGATTTTTGACACTTAATTATCTGCCAATGGCTGCCATTCTCTCAACAGATATTCTGGCTTTTTCAATTGTTTGCTTGTCCATAATAATTTCACCAGTCTCATTCTCTAAACAATCTAATATTTTTGGAAGTGTAATTTTTTTCATATGTGGACACATATTGCATGGTTTAACAAATTCTACATTTGGATTTTCTATCTGAATATTGTCACTCATTGAGCACTCAGTAACCATCATTACTTTTTTTGGTTGATTATCTTTTACATATTTTATCATTCCAGATGTTGATCCAGCGAAATCACTTGCTTTAATTACATCTGGAGGACATTCTGGGTGTGCAATAATTTTAATTCCTGGATTATTTTTTCTTATATCCTCTATTTCTTTTTTATTAAACTGATCATGAACAATGCAAATTCCTTTCCAAGAAATAATTTCAACATCTGTTTGAGAAGCTACATATTTAGCTAAATAATCATCAGGTAAAAATATTACTCTTTTTACCCCAAGTGATTTGACTATTTTAACTGCATTAGCGGAAGTACAACAAACGTCTGTTTCTGCTTTAACTTCTGCTGATGTATTGACATAAGACACAACAGGAACCCCTGGGTATTTTTCTTTCAATAGTCTTACATCTTTACCTGTAATAGATGATGATAAAGAACATCCAGCTTCCATATCAGGAAGAATAACTTTTTTATCTGGGCTCATTAACTTTGCAGTTTCTGCCATAAAATGTACCCCGGCCATTAAAATAATATCAGCTGAAGTTTTTGAAGCTTCAATTGCTAATGCAAGAGAGTCTGCAGAAAAATCTGCAACACCATGATAAATTTCTGGAGTTTGATAATTATGGGCTAGAATTACAGCATTTTTTTCTTTTTTTAATTTATTAATTTTATGAATATACGGAGCATGCACTGACCATTCAATTTCAGGCATAACCTTGGAAATCTTTTGGTAAATAGGATCTGTTGCTTTACGTACTTCTTGTGTAAATTCCATGAGGATTTTTACCAATTTGAAACATGATTGTCATTCATTTATTATGGGACATATCGCGGTCGTGCTGAAATTGGTAGACAGGCACGGTTGAGGGCCGTGTGGACCTAGTCCATGAGAGTTCGAGTCTCTCCGACCGCACCAAAGTGAATTTAATATTGGAGTTTTTGATGGATAAATTACTTTCAGTAATATTTATGGTTGGGGTTTTGATTTTAGTTCTACCAAGTTTTTTACAATCAAATTCTCAATTAAAGCAATTTCTTAAAAATCTTAGTATTTGGATTATTTTAGTTTTTATAATTTTAATGATTGTTTATTTATTTAAATAAGAAAATTAGTTTTTTATCCAATTAGGTTTATTGACATTTATTAAAGCTTCTTTAGTTTTAAAATTTGCTTTTTCATCAAAGTTTTCGTTTAAGTATTTAATTAAAGCAAAAGGGTAGTCGCTATCAATTAAAACCTTACCTATTTCAACTTCATTGCTATAAATACTTTCACCTTCGTGAAGTTTTCCATTAATTACATTTATTGGAAATAATCTTTTTGAAAGCTTGTTTTTTAATTTAATTCGTGCTGTATTTTCTTGACCAACATAACAACCTTTTTTGAAATCAATTCCGTTTAATTCTTCAAAATTACATTCAATACCAAACAATTTGTCTTTTAATTTATTTAAATCTTTTGGAACTATTCCAAGATTATGACTTAGTGAATAATATTCTTTTAGGTTTGCATCATGAAGATCTAGTTTTTTCAAAGATAAATAAAGTTTTTCTAAATTAATAATTAATCTCGCGCCCAAATCCTTATTTCTTGGATCTAAAAATATTGGATCTTCTCTATATTTAATTGTGTATCCAGGTTGATCTTTCGCTTCATCAAAAGTTAAAAATTTTTCATGAGAAAATGCTGCTACAACAAATTCATTACTTAAATTGAGAATTTCAACTTTTGATCTTAGCTTATATAGGGATAATTGTTTGAACAACTCCTCTGCCTGAGGTTTTTCACAGTCTAAAAGATATCCAGACTTATGTTTTACAATTATAAATTCATATAAAAATTTACCTTGGGGTGTAAGTAATGAGCTAAAACAACTATTTACATCACTTACTTTGTTTATATCGTTACTAATAAGATTTTGAAGGAACTCTTTTGAATCTTCTCCGTTAATATAAAGAATTGCTCTACCTTCTAAAATGTAAACGTTTTTTATATTCATAATTGATTAATTATAGAATGTAATATAATAACAATTTTTCAAAATGTTAGATCTTATAATTAAAAACGGACAATGTTACATCGATGGTGAATTAAAAGATGTTGATGTTGCTATAAAAGACGGAAAAATCCAACAGATTGGACAAATTTCAGAAGAAGCCAAAGAAACAATTAATGCAGAAGGCCATACAGTATTACCTGGTTGCATAGACACCCAAACACATTTTAGAGAACCAGGGTCAACAGATACTGAGGATCTTCATTCAGGAAGTAGAGCAGCAATTGCAGGTGGAATAACCAGTGTATTTGAAATGCCAAATACTAATCCGCCAACTTCAAATATGAAAGAGTTCCAAAGAAAACTAGATCTTGCTAAAAACAGAATGTATTCCAATTATGCTTTTTATTTTGGGGCAACAGCAGACAATGCGGATGATTTAGCAAATCTAGAGGGTTTAGAAGGTTGTTGTGGTATTAAACTTTTTGCAGGTTCTTCAACTGGTAATTTATTAGTAGCTGAAGAAGAGGATATAGATAAGGTTTTTCAAAATGCTTCAAAAGTTGTAGCAGTTCATTCTGAAGATGAGGCAATTTTAAAAGTAAACAAGAAATTAATAAAAGAGGGAGATGTTCATACCCATCCAGTATGGAGAAGTGCGGAATGTGCAATCGCATCTACTAGAAGAATTGTTCGAATTGCAGAAAAGCACAATAAAAAAGCTCATGTGCTTCATATTACAACAAAAGAAGAAATTGACTTTCTATCACAACATAAAGGAAACATTACATTTGAGATTACTCCCCAGCATTTAACACTCTATGCCCCAGACTGTTATGATAAGCTAGGAACTTATGCTCAGATGAATCCCCCACTTAGAGACAAATCACATTATGATAGATTGTGGTATGGAGTGAGAAACAACTTTAATGACACTATTGGGTCAGATCACGCCCCTCATTTAAAAGAGAATAAGGATAAGGTATATCCGAATACTCCTTCAGGGATGCCAGGAGTTCAAACTTTAATGCCTGTAATGTTAAATCACATAAATGATGGAAAACTATCGCTTAATCAATTAATGAACTTTGTTTGTGAAAATCCAGTAAAAATTTTTGGAATAAAAAACAAAGGATTTATTAAAGAAGGCTACGATGCAGACTTTACTATAGTAGATATGAATAAAACTATAGAGATTAAAAATGAAAATATAGAGAGTAAATGCAAGTGGTCACCATTTAATGGATTTAAATTTAAAGGAACACCAACACACACTATTATTGCTGGAAAAATTAAAATGCAGGATGGTAAAATTTTAGGTGATCCTGATGGAACACCTTTACAGTTTAGCTAAGCTTTCCAGTAAAACTATTTACAAGTATCACTCCAATTACAATTAAAAACAACCCTAATATTGCTTGCCAAGCTAAAGTTTGCTTAAAGAAAATATAGCCAAGGATTGCTATTGTAAAAATTCCTAAACCACTCCATGTTGCATAAACAATTGCTATTGGAAGTTTATTAACTACAAAAGTTAACAGATAAAAAGCTGTCAGATAAAATACAGATAAGGCAACTGTTGGTATAAGTTTTGTGAAGTTTTGAGACACAGGAAGTAGTATTGTTCCAGCAACCTCACAAAAAATTGCAGCGATTAAAAAAATATAAGTTTTAACCATTATTTAAGATTTTATGATTAACTAAATCTTCCGTGATTTCTGTTAGAATCGCGGGATCGTCTATAGTAGGTGGCACTTTATAATCAACACCATCTGCAATTTTTCTTATCGTTCCTCTTAAAATTTTTCCTGACCTTGTTTTTGGCAATCTTTTAATAACAATTACAACTTTAAATGCAGCAACTGGTCCGATTTTGTCTCTTACCATTTGCACACATTCTTTAGAAATAGTTTTATTATCTTTATCAACACCAGATTTTAATACTACTAATCCAATGGGTAATTGACCTTTTAATTTATCTGCAATTCCAAGAACTGCGCATTCAGCTACTGATTGATGTTCTGATAGAACTTCTTCAATAGCTCCTGTAGACAATCTATGACCTGCTACATTTATAATGTCGTCAGTTCTAGACATGATCCAAATATAACCATCATCATCAATATGACCTGCATCATATGTTTGATAGTATCCTTCGTAATTAGACATATAGTTTTCTTTGTATCTTTGATCCGCATTCCATAATGTTGGGAATGTACCAGGAGGCAATGGTAGTTTTACTACAATATCTCCCATCTCATTTGGTTTTGCTAAAGATTGGTCTGGCTTAATGATTTTGACATCATATCCAGGTACAGCTTTACAGGCTGAACCATATTTTGTTTTCATCATTTCAATTCCAGTACAGTTTGAGCTTATTGCCCAGCTGGTTTCTGTTTGCCACCAATGATCTATCACTGGAACTTTAAGTAAATTTTCAGCCCATTTAATCGTATCTGGGTCAGCTCTTTCTCCAGCAAGAAATAAGCTTTCAAAACTACTCAAATCATATTTTGAGAAAAATTTACCCTCGGGATCTTCTTTTTTAATAGCTCTAAAAGCTGTTGGAGCTGTAAAAAGAGATTTTACTTTATAATCAGATATTATTTTCCAAAATGCACCAGCATCTGGAGTTCCAACAGGCTTTCCTTCAAACAAAACAGTGGTGCATCCTTTAAATAAAGGAGCATAAACAATATAAGAGTGTCCAACAATCCAACCAATGTCACTTGCAGACCACCAAATATCATCTGCATCGATGTTATAAATATTTTTCATAGTCCATTTGAGAGCAACAATGTGACCTCCTATGTCTCTTACTATACCTTTTGGAGTTCCAGTAGTACCCGATGTATATAAAATGTATGCAAACTCATTTGAATTCATTTCAACACAGTCTACATCTTTAGCTCCAGAGATAACCTCGTCCCAACTGACCTCTTTAGGTGTATTTAGTTTGACTTCATTTCCTGGTCTTTGGAACAATATTACCTTTTCAATTTTATGATTGGCTATTTTTATAGCTTCATCAACAAGAGGTTTGTACTCAACTGTTCTTCCAGGTTCAAAACCACACGAGGCAGTCACTAATAATTTTGCTTTACTGTCATCTATTCTACTTGCAAGCTCATTTGAGGCAAATCCTCCAAATACAACAGAGTGAATTGCACCTATTCTTGCACAAGCCAGCATAGCTACCACTGCTTCAGGGATCATTGGCATGTAAATGATCACCCGATCACCTTTATTAGCCCCTTGAGCTTTCAATGCCCCTGCAAATTTAGAAACCTTTGACCTTAATTCCTCATAAGTGAACTTACTTTTGTTACCTGTTATAGGACTATCGTAGATTAAAGCTGTTTTTTGACCTCTTCCTTGATCAATATGAATGTCTAAAGCGTTATAACATGTATTTGTAACTCCATCCTCGAACCATTTATAGAAAGGTGGGTTAGATTTATTTAAAATTTTTGTTGGTTTTTTAAACCAAAATATATCTTCTGAAGCTTCTTGCCAAAATTTTTCGGGATTTTTTAAAGAATTTTCATAAATTTGATTAAATTTAGAAGACATAATAATTTGATTCGAATTCCTTAATTTTTTTGGTTTTTAACTTATAAATTGTATTTAATTTTAAAAATTAAGTAAAATCAATGCTTATTAGTGACAATTAAGTCTTCATAAAACTAATTTAATTTGCTATTAACCGCAAAATTGGCTTAGGGAAACTTAAGTCTAGTTTATATAAACTAAAATAAAAACTAACGAAGAGGGAGTTTTTTATGAAAAAACTTAAACTGTTTGCTTTAGCAGCTATGACCCTGATAGGATTTTCAGGTATAGCTATTGCAGCAGACGCAACGATGTTGATGCAAGATGACTTCGTAGGAATTTCATTCTGGGTTATCTCTATGGGGATGTTAGCAGCTACTGCTTTCTTTTTCATGGAAGCAGGCAACGTCGCATCAGGCTGGAGAACATCAGTTATTGTTGCTGGTCTAGTAACTGGTATTGCATTCATACACTACATGTACATGAGAGAAGTATGGGTTGCTACTGGAGACTCGCCAACTGTTTACAGATACATTGACTGGTTAATCACAGTGCCATTACAGATGGTAGAATTCTATTTAATTCTAGCAGCTATTGGTAAAGCAAACTCTGGAATGTTCTGGAGATTGTTAATCGGTTCATTAGTAATGCTAATCGGTGGATACTTAGGTGAAGCAGGATATATTAATGCTACACTTGGTTTCATCATCGGAATGGCAGGTTGGGTATACATTCTTTATGAAGTATTCTCAGGTGAAGCTGGAAAAGCTGCAGCGAAAAGTGGAAACAAAGCTCTTGTAACTGCTTTTGGTGCAATGAGGATGATCGTTACTGTAGGTTGGGCAATTTATCCACTAGGTTATGTATTTGGTTACTTAACTGGTGGTGTAGACGCTAACTCACTTAACGTCGTTTACAACTTAGCTGACTTCATTAACAAAATTGCATTTGGTCTAGTAATCTGGGCTGCTGCAACTAGTTCTGCGGGAAGAAGAGCTAAGTAATTTAGCTAAAATTTAAATTTAGGGCAGGTACAATTTTGTACTTGCCCTTTTTTTTTAGCTTTTGTAAATTATGTATAATAATTATACATAATTTTTTTTTATGGACGTAAAATTAGAAAAATGGCATAAATGCCAAGTTGATATAGAAGTTCTCAAGGAACTGTCAAAAAAATCTGATATCAAAGGGCTTCAACATGTTTCGGTTTTTTTTGGATTGTTATTAGTAACAGGAATTTTGGCTTATATAACTTGGGGTACTTGGTGGTCTGCTTTTTGGTTTTTGGTTTACGGAAACATATATGGTTTTTCAAATCCATTATGGCATGAGACAGGTCACAAAACAGCTTTTAAATCAAAATCTTTAAATGAATTTTTTTACTATATTTCATCATACCTCTCAAATTTTGAACCAGTAAGATGGAGATATACACATTTTGTTCATCATGGAAATACATATTCAACAGAAAATCCATATGATCATGAAATTGAATATGGAAATAATTTAAAAGAAACCCCAAAAAATTTATTAATAAATTTAATTCCTTTTATGGAACTTGTTTTTTTTAAAAAAAGTATAGCTTACGAAATTATTCTTCATGCATTGGGTGTAAAAACGAAAGTGATGCAAGATTGCATTCCTGAAAATGCACAACCAAAAGTTATTTTTAATTCTAGAATTTTTGTTGCGATTTGGATTGCAATCATTTTGTGGTCTTTAATTACATTATCTTGGTTGCCAGTTTTGTTTTTTTTATTACCAAAATTTTATGGAAGAACTTTACATAAACTGGTTTCCTTCACTCAACATGCTGGTTTAGCAAGAGATATTAAAGATCATAGATACACAACAAGGGAAATGTATTTAAATCCTATTTTAAGTTTTTTATACTGGAAAATGGAGTACCATGTAACTCATCACATGTTTCCAACTGTCCCATCTTATAACTTAGATAAACTTCACCATCATATTAAAGATCAATTACCTAGAACAAACGATGGTTTAATTGATGCTTACAAAGAAATTTTACCAGCTTTGATGAAACAAAAAGAAGATTCTGAGTACTTTTTTAAAAAAGAAGTCCCTGACCCACAAAATGCATAAATTTGACCAAGTATGTTTTTACTTACTTGTTCAATTTAGATAAGAACTTATATATAGCTCATGCCAAAAATTACATACCACACTCATGATAATAAAACTCATACAGTTGATGTTCAAAAAGGATTAACTGTGATGGAGGGTGCTATTCAAAATGATATTCCAGGGATTGATGCAGATTGTGGAGGCGGAATGGCATGCGCAACATGCCATGTTTATGTCAAAGAAGAATGGTTAGATAAACTTCCAACAAAGGAGGATGGTGAGGAAGATATGCTTGATATGGCTTTTGAACCAAAAAAAAATAGTCGGTTAAGTTGTCAGTTAATTGTTTCAGATGAATTAGAAGGCTTAGAAGTTAATATTCCATCAAAGCAAGTATAAATGAATAAAACAGATGTATTAATTATTGGTGCTGGGCCTACAGGTTTGTTTTGTGCTCACCAACTTGGAATAATTGGATTAGGTTGTGAGATTGTAGATAATCTTGATAAAGTTGGTGGTCAATGTATTGAGCTTTATCCTGATAAACCGATTTATGATATCCCTGCCGTACCAGAATGCACTGGTGAGGAATTAACTAACAACCTTATAAGGCAAATTAAACCATTTAATGTCAAATTTCATTTGAATGAAAGAGTGGAAGAATTAAAAAAAGCTGATAATCGTTGGAGTGTTAAAACCTCTGGTGGAATACAGTTTGATGTTGCAGCAATTGTTATAGCTGGTGGAGTTGGATCTTTTGAACCTAGAAAGTTTTCAGTAAAGGATTGTGAAAAGTTTGAGGGAAATAATCTATTTTACTCAATTAAAGATAAATCAGTGTTTAAAGACAAAACCATCTCAATTTTTGGTGGAGGAGACTCTGCGTTAGATTGGGCTATTGAGCTATCAAACACTTCAAATGTAAATTTAATTCATAGAAGAGATGGTTTTAGTGGAGCAGAGTCTAGCGTTCAAAAAGTAAAAGACTTAAATGATCAAGGTAAATTAAATTTATTTACAAAATACCAATTAGACTCAGTAAGCGGAGATAAAAATATTGAAATTGTAAAAATTAAGCATGATGAGGGAGATATTAAAGAAATTAAATCTGATTATGTATTAGGTTTTTTTGGTTTAATTATGCAACTTGGTCCTATTTTAAATTGGGGATTAAATATTGATAAAAAAACTGTTCAGGTAAACACAGAAAATTTTGAAACAAATATAAATGGAATATTTGCAATTGGTGATATTTGTTCTTATCCAGGTAAGTTAAAATTAATTCTTTCAGGTTTTCACGAAGGCGCATTAGCAGCAAGAGGCTGCTTTAAATACGCTAAACCAGATGAAAAATTAAGATTCGAATTCACAACAACCTCCAAAGCTGCACAAGAAAGACTTGGAATTAAAAAATGATAGAACTTTTTTCTGCCAACACTCCTAATGGATGGAAAATTAGTATCATGCTTGAGGAAATTGGTTATGATTTTAAGGTAACTAAAATTGATTTAGGTAAAGAGGAGCAGCTCAAACCAGAATTTATTAAATTAAGTCCATTTGGAAAAATTCCAGTAATTACTGACCATGATAACAAGAAAAATATTTTCGAGTCGGGTGCAATATTAATATATCTAGCAGAAAAAAGTGGAAAACTTTATAATGAAAAAAATAGACTCGTTATTAATCAATGGTTAATGGCACAAATGGGAACAGTTGGTCCAATGATTGGCCAACATCATCAGTTTCATCATTATAATCCTGGTAAAAGTGATTTTGGTGAGGAGAGATATTTTAAAATAACTAAAAGAATTTACGGAGAGCTAGATGCCAGATTAAAAGAGTCCAAATTTCTTGCTTGCAATGATTATACAATTGCTGATATTGCAACCTGGCCTTGGATAGCAAGACATGAATGGCATGACATTGGTTTAAAAAAATATCAAAATTTATCTAGATGGTATTTAGAAATAGCTAAGCGTGAAGCTGTTATTAAAGGTTATAGTTTCATGGATAAAGAGGCCAAAATTCCAGGAATATAAATATTTATCCAAAAAATCTGTACAGAGTACTGAGAATTCCGTAACCTGAGAATTCAATACCTACTATAATAATAATTATTAATATTAATTTTTTATTCATTTCAAAAATAAATATAATAACAGCACAATCCAGAAGAAAGGGTAGTAAAAGTAAATATATTTCTTAGCAAAAAGAAATGAAATTGAACTTTGTTTAGAGGATTTTTTTCTCATTTAATCATCTGCATGAACTTTTTCCTCTTTTTCATGTTTTTCTTGTGCTGCAATTGTATATTTAGCAACAGGCCTTGCCATTAGTCTTTTTAACCCAATTGGTTCTGCGGTATCCAAACAGTAACCATATGTATCTTCTCTAATTCTTCTTAAGGCCTTATCAATTTCTGAAATTAATTTAATCTGCCTATTTATTGCTTTCATCTCCACATTGCTGTCTATGTATGAGTTTGCTTGATCCACAATATCTGCAGAAATATTATTGTCGTCCATTCCACCATTATAAAGAGCTTCATTATTTGCTTTGATTAGTTCCTTTTTCCATTCGGTTAGTCTCATTCTAAAAAATACTTTATGTTTTTCACACATATATTTTTCAGTATCTTTTGGAACATATGTTTTTGAAATTTTTAAAGGGCCTTTTGAAACAACTTTAGCTGCAGTCGGTTTTGATTTACTTACAACTTTAGTTTTTGGTTTTGATACTTTTTTCTTTGCTTTAGCAGTCTTAGGCATAGCTTAAATTTGATCGATCGCAGTATATTCAGCAAATTAGGGGTGTCAAGCAAGCTTAATTGATATAAATATTTATAAATGACCATTAATAACAAAAATATTCTTAATGTTTTTATTATTTTTGTTACAGCACATCTAATTTTTTGGACTTTGATTCCAACACTTACAAATCAGAATTTACCTTTAGATACAATCGAAGCATTAGCTTGGGGTAGTAACTTAGATTGGGGTTTTAACAAGCATCCTCCTCTTAGTGCTTTTTTTCCAGAATTTTTTTATCAAATTTTTGGTCCTCAGGACTGGGCTTATTATTTGTTGAGTCAATTGTTCGTAATTATTTCTTTTTTTTATGTTTTTAAATTTTCAAATGAAATATTTAATAATAATTTATTAGGTTTAATTTCTGTACTATTAATCGAAGCAATTTACTTTTATAATTTTACGTCACCAGAGTTTAATGTAAATGTATGTCAGTTACCTTTCTGGTCTTTAACAGTTTATTATTCTTGGAAAATATACAACGGCAAGGAAATAAATTTTTCAGATTGTTTTTTAGTAGGTCTTTTTGCTGCTTTTGGATTTTTATCAAAATATCTATTTGTTTATCTACTAGTTTCCGTTGATCTTCTTTTTATTTATTTAATTTTTCTTAAAAAAAATAGAAAATTTGATTTTAAATATTTAATTACCATTGAAGTTTTTTTAGTAGTTTTAGTTCCACATTTGATTTGGTTATATAATAATGACTTTATTACAATTACTTACGGGTTAGCCCGAACTGGAATAGATAGTTGGACTATATTTGATCATATTAAATTTCCATTAATTTTTTTAAGTAAACAAATAGGTATTTTAATTCCATTTTTTTATTTGAGCTGGTTATTAGTTAAAAAAATAAAATTTAACATAAATTTCAAAGACAAAAAATTACTATTTTTATTATCAATTAATGTTTTGCCAATCATGCTGATGTTTCTAACATCATTTATAATGGGATCAAAAATTAGAACAATGTGGATGACACCTTTCTATTTATTTTTAGGAACATTAACTGTTTATCTATTGAAAGAACAAATAAATCCAAAAAAGTTAAAATCTTTTTTTATTGGTTTTATTTTCATCTTTTTTTTATCACCAACTCTTTATGCTTATGTTTCAATTTTAAAAAGTGACAAAAGAACCGATTACCCAGGCAAAGAAATCGCATTAAAAACTCAATATGCTTGGGATCAACAATTCAATTCAACTATTAATGTAGTATTGGGAAATGAATGGAATGCAGGAAATTTATCTTATCATTTAAAGTCAAGACCAGTTTGGGAAGGATTTGTTAATAGAGAAAAACTTGATAAGTTAAAAGATTATATGTGCCTTGATAATATTTGTGTAGGATCAAGATAGATGAAATATGTGGTTTTAATTCCAATTTTTAATGATAGAGAGTCTTTGAAATTATTGGTCGAAAATATTAATAGCGAAGCCAAAAATATAAATCATGAGATATCATTAGTGATTATAAATGATGCATCATCGCAACAGATAATTGATAGTTACCCAAATTTAGAAAACATTAATTCATTTGAGATAATAAATATGAAAGAAAATAGAGGTCATACAAGGTGTATTGCCTCTGGCTTAAAATATATCTTTGAAAAAAAAGAATTTGATTTTGTAATTCCAATGGATGGAGATGGAGAAGATAGACCTGAAGAAATTAAAAATTTTATTCAAGTTTCAGAACAATCAGATGGTAAATCAGTAATAGGTGAGAGAATTAAAAGATCTGAAGGTTTATTTTTTAAAATATGTTATCAATTTCACAAGTTTTTAACTTTAGCATTTACAGGTCAATCAATTAAATTTGGAAACTTTACTTGTTTAACAAAAACAACTGTCAAAAAGCTATTAGAGGAAAAAGCTACTTGGAACAGCTTTTCAGGATCTTTAAAGAAAGTAGATAAAGATATTATAAGCACAACCTCAATTAGAGGTAAAAGGTATTATGGTCCATCTCAAATGAGTTTCTTTAATTTAGTAAAACATTCTCTTTCTATTATTAGCGTTTTTAGAAAAACAGTTTTAATCAGGTCAGCTTTATTTATAGTTTTTTATATTTTATTAATAAAAAGTAATGCATCAGTAATTACATCACTACCCTTAGTATTGTTACTAATAATGATTTATTCAATTTCGAGTTTAGCTTTAAGAGAAAATATCAACCAATTAAATAATTCCTTAACAAATATTCATGATATTGATAAAATTAAATAATTAATGAAAAAATTATTAATAATTTTATTTTCACTTTTATTTTCTTCTAATTTTGCAAATTCAGATTCTAGATTTGGTGAGTTAACTGAAATGCGTGATGAAAAAATGCGAGGCAAAGATGGTCAATGGGTAAGACCTCATCCAGGACCTTTTATTTGGAACCATATTGAAAAAGAAAAAGGAAAGTTTAGTTGGGAAGAAACAGATAAACATGTTGTTTATGCTCAAGAACATAATCAAACAATTTTAGCAACTATCTGGCCTCATGCAAATTGGGATCAAAAATCATGTAAAAGAAAAAAAGCAAAAAGTCCTTTTGGAAAAAAGTTTACTAAGTATTTAAGTAAACCTTGCTCAATGGATGATTACAAAACTTTCCTATTAAAGTTGGTTGATCGTTATGACGGAGATGGTTCAAATGATATGCCGGGATTAACTAAACCTATAAAATATTGGGATATTATGAACGAACCAGAGTTTAAAATGTTCTTTAAAGGAAGTGAGGAAGACTTTGTCGAAATATTTAATTTTTCTTCCAAAGTAATTAAAGAAAAACAACCAGATGCAGTTATTGTTATGGCTGGTGCTGCAGGAATGTTTCCAGAAAATAAAAAATATTGGAAATCCGCTTTACCAAAAATTAAAGACCATTTTGATATTGCAAATATTCATCACATAAGTGGCCCTGATGGACAGTGTGATAAAGAGCTTTGGGTAGATGAGTTTGCAGAATTATTAAAAAGTGTAAATGTAAATAAACCAATTTGGTTAACTGAAGCGATGACATGTGGTCCTCCAGTAAAAGCTTGGGTAAATGCATTTTTAAATGGAGCTGAACTAATTATTGATGTTGGTGTGAATGCTCCGGGAAAAAAAATGAGCAAAAAGGGTAGAAAAAAATTAAGTGAGTTTATCGCTGATTACGATGGTTTTACATCAATTAAAAGTATTTCAAAAAAAAAGGTAGAGTTTTCTTATAGCGATGGAACTAAAAAAATTTTAGAATTTTAGATGAAAAATAAAATTATGAAAAAAATTTTCTTAATATTATTAATATTTTTATTAGTTCCTTCAATTTCGTATGCAAATAAATGGCATATAAAAATGAAAAAGCAAGAGAAGAAAGATTTTGCTCATTATGTACTTAAAGCACAGTCAGATAATAAGATGGTATTTAACCTTAGAAATATCAAAAATTCAAACATCTATAAATTTTTTGATAAGTTTGAGGATCGTATGGGGGTTACTGAAAAAGGAGTTGAGTTTAATTTAAAATATTCTTTTGAAGGTCATAAACAAGATTGGTCTAGGTGGGGAAAACCTGGCCATGCACAAAGATTCCAGATAATGGAACCTTATAAGGAAACTACCAAAAAAAATAAAACAAAATGGTACAGGGTAGGTTATTTTTTCCCTGCAGACGTAAAGATTGAAAAGCATACAATATCTTTATTTGATTTTAAAAAATTATATGGCAAAGGTGAAAAAACTCACGATGCAGCACTCAATATAATTAATAATAGATTTAATTGGGTATTTAATTCACCAAATTACACCTCACATAAAAATGAGACAGGAGAGGAATATTTATACTTCGATACTTATTTTGTTAATCTTGATGATTATTTTTCACCATTAAAAGGTAAATGGGTAAACGTTTTAGTAAACGCAAAGTGGGCAGAAGATGGATTTTTACATTTGTGGATAGATGGAAAACTCAGATCAAGCTATTATGGTGATACTTTGGGCGGTGCTTCAAGTGTTAGATTTAAATTTGGACCTTATAGACACCATATGAATCAAGCAACTGATGCCGGTGTTGAAATACCTGATGTAAAAATTAAATATTCTAATGTTGGTAAAGCCGATAATTGTGACGATTTATGGAGTGGCTGTTCAGAAATTGTAAGTCAATTAAATGGAGAAACCCAGCTTAATGGAGTAAGGATGATTGCATTTTGTAAAACAGCTCCTCAATCAGATGGATCATCTTGTAAGAATTTGGGTTATCCTAACAACCCTAAGCCTTTTTAATTTAGCAACAGCTACAGCTTTTCTTGCTAGCTTTTGGTTGATCGTCAGCTTTTGCAGCTTCTAATTCTTTTTGTTCGTCTTCAATAGCTTTTTGTTGCTTTGAAATTTTATCCTCAAAGTATTCATAAAGAGATGCAAAACCTAATTTAGAGGCTCTTTTTTCCTCATAATTCCTTCGTCCTTTAAGGTTTTCAATTATTTTTACTATTTCTTGATTTTGCATGTTTCTTTTTTATTAAAAAAAGCAAATAATTCAAGCTCTAAAAATTGGCAAACAGTAAATAGGTTTTTTTGTGCTAGGATAATGTCATGAATATAAGTCAAAAAAAACTGGAAAAATCTAGGGGTAGATTAGAAATAAAAATAAAAAATCAAAATTTACAAAAACTTTATCAACAAGGATCTTCAAAAGCTTTGATGCCAGATTTTCATGAAAATTTAAAACAATTGATGCTTATCAATACCGCTGGTGGAATTACTTCCGGGGATGAATACGACTACAAATTTGAAATCGATAGTTCGAAACTTTGTATTTCAACTCAGGCGGCAGAAAAAATTTATAGTGGTTTTGGTAATCCAGCTAATTTAGAAATTAACTTAAATTTATTAAACAATTCTAGTCTGTTTTGGTTACCTAAAGAATTAATTTTATTTAATAATTGTAATTTAAAAAGAAAAATTAATTTTAATTTATCAAAAGACTCAAATTTACTTCTTTGTGAAAATATTATTTTTGGACGAACTTCTATGAAGGAGAAGTTTGAAAAGGGTTATTTTTCAGATTTTTGGAATATTAATGTTGATAATAAATTAATTCATACTGAAGCAATAAATACAGGTTTATTTGAAAAAAAATATTTGAATAGTTTTTCGACATTAAATAATAATTCTGCAGTTGCGACAATTATTATTGTAGGAAATAAGTTTTTGAATAATGTTAATAATCTATCTGAAAATTTAATAAACAATGAAAATACAACTTCAAATTATTCTAATTGGGATAATAAATTGATCGTAAGACTTTTATCTAAAGATAGTTATAATCTTAAATTTGCAATTGATAAAATTTTGTCTTATTTTTTTGAAGGTTCAAAGATACCAAAAGTATGGAATATATAAATGAAACTTACTCCTAGAGAAAAAGATAAACTTTTAATTAGTCTTGCAGCAATTGTTGCTAAAAATAGATTGTCGAAGGGTATAAAATTAAATTATCCAGAAGCTATAGCTTTAATAACAGATTTTGTAGTAGAGGGAGCTAGAGAAGGAAAAAGTGTTGCAGAACTAATGGAGGCAGGAGCTCATGTAATTAAAAAAAAAGATTGTATGGACGGCATTCCAGATATGGTGAAGGAAGTTCAAGTAGAAGCTACTTTTCCTGATGGAACTAAATTAGTAACAGTGCACAAACCAATTAGATGATAATATTATGAAGCCAGGTGAGGTAATTACAAAAAACGAGGAAATAGACTTAAATAAAGACTCCAAAGTTACTAGTATAAAAATTTCTAATTCTGGAGATAGACCTGTGCAAGTTGGAAGTCATTATCATTTTTTTGAAACTAACGAGCATTTAGTGTTTGATCGAAAATTAGCATATGGAAAAAGATTAAATATCCCCTCAGGAACTGCTGTCAGATTTGAACCAGGTCAATCTAAAGATGTTGAGCTAATAGAAATAAATGGATTAAAAAAAATATATGGTTTCAATAAGAAAGTTATGGGTGATTTATAATGGCTAAAATTTCTAGAGCAGCTTATGCAGATATGTATGGGCCCACAACAGGAGATAAAGTAAGGCTTGCAGATACTGAACTATTTATTGAGGTTGAAAACGATCTAACCACTTATGGTGAAGAAGTAAAATTTGGTGGTGGAAAAGTAATAAGAGATGGGATGGGCCAATCTCAAATCAGTAGAGAAAAAGGAGCTGCTGATACAGTTATTACCAATGCTTTAATAGTTGATGTAAATGGTATTTATAAAGCTGATGTAGGTTTAAAAGATGGAAAAATATTTGAAATTGGTAAAGCTGGTAATCCAGATACTCAATCTAAAGTAAATATTATTATTGGTCCAGGAACAGAGATAATTGCTGGTGAAGGAAAAATTTTAACCGCAGGAGGTTTTGACAGTCATATTCATTATATATGCCCTCAACAAATTGACGATGCTCTACACTCAGGTGTTACAACTATGCTTGGAGGAGGTACTGGACCAGCCCATGGAACACTTGCAACAACGTGTACACCCGGACCATGGCACATACAAAGAATGATTCAATCTGCTGATGGTTTTTCTATGAATTTAGCTTTTGCTGGCAAAGGAAATTCTTCATTACCAGAAGGTCTTGAAGAACAAATTTTAGCAGGAGCTTCAGCTTTAAAATTACATGAGGATTGGGGAACCACTCCTGGAGCAATTGATAATTGTTTAAATATTGCTGACAAAAACGATGTACAAGTAATGATTCACACAGACACTTTAAATGAAAGTGGGTTTGTAGAAAATACTATCAAAGCAATTAATAAAAGAACTATTCATGCTTTTCATACAGAAGGTGCCGGTGGTGGACATGCACCAGATATAATTAAAGTTTGTGGAGAAGAGTATGTTATTCCTTCCTCAACAAATCCAACCAGACCATATACAGTTAATACAATAGAAGAACATTTAGATATGCTAATGGTGTGTCACCATCTTGATAAATCTATTCCAGAGGATGTTGCATTTGCTGAAAGTAGAATAAGAAGAGAAACAATAGCAGCAGAAGATATTCTTCATGACATGGGAGCCTTTTCAATTATTGCTTCAGATAGTCAGGCAATGGGTAGAGTTGGAGAAGTTATAATTAGAACTTGGCAAACTGCACATAAAATGAAAGTTCAAAGAGGAAGTTTACCAGAAGAAAAAGGGGATAATGATAATTTTAGAGTTAAAAGATATTTAGCAAAATACACAATTAATCCTGCAATTGCTCATGGAATTTCAAAACATATTGGTAGTATTGAAAAAAATAAACGTGCAGATTTAGTTTTATGGGACCCAGCATTCTTTGGTGCAAAGCCAGAAATGATATTGATAGGCGGAAGTATAGCTTGTGCTCAAATGGGAGACCCGAATGCATCAATTCCAACCCCTCAACCAGTATACACTAGACCAATGTTTTCATCATTTGGAACTTCTTTAGAAAAATCTTCAGTAATTTTTACAAGCAAACTAGCTATTGAAAAGAATTCATTAAAAGATGCAAATATTAGAAAAGATTTATTACCTGTAGAAAACACAAGGGCCATTTCTAAAAAAGATATGATTTTAAATAATAAGTGTCCGAAAATTGAGGTTAATCCTGAGACTTACGAGGTAAAAGCTGATGGTGAAATAATTACCTGTGAACCTGCTAAAGAACTTCCTTTGGCACAAAGATATTTTATGTTTTAGCTTATGGATAATTGTTTTCTAATAGTAAATAAAATAGCTAAAAATAAAGCAAAAGATCACATATCTTTATCTTATGATGAGCGATTTTTAAGAAGAAAAAAACTTGTTTCAGATAATGGTTTTGAATTTTTAGTCAATTTACCAGAGACAAAATCACTGTCAGAAAATCAAGCGTTTAGGCTTCAAAGTGGAAATTTGATTTTAATAAAAAACAAAAAAGAAAGTTTATTAGAAATAAAAGGAAAAAATTTAATGCAATTAATTTGGCATATTGGAAATAGGCATATGCCATGTCAAATTGAAAAAGATAGAATTTTTATACAGCATGATGAAGTAATAAAAAAAATGATATTAAAACTGGGTGGAAAGGTTAAGAAAGTTTTAAAACCATTTAAACCCGAGGGAGGAGCATATGGAATTGGTAGAACCCATAGCCATAAACACTAAAATAAAAAATAAAAAAGATATGAAAGAATCGTTACAAATTCTTCAAACTTGGTTTTCACCATCATTTCCTGTTGGAAGTTTTTCATATTCTCATGGTTTAGAGGCAATGATTAATGATAATTTTATTAAGTCAAAAGAGGATATTCTGGATTATTTAAAATGTATCTTAAAATATGGAACAGGTAAAAATGATATAATTTTAATGAAACATACTTATCAAGGAGAAGAGTTAAATGAACTGGCCTTATCTCTTTGTCCATCTAAAGAAAGAAAAATTGAGTCTGTTGAAATGGGTAATGCTTTTAGAAAAGTGTTAGCTGATAGTTGGGATTTTAATATTAAAGAAAACACTGCTTATCCAATCGTGGTTGCTAAAGCAGCTAAACATTTTGATATACCGCTTAACTTAACAATAGTATCTTATCTACAATCCTTTGTATCAAATCTAATAAATGTTTGCATTAAACATATACCAATTGGGCAAAAAATTGGACAGGACTGTATAATTAAAACTTACGAATTAATAAGAGAAATAGAAAAAGAAAGTCAAAATTTAAATTTAGAAGACTTAGGTGGAATTTGTTTTAATAGTGATATCTACAGTATCAAGCATGAAAATTTGAAAACGCGAATTTATAAGACATGAAAAATATAAATGGACCATTAAAAGTTGGAATAGGTGGACCCGTTGGTGCAGGGAAGACAAGCTTAACAGCTGAATTGTGTAAATTTTTATCAAAGAAAATTTCTATGGCTGTAATATCAAACGATATTTACACAAAAGAGGATGCAGAATTTTTAATGAAAGTCCAAGCTTTACCTCTTGAGAGAATTAAAGGAGTTGAAACAGGAGGATGTCCACATACAGCAATACGTGAAGATGCTTCAATTAATATGCTTGCTGTAGAAAATATGAAAAAAAAATTTCCTGATCTTGATTTGATTTTAATCGAGTCTGGTGGAGACAATTTAGCAGCAACTTTTAGTCCTGAATTAGTTGATCTATCTATTTATGTTATTGACGTTGGTATGGGTGGAGATATCCCTAGAAAAGGTGGCCCTGCCATTCAAAAATCAGACTTGTTAATTATTAACAAGACAGATTTAGCTCCTCATGTAGAAGTTAATCTGGAAACCATGACAGAAGACGTAAAAAAGGCCCGAAATGGCTTACCTTATGTTTTTTGTCAGATGAAAAAACAAATTGGTGTCGAAGATGTTGCTAAATTCTTATTTTCATCAGGTGGACTATAGAGTTTTTTTATTATGCTCTAATCGTTGGTAAACAATAGAAATCAGCTGTATCAATTTTAGAAGAATATTGCCTTCGCATATTCCACTTCTTATGAACACCAGCACTTGCAACGCTCAAAGTCGATCTTCCGTATCGATGATTAGTATTATCAATAGATCTCATTAAGCTATTTATTTTTTCATCTTTTTCAGATGTAAATAAATTTATTTTATCACTTGCATTAGATAAACCTGTTAGCATTACACCTGCTTTTTGATAGCGGTAACCATTTTTAAAAATACTTTCTAATATTGAAACAGCTGTCTTCACTGTTTCAATACTATTATTTGTTGCAATGGGAAAATCAACAGTCTTTGCATTCGAATAGTAACCAAAATTTCTTTGAAAAGGACTGGTTCTAACAAATACAGTAATTGCTTTTGCAACCAAAGACTCTGATCTAATTTTTTCAGATGCATTTAAACAATAATTTGCAACTGCTTCTTTTAATTCTTGGAACGTTTCAATTCTCTTCCCAAATGATCTTGAAACTACACAGCTCTTTCTTTTAGTTGTAGTTGTCTCTAAACCTATACAAGAAACTCCTTTAAGCTCCATTGCAGTTCTTGAACTTAGAACGTTTGAACTTTTCTTGATCCATGTGTTAGATTTATTTTTAAGTTGTTTAGCATTGTAAATCCCATGTTTTTGATAAAACTTTGTTAGTTGCCTACCAACACCCCAGACGTCATTGATTTCAACTTTTTCTAAAATAGGATCTAAGTTATCTATTCCAATTAAACTTGTTACACCTGATTGTTTTTTCTTTGCAATATGATTTGCGACTTTACTTAATGTTTTTGTGTTTGCTATTCCAATACTTGTTGGAATACCAGTCCATTGTAAAACTGTTTCTCTAATTTCTTTTCCAACTTTTTCTACTTCACTATCAGGAAAGTTTGATAAATCTAAAAAGGCTTCATCAATTGAATAAACTTCTATTTCTGAATTAAATCTTTTAAGAGTTCGCATCACTCTTCTTGATAAATCTCCATATAAAGAATAATTAGATGAGAAAACTTCAACTTTATTTTTAAGAATAATATCTTTTGCTTTAAAATAAGGTTCCCCCATTTTAATACCCAAAGCTTTTGCTTCATTCGATCTTGAAATAATACAGCCATCATTATTGGATAAAACAACAACAGGTTTTCTTCTTATTTTTGGATTAAACAATCTTTCACAAGAAACGTAAAAAGAATTACAATCAATTAATGCTATTTTTTTAGTACGTTGAATGGATGACATAAGTAACAACCCCCCAAATAAAAATATCTTGTTCTTCGTTAATTAAAATTCTGTCAGAAAACTCTTTAGACCCAGAAGTTAAAAATTTTTTATCTCGTTCTTGAACTAAAGTTTTAACCACAAGTTCGTCATGAACATTTGCAATCACCGTTGAAAAGTTTTTTGGTTTTAAACTTTTATCAACTACTAACAAGTCACCATCATTAATCCCAACATCGACCATGGATTTACCTTGAACTCTGATGATAAAAGTTGCTGGAACATTTTTTATTAAATGCATGTTTAGATCAATATCTTCTTCAATGTAATCAGTAGCAGGAGAAGGAAAACCAGCGCCTGCTTTATGCAGATAATAAGGGATTGTTAGTTTCATGTTCTTGTTTTGTTCTAATTTATAGACTATTTATACAATACACTCAAGAGGTTGTATTTTGAGTCCGTAATTGAATCAAAAGTGAATCAAAACGTGAACATCGAAAACAACATTTGGTGGACATGTGGATAACTTTTACAATAAGTAGTCTTAAAGTGATTTAAAAAGGAAAATTATGATTTGTATTAAAGCCAATATTCCAGAAGAGTTAAACGAAATAGATGATGAATTAAAAGCAGTTTACCATAGCAAAGACACTGTTTGTTTTTTCATATTAAAAACAAGAGAATTAAGAAATAAGTTTATAGAAGAAACCAATGGAATGAACAAAAGTGAAAGAGAAAAAGTTTATGAGGTATATAATAAATAAATTATGAATATTTTAGATTTTGTGATGGTTGGTTCTGATGATCATAAAAAATCAGGTGATTTTTATGATGCTGTATTTGAACCTTTGAAATTAAAAAGAGTTTTGAAAACACAAAAATATCTTGGTTACGCTCATTCAAGTGATCCAGAGAAAGTCCAATTTTATGTAACACATCCAGTAAACGGAAAAGATGCAACGTTTGGCAATGGAACCCAAATAACTTTATTAGCAGATAACAAAGAAGCTGTTGAAAAATTTTATGAAATTGCAATTTCCAAAGGAGCAACAGATGAGGGAGCTCCAGGAGTTAGAAAAGATGGAAATTATTATGGATATATTCGTGATTTAGATGGAAATAAGATTGCAGCTAAAAGTATTTTAAAATAAAAAAGGAGATATATGAAATTAAATTGTCATTGTGGAGTCGTTGAAGCAGAAATTAATGCTACAGTTAATGAATTAGCAAAAATTGTAAGATGCAATTGTTCAATATGTAAAAGAAAAAATGCAACAATGGGAATGGTTAAAAACGAAGATTTTAAAGTTACTAAAGGACAAGATAAATTAAAACTTTATCAGTACCATACTAAAGTTGCTAACCATTACTTTTGTACTGAATGTGGAATTTACACTCATCACAATCCAAGAAGTGCACCTGCTATGACTGGTTTTAATATGGGATGTGTAGATGAAGTTAAAGTAGAAGATTTAAAAGAAGTAGTAAACTTCGATGGTTTAAACCATCCGATGGATCAAGAAAAATAAAAGTCTAATGAAATTATCTGAAGAGTGTTTTAAGAAAGTTAAAAAAGATTGTTTTAAATTTATTAAATCACAAGAAACTTCAACTGAAAAGTTTGGTAACAAACAGGGGATGATCAAAAACTATTTAATCCCAATATGTTTTTGGATTGCAAAAAAAGCAGATAACAAAAAACCTTACTTTGTTGGATTAGCTGGAGGTCAAGGAACAGGCAAAACAACAATAAGTTCAATAATTAAAATAATATTAGAAAAGTATTTTAAATTAAAAGTATTCAAGATTTCTATT
>CABYUV010000007.1 GCA_902522115.1 uncultured Pelagibacteraceae bacterium | reverse complement strand
TATCAAATGTTTAGAAACTTTTGACAAACGAGTTTCAGTATATCTCATTGCCGCAGCAGGATCGCCATCTATAGAACCAAAATTTCCTTGACCTTGAATTAACGGTAGACTCATAGAGAAATCTTGCACCATTCTAACTAAAGCATCATAAACAGACTGATCACCATGAGGGTGATATTTACCAATAACATCTCCAACTATTCTTGCAGATTTTCTAAATTGTTTAGACCAATCATATCCACCTTTATACATTGCATATAAAATTCTTCTATGAACAGGTTTTAATCCGTCTCTGACATCAGGAAGTGCACGACTTACTATTACACTCATTGCGTATGAAAGGTATGATGAGCTCATCTCATCATGCATTGAGATTAATTTTATATTTTTATTTTTAAAATCCTCAGTATTTTTCATAGAAACTAAAATGGAATTTCATCATCCATATCTGACACTTGTGAAGAATCCTCGATGTTATTTTGTTGAGTTGTGTCATTTTGAATTCCACCACCAGAATTACCTCCACCCAACATAGTGAGTGAAGAATTATATCCCTGTATAACTATTTCTGTTGAGTATTTATCTTGTCCTGATTGCTCATCTTTCCATTTTCTTGTAGTAAGTTGTCCTTCAACATAAACTTGAGCACCTTTTTTTAAATATTGTTGAACAACATTCACTAAACCCTCGTTAAATACAACCACACGGTGCCATTCAGTTTTTTCTTTTCTCTCGCCTGTGTTTTTATCTTTCCAGGATTGACTCGTTGCAAGGCTTAATCTGGCTACACTTTTACCATTTACCATTTGTTTAATTTCAGGATCTGCGCCCAAACGACCAATTAATAATACTTTATTTAAACTTCCAGCCATAATATTTAATATTTGTTAAATTAGTTAATTAGAATTATACCACAATACTTCTGAATATTAATTTTATTAACTCAAAGCAACTAAAATTATGATGAAAAAGATAGTTATTAAGGGTGCTAAAGAACATAATTTGAAGAATGTTACTGTGGAAATTCCAAAAGACAAATTTGTGGTCATAACGGGTCTATCAGGGTCAGGAAAATCATCTTTAGCTTTCGATACTATCTATGCAGAAGGTCAGAGAAGGTATGTAGAGAGTTTATCTGCCTATGCACGTCAATTTTTAGATAAAATGAAAAAACCAAATGTAGATTTAATTGAGGGATTAAGTCCAGCTATTGCTATAGAACAAAAAAATACTTCAAAAAACCCAAGATCTACTGTTGCAACTGTCACTGAAATTTATGATTACATGAGGGTATTATACGCTAGAGCGGGCATACCCTACTCTCCATTTACAGGTAAACCAATAACATCTCAAACCATTACACAAATAGTAGATTTAATTAAAAAATTGCCAAAAAAATCAACAATATATATTTATGCTCCAGTAGTAAGAGGTCGTAAGGGTGAATATAAAAAAGATATTTTAAGCTACAAAAGAAGAGGATTTAGAAAAATTAAAATTAATAACGTTTTATATGACATAGAAAAATCACCTAATCTAGATAAAAAATTTAAACATGATATTTCAATCTTAGTTGATAGGATAGTTTTAAATTCAAAACTTGGAAACAGATTAGCTGAAAGTATTGAAACAGCTGTAAATTTAGCTAATGGTTTAGTTTTTGTTGAATATGAGGATGAAACACTTCCTCAAAAATTTAGAAAAATTGAAAAATTAATTTACTCAACAAAGTTTGCATGCCCTGAGAGTGGTTTTACAATTGAAGAAATTGAACCGCGACTTTTTTCATTTAATAGTCCATATGGAGCATGTGAAGAGTGTGAAGGAATTGGAATTAAATTAAATGTTGATCCAAATTTAGTTGTCCCTGATGAAAGAAAAAGTTTAGCTGATGGAGCAATTGAACCTTGGTCAAAATCAACTACATTATATTATGCACAGACTTTAGCATCTTTATCAAAACATTATGGTTTTTCTTTAGACGAAAAATGGAAAAAATTACCAAAAAAAATTAAAGATATAATTCTTTATGGCTCAGACGAAGATGAAATTAAATTTAATTATGATGATGGATACGAGAAATATTCTTACAAAAAAACTTTTGAAGGTGTAATTAATAATCTTGAAAGAAGATTTTTAGAGTCTGATAGTGAGTGGAAAAGAGAAGCTATTGCTGAATATCAATCAGACACAGCATGTGAAGCATGTAATGGAGATAGATTAAAAGAGGAAGCTTTATGTGTAAAAATCAATGATCTAAATATTAGTGAAGTAACAAAAAAATCTATTTTAGATGCAGCAGAATGGTTTAAAAATTTAGAAAATAACCTCGATAAAAGACAATTTAAAATTGCTGAACATGTATTAAAAGAAATTAATGAAAGATTAAATTTCCTACTAAATGTTGGATTAGACTATTTAACACTATCAAGAGAGTCTGGAACATTATCAGGTGGAGAAGCACAAAGAATAAGATTAGCTTCACAAATTGGATCTGGTTTAACAGGTGTATTATATGTTTTGGATGAACCTTCAATTGGATTGCATCAAAAAGATAATGTAAAACTTATTAATGCATTAAAAAGGTTACGAGATTTAGGTAATACAGTCATTGTAGTAGAACATGACACCGAAACAATGGAAAATGCAGATCATATTATTGATCTGGGTCCTGAAGCTGGTAGCAATGGTGGTCAAATAACGGCCCAAGGTACATATGAGGAAATCAAAAAAGATAAAAAAAGTATTACTGGCCAATATCTTGCTAACAAAAAAAAAATCGAAATACCAAAAATACGACGTTTAGCTAAAAATGGAAGATTTGTTGAAATCAATGGTGCAAGTGGAAATAATTTAAACAATGTTAATCTTAAAATTCCAACTGGAACCTTTACCTGTGTTACTGGTGTTTCTGGAAGTGGTAAATCTACTTTAATATTACAAACTCTATTTCATGCCTTAAATTTAACTTTGAATAATAAAGCAAGAAAAGCACCTAAATCATTTAAAGGTTATAAAGGTGTAGAATTAGTTGATAAAATAATTGATATAGACCAATCTCCTATTGGAAGAACACCTAGATCTAATCCAGCTACATATACAGGAGCTTTTGGACCGATCAGAGATTGGTTTACAAGTCTCCCGGAGTCAAAAACAAGAGGATATAAACCAGGAAGATTTTCTTTTAATGTTAAGGGAGGTAGATGTGAAGCATGTGAGGGTGATGGAGTAATTACTTATGAAATGCATTTTTTACCTGATGTTTATATACAGTGTGATGAATGCAAAGGAACGAGATACAATAGAGAAACTTTGGAAATCAAATTTAAAGGTAAAAGTATTGCAGATGTTTTGGATATGTCAGTCGATGAAGGGTGTGAATATTTTGAAAATATATCTAATATAAAAACAAAATTATTAACTCTTAAAAAAGTTGGATTGGGCTATATAAAAATTGGTCAGCAAGCAACTACATTATCAGGAGGTGAAGCACAACGAATTAAGCTGGCCAAAGAATTGTCAAAGAGATCGACTGGAAGGACAATGTATATATTAGATGAACCAACTACAGGTTTACATCAACATGATATTAAAAAACTTTTAGAAATACTTCATACATTTGTTAAACTTGGAAATACAGTTGTTGTTATTGAGCATAATCTAGATGTTATTAAAACAGCTGACTACATTGTGGATATGGGTCCAGAAGGTGGTATAAAGGGTGGTAATATTGTCGCCGAAGGAAAACCTGAAGAGATATGCAAAGTAAAGGAGAGTTATACTGGTCAATTTTTGAAACCTCTTTTAGCTTAAATTTAACAACTTAAAAATATTCAAAAATTAGTGTATAGTTATTAAGAATCATGAGCAATTTATTGTCATCGTTATCAAAAACAATTCATACATCCCTAGCGTTAGCTATATTATTATTTTTAGGATTGTTTTATTTAAATGATGGAATCGCTATTGATACATTGTTCTGGAGCTGGTTGTTTAGATACATACATGTGATTGTTGCAATTATGTGGATTGGGTTGTTGTGGTATTTCAATTTTGTTCAAATTCCAAATATGGGAAAAATTCCAGATGAACAAAAGCCAGCTATTGGTAAAGTAATAGCACCTGCTGCATTATTTTACTTTAGATGGGCTGCTGCATTAACTGTTCTTTCAGGTTTAATTTTAGCTCTTCTTAATGGATATCTTCATGATGCTATGACTTTAAGTATTGGTTCAGGTGTTCCAAAACATACTGCAATAGGTATAGGTATGTGGCTAGGAATCATAATGGCTTTTAATGTATGGTTTGTAATTTGGCCAAATCAGAAAAGAGCATTAGGAATTGTTGAAAGTGATCCTGATACAAAAGCAAAGTCAGCAAAAACAGCGATGTTATTTTCAAGAACAAATACTTTATTATCATTACCAATGTTACTTACAATGGTAATAGCTCAAAACTTATATTAAAAATTAATATTGTAGCTCTCTAATATCTTTAAATTGATTTAAACTTTCTGGATTAGCCAAAGCCTCTTTGTTTTTTATTGTAGTTCCTTCAATTATATTTTTAACAGCTAATTCAACAATTTTACCACTTTTAGTTCTTGGTATATCGTTTATTTGAATTATTTTTCTTGGGACATGTCTTGGTGATGCATTTTTTCTAATTTGTAATTTCAATTTTTTTAATAATTTATCGTCAAGTTGATACTTTGGATTTAAAATTACAAATAAAATTATACGGACGTCATTGTCCCAAGATTGACCAACAACCAAAGACTCTCTAATTTCTCTAAGCCGCTCTACTTCAGAATAAATTTCGGCAGTCCCAAGCCTAACGCCACCAGGATTTAAAGTTGTATCTGATCTTCCTGAAATAATAAATCCATTATTTTTTGTAATTTGTGCGTAATCACCATGATGCCATATATTTCTATATTTATCAAAATAAGCTTTTTTAAATTTAGTATCTTTATGATCATTCCAAAATTTTAAAGGCATTGATGGAAAAGGATTTACACAAACCAATTCACCTTTCTGATCTAAAACAGATTTTCCCTTTTCATTAAATACTCTAACATCCATACCTAAACCTTTGCTTTGTATTTCTCCAGCATTTACAGGTTGATATAAATTGCCCAAAACAAAACAAGAAACAATATCTGTTCCTCCAGAAATAGATGCTAAATGAACATTTTTTTTAATATTTTTATATACAAATTTAAAACAATCTGATGATAAAGGAGATCCTGTAGAGCAAATAGTTCTAAGTTTTTCTAACTTATGAATTTTCTTAAAATTTTTATTTGTTTTTCTTAGAGTATCTATATATTTAGCACTTACTCCAAAAAGAGTTATATTTTCTTTGTTAGCTATTTTAATAAGTAGATCATCACGTTTATACATCGGGAAACCATCAAATAATACAATTGATGCTTTTGAAGCTAAAACTGAAATTAGCCAATTCCACATCATCCATCCACATGTTGTAAAATAAAAAACATTATCATTTTCTTTAATGTCACAATGTAGTTGATGTTCTTTTAAATGCTGAATTAATACACCCCCATTTTTATGACAAATGCATTTAGGTTTACCTGTTGTACCACTAGAGTAAAGAATTGTTAAATTATGCTCAAAGTCAAACTTAGAAAATTTAAATTTTGAAAAATTCCCCTTAATAATATTTTTCCAATTATGTGTTTTTATATGTTTATATTTTGGAAGTATTTTTAAAATAGGCTGACCTGGGTAACTAGATATAATTACATGTTTTATAGAAGGAATTTTTTTTATTATTTCAGGAATTCTCTCTAAAATATTAATCTTTTTTCCATTGTAAAAATATTGATTAGTAATAATTAAAATTTTTGGTCTAATTTGAGAAAATCTCTCTATAACACCATTAATTCCAAAATCAGGTGAACAAGATGACCATATGGCTCCAATAGCAACAGACCCTAAAAATGCTTCTACAGTTTGAGGTATATTTGGCATATAAGCTGCTATTCTATCGTTTGACTTAATATTCAATTTTTTTAAGTTATTTGAAAAGTTTTTTACATTTTTATTTAATTCATTCCAATTTCGTATTTCACGATAACCATTTTCACTAATAAAAGTAATTGCTTTTTCTTTTGTGTTTTTTGAAAGTAAATTTTCAGAAAAATTTAATTTTGAATTTGGTAAAAAAATATTTTTAAAAAATTTTTTTGATTTTTTGACTTTAGTGTTACTTTTAATACCTTTAATTTTTGAAAAATCCCAAACACTACTCCAAAAATTACCTTGGTTTTTAACTGACCAATTATGAATTTTTTCGAAATTTACTTTGAAATGTTTATTGTATCTTTTGGATATAAATTTTTCAAACTTGAACAGATTTGAATTTTTTGTTGTTTTACTAGACGGTTTCCAAAGACTAATATTCATAATATAATAAGTATAGTATGAAATATTATAATGTAATTTTTAATTTTTTAATGATTAATTTAATTTTTTTGATCGTCTTCTCTCAAAACTGTTTTTTGAGAAACTCTTAATCTTACTAGTACAGTATTCGCTATATAAATTGAGGAATAAGTTCCGAAAACAACACCCAATATCATAGCAAGTGAAAATCCTTTAAGTATCTCACCACCAAAAAAATAGATGGCTAATAAAGCTAGTAAAGTAGTTGTTGATGTTATTATTGTTCTTGATAAAGTTTCATTAATTGAAATATTTGTTAATTCAAAAATTTTTATATCCGAATATTTCCTTAAATTTTCACGAACACGATCAAAAATAACTACTGTATCATTCATTGAATATCCAACTATTGTTAATACTGCTGCTATAATTGACAAGTTTATTTCTAGACTAAATAAAGAAAAAACTCCAAGAGTTACAATTACATCATGAAACAAAGCTAAAATTGCACCTAGACTAAACTGCCATTCAAATCTAATCCAAATGTAAATAAGCATTAATGCTAATGATAAAGATATTGCTATTACCCCTGATTTTAATAATTCAGCACTTACCTTTGGCCCAACATTCTCTACCCTTCTAAAATCATAGTTATTTCCAAAAGATTTATCTAAATTAGCTTTAATTTCTTCGATGATTTTCTTCTTATTATCTTTATTTTCAAATTTTACCAAAAAATCAGTATCATTACCAAATTTCTTGACCGAAACATCACCTAAATCCATCTGATTAAATCTATCTCTTAATGAACTAACATTTATTTTAGAATCTGAAGCTCTTAACTCAATTAAAGTACCACCTTTAAAGTCTATACCAAAATTAAGTCCTTTGAATATTAACAATAATAATGAAACAATTATCAACGTTGAAGATAATAAATTAAAATGATTATAATATTTATTAAAAGCAATCATTATATTAATTTTTCCTTATTTTTATTTCTTGATACATAAATGCTAGTGAATAATCTTGCTATGAAATAAACTGAAAATAGTGTTGTAAATATTCCAACTCCTAGGGTAACAGCAAAACCTTTGACTGGACCTGAGCCCATGAAAAACAAAATAATTGCGGCTAATAATGTAGTAATATTAGCATCTAAAATTGCAGTTCTTGATTTAGTATAACCACCATCAAAAGCTAAAATATTATTAGTCTCGTCTTTTAATTCTTCTTTAATTCTTTCAAAAATTAAAACATTTGCATCAACAGCCATACCTACAGTTAGAATAATTCCTGCAATACCAGGTAAAGTTAAAGTAGCTTCAAATAAGGTTAAAATACCTAAAAGTATAAATAAATTAACTATTAGAGTCACATTAGTTATCAATCCAAAAATTTTATACTTAACAAACATAAAAATTATTACCAACATAAATCCTATTGCTAAAGCAATCATTCCTGCATTTATTGAATCTTGTCCAAGATCTGGACCTACTGTTCTTTCTTCAATTATTTCTAATGGAGCTGGTAACGCTCCTGATCTTAATAATAAAGCTAGATCAGTTGCTGTTTGAAAAGTGAAGCCACCACTTATCTGACCAGATCCACTGGCAATCGTGTCTCTAACTACGGGTGCACTAATAATTTTACCATCTAACACAATTGCTAATTGCTTTCCAATGCCAGTTGAGGTTGCCTTACCAAACCTTTTTGCACCTACTCTATCTAAAGTAAATGAAACAATAGTTTGATTAGTTTGAGTGTCCATTTTAGGCTGAGCATCAAGTAAATTTTCACCACTTATAATTATTCTTTTACTAACTGTGGCTTCTTCAAGACCATTTTCAAATTTTAACTTTTCAACACCAAAACGGTCATTTTCATCATTTGTTACAAAACGAAATGTAAGATTTGCAGTTTTTCCAAGTAAAGATTTTATTCTCATTGGATCATCTAATCCAGGAAGCTCGACTAAAATTCTGTTATTCCCTCTTTTGAGTATATTGGGTTCATTAGTACCAACCTCATCTACTCTTCTTCTAACTATTTCTATAGCTTGGTCTTGAGAAGAGGTTTTAAGTTTAATCAAACCTTGTCTTGAAAAATTAACTTTAAAATTTAATCCTGTATCTTCAATTTCTAACTGATGTGATTTAAATCTTGGGTAATAAGGATTAAGATCACTATTTTCATCCTGAAAAACATCTAACACAGATTGCTTATCATTATCTATTACATTAAAAAAAATATTTTGATTATCTATTTTTATATTGTTTATTTCAATATTTTTTTCTTTGAAGTAATTTCTGATTGTTGTTGTTAGGTTTTGTAACTTTTGTTCAATTACAGGTTCATTATCAATTTCAAGTAGTAGATAGGATCCACCTTGAAGGTCTAATCCTAGATTAATTTTTTTATCAAAAAAACTATCATCAAACTTAAAAAGATTTGATGAAGAAATTAAAATAAAAAGAATTGAAAAGAGTGTTATAAATAAAATTCTTAACTTAGAGAAATAAAGCACTTAACTTAAAATAATTATTTTTTAACTTCTTGAGTATTTGTATTAACAAGACTTTGAATACCAGTTGATTTAACTATCTCAACTTTTACATTTTCAGCAATTTCTACTTCAACTTTATCGTTGTCTATTAATCTTTCAACTGTACCTGTAATTCCACCAGAAGTGACAACCTTGTCACCTCTTTTAAGGCTTTCAACCATAGCTTTATGCTCTTTAACCTTTTTTTGCTGAGGTCTGATTAAGAAAAAATAAAAAATAACAAAAATTAAAATTAACGGTATAAATTGTCCTATTCCTGAACCTTCCATAAATCTCCTTATAAATTATGTGAATACTTATACTATCTGTGTAATTAAAACAACTTTATTTATCTGAAATCGATTCCAAATTATTCATATACGGTCGCAGTACCTTAGGAATAATAATCGAACCATCTTGTTGTTGGTAGTTTTCTAGTACAGCAATTAAAGTTCTACCCACAGCTAAACCACTGCCATTTAATGTTCCAACAAAAACAGTTTCTTTGTTTTTATTTTTATATCTTGATTTCATTCTTTGCGCCTGAAATGTTGAACAAGAAGAGCATGATGATATTTCACGATACTTATTTTCTGATGGCAACCATACTTCAATATCATATGTTTTTTCAGCACTGAAACCCATATCCCCAGAACATAAAATTATTTTTCTATAAGGTAGCTCTAACTTATCTAGAATATCTGTTGCACAATTAGTCATTCGCTCTAATTCATCTAAACAATTTTCTTTTTCAACAATACTTACCAGCTCAACTTTATAAAATTGATGTTGTCTAATCATTCCTTTTGTATCTTTTCCATAACTACCAGCTTCTTTTCTAAAACATGGAGTTGAAGCAACAAATCTCATAGGTAATTCTTTTTGATCAACAATTTTATCTTTAACTATATTAGTTAATATTACTTCTGCAGTTGGAATTAAAAATTTTCTATCAGATCCTTGATCAAATTTTATTTCAAATTGATCGTTTTCAAATTTTGGTAATTGGCCTGTTCCATACATTGTATTATCAGAAGCTATTAATGGAGGTGAAATTTCTTGATAACCATTTTGAACAATATGAGTATCTAGCATAAAATTAGATAAAGCACGTTCCAATAATGCTAGCTCTTTTTTAACAAATACAAATCTTGATCCAGTTGTTTTTGTTGCAAGATCAAAATCAAGCATGCCTAAATTTTCACCAAGTTCGTAATGTGATTTAGGTTTAAAATCAAATTCAGGAACTTTCCCAGATTTTAGGACTTCCACATTGTCATTTTCATCTATTCCATCTGGAACATCTTGATGAGGTATGTTTGGTATACTTGATAAAATATTATCTAATTCAGTTTTGGTATTTTTTTGTTGCTCAGAAATCTTCTCTAATTCTATAGATATTTCTTTAGATTTTTTAAATAGGCTTTCATTTTTAGATTTTGAAATATCTTTTTTTTCTTTTTCTAAATTTTCTTTTCTTTGTATTAAATCTCTATTTAACTGATCAAGTTTTTTTAAATTATTAAAATCAATTTTTACTGAGCGTTTTATAAGATCTTTTTCAAATTTTGAAAAATCTTTTCTTATTTCTTTTAAATTATGCATCAGTTTTTTCTAATTTTTTGTTCTCTATAAATTTTACTGAAAATATAGATAATTCATATAAAATTAATAATGGGATTGCTAAACCAATTTGAGTGATAGGGTCTGGTGGTGTTAGTAACGCTGCAGCAGCAAATATAATTACAACAACATATTTTCTTCTTTCTTTTAGAAATTGACTGTCAACAACTCCTATTCTTGCTAATAAACTTAAAACTATAGGTAATTGAAAACTTATTCCAAATGCAAAAATTAACTTCATAACAAGTGATAAATATTCATTTACCTTAGCCTCTAATTGAATTGGAAGACTTGTAGACATCCCTGTACTTTCAAAAGATAAAAAGAATTTGATTGCTAGAGGCATTATCAAATAGTAAACAAGCATGCCTCCTAAAAAGAAAAGGATTGGTGTTAATACAAGGTACGGGAGTATTGCAACTTTTTCATGTTTGTATAAACCTGGTGCAATAAATTTCCATATTTGCATTAGAATAAATGGACAAGTCACAAAAAAAGCAGTGAAAAAAGATACCTTTATATAGGTTAAAAAAGTTTCTTGTAAGGCTGTAAAAATAAGCCTTCGATCAGATCCATCATCTTTTACGGCTTGAGCAAATGGATCAACTAAAAAACCATAAATATGTTCTGCAAATATATAGCAAATTACAAAAAAAATTATTAGAAATACAAAACTATGTATTAATCTTTTTCTTAATTCTGTTAGGTGGCTAACAAATCCACCTTCATTATCTTCATTGCTCATCTTTTTTAGTTTCTTTTTTTATTTCTTTATCAATTTTTTGTTCATCAATTTCTAAATTAGAAACTTCATTTTGAATGTTGCTTACATATCTTTTAGCAGTTCCTATCCAAGAACCAGCTTTCTTTAACATGATTGGAAAATCTTTTGGGCCGAGAACAACAATTGCAATACCAACAACAATTAATATCTCAAACCAACCAATAGTAGGCATGTGATTTAATCTTTTTTTTCTGAGTCTTTATTTTCGTCAGAAATATTTTTTGGCTCTGTATCTTCAGTAACGTCTGAAGCCATTCCTTTTTTAAAACTTTTAATTCCCTTAGCTACATCACCCATCAGACTAGAAATTTTACCTCGTCCAAATAATAAGACTACTAATATAACTACGATAGCAATTTGCCAAATTCCTATGCTCATAAAAAACTTATAACCTTTTTACGATTAATTTAAAAGTTACTTTTTTGTTAATCTTTCTCTTCTGTATCAAGAGTACTATTAAGCATCTCATCAATATTAGAATAAATATCCTCTTTTTTTTCTTCTTGTTTTTCTTTGTAGAATTTACCAGTTCCAAAAATTGCACTATCGACACTAGTGCTGTCAATTAATCCTGCAGCACCTAATTCATCAATTGTTGGTAGATCAGATAATTTTTGTAGATTAAAATGACTTAAAAATTCATCAGTCGTAACATACTGAATTGGTCTACCTGGTACATCTTTACGACCACCCGGTTTTACCCAATTAAGCTCCATCAATATTTCAAGAGTATTTGTTCCGAATGCAACACCTCTTATTTCTTCAATCTCTGCTCTAGTAACAGGCTGATGATATACAATTATAGCCAAAGTCTCCACCGCAGCTCTAGAAAGTTTTTTTTCAACTGTCTTTTCTTGAGACATGATGTTTGACAAGTTAGGAGAAGTTCTAAAGGACCACTTTTCTTTTATGCAAACTAGATTAATTCCACGTTTAGAGTATTCTTGCTGCAGCTTTTCTAATGATTTAGATACATTACCTTTTTTCGTTATTTTACTTTCGATTGTATCAACATCTAATGGTTCAGCAGCTGCAAATATAACTGCTTCAATCTCTTTATCTAAATCAGTTAGCTTGGATGGAAATTTAACAATATTATCTTTTGCAATTTTTTCTTTTTTAATCATTTTTTTCCTTCACATAAATATCATCAAATAATTTATCTTGTTTCATAGTCAGGTTTCCTTCTTTAACTAATTCTAATGAACCAGCGAAAATTCCTGCTTTTCCAGTGCGTTTATATTTTGAACCATTTTTAAAATTTTTAGGAATTAAATCATCTAATTTTTTCCAATCAATTAATTTACCAAAAAATTCTCTTATTGTTTTAATTCCATCTTCAGCAGTAAATACAGGTAATTTTGGAATATTCATTTTTTGAAAATCCTTGGTCATAATAATTGTTGAATATGACTTGAGAAGCTCAAATAAACTTAAATTATACTCAGTACTATAAATAGATCTTATATTTCCTTTCATTCCTCTTGATCGAATTTCTCTACCTAGTCTTTTTCTTTTAAGCATTTGTTCTGAAAGCAATCTAATTAATTCTAATTTTTTAAGTTGTAATTTTAATTTTTCAGCTACTTCTTGAACTTTAAATTCTTCTTCTGGTGTACCCGGAAGTAATAATTTAGATTTCAAATATGCTAACCAAGTTGCCATCAATAAATATTCTGAAGCAATTTCTAAATTTAAATCTTTTTCTTTTGTAATATATTCGTGAAACTGATCTGCTAATTTTGTAATTGATATCTCTTCAAGATCCACTTTTTGGGCTTTTGCTAAATCTAAAAGTACATCTAGAGGACCATTGTAGTTACTTATGTCGACATTAAATAATGCAGAATCAGAAATAGTCATGCTCAGATATTAACTTAAAATTTTATAAAATAGTGATGTTTTTTTTATAATAAAATTGCTTACCCTTGGTGAATTATCACCAACCACCTTCATTTCAGACAATTTACCATTACAGTGAAGAGCAAGATTACAACCTGCACTAAATGTTTTGATTGTATTAGTTTTTAAATCATCTTTTAAACTTTTCATTGATAAATCATCTGAAATCAAAATGTTCTTAAAGCCAATTTTGCTTCTAATTAAATTTAGAATTTTTTTAGAATGTGTAGCAGTATTCAACTTATCAATACTTCGATATATAACATGTGCTGTCATTGCAAAATAAGTCTGTTTTTTTTTAAATGGAAAAAAGTCATTTTTATTCAAATAATTTAAGTTTTTTTTTACTACAGGTGTAAATTTATGACTATCTACCTTAGCTAATCCATGTCCTGGTATGTGTTTCATCACAGTTCCAATTGAATTTTTACGAAAATAATCAATACAAATATCACCAATTTTAGAAATATTTTTTTTATTTTTTGAAAAAGACCTATCACCAATGATGTTGCTAGCTCCCTTAACTCGAATATCTAAAACAGGAACAGTATTTATATTTACACCGATTAATTTAAGCAAATACGAAGTTTTATCGATAAATAGTTTATAAATAATATTAAATTTTTTCTTATCTTTTGTGAATAAATTACCAAAATATTCAGAAGTCAAATTTTCAAATGAAATAATTTTACTTAATCGATTTATTCGTCCACCTTCTTGATCAATTAATATTGGGTATTTTTTGTCTTTAAATATTTTTCTTATTTTATCAGTTAATTTTTTAGTTTGTTCAATTGAAATTATGTTTCTTGAAAATAAAATAACTCCCCATGGTTTATATTTTTTTAAAAAAGTAATCTCTTTGTTTGATAATTTTGATGATTTTAAACCAACAATAAAAGCTCTTCGATTCTTAATCATTCTCTAAAAGTTTCCAAAAATTAAACTTTTTTTTCTTTTTTTTATTTGTTTGCTTAACGTATTCTATTACATTTTCTGTGTCGTTTTCTAAAACAGGTAAATTTTTTGAATATAATTTAATTTTTTCATCGTTATTTTTATAAGATCTGTATGATTTCTTCTTATTTTCATCTGAAAAATAATATCTACCAGTCAAAAAAATGAATAAGGCAATTACAACAATAAAGATTAAATACTTAATTTCTTTTAGCATTACATTTTATCTGGTGTATTTACACCAACTATATCCATTCCTGATTTTACAACGTTAGATATTGCTTTTAAAAAAATTAATTTATCTGGTGAAACAGTTTTTTGATCATTAATAAATCTTTTTTCTGGGTTTTGTTTACCAAGATTCCAATACGAGTGAAATTCTGAGGCAAGATCATATAAATAAACAGGTATTCTGTGTGGTTCTAATTTTGAACTAGCTGCATCGATGCATTTAGGCCATTCTGAAATCTTTTTTAAAATTTTGATCTCATCATTTGAGTATTCAAAACTAAAATCATCTAATTCAATGTTTGAATTTAAATCTTTATCAATATGTCTAAAGACAGATGAAATTCTGGCATAACAATATTGAACATAATATAACGGATTATCTTTTGATTTTTCTTTTACAGCATCAAAATCAAAATCTAATTCCACATCACTACTTCTGTTGAGCATGATAAATCTAGTTGCATCTTTTCCAACTTCTTCAATTAAATCATCAACCGTAATGTAGTCACCTTTTCTTTTAGACATCTTAAATGGTTTGTTGTCTTTAATTAATTTTACAAGCTGACTTATTTTACAAATCAATTTATCTTTTTTTCCTGATAAAGCTTCAACAGAGGATGAAATTCTTTTAATATAACCAGCATGATCTGCGCCAAGGATATTTATTAAATAATCAAATTTACGATCTACTTTATTTTTATGATATGCGACATCACTTGCAAAATAGGTCCATGTTCCATCTGACTTTTGTAATGCTCTATCTTTATCGTCACCAAAATCAGTAGATTTAAAAAGTAACTGTTCTCTTTCTACCCAGTTTTTATCATCTTCACCAGCTGGAGCTTTAATTTTTCCTTTGTATACAAATTTATTCTTTTCTAAAAATTTTATTACACTCTCTACTTCGTTATTTGAAACAATACTTTTTTCACTAACAAAATTATCGTGGTTAATTCCTAAACTCTTAAGGTTCTTTTTAATTAAAAGTAGCGCCTGTTCTATAGATAAAGCTGTTAACTTATCGCTTATTTTCTCATAATCATCAAAACTCAAATCAGAATTACCTGAAACTATATTTTTTGCAAAATCAACAAGGTAATCTCCTGGATATAAATCAGGGTTATCTTGAGGGAATGTTTCATTAAATTTTACCTCCCTAATTCTAAAGTATACAGATTTTGTAAAATTTATAATCTGGTTACCATAATCATTTACATAATACTCTTTTGTAACGTTGTGTTTATTAAATATTAATACATTAGATATTACATCGCCTAAAATAGCTCCTCTACAATGACCAACATGCAAGGGTCCTGTGGGATTAGCTGATACAAATTCAACTAAATAATTATTTTTTTTCTCTTTTTCATTAATTCCAAATTTTTCAGCATTATCAATTATTTCTTTAATAAAGTTTGACCAAAAAGATGGCTTAAATTTAATATTTATGAAACCAGGTTTAGCAACTGATATGTTTTCTATTTGATCATCGCTATTTTTAATTTCAGGTGCAAGTTTTTCTGCCAATTCTATTGGAGAAGTTTTGTTTAGTTTCGATAAAACCATTGCAACATTAGTTGAAATATCACAATCAAATTTTGGAGGCGGTATTTCCGCATTAATACCATTGAAACTTTCTGGAACGATAAGTTGGTTTTTTTTACTAAGTTCAACAATAATTGATTTAATTTTATCTAAATATAATTCAAAAATATTCATTTATTATCGTTGTAAAGGTTAATTGCGTATCTGTCTGTCATACCAGATATAAAATCTGAAATAGCTCTATATTTGTCTTTAGTCAATTGCTCTTTAGTAAGAAATTTTCTAGGATTTGATTTAATTATTTTAAATAATTTCTTAATTATCATTTTACCTCTTTGATTCTTATTAAGTACCGATTTATTGTCATACATTCTATGTCTTAAAAATGATCTAATTTCTTGTTCTGAATTTTCTATTTGACCTGAAAACGAAACTATTAATTGATTTGATTTTGATACATCTTTTAATGACTTAATTTTAAATTTTTTAATATTTTTTTCTGTATTACTTAGTAAATCTCTTATCATAATATCTATTGAGTCTCTTATGATTTGGTAAATAGCAATTTTATAATTTTTTTTATTTATTTTGTTTTTATATCTTTGGTAAATATTTTTGAAAAAATCTAATTCTACTAATTCCTCAAGCTTAAATAAATTAGCTTTAATTCCATCCTGAATATCATGATTATTATAGGCAATATCATCTGATATTGCTGATATTTGAGCTTCTAATGATGCATAGGTGTTAAAATTAATTTTGTTTTTAAAAGTTTTTAAACCAATTAGTTTATTGACCATACTTAGGTCGTCTACTGGTCCATTATGTTTTAAAAGTCCTTCTAAAGTTTCAAGAGTTAAATTTAGTCCAGCAAATTTAAAATATTTATTCTCTAAAAACATAACTATTCTTAGTGTCTGAAGATTATGATCAAAACCACCATGGTTTTCCATACACTCATCTAAAGCATCCTCTCCTGCATGACCAAATGGTGTATGCCCTAAATCATGCGCAAGACTTAAGGTTTCAGCTAAATCTTCATTTAATTTTAGATATTTTGCAATTGATCTTGCTATTTGCGCAACTTCAATTGAATGAGTAATCCTTGTTCTAAAATGATCCCCTTCTGTATTAACAAATACTTGGGTTTTATGCTTTAATCTTCTAAATGATGCGCTATGAATTATACGATCTCTGTCACGCTGAAAAGGAGATCTATATTTTGAATTAGCTTCTTTATTAAGTCTACCTTTACTTTTAAATACGCCTAACAAAGTGTCTTTTTTCATCCTTTAATTTAAATAATTAAGTATTATATTAGTAATACCAGTGTTCAGACATGATTAAAGAAATTAAATTTACGGATAAAGCGTTAAAACAAATAGATAATTTGTTATCGAAAAAAGACAAAGGATCATTCTTTAGAATCGCTATTAAAGGTGGAGGATGCTCTGGTTTTCAATATGAATTTACTTTTGATAAATCAAAACAAGATGATGATTTAAATTATCAAAATATTTTAATTGATAAAACTTCAGCTGATTTACTAAAAGGGTCTGAAGTTGATTATGTTTCTGAACTAATTGGTGAACAATTCAAAATTTCTAATCCACAAACCAAATCTTCATGTGGTTGTGGAGTTTCTTTCTCACTTTAATGCTCATTTCATCTTGGAATGTAAACTCTGTAAGAGCGAGAATTGAAAATATCAAAAGCTATTTATTAAAATATAAACCTGATATTTTAATGATGCAGGAAATCAAAACTGAAGATGTTAATTTTCCATATGATGATTTTTCATCAATGGACTATGAAAGTCATGTATTTGGTCAAAAAAGTTACAATGGTGTAGCGATCATCTCAAAAAATAAATTAAAAAATGTCAAAACAGATTTAATTAAGGATAAGTTAAAACAATCAAGAATAATTTCAGCTGAATTTGAGCATAAGAAAAAAAATATTCAATTAATTAATATTTATACCCCTAATGGTAATCCTGTAGATACTGAAAAATATGATTACAAAAAAGATTGGCTTGATCAATTAATAAAACAGTTAAAAACTTTATCTAAAAAAAATTCAAATATTATTTTAGCTGGTGATTTCAACATTATCCCTTCAGCAGAAGATGTTTATAATGTTAAAAGTTTTGAAGACGACGCATTATACCGACTTGAAATAAGAAAAAAATTTAGGGAAATGATTAATCTTGGTTTTAATGATGTTTACAGACATTTTTATGAAGATAAAGAAGGATATACATTTTGGGATTATATGAGAGGTGCCTGGCAAAAAAATAATGGCATGAGGATTGATCATTTTTTAGTTTCAAATTCTATAATTGATCAAATTAAAGATATTAATATTAATAAAGATCCACGTGGTAGAGAAAAGCCCTCTGATCACACACCAATTGAGATTAATTTAGCTTAAAGATTTAATTTTATTTACTAATTCTTCGTTTATATTTCTTGGACCAGTATCCATTCTATTCTTGTGACGTCTTTCTCCAGGTAATCTTACTTCACCCATTGATTTCATTTTTTCAAAAAATTCGTCAGCATGTTTTTGCCAATTAGTACCTGATGTTTTGTCTGGATTAATTGCTAGTATGAATTCACCGCCACTTGGAGGACCACCATCATTATTATCTTTGGCAGCAGTTTCAAAACTAAAATTATCTCCAACTAATGCACCTGCCATTAATTCTACCATCATAGCAATTGCAGATCCCTTGTAACCACCAAAGGGTAATAAAACTCCACCATCAGCAATTTCCCCTGGATCAGTTGTTTCTTTACCATCTTTAGTTAAACCAGTTCCAAGTGGAACTTTGTGTCCTTCTCTTTTAGCAACTTGTACTTCTCCCATTGCCATTGAAGCAGTTGCCATATCATAAACAACTGGTGTTTTACCTGGACGTGGCCAAGCAAATGAAATTGGGTTTGTTCCAAACAAAGGTTTTATTGCACCAGCAGGTGCAACTGCAGGCTTATAAGATGTACAAGCAAATGCAACTAAGCCATCTTCTGCTAATTTTTCTGTTTCAGGCCACATAGCAGCCATATGATGTGAATTATTTATTGCTAACACAGCTACACCATTTTCTTTTGCGGCTTTTTCTAATTCAGGCAATCCTTTATTTAAAACAACAGGAGCTAAACAATTATTTCCTTCAACTTTAATTACTGAAGGAGATATTTTTTTTACTTCTGGTTTTCCTTTTCCATTTATTTTTCCACCTTTAAGACCTGTTACATAAGCTGGCAATCTAAATAAACCGTGTGATACAGAACCATCTCTTTCAGCGTTTCTAATTAGGTCTGATAAAATTGATGCTGTTTCATCATCACAACCATTTGCCAAAAGAGTTTTTTTAGCTAGTTCAAATATTTCGTCTAAAGTTAATGAAACTGTGCCCATTATTTTGATTTACATTTTTTACATAAACCAAAAAATTCTAAATTGTATTTGCTATATTTCATTCCAGAGTTATCTGAAAAGTTAGATAAATATTTTGAAAGTTTTGAATTACTTATTTCTGATACATTCTCACAACTTTCGCAAATTGAAAAAGCTGTTGCTTTTGAAACCTGACAGCTTGAATTTTGACAAGCTATAAAAGCATTTCTGCTTTCAATCTTATGGATTTTTCCTATTTCAACTAATTTGCCTAATGCTCTGTAAACTTGTAGTGGCGCTTTAATTCCTTTTTTTTGAACATTAAAAAGGATTGAATAAGCTTTCATTGGCCCACCAGATTTATCAATTAAGTCAAAAATTATTTTTTGATTTTTGGAAAGGTTATGTTCTTTTTGCATCTTTAAATTCTTATCAATATGTTATCAGTTTTTCAATTTAATCGATTGTTTTATTTTAAATAAAGACAGTATGAATAATACTAACGAGGCAGCTATTATAGATGGTCCTGAAGATGTATTAAATTCTAATGAAGAATATAAACCTAATACAACAGACAGTAATCCACCAATAATTGAAAATATAACCATTTTTTGAGGACTATCTGAGATATTTCTAGCCATTGCAGCGGGTATAATTAGCATACCCGTAATTAACAATAGACCAACCATTTTAATTGATATTGCTATCACAGCAGCCATAAGAATTGTAAAAATAGCTTTTGCTCTATCTGGGTTTAATCCTTCTGCTTCTGCTAATTCATAATTAACTGTTGATGCAAACAATGGTTTCCAAATTAATTTTAGAACTAATAAAATTAATGCTCCACCAGTCCAGATAATTAATAAGTCATCAGTTGTTACAGCTAGTATATCACCAAATAAAAGACCCATAATATCAAAACGAATAAATGCTAAAAAACCTATTACTACTAATCCAACAGCTAATGAAGAATGAGCTAAAAGACCAAGCAAAGCATCCCCGGGTAAATTAGTTTTTTTCTGTAGTTGAATAAGGATTAATGCGATTACTGAAGAAATTAAAAACACTGAAATAGCAATATTTAAATCTAAGGTATATGCCATTGTTACACCAAGAAGTGCTGAATGAGCTAATGTATCACCAAAATAAGATAATCTTCTCCATACTACAAAACAACCTAATGGTCCTGTCACAAATGCAATTCCTATTCCTGCAAATAATGCTCTTATAAAAAAATCATCAAACATATTAGTTTTTCTTTATTTCTCCCTCATCAGAATGAACGTGGTCATGTTTATGTTCATATACAGAAAGAATTTGAGATGCTTGTTCACCAAATAAGGATTTATATTCATTGTTTTTAGCAACATCCATTGGTGATCCAGAGCAACATACGTGGCCATTTAAACAAACCACATGATCAGTTGCAGTCATAACTGTATGCAAATCATGTGAGATTAATAGAATTCCACAATTTAGTGTATCAGAAATTCTTTTTATTAATTCATACAAAGCAATCTCGCCAGTGTAATCGACTCCTTGAACAGGTTCATCAAGAACTAATAATTCAGGTTTTTTTGAAATAGCTCTTGCGATTAAAACTCTTTGAAATTCACCACCTGATAAATTTCCTAAATTTTTATTCTTAAGATGGATAACACCTGTTAACGTAAGCGCTTCATCAATTGCCTCATCTTTAATATTTTCAGTTAAAAGCATAAAATCATAAACTCTTAAGGGTAAGGTCCAATCAATAGATATTTTTTGAGGAACATATCCAACTTTATTTGTGTATTTCTCAACACTTCCTTCTATGTTTTTGTAAATTCCCAATGCAATTTTTGCGGTAGTACTTTTTCCAGAGCCATTAGGTCCAATAAGTGTAACGATTTTTCCCTTTTTAACAGATAATGAAACACCTTCAACTAGCCATTTATCATTTTGTTTAAAACCAGCGTTATTTAGTTTTACTAATGTACTATTTTCTGAGCTCATATATTGCTTGACTTATAAATGTTATATTATTACATAACGTTATATTATAACAACCAATTAAATTACTTATTATGAAAAATATTAAAAAAATACCACTTATATTCTCAATATTATCAATTCTAACATTATTTACACCAGCAAATGCTGAAATAAAAGTAGTTGCTTCTATTAAACCAATTCATTCATTAGCTAGTTACTTAATGGATGGTATTGCTAAACCTGATTTAATAGTTGATGGATATGCCTCTCCACACGGATTTGCAATGAAACCTTCGCACGCAAAAATGCTACAAAATGCAGACCTAATATTTTGGGTTGGTGAAGATTTAGAGAGTTTTTTAGAAAAACCATTGAGTTCAATTGCTAAGAAAGCAGAAAAAATTGAATTAATGGAAACTAAAGGATTACAAGTATTAAAATTTAGAGAGAGAAATATTTTTGACGAACATGATCATGACGATCACGGACATGACGATCACGGTAAAAAAGAAGATGATCATGACGATCATGGACATGATGACCATGGTAAAAAAGAAGATGATCACGACCACGATCATGACGATCATGGTAAAAAAGAGGATGATCATGACGACCACGGACATGACGATCATGATGGACATGCTCATGGTGAATTTGATCCACACATTTGGTTGGACCCAATTAATGCAAAAGCTATGTTAAATGAAATGGCAGAACATTTAATTGAAAATGATCCTAAAAATGAAGCTAAATATAAAAGTAATTTAGCTAAAGCTTTACAAGAAATCGATAAACTTACAATTGATGTAATGACTGATTTAAGTAGCAGTGTTGCTTCAATTGTATTCCATGATGCTTATCAGTATTTTGAGAAAAGATTTAATGTAAATATATTAGGTGCTTTTACTGTTAATACAGATGTAATGCCTGGAGCAGAACAACTAGCAGAAATCAGAGAGATAATTGAACACGATAAAGTTGCTTGTGTATTTTCTGAACCTCAATTCAACCCTGATATCATTAAAGCAGTTGCAAAAGATATGAATATTAAAACCGGTGTAGTTGACCCATTAGGAGCGACTCTAGACCCAGGAAAAGACTTGTATTTCAATTTAATTAGAAATATGTCTGCTTCGTTTAAAGGTTGTTAACAAAGCATTCATATTTCTATATAATGTAGAATATGAAAATTAGCACTGGCGATAAATTAGAGGAAATTACACTTCCAGATCAGAATGGTAACTCATTTAATTTATCTCAGACCTTAGGGAAAAAAGTCTTATTAACTTTTTATAGAATCGCAGGTTGTAGCTTCTGCAACCTAAGACTTAATGAAATTAATAAGAGATTTGGTGAACTTGGAAATAATTTTACGCATGTTGGAATATTTCATTCACCAGTAGATAATTTAAAATCATATATGGATAAGCATAAGAATTTACCATTCACAGTATTAGCAGATGAAAATTTTGAATATTTTCAAAAATATGAAATTGAGAGATCAGTGAGTAAAACACTAAACGCAATGTTGTTTAAAGCACATAAAATTATTCCTGCTATGATGAAAGGATATATTCCTACAAGAATAAAAGGTCATTTAGATATAGCTGTGACCGACGTTCTAATTAATGAGGATGGTGTAGTTCAAGATGTTTATTATGCTAAAAAGGACATTGCAGATCATTTTGAATTTGAAAAAATTAAGCAGTTTGCACTTAATTAAATAAATAATGAAAATTGAATATTATTTTAGTGTCTTGTCTCCATTTACTTACTTAGGTGCTGATAGATTTACAAAAATAGTAAGTCAATATAATTTAGAAGTAATAGAAAAACCACTTGATTTAGTTGGTGAAATTTTTCCAAATACCGGAGGATTACCAGTTCCTAAAAGACACCCTGCAAGACAAAAGTACAGACTTTTGGAAATGGAGAGAATTTCAAATAAATTAGGTTTGCCAATTATTAAACAGCCAAAATTTTTTCCACCTAGTGATCCACATTTGCCAGCAAAATTTGTAATCGCCTCAAATAAAATGGGAATTAAACTTCATTTTGGAAATGAGTGTTTAAAATATTTATGGTCTATGGATAAAGATCTTTCAGATCACAAAATACTTCGGGAAATTTGTGAAAAATTAAATTTAAATTTTGAGGAAATGAAAAAGTTAGCTTTAACTGACGAAGTAAACATTGAGTACCAAAAAAATTCAAAAGATGCAGTTAATAACCATGTATTTGGTGCTCCTTCATATGTCTTAAATAATGAGATTTTTTGGGGTCAAGATAGATTGGATTATCTTGAAGATGCATTAAAAAAATAATTTAAAATTACTAAATTTTATTAATAATTTAATTAAACATTGTATTTTTTATAAGAAGATTTATTTTTATTTATAATCTGCATTTATGAATGATTTAAATTTATTTAAAAAAAATGGCTTTCTAGTTAAAGAAAATCTAATTTCTCAAACAAAGATAAATAAAATTAATAAAATTGTTAATGAAGTAATTTCAAAAGAAAAAAAAAGAAAAAAAGGTAATGGTGTAAATGGAACTCAGTCTTATGATAATTACCATTTTGTCTACAATTCAGGTTCTCCAAAAAATAAAGAAATTCTAAGACTAAATAATCCTCAGAACAGGCATAAAGTTTTCTATGAATTATCTAGAGATAAAAGAATTATATCCATAGCTAAAAAATTATTAGGTGGAACAGTAAGATTTCATCTAGGTAAATTAAATTTTAAGCTTCCAAATAAGAAAAAAGGCAGTGAAATTGGATGGCATCAAGATTGGGCTTTTTATCCTCATACAAATGATGATTTAATTACTGTTGGTATATATTTAGATGATTGCTACGAGAAAAATGGGCCACTTAAAATAATTAAGAATTCACACAAAAAGAAATTGTACAGCCACCACAGCAAAGAAAATTATTTTGTTGGAAAAATAGACACTAAGAAAAATAAAATAGGAACTAAAGATAGTGTTTCTATAACTGGAACAGCTGGAACAGTAGTATTTTTTCATTGTAGATCAGTTCATGGGTCTGGACACAATCAAATGAATAACTCAAGACCGTTAATTTTATTTGGTTATAGAGCTTGTGATGCGTGGCCATTAATCAATGATGGAAATCCTCATCCTGAGGTTGATTTGGAAAATTATGACAAAAATATAATTGTAGGAAATAAATCAATAAAACCAAGATTGACTAAAGTTCCAACCATTATCCCACTGCCTAAGAGGAAACATTACGTTTCTATCTATGAACTTCAAAAAAATTAAATCACATTAAAGTTTATTGTAATAAATCTTTAAAATTACATTTATATAAAAATCAAATGTCATTTCTAAAAAAAAAAACTATTACAGGCTTTAAGAATTAATACTTTTAAACTCCAGCATATCTTTAAAAGTATACATTTCAGGTTTTTTGAAAGTAATTTTTGGAAATTTTTTATTAAAGTCAGAGGATAGTTGTTTATTAAATTCAATTAAGTTTTTTATTTCAGTCTCATTAAGTTGTCTCAAAATATAAGCTAAAGTAATATGGAAAGTATATCTTTGATGATTTTCAAATTTAATTTTTAACAAGCTACTAAGTTCATCTCTACAATTTCTTAGAATTTTTTCATCCTTTTCAGAAAAGGATTCTAAAATAATACTATAACCACCAAAAAAAGTTTTTAGTTTAAGATTAAATTGTTTTGGAAAATTATAATTTTCAATTTTTTTATTTAATTCAACAGCTATATCTTTATAATCCATATCAGGATCTATATCGGATGGCCAATAATTGGTGTTTTTTGTATTTAAATTACAACAATCAAATAATGTCATATGAAAACTAGATGGAGGTAAATAGAAATAAGTTTTTTTAGGATTAAAATTTTCTATTTTTTTTTGGAAACTAATAATTTGATTAGATAAATCGGTATTAATAGGAATATTGCAAATTATTGTGCAGCCTGGAAATGATATAGGGTTTCCTTTGTTGTCAAATTTATTTTCAGCACCTTTTAAAGTGTAACCTTCAAGTTTACCTGCTAAAAACTTTTCCTCATTATTAACTATGTTTAAATCCATTAAAATATACTAAAACCATTTTTTATTTTCTTTTTCACAAAGTTCTTTCAGCCTTAGAGGATAATCTGTAAATATTCCATCTACACCATATTCAATCATCCGCATCATGTCGCTTTCTCTATTTACAGTCCAAGTATTTACCACTAGTCCATGATTGTGTGCTTCTTCAATATTTTTTTTTTTTATATCTTTGTAAAAAGGATGCCAAGCAATTCCACCTAAATTATTTATAACTTCTGGAATTTCACTGTTATTAAAAAATGGAATAAACCCCATCCAAGGTGAATTTTCATAAATATTTTTTCTTGTTTTTTTTAATTCTTGTTGTGTTGATAAATAACCTCTAGAAATTTTTGGTAATTGTAATTTAAATTCTTTTAAAACTCTCCAATCAAAGGAAGAAACTAAAATTCGATCGCTTAAATTAGAAACTTCTATTTCTTGCTTTACAAGTTTTACAATCTCAATAGGTTCAGGAACTAGATTGCTAATTAATGGACTAGACTTAAATTCTAAATTAATTATTAAATCTTCAGTTTCATAAGATTTTAATAATTTAAATAATTTGTTTAAATTTGGTATTCTCTGGTTTTCTAAACTTTTTTGATTTAAAAATCTTCTGCCATAACTAGATAATTTATTAACAGCTCCTATATCATAATTTAATAATTCTTTATAAGTTTTACTATTAATTTTCATATATTCATCTTCTATCCAATTACCATCTAAGTCTTTAGTCTGATCTCTGTCTAAGAAAAAATCATGGGTAATTACTGGCACCGAATCTTTAGAAAATAAAATATCTACTTCTAATCCACTAAAATTATTATCAAATAAATATTTGAAACTCTCTAAAGTATTTTCAGGAAGATCACCTCTAGCTCCTCGATGACCATAAATTTTTATATGATTTGGTTTACTTAAAATCAAATTTAATTAACTCTTTTGCCAGTACTTTTATCAAAAATATAATATTTATTGTTCTCCATATTTACTCTTAAATTAGAACCTTTTTCAACAGTTTGATTTCCTGGACACCTATAACAAAAGTCTTTTTTATTTTTCAATTGACCATAAACAATATTATCCGAACCAAGCTGTTCCACTAAGTCTACTGTTAAATTAATTAAACCACTCTCAGATTGTACTAAATGCTCAGGTCTTATTCCTAATGTAACCTCACCCTCAAAGTCAGTATTAACATCTTTAATTTCAAAACCTTCTGCAGATAATGTTTTATTTTTTAAATTACCATTTAAAAAATTCATTTGAGGTGAACCAATAAAACCAGCAACAAATAAAGATTTTGGATTATCATATATCTCAATAGGAGTTCCAAGCTGTTCAATAATTCCATTATTAATTACTGCCAATCTGTCAGCAAGTGTCATGGCCTCAACTTGATCATGTGTAACAAATATACTTGTTACTCCAACCTTTTGTTGAAGTTTTTTAATTTCAAGTCTCATCTGAATTCTTAATTTTGCATCTAAGTTTGAAAGAGGTTCATCAAATAAGAATATTTTTGGATTTCTTACAATTGCTCTTCCCATAGCAACCCTTTGTCTTTGACCTCCAGATAACATTGAAGGTTTTCTCTGTAAATAATCTGAAATTTGTAACAGTTTAGCTGCATCATTTACTTTTTGCTCAATTGTTTCCTTATCAATTCCTCTGTTTTTTAAACCATAAGCCAAATTATTATACACATTCATATGTGGGTATAATGCATAGTTCTGAAACACCATTGCTACATCTCTCTCAGATGGATCAACTTCATTAATTAATTTTCCATCAAGATTAATATCACCCTCTGTAATGTCCTCTAAACCTGCAACCATTCTTAATAAAGTTGATTTTCCACATCCACTTGGTCCTACAAAAACCATAAACTCTCCTTCATCTACACTTAATGAAGTTTCGTGAACAGCCTTAGTTCCGTTTGGATAAATCTTAGTCACATTTTTTAAATCTAAAAAACTCATTTATTTCTCCGTTTGAATTAATCCTTTTATGAACCATTTTTGTAAAAATACTACCACTAAAACTGGTGGGATCATTGATAAAATTATATATGCAAATCTTTCTGCTGTTCTTGGCAAAGCAACTCCTTCATAGCTTTCTGTGTAAATAATTTTCATTCCCATTACAACAGTCCAATATTCTTCTGCAGTTGTCATTATTAGCGGCCATAAATATTGGCTATATCCATATACGAACATAAAGATAAACATTGCTGCTATCATAGTTTTTGATAGTGGTACCAAGAAATCTATGAAAAAACTCCAAGCATTTGCTCCATCTAATTTTGCCGACTCCAAAAGTTCATCTGGAATTGTTTTGTAAAATTGTCTGAAGAAAAAAGTTGCTGTAGCTGAAGCAACTAACGGAAGAATAAGGCCTGTGTATGAATTTGTTAAACCTAAATCAGATACAATTTTATAGCTTGGAAAAATTCTTACCTCCAAAGGAACAAGTAGAGTAATAAAGATTAACCAAAAAATTGGTACAGCTAATTTAAATCTATAATAAACCAAAGCATATGCTGACATTGCAGAAATAACTACTTTAAGTGTTGCAATCCCTAATGCCATTATAAAACTATTAATAAACATTTTTGCAGCAGTCACTTCTTCTGACCAACCACCTTTTTCATTTAAAACTTCGTTATAGTTTCTTGCTAGCTGATCACCTATATGAAACTTCATACCTTCCGTCAGTATAGTTACAGAGTCATGTGAAGAACTTGCAAAAGATATCCAAATAGGAACTACCATTAACAATACCCCTAATATTAAAATAATATGAGCAATTATTTGAAGTGGTTTAATTTTCATTTATCTTGAAAAACCCCCTTAATAAAATGTTTCTGCAACACAATTATAATTAAAATTGGTGGAACCATAGACATCATCACAAAAGCAAAACGATGAACAATAGAACCCGACATCATTTTTAATCCCATAACCACTGTCCAATATTGTTCTGAAGTTGTTACCAATAGCGGCCATAAGTACTGATTGTAACCAAAAACAAACATAAATATTAACATCGCTACAATCATCGTTTTTGACAAAGGAATTAAAAAATCAACAAAAAATCTCCAGGTATTTGCCCCATCAAGTTTTGCAGACTCAAGTAATTCATCTGGAACAGTTTTATAAAATTGTCGAAAGAATAATGTTGCTATAGCTGATGCTGAAATTGGAACTATTAATCCAAAGTAAGAATTTACTAAATTAAGTTCAGCCATTACTGAATAAGTAGGAAAAATTCTTAACTCTAGTGGTACTAATATCGTGATAAAAATTATCCAAAACAATAATGTTGCATGTTTTATTCTATAATAAACCAATGCGTAGGCAGCCATTAAAGATGTGACAACGGATAGAATTGCAACTCCCGTAGCCATTAAAAAACTATTAAAAAACATTTTTAATGCTGTTATCTCTTTAAAGAAACCACCCTGATATAATAAAACCCGTAAGTAATTTTCATAAAAGCTATCTCCTAAAAACATTTGGAGACCATTCATATTAATCATTGAACTTGTGTGCGTTGAGCTAGCAAAAATCATCCACACAGGAAGTACCATGATAAGTATTCCAATGATTAAAATTAAATGTGAAAAACTTGATGTGATAAATCTAGTCATTAATTATAATGTATTTTCCCTTCGATATATCTAAATTGAAAAATTGTAATTACTAATACAATCAACATCATCATTATTGATTGAGCTCCAGCACTTCCTAAATCTAATCCTCTAAATCCATCCATGTAGGCTTTATAAACTAGAGTTCTTGTTTCACCTGAAGGAGCACCTATCGTTGTAGTATCAATAATTCCAAATGTATCAAAGAAAGCATAGGTTATATTAATAATTATTAAGAAGAATGTAGTTGGCATTAATAATGGGAATGTAATTGTCCAAAATCTTCTAAAACTATTTTTACAATCAATCATTGATGCTTCAATTACAGATTTTTGTATAGCTTGAAGACCTGCCAAGAAGAAAATAAAATTAGCACTGATTTGCTTCCAAGAACCAGCTATTATTACATAAATATACGAGTCAAAAACACTCTCGTACCAATTGAAACCCCAAAGTTCGTGAAATAAATGATAAAGGAGCCCAAATCTTTCACTAAAAAAATAATTTGCCATTACACCTACAACCGCAGGCGCAATTGCATAAGGCCAAATTAAAAGTGTTTTGTAAGTGCTTTTACCATGTATTACATTATTGGCCTGAACGGCAAGCAGCAAACCGATTGAGCCGGTAATTAATGTAATTGCAAAACTATAAATAATAGTAAATTTGAAAGCTATAAAATAAGCTGGATCATCAAAAATAAATAAAAAATTATCAAACCATACAAACGTCGCTCCAAATCCAAAAGCATCTTGCATTGTAAATGCATCTCTGAAGGTTTGTATGATTGGCCAATATAAAAAAATTAATAAAATTCCTAACTGTGGTGCTAAGAATAAATATTGTGAATAGCTAGATTTAAATTGGACTTTTTTCATATAAGTAAAATAAAAAATAAGGAGGGTAAATCAACACCCTCCTTATTTAAATTATTAATTATAAAGTTTTAGCGAATTGTTTTAACAATTTAGCTGCACCTTTATCCATGTTCTGCAATCCTTTTTCGATTGATATTTTGCCGTTTAACATTGGCTCAACATTTTCGTAAATTACTTCACGAATTTGTGGCCAATTACCAGCTCTATATCCACCAGGAATAGTCGAACCTTCTAAGCTTAATTGTTCACCAACTGCTTTATGATATGGAGAAGCTCTATAGAAATTTATAGTTTCAGCTAACTCTATTCCACCTTTAGTTACTGCAGAGTAACCAGTCATATTGTGATAATACAGATCCATCTCTGGAGAACCCATAAATTCTATAAATTTAGCAAGTCCTTTGTACTCTTCCTCAGTATGACCATTTAAGATCCAGTTAGCAGCACCACCGATAAAAGTTGGATACTCTTTACCACCAGTTACAGAATCCCAGTAAGGAATATGGTTTACTGTAAAGTTAGGTACAACACCTTTCATTCCACCGAACGAAGCAGCTGAACCAAACCAAAATGCAGCTTCACCAGCTATAAATGGAGCTTGGTTATCTCCCCACGCTCTTCCTTTATATCCATAAAAGCCTTTTTCATACCATTCCTTGACTTTTTTCCAATGCATTACAAATGCATCTGTTTCAGCAAATAAAGTTTTTGTTGGAACAGCATCGTAACCATTGTTTCCATCAGTCATAAGTAGATTATGTCTTGAAAAGAAATTTTCTGTCCATATCCAAGGAAAGTGACTTTGAACTAAAGGTATGTATCCGGCAGCTTTAATTTTTGGAGCTATAGCCTCAAACTCTTCATAAGTTTTTGGAACTGACTCAATTCCTACTTTTTTCAATATGTCCATGTTTGCATACATCAAACAAGTTGAGCTATTGAAAGGCACACCAATCATTTTTCCATCAGAGTCTGCATAGAAATTTTTAATGCCTGGAATATAATTGTCAGCATCTACATCAATGCCATATTTCTCTGCCATTTCTTCAAAACCGATGACAACACCATTTTTTACTTGCGCTACCATTATTGCAGCACCAGCATCATAAACCTGTGAATAGTGTGGTTGGTCTCCTGCTCTAAATGCAGCAATAGTTGCCGCCATGTTATCTTCATAACTTCCTTTTCCTGTAGGAATGACCGTATATTGATCTTGTGAAGCGTTAAATCTATTTGCAATTTCAATAATTACATCACCAAGAAAACCACTGTTTCCGTACCACCAATGAATTTCTGTTTTTGAATAACTGTGTGATGTAAAAGAGAAAGTAAATAGAATTGTTAAAACACTAAGTATTTTTTTCATATCTATCCTTCTGTTAAGTTTAGTTTATTTTATTTTTTATTAATAATTAATTAATGTTAAGGTATTATGAAATTGTAAATAATTTCATTTAAAAATTTTAAATTTCTAAAAGAGGTTGTATATTTTTAAAAAATCATGATTTAAATGTCTAAAATTTTTGATTTATTCATAATAGGTGGCGGTATAAACGGCGCAGGTATTGCGAGGGATGCTGCAGGTAGAGGTTTATCAGTTTGTTTAGCTGACAAAGGTGAGATTGGAGGAGCAACCTCATCTTGGTCGACGAAATTAGTACATGGTGGTCTTCGTTATTTAGAAAATTATGAATTCAAATTAGTTAGAGAATCTCTCAAAGAAAGAGAAATTGTTTATAAAATTGCTAAACATATTTCCAAACCGATTCCTTTTATAATTCCTTATGCAGATAAAATTCGACCAGCCTGGTTAATTAAATTTGGTTTGTTTTTGTACGACAATTTAGGTGGCAAAAGCAATATACCAAAATCAAAAAAATTTGATCTTACAAAAAAATATTCAAATATTCTTAAAGAAAAATATAAAACTGGTTTTCAATATTTTGACATTCAAATTGATGATAAAAAATTAACAAAGTTAAACGCTCAAGATGCAAAAAGAAACAACGCTAAAATACTAGAATATAACAAAGTTAAAAAAGCTGAAATTATTAATAATGAGTGGGTCATTAGTCTTCAAAATGGAAAAAAAATAAAATCAAAAGTTTTAATCAATGCATCTGGACCATGGATAAATGAAACTTTAAATAAAAATATAAAAATAAAATCTAAGAAAAAAATAAGACTGGTTAAAGGAAGTCATATCATTACAAAAAAATTGTACAAAGAAAACGTTGCATTCACATTTCAAAATACAGATAAAAGAATAATATTTGTGTTACCTTATAAAGGGAAGTTTTCTTTAATTGGAACAACTGAAGTGGAAGTGAAATCACCAGAAAATAAAGGGATATCTAAAAAAGAAATTAGCTATTTAATTAATTCAGTAAACAATTACTTAAAAAAACAAATCAGAACAAAGGACATCGTAGATACTTATTCAGGAATACGACCTTTAATTGAAGACTTTAATTCAGCTTCAAAAGTTACAAGGGATTATGTTTTTGATCTAAAAATTATTAAAAAATTGCCTTTATTGAATATCTATGGAGGAAAACTTACCACCTACAGAAAATTGTCCGAAAAAGTTCTTGTTGATCTAAAAAGGTTTTTACCTAAGACAAAAAAAGGTCCATGGACACACAAAAAGAAGCTTTTTTGATTTCCATTCCCTAAAATGAAACATTATGTTTCTATCTTTGAACTTCAATAAAATTAAATCACATTAAAGTTTATTGTAATAAATCTTTAACAAAACATTCATATAAATTTTGAATGTCATTTTTAAAAAAATATCTTAAGTGGATCAGTACACTTTTAGTGTTAACAGGTATTTTACTTACAAATCTTAATATTTACCCGCTGAATATTTATTTTCATGGGCTTGGTGTTGTTGGATGGACAATTTCAGGTTTCTTATTAAAGGATAAGGCCATTTTAACTAACTTTGGATTACAAATTCCATTATTTGTAATCGGAATTTATAAAATTATTTTTTAATGAAAAATATTTTATTTGTATGCACAGGAAATTCAGCAAGAAGCATTATAGCTGAGAGTATTATCAATAATGAATACTCAAATAAATTTAAAGCTTTTAGTGCTGGTAGTAATCCATCTGGAACAATTAATAATGATGTTAGAAGTTTTTTAGAGAAAAATAAAAATTATGATCTAACTAATTATAGTTCTAAAAACTTTGAAGAGTTTATAAATAATGAAATAAAAATGGATCATGTAATAACAGTATGTAATAACGCAAATAATGAGGTATGTCCTATTTGGCCTGATAAAAACCAAATTATACATTGGGATATAGATGATCCAGTAACAAAACTTCAAAATGCAAATGATGAAGAAAAGCAAATAATCATTAGAAACACTTTTAATATTATAAGCAATAAAATTAAAGATTGGCTAGATGAAAAATAAAAATAGATATTTTCTTTCAGAGTTTATTGGAAGTTGCTTTCTAGTAATGATCATAGTTGGGTCAGGTTTAATGGCAGAAAATCTTACCAATGATACAGCGGTAATGCTAATTGCAAATACTATAGCAACTGGAGCTGGATTGTTTGTGCTAATAACTGTTTTTGCTGATGTGTCTGGGGCTCATTTCAATCCATTTGTAAGTATTGCTATGACAATTACAGGAAAGTTAAAAAAACGTCTTCTACCCTTTTATATTTCAGCTCAGATCCTAGGATGTTTGTTAGGTGTGGCTTTAGCTAATTTCTTTTTTGAACATCAGATTTTTGAATTATCGACAAAATCAAGAGATGGTATCTACATTTTTGTATCAGAAATTATTGCTACTTTAGGACTAATAATTATTATTTTTGGATCCATGAAGTCAGGTAAAATTACCGTAGCTGCATCTGTTGGGTTATATATTACAGCTGGTTATTGGTTTACTTCATCAACATCCTTTGCAAATCCTGCTGTAGCAATAGCAAGAACATTCACAGAGTCTTTTACTGGTATAAGTTATTTAAACACTCCTTTTTATATAGTTGCTGAATTAATTGGTATGTTAATTGCTGTTTTTATTGCAAAAAAATTATTCTTAAAAAAAAATTAAAAAATTTTAAAGTTATAATAAATACGCCCGATAAAATTAATCGAGCGTATATTAAGGGGTGGATTGATAATTAAAAATTTAAATATTTTATAATTTATTTATAAAATAAAAATGAATGAAATATTTATTTTTTATTAAAAATTTATTACAAAGAAACTATTATTAAACTAATAGTTGTGTTTTTTTTAAAGAGTTTAACTATTTGAATATAATACTCTTGGTTCTAAAAATAATTCTCGTGCAAGAGCTTTAAATCTTTTTGTAACTTGTTTAGAAATTATTTCTTGATGTTGTGCTGGAATTTTTAAAAATACAGAGTTACCTCTTTTATACAATTTAAATTCCTCTAAGAAGATAGTTGAAATAGATGTAAGTGAGTGAGCAAATCTTAAGGCTGCACCAACTTGTTTACTAGAAAAAATTTCATTATTATTTAAAAATGTCAAATATTCTATTTTAGGGTTGTATTTAATGCTGCAGTACCTCCAATAACATGAAAGAGCTATTTGAATTCTTTCTTTATGTGAAAGTCTCAATAAAGGGGTATTTAATGTTTCTTGAAAAACTAATTCTGCCTTTTGAAAAGCACCAAGTCCCCAATCCATATGACTTAAAACACAAGCCAAATTAAGTAATTTTTCATTAAAATGTTCATTACCCTCAAATACAGGTTTGATAAATTCATGATATTTTTTGTAAGTTAATCCCAAATCACCTCTTTTCTTAGAAATATATTCTAATGATTTCTCAAAAACTTGAGAGTTATCAATATTTTTAAAGTAATCTTTTGCTAGAGATCCCTCTCTAATTCCGCTTATAGAACATATTATGTTTTTTGGATTTGTTACATTCATGATCTCATCTAATATTATAGCGCTGTATGGTAGATAAGGTGTTCTAGATTTAGATATATATTCAACTGTTTTTAGTTTTGCTTTATTGAAAGATGCAATTTTTTCTAAAAATGATGATATAGTTTCATAATTTACCGAATACTGATGAATTATGTGGACAGGGTGTTTATTTTGAAACAAATGAAGTTTAAATAAAGCTCTCCATGTTCCACCAACTAAATATAGGTTTTCAAATTTTTTTTTAGATAACCATTTCTCGTCTTTGAAAAGTTTTTTTATATATTTGGAAAGGTTTCTCTTTTTTACAATTGGATTATTTATTAATCTTAAAACACCTAAGGGTAAAGATGTTTTATTAGTGATCAAACCATTTTCAACTCGAGCTAGTTCTAAACTACCTCCACCAAGATCAGCAACTAACCCATCTACATTATCAAATCCAATTTTAACACCTTCTGCTGAACAAATTGCTTCTTCCTCACCACTTAAGATTTCTATTTTTTTCTTAAAAAGATTTTCTACATATTCAACAAATGGTTTTGCATCAGTTGCTTCTCTTAAAACAGCAGTTGCTATTATTTTTAAATTAACAATTTTAGAAACATTTAAAATCTCTGAAAATCTCTTCAATACTTTTTGAGCATAATCAACACCAGACTTATGAAGTTTTCTTGATTTATCTAAATTTTTACCAAGTTCACAAACAGCTTTTTCATTGAAAAATGGCACACGAGAAGAGCTAAAATCTTCATAAATTAGCATCCTAATAGAATTAGATCCTATATCAATAACTGCTAATTTAGCAGGTTTTAATTTTAAATTTTGTTTATTTTTAAAAACTTTAATTTCCACTTTTAATTAATCTTAAGTTTAATTTTTTCGGTTTCATTTTTAATTTAGCTTTACCTCTTCCAGATAAACTAGGATTATTCATAAAATAATCATGGGCTGAAAAAGAATCATTTTCACTATATTTTATTTTTTTATAATTTCCACTAGCATCGAGTTCCCAACTTTGTTTTTTATCTAAATAATTAGCTAACATAATTTGATCAAGAACTTGTTCATGGACTGTTTGGTTTTCAATTGGAACTAGAAGTTCAACTCTTCGATTTAAATTTCTTGGCATTAAATCTGCTGATGAAATAAAAACTTTTGCATCTCTACTAGGCATTGTTTTTCCATTTGCAAAACAATAAATTCTTGAGTGTTCCAAAAATCTTCCAATCATGCTTTTAACTATTATATTTTCAGATTTATCTTTAACTCCAGGTCTTAAACAACAAACACCTCTTACAAATAAAAATATCTTTACTCCAGCATTTGAAGCTTCGTAAAATTTATCAATTATCGCTGGATCTACTAAGGAATTCATTTTGGCCCATATTTCACCTTTTTTACCTTTTTTGACATTTGCTATCTCGTTAGCAATACATTTGTTCAAAGTTTCCCTAAGATTAATTGGTGATATAGATATTTTACTAAGATTTCGTGGTTTTGAATAACCGGTTACATAATTAAAAAATTTTTCCACATCAGTTGCTATTTTTTTGTCAGAGCTAAATAAAGATAAGTCAGTATAAATTTTTGCATTAACTGGGTGATAATTGCCAGTTCCTAGATGTATATAAGTTTGAATTTTTCCCTGCTCTTTTCTTAATATTAAAGATGATTTTGCATGTGTTTTATATTTTGCAAAACCATAAACTATTTGAATTCCTGCCTTTTCTAAACTTCTTGAAAGCTGAATGTTTGCTTCTTCATCAAATCTTGCTTTGATCTCTATTAAAGCAGTCACTGTCTTTCCATTTTCAGCTGCTGTTATTAAGGCTTTAACAATTGGAGAGTCTAACGTTGTTCTGTATAGAGTTTGTTTAATTGCTATAACTTTTTTATCATATGCGGCTTGATTTAAAAACTCAACGACAGCATCAAATGTTTCAAAAGGGTGATGAACTATTAAATCCTTTTTTTTTATAGTATCAAAAAAATTATTATTAAATTCCTTTAATCTCTCAACCTCTCTGGGATTAAAATTTTTAAATCTTAATTTAGAATTTTTAATTTTACAAACTTGGTCGATATCTTGAATTCCAACAACGCCTTCAATTTCATAGATGTATTCAGATTTTACGTTTAACTTATTGGTTATAAACTTAATTAAGTCATTATTACTATTTTTTAAAATTTCTAAACGTACTATGTCACCTGTTCTTCTTCTTTTTAAAGCCAATTCAAAAGATCTTACTAAATCTTCGGCCTCCTCTTGAATTTCTACATCACTATCTCTTATAACTCTAAATAACATTTTTTTATCTAAATCATGATCAGGAAATATTTCAGAAGCAAAAAAACTTATAACATCATCAATAATTAAAAATTTTTTAAAACTTTTATTTCCATCTATTTCAATAAATCTTGATAAAGCTTTTGGAATTACTATTATTGCATTTAAAACTCTTTTTTTATTTTTCTTATTTAATCTCATAACTAATGCTCTTCCTTGATTTGCAATAAATGGAAAGGGATGAGCTGGGTCTATTGCTGATGGTGTTAGCAGAGGGTAAATTTCTTCATTAAAAATTTTAAATAATCTTTTCTGATCCGATTTACTTAAATTTTCAGGTTTAACTATACTTATATTTGCTTTTTTTAATTGAAGAATTAAATCTCTATATATTTTATTTTGTTTATTAAGAAGATTATTTGTTTCCAAAATAACTTCACTCATTTGTTCATCAGGAGTAAGACCATCAGAGCTAAGAGAATCTACCTCTTGCTTGATTTGACTATATAAACCCGCGACACGTACCATAAAGAATTCATCTAAATTTGATCCAGCTATAGATAAAAATTTAATTCTTTCATAAAGTGGGTTTTCAATATTTTGGGCTTCTAGAAGAACTCTGTCGTTGAATTTGAGCCAAGACAATTCTCTATTTATGTATTTAGATTTAAGTATTTCTTTATCTTGTTTTTTTAACGCAGTCATATATTTAAACTTTATGCTCAAATTATACGTTATGCGTCATGCAAAATCTAGCTGGGACCATCCAAATCTTGAGGATCATGAAAGACCTTTAAGTAAGCGTGGCAAGAAAAATGCAAAAAAGATTTGTGAATTTTTTGTTAAAAAAAAATATAAGTTTGATTACATATTACTTTCATCATCAAAAAGAACAAAGAAAACGTTAAAAATTTTATTAAAAAAAATAGAAAAACCAAAAAAAATTATTTCTTCAAAAAAATTATACCTATCAAGTGAAGATAAAATTATAGATATAATAAAAAAAACACCTAAAAAATTTAAATCTGTGCTTTTAATTAACCACGAGCCTGCTGTTAGAAATCTAGTAAGATCACTGACAAAAAATCATAACAACAATCATTTTAAGTTATTAAACTATAAATTTCCAACATCAGCTTTTGCAAAAATTTATTTTGATTTTAATGAATGGAATAAATTAGATGGAAATGGTTTAATTAAGGAATTTATGAGACCTAAAGACCTTCAAGATTCTAAAGAATAACCTGCTGATCTTACAGTTCTAATTAATGGTTTGGTTTTATCTATATTAATAGCTTGTCTTAATCTTCTAATATGTACATCGACTGTTCTAGACTCTACATAAATGTTTTCACCCCAAACATTGTTTAATAGTTGTTCTCGTGAATATACTCTTTTTGGATTTTTGATAAAAAAATCTAATAATTTAAATTCTGTAGGACCTAAATTTATTTCAACATTATTTCTATAAACTCTTTTTGTTATTCTATCTATTTTTAGATCTGTAAACTCAACAACATCTGCAGATGATTGTGGTTTTGATCTTCTAAGTAGTGATTTAATTCTTGCATTAAGTTCTTTTTGACTAAATGGCTTTGTTACATAATCATCTGCACCTGTATCAAAAGCTCTTAATTTGTCCTCTTCCTCACCTTTTGCTGTTAACATTATTACAGGTATGTCGTTATACTTTTTGTCTTTTTTTAAATTCTTACATATTTCAACACCCGACAAATCTGGCAACATCCAATCCATTAATATTAAGTCAGGATGCTTATCTTTAATTTGTTTAAGTGCATCTTCACCATTTTCGGAATAGCTTACTTTGTGACCTTCTTTTTCAAGATTATATTTTAGCAGCGTTACTATTGAAGTTTCATCTTCAGCTATAAACACGTGAGCAGACATTTATTACTTTTCTCCTGTTACTATTGGCTCTGTTCCTTTTGGACGATCTCCTTCTAAATACTCTCCTGTAACTAAATAATATACCTGCTCTGCAACGTTTGTTGTGTGATCACCGATACGTTCAATATTTTTAGTAACAAATAATAAATGAGTACCATCATCTAGATTTTTTTCGTCTTCCTTCAAATATTTTATTACTTCTTGCATACATAAATTTGTTAAATCATCTATTTGTTCATCACCTTCCCAGACATTTATAGCCATAGCAGATGACCTATCTAAATATGCATCCAAAATAGATTTGAGTTGTTTTTGAACATTATAAGAAACTCTTACCAAAGCTTCGGTCAAATTTTTTGGTAAATTTTCATTTAATAATAATGTTCTTTTTGAAATATTCTTTGCCAAATCACCTATTCGTTCTAAATCAGATGAAATTTTCAATGCCGTTACAGTTTCTCTTAAATCTATTGCCATTGGTTGTCTTAAAGCAATTAGATTTACCACCTGTTGCTCTATTAAAGTTTCAAACTTATCTATTTTTTCGTCATCTTTTATAACAGCTTCCGCATTATCACTATTTCTTGTGGTAATGGCTTGAATAGCCTTGCCTAATGACTCCTCGCAAAAACCACCCATTTTAATTATATTGCTATTTAAATTTTTAAGTTCTTCCTCGTAAGACTTAACCGTGTGTGGTGCTTCAACCATTATCCAAACCTCCCTGTAATATAATCCTGAGTTCTTTTATTTTCAGGATTCTTAAATATTTTATCAGTAGAACCATGTTCTATCAATTCTCCCAAATGAAAAAAGCCTGTGTTTTGGGATACTCTTGCTGCTTGAGCCATTGAATGAGTGACTATTATAATAGTATGGTCTTTTTTTAACTCATCAATTAGTTCTTCTATTTGAGCTGTAGCAATAGGATCTAAAGCAGAACAAGGCTCGTCCATAAGAATAACTTCAGGTTTAACTGAAATAGCCCTTGCTATGCATAATCTTTGTTGTTGTCCACCAGACAAACCAGTTCCTGGTTCATGAAGTCTATCTTTGACCTCTTCCCATAACGCTGCTTTTTTTAAGCTATTTTCAACTATTTCATCCATTTCATTTTTTGATTGAGCCATGCCATGAATTGTTGGGCCATAAGAAATGTTTTCATAAATAGTTTTAGGAAAAGGATTTGGTTTTTGAAAAACCATACCAATTTTTTCTCTTAATCTAACTACATCACAACTCTTGTCATTGATATCAAAATCATTGATAATAATCTGACCTTTAACTCTGCATATATCAATCACATCATTCATTCTATTAAGACATCTTAAAAAAGTAGATTTACCACAACCTGAAGGACCAATTAGTGCTGTAACCTGATTTTCTTCAATATCTAAGTTTATATTGAATAGAGCTTGTTTCTTTCCATAGAAAACATCTACATTTTTTGAATTTATCTTTATCATCTTAACTCCATTTTTTTTCAAATTTATGTCTAATTATTTGTGCAAACAAATTCATTATGATTAAAAATCCCAATAGGACCATAATACAAGCAGAAACTTTCTCGACAAATCCTCTTTCAGCACTCTCTGCCCATATATAAATTTGTACAGGCAAACTTGCAGCTGGATCTAAAGGAGATCCTGGAATTGTATTTACAAAAGCTACCATACCAATCAATATCAAAGGTGCAGTTTCACCTAAAGCTTGAGCCAAGCCAATAATTGTACCAGATAAAGTCCCTGGCATAGACAATGGCACTGTATGATGCATTGTAGTTTGCATTTTACTAGCGCCCATCGCAAGTGCAGCCTCTCTTATACTTGGAGGAACTGCTTTTAAAGATGCTCTACAGGCAATAATTATTGTTGGCAATGTCATCAACGATAAAGTTATTCCACCAACTAGAGGTGTTGATCTAGGTAACTGAAATACAGCCAGCAAAATACCTAGTCCCAAAAGACCAAAAACAATTGATGGAACAGCTGCTAAGTTATTTATATTTACCTCAATAAAATCAGTAAATCTATTTTTTGGTGCAAATTCCTCTAAATAAATAGCTGCTAGGACTGCAACAGGAAATGCAATAACTAAACAAACTAAAATAGAAAAAATCGATCCCATAAATGAGCTTGCTATACCAGCTAATTCAGCCTCTCTTGAATCTGGGTATGTAAAAAAACTTAAATTGAATTTACTTTCAACTCTTCCCTGTTCTACAAGTTGATCAAAAATCTTTAATTGATAATCTGTAACTCTTCTTTGATCTTCGGGTAAATCCCTTGGATAATTGCCTTTAAATACTTGATCTAAATCATCTGAAGCAGTTAAGTAAACATCTTTAGTTTTTCCAATTAATGAAGGGTCATTTAAAAGCTCCCTTTTAATCTCTCTTTCAAAAAAGTAAGAGACCATTCTCTTCAGATCATTTTGTTGTTTTTCTGTGGCACTTTTATCTAAATTAAACATTGTTTGTAAAGCTAGATCAAAATAATCTGCATCCTCTAAGTCTTCTTTAGAAGGATTTTCGTCAAGGTACATGGTTTCAGCATCAAAGGTGACTGGTACAATCAACCAAGTTTTCTGAAACGCTGTATAGCCAGTAGAAAAGATTTTAAAAATAAAAATTGTTAAAAATAATAGAGCTAAAAAAATTGCGCTTTTCCCGTAAAATTGAAATCTTTTTTCGGCCCTATATCTAGAATTTAGGAGTTTTTCTTTATTTTTATTCATATTTTTCCCTATATTTTTTAACAACTCTTAATGCAAAAATATTTAAACTAAGTGTTACCAAAAACAATGTCATACCTAGTGCAAATGCTGCCTGGGTTTTAGGATCTCCAAAGGCCTGATCTCCAATTAATATTACGACAATTTGAGCAGTGATAGTTGAAGTAGATTCTAAAGGGTTAAATGTTAAGTTGGCTGCAAGGCCTGAAGCCATAACTACAATCATTGTTTCTCCAACAGCTCTGGAAACACCTAGCAAGATAGAACCAACAATTCCTGGTAATGCTGCTGGAAAAATAACTTTTTTTATTGTTTCTGATTTAGTAGCCCCCATTGCATAACTACCATCTCTTAAACTTTGAGGAACACTAGTAATAACGTCATCACTCAAACTAGATATAAACGGAATAATCATTATCCCCATTACACCCCCTGCAGCTAGAGCACTCTCTGCAGATACTTCTAATCCCATTGCCGTTCCTATATCTTTAAGGAATGGTCCAACTGTTAAAGCTGCAAAAAAACCATAAACTACAGTTGGTATGCCCGCTAAAATTTCAATTAAAGGTTTTGCATATTGTCTTACTTTGGTTGAAGCGTATTCAGCTAAATAAATTCCACTCATCAATCCAATTGGTATAGCAACACACATTGCAATTAATGCTATAAAAAATGTTCCGGCAAAAATTGGTACAGCCCCAAATGTATCAGAATACATTGATGGATCCAAAGGCTCAGAAGCATCTCTCACAAATGCTTTAGCTGGATACCAATGAGTTCCAAAAATAAAATCAAACAAGGGAATTACTTTAAAAAAATCGATAGTTTGAAATATTAATGAAAAAACAATTCCAATAGTTGTTAATATAGCTGCCAAAGAAGCTGTAAATAAAACAGCATTTAAAAATTTTTCAACCGGTTCTCTTGTTCTGTTGTTTGAAGAAATTCTTTTATAACCATAAACTATAGAAGCTATAATTATTGCCAAAATTAAAACAACTTTAGAGTTTTGGGCTATAGATCGAAGATTTAAATATTTTTCTGCAGATGTTTCAAGATAAGTAGTAATTTCTCCACTAAACTGACCACGAGATAATGATTTAGTTTTTTCATAAATTAGATTTAATTCGTCATCAAGATAACCTTGATTGCTATAATCACTTAAAATTATTAACTTAACTATACTCGGCTCAAATATTGCCCATAAAGAATAAATAATAAAAGCGGGTATTGCGCACCATATTGCTAAATAATATCCATAAAATTGTGGAAGTGCTGTTAATCTAGTATTTGTTGCTTGAATTGAGTAGGCTTTTTTTCTTCCAAAATAGTAACTAGTAAAACCAAGAAGTACAATAAAGATGAATATAACTAAGTTCAAAGAATCTCCTAATGTTTTACTTTACACTTTCTTAAAAAAAAAAGGGGTCTAAAAAGACCCCTTATCTTTATTTGTTAACCAACTTTATTAGTCAGCCATTGCAACAAGATCTTTCGCATTAGTTCTAGTTGTCTTGTACAACTTCTTATCTAATGGTACTAAACCAATATCAGCCAAATAGCCATTTTTACCTATAGCTTTAGTTGTAGTGAACTCTTTTACAAATTCATGTAATCCAGGGATTACACCAACGTGAGCTTTTTTCACATAGAAAAATAATGGTCTTGCAACTGCATAACTGTAGTCTTGAATACTCGCTAATGATGGTTGACCACCATCAATGCTAGCAGCTTGCAATTTGTCTTTAGCAGCTAAGAAATAACTAAATCCAAAGAAACCAAACATGTCTTTATCTTGTACTAATTTTTGAATGATTAAACTATCGTTTTCACCAACTTCAATAGCAGCACCATCTTCTCTATAAAGTTTTTGAGGTTTTTTGTATTTTTTATTTCCAGCCTCATAACCAGCTTTATAAAGAGCTTTAGCTTCTTTAGTCATACCTTTTTTCATTACCAAAGAATTCCAAGCATCTCTTGTTCCAGAAGTTCCTGGAGGGATCATTACAGAAATTTTCTGTTTAGGTAGACTTGGATCAATTTGGTCCCAAGTTTTATAAATATTTGGAACTAATTTACCATCAACAACTGTGTGTGCAGCTAATGCTAAATATAATTGCTCTTTAGTAAAGTTAATTGGTTTTGCATCTTTACTATAAGCTAATGTAATACCGTCATTACCAATAACGATCTCAACGATTTCATTAACTCCATTTTTTTTACATAGAGCTTTTTCTTTATCTTTCATGGCTCTTGATGCATTTGTAATATCTGGATGTTGTTCACCAACACCAGCGCAGAATAGTTTAGCTCCTCCACCAGTACCAGTCGATTCGATTACAGGAGTTTTAAATCCTGAACCACCGAATCTTTCAGCAACAACAGTCGCGTAAGGGAATACTGTAGATGAACCAACTATTTTAATTTGATCTCTTGCTTGAGCAACTGTCGCAATTGTTAAAGCAACAAGCGAAGCAATTATTATAGTTAGTTTTTTCATTATCTTTAATCCTTTCATTATTAATTAAAAGATTTCAGACTCGTATAAATTTATTGAATCTTTAATATTACAGAATTGTTACAGTTTTGTTAAAAAGGTAACTTTTTAGTTGTATTTCATTGAGATAATAATCTCATTTTTTTCGGTTTCCAAACCACCTTTGCATGAAACTGGATTAACATTATCCTTAAAAGCAAGTTCTGTTGTAGGCCTTAAAATAACTTCCAATTTCACGAGATTAACTAATTCCTCAAGAACACTTTGATCATAACGCCATTTGGGCCAACTACTTGGAGTTGAAAATATAGATGTTAAATAACTTGTTGCCATAGTAAATCTATAATTACTCATATTTTCATTTCTTAGTAAATGATCTCTGACAGAATTAAATATATTTCTACATCTAAATGAATCTGACATGTAGTTTTCTTTTTTTAAATTTTCGTTTACAGGAATTGAAATAATTAGATCTACTGAATTGTTTCGATATGAAGTGAGAACATCCATGTAAATATCTTCATATGGGACATCTTTATGTTTTTTAATTTCAGGATAAGTGCTTTTTAAATCTTCTTGTAATCTAAAAACACCAATATCGAATACAGTTAATTGTTGATTCCTTAGAATTGTAGATATATCCGATGATATACTTTTAGTAATCATCGACATAAAAACAAATAAGATAATTAAAATACTATGCAATACCTTAATCATATTAAAAATTTAATTAAAATAGGATACGAATCAACAAAAGATTTGTTAAATATTGATCGAATAAGAGTTAATTTTAAACAACTTTTTAAATTAATTATTTTGTTGGAAGATATATTTTAATTTCAGTACCTTCATTAAGTTTACTAAGAATCTCGTAATCACCTCTGTGTTGAGATATAATATGTTTCATGATAGCTAAACCTAAACCTGTGCCACCAACTTTTTTACTTTTTTCTGCATCTACTCTAAAAAATCTTTCAGTTATTCTTGGAATTAACTGTTGAGGTATTCCAATCCCTTCATCTTTAATACTAATGACAATATTTTTACCAATTAATTTACCTTCACTATTTTGACTTTTGACATATATATTTTTTCCACCTTGAGAATATTTAATTGAATTATCAATTAAATTTGAAAATACAGTTAACAATTTATCATTATCACCAAAAACTAAAGTTGGTTCAATAAGTTCAAGATGTAAATTAATTTTCTTTTTTTTAAGAATTAATTCAAAGTTACTTTTAATATTTTTAAAAATATCATTTAGATTAATGATTTTATTTGGTTTAATGTGTTCTTCAAGCTCAATTCTGCTTAAAATCAATAAATCATTGATTAAGTTTTCCATTCTCAATACTTGATCAGACATGATAGACATAAATTTTTTTTGAGCCTCTTGGTCTTTTGAAGCTGGTCCAAGAATAGTCTCTAAAGAGCCTTTAATTGAAACTAAAGGTGTTCTTAATTCGTGACTCACATTAGCAACAAAATCAGTTTTTAATTTTTGTGCTTTTGTTATTTCTGTAAAATCTTTTAGAAACAATACAACTGAGTCTACTTCTGGAAACAAATGAGTAGGACCAGGAATAACATAAATTTTGTAAAGCTGATAAGATGGTAAATTAATTTCTACATTAACATTCTTTGTGGTTTGATCCTTGATAGCTTCATCAATTGTTTCTAATAATTTTGTATCTCTTATCACACTTGAAATATTTTTATCAATTAAGTTTTCACCAAAACGTTGTTTTGCACTTTTGTTAAGATATTTGATTAAGTTATATTTATCTAAAGCAAAAAATTGATCCTCTAATTCTTCAATAATTACTCTCTTTCCTAAATCATCTTTATTGGTCTTATTTACGACTGGAGCTGTATTTTCTGGCTTAATATTTTTTTTAAATAAAAAATATAATAAAATAATTATTACAACTATGAGTATCAACTCTGTCCAAAACATGGATATGTTTTAACAAATGTAATGAATATTGTCTTTAATAATTAGGTGAAATATTTTCAAAAAATATTTTTGCTGTTTCTTCCCATGAATATTTTTTTGCAAAATTAAGACAATCTTGGCGACTTACCTTCAAAGCTTTTAAAGCAGAAGCCTTCAAATCATCATCTAAAGTATCAATATTAGTTCCACCTAATATATCTTTAGGTCCTGGCACTGGATAAGCTGCAACTGGTGTACCACAATTTAATGATTCCAAAACAACAATACCAAATGTATCAGTTTTACTAGGAAAAACAAAAACGTCTGATGATGCAAAATGAGATGCTAATTCTCCATTAGTCTTTTCTCCTAAAAAAATATCATTTGGAAATTTTTTTTTCAAATTGTTCAAATCTGGACCTTTTCCAATAATAACTTTAGTACCTTCAAGATCGAGATCTAAAAATGCTTTAATATTTTTTTCAACTGCAATCCTACCAACATATATCCATATAGGTCTTTTATAAGGTAAGTCTCTCTTAATGGGATTTTTAAACGCACCATGATTACCTCCCCTAGTCCATGTAACCATTTTATTATTATCAACACCTAATGCAATTAGCTCCTCACGCATAGATTCTGTTGTCACTAAAATTCTTTCAGCTTTATTATGAAAATTGCATAAAAATTTCTCTGACCATTTAGCCGGAATGATAGGCATATAAAGTTTCATATATTTATCAAATCTTGTATGAAAACTCGTTGTAAACTTTAAACCTTTGTTAATACAATGTCTTCTTGCCATAAAACCAAGAGGCCCTTCTGTTGCAATGTGTATTGCATCAGGTTTAATTGAATTGATTAAATTACTTACACGAGGCCAAACATTTAAAGATAATCTAATTTCATTATATTTGGGCATAGGTACAGTCAGAAATTGTTGAGGTGTAATATATTCAATAGTGTGACCTTGTGATTTAAGTATTTCACCTGTCTGATGGAGAGTTCTTACTACACCATTAACTTGCGGGTAATAAGCATCAGTAACTATTAATATTTTCATTTTTTAGGATGCTTTTTTGAAAGAAGTGAACTTGTCTTTATCAATATTTTCTGAAATATATTCTTTTCTTTTTTTATCCCAATAAATTATCTCAAAAGTTCCATCATATTTTTCTGTTAATGCTGTACAAGACTCAACCCAATCACCACAATTTAAATAATTCACACCATCAAGGTTTAAATTTTCAGCGTGATGGATGTGACCACAGATTATTCCATCAAATTTTTTTCTTTTTGCATATTTTGAAAGTGTGTTTTCATATTCACCTATATATTTGACAGCATTTTTTACCTTATATTTTAAAAATTTTGCCAAAGACCAATAGTCTTTACCTCTCAACTTTCTAAAGAAATTTATAATAATATTAATTTTAAGTAATAATTCATATGCAATAGCTCCTAATTTAGATAGCCATTTTGCATGTTTCATTACTCCGTCCCAAGCATCACCATGAACAACTAAATATTTTTTTCCTAACTGAGTTTCATGAATAACTCTATTTACTATTTTAATATCACCCAAATGCATTGGGATAAATTTTCTAAACACCTCGTCATGATTACCAATAATGTAAAATACTTTTGTTCCGTGCCTTGCTTTTCTTAATATTTTTTGAATGACATCATTGTGCTCTTGAGGCCAATAGAAACTCTTTTGCATAGCCCAAACATCGATGATGTCTCCAACCAAATAAAGATTTTCAGATCTTGAATTTTTGAAAAATTCTAGAAGCTTGTTTGCTTGACAACCTTTAGTACCAAGATGTACATCAGATATGAATATACTCTTATATTTTAATAGTGGGGCCATTAAAAAAACCTTTTTTGTAACACAACTGTAACTCGAATCATCTATTTCTTATTTCATTGAAATGTTAAGGATTTATTAAAATTTAATTACGAAAAAATTATGCATTATTGTTTAATTTATAATCTCAATTCATCATCAGGAAAAAAAGTAAAATTAGTAAATAAAATTTATGAAAAATTAAAAATCAATAATACTGTTGATTTTTTCAAAACTAAATCTGAACAAGAGGCAAAAAAAATATTCCTTGAATTTAAAAATAAAAATTATGATAGATTGATAGTTGCTGGTGGTGATGGATCAGTATCATTTGCTATCAATGAATTAATCAAAAATGACTTTGATTTTAATGAAAATTTTGCAATTGGGTATATACCGGCTGGGACTGCCAATTTACTTCAAGCAGAGTTATCTATAACCAAAAAAGTAAATGATGTTTGCAGTGTTTTAACATCAAATAATTATAAACAATCTAATCTTATAAAAATAAATGAAAATTATTTTTTTTTAATGGCTGGTATTGGTTGGGATGCTAAAATTGTTCACTCTATTGATACGCGTACAAAAAAAATACTAGGAAAGATAATTTTTGGTTTAAAAGGATTTCAACATTTTTTATTTATGAATAATAATAAACTTAATGTTTTCTTTGACGGTCAAAAACATCAGGCTGATTGGATATTGTCATCTAATACAAGGTATTATGCTGGCCATCATAAGATAAATAAGTCAGATATTTTTGATGATAGATTGGTAACTTACGTGTTCAAAGATTTAACAAGATTAAAACTAATATATTATATAATTTTAATTATTATTTATGGAGATTTATCGAAAAACAAATCTGTTATCACTACTTACTCAAAAAATATTCATATTGATGGTAATAATTTTGAAATTCCCGTTCAGATTGATGGGGACAATTTTGGATGTCATAAGCAGATTGATATTGAATTTTCAGATAAAAAAGTAAATTTTTTACTATAATTTTAAATAACATAATTTAACAAAAAATTATTTTACTTATATATTTAATTTAAATATGATTGTTTTTTAAATTTACTGTAGGGGGTTGTCATGAGTAAAAAACTCAAGAAAAATGAAAAAAGAAAAAAGAAATTTATCAAATCAATAGATAAACTTAAAAATAAGATAAGTTTAAAAGAAAAAAAATTATCTAAAATTAATATAAAAATTGCAAGTTTAGAAAAAAAAGCTGCTGAAAAAAGAGCAAAAAAAATAGCTAAGAAACAAGCTAGTGAAAGCTCAGCATCTGTAAATAATTAATATCTGAATTCGTCTTTCTCTCTTCTCAATTATGAAAAGAGAGAAAGTAGTTAATTAACAAAATTTAAAATAAATACGAGAAGAATAATTTATTATTTAACTATAAATTTTGTTAGCAAACTTTAGATAAGTTTAATTACAAAAATATTTATCTAATATTACAATTCAGTTAATTTACCATTGCCCCTAAAATGCTGTTGCTTTTGAATACAATAATTATTCTTAAATTATTCAACTATATTTAAAATAGCTTAATCCCAATCACCCCAATAACTATAAGCACAATCGATATAATTTTTTTAAGATTGATAGTTTCTTTTAAGAAGAAATAGCCAATAAATATTGAGAAAAAAATACTCGTTTCTCTTAGAGCTGCAACTAGAGGAATTGGAGCCTTTGTGAAACCCCAAACAACAATTACGTAAATAATAAAAGATATAGATCCTCCTGCCCAAAATATCATTTTTGCATATTTAAAAACCTTTGAAAAAATATTCTCATGTTTATTTAGTTTTAAAATGATAGGAAAAACTAAAGCACTAAATAAAAAGGAAAAACTAATATAGGAAATTGCTGATGTACTTACTCTTGCTCCGTATCCATCAATCAATGAATAAAGACCTATAAATGATCCAGTAAGCAGTGAGTATTTAATTATTTCAATTTGATTTTGATTTTTTGAACCAAATAATCCAAGAAACATTATTCCTACACAGATTAACAATATTGAAACTAGGGTAGGTATTTTAAATACTACACCAAGAAAAATTATGGAGATCAATGTAGCCAATAAAGGACCAAAGCCTCTGAATATTGGATAGACATTAGTGTAGTCACCTACCTTGTAAGAATTCAGCATATACCATTGATAACCTTGATGAGCTAATACGCTTGCAATTATATACGGTAGCGACTCTTTTCCAGGTAAAGGAAAATAAAAAATACAAATTAAAGCTAAAGGAATGTGGCCTAAAACAATAGCTAGAACTGCAATCGCTTTATCTGGATGATGTTTAACCATCGCATTCCAAATGGCATGCATAATAGTTGCTAATAGAATTACAAAAAAGACTGTGGTGTCCATTAATTATTTATTTTACTCTACCGTAAACGTCTTGGTATCTTACAATGTCAGTTTCTTTTAAAATTGAACCTACCTGAGCTTCAACAATCTTAACTGCTTTCTTACCTGAATTTTGAACTCTATGAATAGCTTCTAATGGAATAAATATATGCTCACCTGGTTTTTTAGTAATTATATCTTTATTAAGTGTTATTTTAGCATTTCCTTGTGTAACTAACCAATGCTCCGCTCGGTGATGGTGTTTTTGTAAACTTAGAATGCCTTTTGGTTTTACATATAGCTCTTTAATTAGAAACTCTTTTCCTTCAAATAGATTGGTATATCTGCCCCATGGACGGTAATAGACATTTTTTTTCTTAATATATTTGTTTTTATTTTTGTCATACATCTTCAGAATTTCTTTCCAACTACCAAGATCTGACCAAGGGATATCTAGTTTGATAGCGTTAATTTGTTTGGTTTTTTCTAGAATTGCATAATCAAAAGATTTAGCAGTCGCTTTTATAAATGACGCTTTATTTAAGTAATAAATATTAGCTTTATATTTTGCTTTATTAACTGCATTTGAACAATTTTTATAAGTTTTGGGCTGATATATTTTAAAGTTATTAATAATAGAATCTTTTCTAAGATAAAACATTCCAGAATTCCAATAACCTTTATTCTTTATAATTTGTTGTGCTTTAGCTTCTTTTGGTTTTTCAATAAATCTTGTTACTTTATTGATATTACCTTTAATTTTTTTGGTTAAAAAATAACCATATTCGTTAGATGGTGAGGTTGGTTTTATCCCAAATATAAATATATTTTTATCACTTAAGTTTTTTTTATTTTTACTAATAGCCTTATTAAAAATACTCATCTTTTCAATTAAATGGTCTGCTGAAAAAAACATTAAAGGTTGATCGTTTGGAATGTCTTTAATCAAAGCCGTACTTAATATAGCTGGTGCAGTGTTTCTTTTTGCAGGCTCTACAACAATTTTATATTTGCTTATTTTGTTTTTTCTTAAATGCAGTTTAACTTTATTTAAGTAATTCTTATTGGTGCTAATGATTGGAGAATCGTATATTGATGCTTTTGTTCTCTCAAGTGTTTTTCCAAGTAAAGTCCAATTACCAAAATCAATAAACTGTTTAGCTTGATGATTTTTAGAATTTGGCCAAAGTCGAGTTCCAGCTCCTCCACATAAAATAACTGGACGAATTTTCATTAAATCTCTGAATAATCCTTAACTTCTTTTTTCTTACCTGGATGTGTTGGTGCACCTAAATATGCAGGTCCAACTGTTTGTGCATATTTCCATAAAGTACCTGATCCAAAATCTGATTTTCTAGCTTTCCATTTTCTTTTTCTTGTAGCTAATTCTTTTTTAGAAAGTCTTACGTTGATCGTTCCTTTTTTGGCATCAATATCAATGATATCTCCTGTACGTAAAAGGCCTATAGGACCCCCTAGAGCGGCCTCAGGGCCTACGTGACCCACACAAAAGCCTCTTGTGGCTCCAGAGAACCTACCGTCTGTAATAAGGGCTACTTTCTCCCCTTTTCCCTGTCCATAAATTGCGCTTGTTGTAGATAACATTTCTCTCATCCCTGGACCTCCAACAGGTCCTTCGTATCTAATTATAATTACATCACCATCGTTATACTTTTTGCTTTGAACAGCTTTCATTGCACTTTCCTCATTTTCAAAGCATCTTGCTTTTCCAGTAAATTGTAATTTTTTAAGTCCAGCAACTTTAACAATTGCACCCTCTGGTGCTAAGTTTCCTTTTAATCCAACAACACCACCTGTTGGTGATAATGGATTTTTATAAGATCTCATTACTTTTTGTCTTGGATTAAATTTAATTCCTTTTAAATTTTCCTTCATAGTTTTTCCTGTAACCGTCATGCAATCACCATGAATATATCCACCTTCATATAGAGTTTTTAATAACATTGGAACACCACCTGCTAACCACATATCTTTTGCAACATATTTTCCACCTGGTTTTAAATCTGCAAGATAAGGTGTTCTTTTGAAAATTTTAGCAACATCCATTAAATCAAATTTAATTCCTGCTTCATTTGCAATAGCAGGTAAATGTAATCCTGCATTAGTGGATCCACCTGTTGCAGCAACAACTGTTGCAGCGTTTTCTAAAGCTTTTCTTGTAACAATATCTCTTGGTTTAATTCCTTTTTTCAAAAGATTCATAACTGTTTTACCACTATCTTTTGCATATTTATCTCTTTCTTCATATGGAGCTGGTGTTCCTGCTGAATAAGGTAATGCTAATCCAATTGCTTCTGATACACATGCCATTGTATTTGCTGTAAATTGTCCTCCACAAGCGCCTGCACTTGGACAAGCAACTAATTCTAATTTTCTAAGTTCTGCAGCAGACATTTGACCTGTTGAATGTTTTCCAACAGCCTCAAATACATCTACAACTGTTACGTCTTTTCCTTTATATTTGCCTGGAAGGATTGATCCACCATATATAAATACACTTGGTACATTCAATCTAACCATGGACATCATTAGGCCTGGTAAGGATTTATCACATCCTGCAATACCTACTAATGCATCATAACAATGACCTCTAACCGTAAGTTCAGCAGAATCTGCAATTACTTCTCTAGATATCAATGAAGATTTCATTCCTTCATGACCCATTGCAATACCATCAGTAACAGTAATTGTACAAAATTCTCTTGGAGTTCCACCATTTGTTCTAACTCCTTTTTTAACTGATTGAGCTTGTCTCATTAAAGCAATGTTACAAGGAGCTGCCTCATTCCATGTAGAAACCACACCAACAAAGGGTTTTGCCACATCTTTCTCGGTTTCCCCCATGGCATAATAAAACGATCTGTGTGGGGCTCTATCTGCCCCTAATGATGTGTGTCTGCTTGGAAGTTTCTTTTTATTAAATTTAGCCATTATATACCCTTTATTGTTACTGATATTTTCTCAATATCATTCTTTAAATTATTATAATTATTTTTTTCTTGTTCAACAATCTCTTTTGGAGCTCGATCTACAAAACTCTTATTCTCCAATCTTTGAGATATTTTATTCATCTCTTGCTCTAATCTACTTTGTTTATTTGTTAAATTTTCTTTTATTAATTTTAAATCAACATCTTTATCAAAATAAATCTTAAACAAATCTCCAGAAACAACCATTGTCGCAGCTGGTTTATCTAAATCTTTATCCAATATACTATTTATTCTTCCTAGTTTTTTTAAAATAATTTCATTTGTATTAATAAAGTCTTTTTGATTTTTATTAATATTACTTATTGATACATCAATAAATGAGCCTGGGCTTACATTTAGCTCATTTTTAAATGATCTAATCTCTGAAATAATATTTATGATGTTTTCAACCTGTTCAGTGCTACTATCCTTATTTATTTCACCTGATAACCAGTTTTTAAGCATCAAATAATCGCCACCTTCATTATCAAATTTGTTTTTAAGCCAAATTTCTTCAGTAACAAAAGGAATAAAAGGATGTAGCAAAATTAAAATTTGTTTAAATACAAAAGATGATACTTTTTTTACCTCTGCTTTAGCTTTTTCATCATCTGAAAAGAGTATAGTTTTAGATAGTTCTAAATACCAATCACAATACGAATGCCATGCAAATTGATATGCATTTTTAGCAGCTTCATCAAATCTATAATCCCTAAGGTTTTTTTCTATCTTATTTTTAGTTTCAACAAGTTCAGAATAAATCCATTTGTTAATATTTACATTTAAACTAGGAACTTTATCTATATCTTTAAAATCACATTCGTTAGTAATTAAAAAATTATTTGCATTCCATAATTTATTTAAAAAATTTCTATAACCTTTTACTCTATCCTCAGAAAGCTTAACATCAGTTCCTGGTGAAGCCATTGACAGTAAAGTAAATCTAAGTGCATCTGCACTATATTTCTCAATTAAATCTAAAGGATCAATTACGTTGCCTTTAGATTTAGACATTTTCTGCCCTTTTTCATCTCTAACTAACGCATGAACATAAATATCCTTAAAAGGTTCTTTGTTTAAAAATTCAGTTCCAAACATAATCATCCTAGCTACCCAAAAAAATATAATATCAAAACCTGTAACTAATACTGATGTTGGATAAAATTTATCTACATATTTATTATCATCTGGCCAACCAAGTGTAGCAAAAGGCCATAAGCCAGATGAGAACCAAGTGTCTAAAACATCTGGATCACGACTTAATTCAACATCTTTACCGTAATGTTTTTTTGCTTGTTGTTTTGCATCATCTTCATTTTCAGCAACAAAAATTTTTTCATCAGGACCATACCAGGCAGGTATTTGATGACCCCACCAAAGCTGTCTTGAAATACACCATGGCTCAATATTATTCATCCATTGAAAATAAGTTTTTGACCAATTCTCAGGAAAGAAATTTGTGTTTTTTGAATTAACAACTTCTTTAGCTTTAACAGATAATTTACCTGCATCAGCAAACCATTGCTCTGTTAAGAAAGGTTCAATTATTGAATTAGATCTATCTCCATAAGGAACTTTATTTTTTATATTCTCCTCTTTTACAAAAAATTCTTTTTCTTTAAGTTCTTTTAAAATTTTTTTTCTTGCTTCAGACCTATCAAGACCTACGTAAGTTTTTGGAGCATTTTTATTTATTTTACCTGCTTCAGTAAAAATATTTATAATTTCAAGATTGTTTCTTTGCCCAACTTCATAGTCATTAAAATCATGAGCTGGAGTTATTTTTAATGCTCCAGTTCCTTGCTCAGGATCCGCATAATCATCTTCAATAATTTTAATCTTTCTTCCAACAATTGGGATAGTAACTGTTTTACCAACAAAGGATTTAAATCTTTCATCTTTTGGATTAACAGCAATAGCTGTATCACCGAGCATTGTTTCAGGTCTTGTTGTTGCAATTGTTATAAATTCATCTGTTCCATCTATTGGATATCTGATGTAATAAATTTTTGAATTTACCTCTCTTTGATCTACTTCTAGGTCTGAAATAGCTGTTTTTAAAACTGTATCCCAATTGACCAATTTCTTATCTTTATAAATAAGTCCTTTATTATATAGATCCACAAAAACCTTAATTACTGATTTGGATAAATTTTCATCCATAGTAAAAGCATTTCTAGACCAATCACAGGAACAACCTAGTTTTTTTAACTGGTTTATTATTATGTCGCCATATTGATCTTTCCATTCCCAAACTTTTTCAATAAATTTTTCTCTTCCAATTTCATTTTTATCAATTTTTTCAGAGGTCAATTTTTTCTCTACTAATGCTTGTGTAGCAATTCCAGCATGGTCTGTACCTGGTTGCCATAAAGTTTCAAAATTATTCATCCTATGATAACGAACTAATAAATCTTGAATAGAATTATTGAGAGCATGACCCATATGCAAACTACCTGTCACATTTGGTGGAGGAATTACAATTGAGAATTTTTTAGAATTTTCTTTAGGTTTGAAAAGACCATTTTTTTCCCAATAAGAATAAATTCTATTTTCTACATCAGAATGTATATATTTATCGCTACTCATTGATTTTAAAGTTTATAATTTAATAATCTAAATTAACAATAATCAATTTGGATCGTTATTTAATAGACTAATAGAAAAAATTTATTATAAAAAGGCATCTGTAGCTATTAGCTAAAAATAAGATGGCAACGTGGCGGAATGGTTACGCAGAGGATTGCAAATCCTTGTATCCCGGTTCGATTCCGGGCGTTGCCTCCAAAAAAATTCTTGTTTTAGTTATAAAAAAAAGTAAGTTTGCTTTTTACATTCCTCGGTAGCTCAGTTGGTAGAGCAGTTGACTGTTAATCAATTGGTCGCAGGTTCGAGTCCTGCCCGAGGAGCCAGAATTTAAATTAAATAAAATTTTCTCTTAAGTTAAAACTAGGGTCTTAATTAAATTTTAATTAAACAGCTTTTGAAATTCCTGAACCTGAAATTTGTAAAGATTTATTAAATTTTAATTTTTGATCAGCATTAAGTTCTGAATATAATTTTACTAAAAAATTATAATTAACATTCATGTGACCTTCCTGTGATTTTTCTAAATTAACTAAATATTCTGAAAAATCTTCAAAGAAATAATTAATTGGGACTTTTAAATAATTTGCAAGTTGAAGTAATCTTATTGAACTTACACCGTTAGTCCCTTTCTCATACTTTTGAATTTGTTGAAATGTTACATTAATTGCTTTTGCTACTTTAGTCTGAGTTAAACCTAAAGCTAATCTTCTTAGCTTAAGCTTGTTGCCTAAGTGTTTATTGAAATTATCTTCCATTAAGACCCCTCTTAATTAAATTTTATAAAGCTCATTCAACCTATTTATTAATGTTACTGCAATAGAAAAATTTATTTTTTTTTGTAAGAAATTTGAAATAATCAAAATACTGTCAAGCATTACTTCAATAGAAAATTGAATTATTTAGATTGTTTAAATCTTATATTATGCCTTATAGTGGTTATATTTTTTAAAGGATTTGACTTAAAAATAGCTTGGTTCTATCACTCTTCGGGTTTGCAAAAAACTCTTTAGTTTCAGCTCTTTCAACTATCATACCCTCATCCATAAAAATAACTTCATCTGCAACCTCTTTTGCAAATCCCATTTCATGCGTTACTACAATCATTGTCATTCCTGCTTTTGCTAAATTAACCATTGCATCCAACACTTCTTTAATCATTTCTGGGTCTAGAGCTGATGTAGGCTCGTCAAATAACATTATTTTCGGCTCCATACATAGTGCTCTAGCAATTGCACATCGTTGTTGTTGTCCACCTGAAAGTTGGCCTGGATACTTATTAGCTTGGTCTGCAATTTGTACTTTTTCTAGGTGCTGAAGAGCTAAATCTTCTGCCTCTTTTTTTGGCATTTTTTTTACCCAAATTGGAGCTAGTGTGCAATTATCTAAAATAGAAAGATGAGGAAATAAATTAAATTGTTGAAATACCATTCCAACTTCAGCTCTAATTTTTTCTATGTCTTTAGTATCTTCTGTTAATTCATTTCCATCTACTATAATTGAACCTTGTTGATGTTCCTCAAGTCTGTTTATACATCTAATTAATGTTGATTTACCTGATCCTGAAGGTCCACACACAACAATTTTTTTATTCTTCTCAACTTCTAAATTAATATTTTTTAATACTTGGAAATCACCAAACCACTTATTCATTTCTGTAATTTGAATTATTTTATCTGACATTATCTTTCTGTTTTATATTTTTGCTCTAAATTATAACTATATTTACTCATTGCATAGCAAATAATAAAAAATAGTACTGATGCAAACACATAACCTTCCATTGCAAAACCTAACCACTCAGGGTTAGTTTTAGCAAGGTTTAACATTCCAACAATTTCTAAAAGTCCTACAACAAATATTAGAGGAGTATCTTTAACAAGCGCTAAGAAAGTATTAGCAATACCAGGTATCACAAGTTTTAATGCTTGAGGTAAAATCACCAAAATATGCATTTTCCAATAACCCATTCCTAAAGATTTGGCAGCATCATATTGACCTCTTGGTAATGCTTGCAAGCCACCTCTAATAACTTCAGCGACATAAGCAGCTTCAAATAGCGAAATTGCAATAATTACTCTCACTAATTTATCAATGAACATATCTTCAGGTAAAAACATTGGAAACATTACTGAAGACATGAATAAAACTGTAATTAAAGGGACTCCACGCCAAAATTCAATCATGCCTATAGAAATATATTTAATTATAGGTAAATCAGATCTTCTACCTAAAGATAAAAATAATCCAATTGGAAAACAAAAAATCAGACAAAAAAATGAGACTATAAAGGTTAGAGACAAACCTCCCCAAGCACCTGTCTCTACCCACTCAAGTGCTTCTAATTTGCCAAGTTCGATAAGCTCTTCATAGAAAAATACATATTTTAGTAAGATATAAATAGTGATTGGAACTATTATAAAATAGTACATTTTAAATTTTGAAGGAATAAAGAATCCTAAAATAATTGAAATTACAGCTGCAATAATTCCATATGAAAAATCAAAAAATATTGGACCACCAGATATAAAAAAGAAAATAAAGAAAAAAGCGATAATTGGATAAACAACCACATAATAAAGTGTCAAATATTTTTTAAATTTTTCAGTAGCAAAAAAACCAACACATCCTAGAAAAGCTAAAGCAACAAATGATAAGTTAATACGCCACTGCTCAGGATTTGGATACATTCCATACATAAATCGATTAAACCAAATTTTAATATAAGTCCAACAAGCACCACTACCTGTACACACATCTTTTGAGTCACCTGCAATATTTGCATCTAATATAAACCAACTTAATAATGGTGGGAGTGACTTGATAATTACAAATACAATTAATAAGGACAAAAAAGCATTAAAATTGTTGGTATTAATGTTTTTATTAATTGCGTCTAAAAATTTGTAACCTGAATAATCAATTCTTATTAAATGTAACCCTATAAAACCTAAAATTAATGGTATAAAGAAACTTATGGTTCCAGGTAAAAAAGAAATTAAATCTTTCTTAAAAAAAGAATTTAAAAAAACTATGAATATACTTAGTGCAACTAAGATTGTGCCTGAAAATAGATAAGTATTAAGGTTATTGTTATTTGGTTGTAAAAAATTAACTTGTTTCATTATTTTTCTTTAATGGCTATTTTTTTATTGTACCAATTCATAAATATTGAAATTGATATACTCAAACTAAGATATGTTAACATTGTAATAGAAACAATTTCTATAGCTCTACCTGTTTGCATTAATGCAGTCCCAGCGAATACGAGTACTAAATCAGGATAAGCAATCGCAGCTGCAAGTGATGAGTTTTTAGTTAAGTTTAAATACTGATTAGTAGTAGGAGGTATAATTATCCTTAAAGCTTGAGGCATTACAACTAATTTTAGAACTTGATTTGGAGTTAATCCTATGGAAGCTGCAGCTTCTTTTTGACCCTTACTTACACCTTGAACACCTGCTCTAACACATTCGGCAATAAAGGTCGCTGTATACAATGATAAAGCTAATGCAAGAGATATTAATTCTGGTGGTAATTTAATTCCCCCTTCATAGGTAAAACCAGATTGAGATAATTGTTTGATTACAGGTATTTCAACTGAAGCACCAACACCACCAAATAAAAAACTTAAAATTGGTAAAATTAACAAGAGACTAATTGAAATTGACAAAACTGGTGTTTGAATACCTTCGTTCTCTTGTTTTTTTCGAGCGTAAATTCTAACAAAAATAATTGAAATTATCGCAGCAATTATTGAATAAATAAAAACATCTAAATTATTCCAAACAAAAGCAGGAACAAAAAAACCTTTTATGGTAAGAAAAAAAACTCCAAACATTGGTTCTGTATCTTGAGGTAACGGAAGTGCTCTTAAAGCAGCAAAATACCAAAAAAATATTTGTAATAATAAAGGGATGTTTCTAAAAAATTCTACATAAACTGAAGCAGTTCTATTAATAAGATAGTTGTTAGATAATCTCGCAATTCCAACAACAACTCCAATAATAGTTGCAAATATAATTCCAATAACAGAAACTAAAATAGTATTTAATAATCCTACTAAATAAGCTCTAAAATATGAGTGAGAACCATCATACTCAATCAATGAAAACTGAACATCAAATGATGATTCTTGAGTCAAAAATCCATACCCAAAAGTTATTCCTCTGTTTTCCATGTTAATTTGTGCGTTATATGAAAAAAACCCAAAGACAAGAATTACAACTAAAAGTGTAAGTATTTGGGGTAGTATTTTTTTAATATTCACAATAATAAATGACTTATAAAAAAAAGGGCTAGAAAAATCTAGCCCTTTTTAGATATTTAATTAGATAATTTATCTTGCTGGTGGTACATAAAGAATTCCACCTTTAGTCCATAATTCATTTGGACCTCTATCAGGTAAAATTCCTGTGTCAGCTATATTTCTCTTATAGCTCTCACCATAGTTACCAACTTGCTTGATAATTCTTAAACTCCACTCGTTATCTAAACCTAAGGCAGCACCTAACTCACCTTCAGCACCAACTAATCTTTTAACAGCTGGGTTGTCAGATGTTTTCATAGAGTCTGCATTCGCAGAAGTAACACCATACTCCTCGGCTTCAATCATAGTATTTAGTGACCATCTCACGATATCTTCCCAAACAGAATCACCTTGTCTTACAACAGGGCCTAAAGGTTCTTTAGATATAGTTTCTGGTAAAACCATATGATCATCAGGGTTGCTCAATTTAATTCTTTGAGCAGCTAAACCTGATTTGTCAGTAGTGTAAGTATCACATCTACCAGCATCATATGCAGCTACGACTTCATCCGCTTTTTCAAAAGTTACTGGCTCATATTGAATTCCTTTTGAATTAAAGAAATCCCTCATGTTAAGCTCAGTAGTAGTTCCTAGGTTTGTACAAGCTGAAACACCTGCTTTGAAATCATTCACAGAAGATATTCCAGAGTTTTTTCTGACCATAAAACCTTGACCATCGTAAAAATTCACACCTACGAAAGTAAGACCTATGTCAGCATCTCTAGAAAGGGTCCAAGTTGTGTTTCTTGATAAGATATCTATCTCATTAGAAGTTAAAGCGGTAAATCTTTCTTTAGCACTTAATGGCGTAAACTTAACTTTGTTTGCATCACCTAGTACTGCAGCAGCAACTGCTCTACATACATCAACGTCGACACCAGTCCAATTTCCTGCCGCATCAGCATTAGAAAATCCTGGAAGACCTTGAGATACTCCACATCTTACA
>CABYUV010000006.1 GCA_902522115.1 uncultured Pelagibacteraceae bacterium | reverse complement strand
TTATTAAGATTTTCTGCCTCTCTATGAACCTTAGAAACAAGTGGACATGTGGCATCCACATAAGTCATTTTATAATTTTTTGCATCTTTAGGTATTTTTTTTGGAACACCATGTGCTGAAAAAATTACTGGTCTTGATTTGTCTTTTATCTCCTCTAGCTCTTCTACAAATATTGCCCCTTTATTTTTTAAATCATCTACAACATACTTGTTATGGACTATTTCATGACGCACATAAACTGGAGCTCCAAATTTTTGTATAGATTTTTCAACTATTTCAATTGCTCTTTCTACCCCAGCACAAAATCCACGGGGCGCAGATAATAATATTTTTAATTCTTTATTTTTCATTTTTTTCTAGAAAATATTCCAGCAATATATGTGGAAAGGTTAAAGACGCCAAACCTATAAATATTATTTTTAAAATTGCACTATCTAAATTGTATGAATTTTCTAGCAGATATAGAGCAATAAAAGTAAAAATAGCTGTCAAAATTGTTAATGGTAAAGCTTTTTTAACAAACAATCTAAATCCATTAACTAAACTATTTGGATCAAGATCAATAGCTAGTGAAATTGAATGTCTGATCGAGTGTAAAAAACAGAAATAAACTGTAAAAGCTATTAGTGGAGATAAATAGTAATTTAAAATTAAAATAGAAAAATAATCTAAAAAAACTACAAATTTTTTGATTTCAAAATTCTTTAGGAAAAGAAAAATACTAGACAGGGTGCTACAGAATATTCCTATTAGAATTACATTATTTTTCTCAATAAAATTTAAACTTGAATAAAATGCCTCATCATCAATTAATAATAATTTAAAAATTGCTATTGTTTCCTGAAAATGAAAATATAAAGGAGCAAGTATAATTAAAAATCCTTTAAAAAAATAAAGTATTTGAGTGAAATAAGATCTATCATTAATCAAAAATTGTGTATCCTCTTTTCCAAAGTGATAGGAAGCGATCATTAAAAAAACAATTAAAGTTATTGATGGCAATATTATCCAAGTTAGTATTACTATTGCTGCAATTAAAAGATATGTGATATAGAATATATAAGTTGATTTTATATTAAATAATCTTAGCAGTTTTTTTCCTTTTATATGATCTAAAGAGCCATGGGAAACACCTATAATTAAAATTAAAAGTAAACACAAAATTGATGAAATATTTAAATTATTAAACTTAAATAGCAAAATACAAAAAAGGTTTACAACAAAGAAAAAAATAAATGAATGATTTAGATTTATTTTTTTTATTTTATTTATCATCTTAAATTAATTCTTTTAAAAATTTCCACTTTGGCATTCTTAGAATTACTTCTAAATCTTCAAAAAAACTGCTCTTATTTGATAAAAAATTGATAGCTGTTTTAGGTTTAGAATTAAAAACTTTGAAAAATATATTTCCCATTTCATTGGAATTGTTTTTAAGAACCCTCAATAAGATTTTATCTAAAAAATCATATTTTGAATTTATTTTAAATAGATTAACATTTTTTATATTTTCTATGTTTTCTCTTATATATCTGCTTTGTTCTTGAATATTTAGGAAAGTATAGCCCGTACTTAATCTAGTCATTCCTCCTGCTGAGCCTATATAAATTTCATTTAATTTATTTAAATTTTTTTGTCTAAAAAGTGGGATTGCTCCAGTTTCTTTGAAATTAATTTTACAGTTTCTAATATTTAGGTGTTTACTTAAATAATTATCTATTTGTTCATCATAATCTTTTAATTTTTCATTATTTAGTTCAGATATCCAAGTAGTTTCAACTAAGGCATTTCTTTTTGTAAATGGTAGCGTATAAAAAAAATGAACTTTATTTCTTTGATCACAAGCAAAGTCCATCAAATTGAATATTTCTTCATCAAAAAAGTCTTTATCTGTTTCTATTTCAACCCCACAAAAGTGTTGCCATAACTCACTCTGTTTATTCTCAAAACTAGGTACACTATTAAATACAATTGAATTTGATTTATCTATTTGATCAATATTTTTAAAAAACTGAATATTTGTATTTAATTTAAGTTTTGAAAGTATTTTTTCGTAGAACATACCACTATCTATCGTTTGATATGGTGTAGGTTCGCAATCTACATATTTTGTATTATTGGGTGTATTTATTGTAAAATAATTCCAACTCTTTTTGACACAGTCATCGAAATTATGTGAAAAAACTTTCCAAAATGACCAAGTTTTATCTCTTTTATAATCTTCTCTTGGCTCAATAATTGCTAAAGTTTTATCTTTTAATTTATCATAAACTTCTAGCTCATATGCTAATGAAAGACCTGCGCAACCTCCACCTATAATTATGTAATCAAATTCTTTCATTTAAATTTATTTCTTCATTAATTAAATTATGATCATGATTAATATTATCATCGTTTTTATTTATAAGTGATAATTTAATTAAGTCAAAAATAGATAAAAAAGTTTCAACAATTTTTTCAATATTTGAAACATAAATTTTTCCTGACTTTTTATAATTTTCTATGTTTTGTTTTTTTAAAATTTTATATCCTATTTTTCTATAAACCCTTCTTGCAACTAAAATAGAAAATCTGAAACTTAATGGTATCTCTTTTATTGAGTAAAATGAGTTTTCATAAAACTTTTCTGAAAGCTTGATTGTAGTCTTTATGTCCTCAAAACTTTCATTGATATAAAATCTATTACTTTTTTTATCTTCTATAACATCTCTAGAAATATTTGTTAATTGCATAGCAATCCCAAGATCAATAGCTGATTTTAGAGATTGTTCTTTGTGAACATTCAATATTTTAGCCATCATCAATCCAACTGTTCCAGCCACCCTATAGGAATAAATTAGTAATTCTTTTTTTGAATTAAGTTTAACATTTTCTTTTATATCAGAATTAATACCCTCAAATAAATCGTCTACAATTTTAGTTGAAATACTAAATTCATTAATAAGATCCCACATGTTTTTAATAACTGGATCATCATAATTTTTATTAACAAAATTATTTCTAAATTTAATAAAATTATCTTTTTTAATTTCAATTTTGTTTGCATCGTCAGCAATATTATCTGCTTCTCTACAAAAATCATAAAGCGCAGAGCATTTTTCATAGGTTTTTTTTGGTAAAAAAAAACCTGCCCAATTAAAAGATTTTGCGTAAATAGCTAAATAATTCTTTGTTAACATTAAAATAATTTATCTAAAACCTTCGCTGAAGAGAGAACACCTGGAACACCGGCCCCAGGATGTGTGCCTGCACCAACAAAGTATAAACCATCATATATTTCTGATTTATTATGAAATCTAAAATATGCGGATTGTGTAAATTTAGGTTGAATTGAAAACCCTGATCCAAATTTTGTATTTAATTCTTTTTCAAAGTAATCAGGTGTTAGATAAAAATCCTCAACTATATTATTCTTAAGATCCGGCATTAAGTCTTTTTCCATTTTTTCAATTACAAGATCTTTCATTTTTTCACCTTCAGTTTCCCAATTTATTTTTGACTGATTATTAGGAACAGGCACTAACACATAAAAACAATCATTTCCTTCCGGGGCCATAGTTTTATCAGTTGCAGTAGGTCTGTGAAGGTAATAGCTAATATCATTATTTAATTTTTTCTTGTCAAATATATCATCCAGATGTTCTTTATACTTGTTTCCAAACTTTATTGTATGATGTTCAACATTCTCATAAATTTTTTTTGTTCCAAAATAGTAAACAAATAAACCCATAGAATATTCCATTCGATTTTTTTTCCAATTAAACAACATGGAATTCTTGTTGTTTTTGCTCAACATTTTCTCATAAAATGTAGGCGGATCTGCATTACAAACAACATTATCTGCAGCAATTTCATTTTTATTATTTAATTTCACACCACTTATTTTATTATTTTTTGTTGTAATTTCCGTTACTTCACTGTTTTTTAATATTTCGATACCAATTTCGTTCATTAACTTTTCAAAACCTTTAATTATATTTCCAGTTCCTCCAACTGAATAATGTATTCCCCATTTTTTTTCTAAATAAAGAATTAATCCATAAATAGAAGTGGTAGTAAAAGGATTTCCCCCAACTAGCAAAGGATGCATGCTAAGCATTCTTCTTAATTTTTCATTTTTTATGTAAGATGAAACAAGTGAATAAACTGATTTATAACTTTTTAGTTTTAATAGAGCGGGTAATTGTTGCATCATTACATAAGGTTTATCAAATGGCACATCTGCAAGTTCTAAAAAACCTTTGTCAAATATCTTTTTTGTAAAATTAACTAATTTTTCATATCCATTTACATCTTCTTTGCTAAGCTTCTCAATTTGGTTTTTCATTTCTCTTTCATCACCAGAGTAGTTAAACTTGGTTTTATCTTCGAATATAAATTGATACCAAATTTTAAGTGGGGTTAATTCTATATAATTTTTGGGATCTTTATTGAATAACTCAAATAATTCATTAATTAAGTAGGGTGCAGTAATTACCGTTGGTCCAGCATCATATATAAATCCATTTCTTTTAAAAACTCTAGCTCTGCCACCTAGGTCTGGGTGTTTTTCTATTAATTTTACTTTATGTCCTTTTGCCTTAAGTCTTAGTGCTGCTGCGATCCCACCAAATCCTGATCCAATGACTATAGAGTTCATTTTAATAATTTATAGCTTTTTTGTAAAATTGTAAGTGTATTATGAGTTAATTTTCTTTAACTCTTCTTTAGTTTCGTCTAAATTTTTTTGAAACACTGCGTCTAATTTTGACTTATCTACTGATGTAGTTATTATTTTTTTAACTGAGTCCACCGCAATCTTTATTGACGCATCTTTAATTTCTTTTATAGCAGCTTCTTTTATTTGACTAATTTTATTTTCAGTCAAATTTTTTTTAATTTCGGAGGATTTATGAAATTTTTCGTTCATCTCAATAATTAATTTATCAGCATCTTTTTTGGCATTTTCTAAAATTTCATTACTTACCGATTGAGCTGTATCTAGTTTTTTTTGGGAGTTATCTAATAATGTTTTTGCCTCAGTCCTTAATTTTTCGCTCTCATCTATTTCATTCTTAATGTCAGATATCATTCTATCCAGCATTTCCAAAACTTTTTGAGGGATTTTAAAATATATTAATACTCCAAAAAAAATAATAAATGATATAGCCACCCAAAATGTTGCATCAATTGCCATAGTATTTATCTCCGTTTCTTTTAGATAGATCGTCAACAATTGCAGATATACTACTATTATTTACTTCAGCTCCAATTAGTTTTTGCAATAACTCAGATGAAGTCTCAATAGCAATTTTATTTATTTTATCTGGTGCATTTTTTCTTAATACATCTATTTCTTTTTCAGCCTCAGCAATTTCATTATCAATTTGTTTATCAAGCACTTCTCTTTTTGCACCAATGTCTTTTAGCGCTTTTTCTCTTGCTTGATTGAAAATACTATTAGCCTCAAGTTTGCTTTTAGATATAATTTCATCATATTCTTTTAGTTTTGCATCACTATCTTCTCTTTGTTTCTCAGCAGCCTCAATATTTTCTAATATTTGAGATTTTCTCGATTCTAAGTTGTTACTAATTTTTGGTAGTATTAGTTTAGATAAAACCAAATACATAATTCCAAAAGTAAGTATTAACCAAAAAATTTGAGAAACCCAAAACTCTGGATTTAATTGAGGCATACCTCCACTTTCAGCCGCAAAAGCTTCTTTAATAATTAAAAAGCTAAAAAATATTGAATGAAAATATATTTTTTTAACCATTAATTTAAAACGCAAAAAGAATGATTAAGGCAACTACCAATCCGAATAATCCTGTAGCTTCTGCAAGTGCAAAACCTAAAAGCAAGTTAGGAAATTGTTTTTGTGCTGCAGATGGATTTCTCATTGCACCAGACAAATAATTTCCAAAAATTATTCCAATACCAACACCGGCTCCAGCTAAAGCAATTGCTGCCAAACCTGCTCCGATCATTTTTGCTGCTTCTAATTCCATTATATCCTCCTCTGTTATTAATGGTGTAAATTTAATGCATCATTTAAATAGATGCAGGTTAAGATTGCAAAAACATAAGCTTGAAGAAAAGCAACTAAGATCTCCAAACCAGTTAACGCAACCGAAAAACTTAGTGGAAGCCACCCACCAACAATCCCAAGGCTAATTACGAAGCCTCCGAAAACTTTCATCATTGTATGACCAGCCATCATATTGGCAAATAATCTAACTGACAAACTTATAGGTCTACTTAAATAAGAAATAATTTCTATAACAACAATTAAAGGGAGTAATACTGCAGGTACTCCACTTGGAACGAATAATTTTAAATACCCAAATCCATGTTTAATAAACCCAATTACAGTCACTCCAATAAATATAAATGCTGCGAGCACAAATGTTACAATGATATGACTGGTAACAGTGAAAGTATAAGGTATCATTCCAAACATGTTACAAAATAGAACAAACATGAATAGAGAAAATATAAATGCAAAGTATGGTTTAGCTTTTGATCCAGCTGTATCGCTAATCATTTTGGATACAAAGGTATAGCTAAGTTCTGCTAATAATTGAATTTTGTTTGGTAGTATTGAATTTTTTTTTGATCCTAAATTAAAGATTAACAAAATAGATACAGTACTTAAAATCATAAATAAACTTGCGTTCGTAAATGATATATCGAATGCTCCAACTTTAATTTCAGGTCCAATTCTATAAACGTCGAATTGGGACATAGGATTTGCTGCCATAATACTTATTTATTTTTGCATTTTTTTTGCGGATCTAATCACATTGGTTATTCCAGCAACTACACCAACAAAAAAAAATATTAATATAAACCAGGGTTTAGTACCAAAGGTCTTGTCAAAAATAAACCCAATAATTGTCCCCACAGCTACTGCAGAAACAAGTTCTGTGCTCAATTTGAATGCAGTTCCTATAGGCGAGGGGTCATTCTTCTTATTGTAGAGATTTTTCTTTGAAATCTTGCTTTTTGCAATCTCTAAGCGAGTTTTGAAAGGGTCTTTTGGCATTTATATAGTTTAAGCAACCATACTCTCTGCTTTTTGTAAATCAACAGCCACAAGCTGACTAATTCCTTTTTGAGGCATAGTTACCCCATATAGTCTGTTCATTTTTGACATGGTTAAAGCATGATGAGTTACAATTATGAATTTGGTGTTGGTTATTTTAATTAGTTCCTCAAGTAAACTACAAAATCTTGTTACGTTAGCATCGTCAAGTGGTGCATCAACCTCATCTAATACACATATAGGAGAAGGGTTAGTTAAAAATACTGCAAAGATTAAAGAGAGTGCAGTCAATGCTTGTTCACCTCCAGATAACAAAGTTATAGATTGAAGTCTTTTTCCAGGAGGACTAACTAACATTTCTAAACCTGCTTCAAGTGGATCATCAGAGTCCACTAATTCTAATTTGGCATTTCCACCATTGAAAAGTTTTGTATAAACTTCATTAAATTTTCTATTAACTTTTTCAAAAGCTTCAATCAATCTCTCTCTTCCTTTTTGATTAAGTTCATTAATACTATCTTTAAGTTTTACGATAGCGGTAACAAGATCGGCACGATCTTGTTCCATTTTTTTTATCTCTTCTTCATATTTACTTGTTTCTTCATCTGCTTTTAAATTTACAGATCCTAATTTTTCTCTTTCTTGTTTTTTCTTATCTAAAGCATCTTCTTGATCAACTGGATTTGGAAGCTCTTCTACTCCGTTTAAATTTGAATTTTCTAAAATATTATCTTCATTCAAATTTAACTCAGAACTAATTCTATCAAGGAGATCATTTTTTCTTTTTTGAAGGCCTTCAATTGTAGCTCCTGAGCTTGCTTTTCTTTCTCTGATTTGAATTGATTGTTCTTGAATTTCATTTAATTGTGTTCTTAACATTTCAATTTTTTGATCTGTTTCATCTATAATCGCTTCATTATCAATTTTTTCTTTATCTGAAATTCTTAAATTTTCTGAAATTTGACCTTTTCTTTCTGCCTGTGCTCTAGGTTGATTTTCTAAATCACTTAATTGTTTTGATAATTTTTCTTTTCTTTGTGTTAGTTCATTCACCATTTTTTCTGAGTTAGTTAATAAATTTTTCCAACTTTCAATTTCCGTTTCAATGGTTTTAATTCTTTCATTTCTTTTTATAGATTCATTTTTAATTGATTGATTTTTACTATATGCATCGGCATATTTTTCTTGGAGTAATTTTATATTTTCTGATTTTTCACTTACTCCCAATAATTCACTTCTAGATCTCTCATTTTTTAAATCATTTAAAAAACTATCTAGCTCCATATTACATCTATCTAGAAGTGTTACTGCTTGATTTATTTCATTACTATCTATTAATTCTTTTACCCTTGATATAGTGTTTTTTACATTTCTTATTGGACCAACACTTATATTTATAGTTTCTTCTGCTAAACTGTTTACAACTTCATCAACAGCTTTTTGTTCTTCTTTAAGTTTATTTTTTGCACTTTCTAACTCTTCATTAGATAGTTTTTCTGTTTCAAAATACTTCGAATCTGTCTCAATTAATTCAGTTTTTTCTTCTTTCAATCTTTTTTCATTTGAGTTAGCGTCTATAATAATCCCTTTTTCTCTAGTGATATCATCATCAAGTGTTTGAATTGATTTTTTAATGCTTTCTATCTCATCTTGAATTCTTGTATTTTCCTCATCTAAACTTTGAAGTTCTAAATTAAGTCTTTGTATCCTTGATAAATTTTCAATATTTTTCTCTCTCAATGGATTTACTTTATCTGTAAAAGTTTTAATTGAATTTTCTAATTCAGATATTTTGTTATTAAATCCTTCCACTTCTCCTTCTGCCTCAGTATTAATTTCATTTTCTATTCTAATTTCTTTGTCAATTTCTAATAATTTTAAATAATATAAACCTGCTTCAATTTTTTTAATTTGATCTGAAATTAGTTTATATTTTGTTGCCTCTTCAGCTTGTTTTTGAAGATTTGCTAGTTGTTTTTCTTGCTGTCTTCTTAGTTCATCCGCTCTTTTTAAATTATTCTCAGCCGCACCTAATCTTAATTCAGCCTCATGTCTTCTAACGTGTAAACCAGATATTCCTGCAGCTTCTTCTAAAATAGCCCTTCTATCTGTTGGTTTCGCAGTTACTAATGCACCTATTCTTCCTTGGCTAATCATAGATGGAGAGTGTGCACCAGTCGAAAGATCTGCAAAAAACATTTGCGCATCTCTTGCCCTTACTTCTTTATCGTTAATGTAAAATTTAGATCCTTTATCTTTTTCTATTTTTCTTCTAACTTGTATTTGTTCCAACTCACGGTATTGGATTGGGCCTTCTTTATCTTTGTTTTCAACTTCAATACATACTTCTGCAATATTTTTTGATGCTTTATTAGATGTTCCTGAAAATATAACATCCTCCATACCAGATCCACGCATACTTTTTGCCGAGGTCTCTCCCATTACCCATCTTAAAGACTCTACAATGTTTGATTTTCCACAGCCGTTAGGACCGACTATACCCGTAAGACCATCCTCAATTAAGAAGTTGGTTTTTTCAGCAAAAGATTTAAATCCGTTTAATTGGATTTTTTTAAACTCCATGCACTAACTTATATCAGTTTTTCTAGAGCTTTTTTTAAATTTTTATAATTTAGAGTTTTTTCGAATTTTTCGTCGTTAATAATTATCGTAGGAGTTGCGTTTACTTTGAAGTTCTTTGCTCCATCGATTCGATCGTTTAATACAAAATCTTCAATTTCCTTATTGTTTATACAAGTATCAAAATCAATACTAAATCCCTCACTTTTTAAAAATTTTTGTAGATTTTTATTTGCCTCCTGGATTGAACTTCCCTTTACCCATTTTTGTTGATTAGCATATAAACTTTCAAGGATGTCTGAATTTCCATCATTCTTACACTGAGAAACTTTAGATGCATTAAAGGCGGCTATGTCTAATGGAAAATGTCTAAATTCTATTTTAGCGAGTCCAGTATCAAGATACTCCTCCTTTAATTGAGGATAAACATTTTTATGAAAATTTGCACAATGACTACAAGTTAATGATTCAAAAGCTATAATAGTTATTTTTGCATCTTTGTTCCCAACAGTTATTCTTTTAATTTCCTCAGCTTGTACATTTAAGACTGTAGTAAAAAATATTAATATTAAAAATATAATTTTTTTCATTTCTCTCTAAAAACCCTGGTTAATTCTGTTAATGATTTTTTAATCTTTTCGTTTTTAACACCTTTAATCTTATCTTGATATTTACTAATTGCCACATTTTTAACTTTTGTTTCACTCGAGCCCGTCATTTCATGTTCATCATCAAAACTTATAAATTTAAGCTTTTCAACAACGGAATAGCCAAAAAAGTTATTCATTTTATTTAAAATATCTTTCTTCGAATATTCTACGTCAACTTCATGTCCTCGCTTAACCATAACTACTAAGGTACTAACTCCAAATTTATTTGAGTTTTTAAATGTTTTTGGATAGCAAATTTTAAACAATTCACTTCCAACTAAATATTTCCAATTACTCAGTGTTTCTGAATATACATGACCTTTTTTATTAATTATTTTTTTGACATTTTTTGGCAAAGTGTCTTTGAAAGATCTTAATCCTTGAATGCTAGCGTTTCTCTGCTTAGTATTATTTTTAGATTGCATATGAAAGATCCAATAATAACAAATAATATTCTTAATTGGTATGATTTAAATAAAAGATCTTTACCTTGGAGAAAGAATGTTTCTCAAACAAAAAAGCAATACTACACTTTGGTAAGTGAATTTATGTTGCAGCAAACCCAGGTTGCAACAGTAATACCTTACTTTAACAGATTTATAAAAAATATTCCTACAATTGAAAAATTATCTAAATATGATGATAGAAAATTAATTAAACTTTGGGAGGGTCTTGGATACTATTCAAGAGTAAGAAATTTAAAAAAAACAGCTCAAATAGTTGTTAAAAATTTTAATAAAAAAATACCTAGAAATTTTATAGATTTAAAGTCTCTTCCAGGAATTGGAGATTATACAGCAAGTGCAATTTCTGCAATTGCATTCAATGAACCAATAATTCCTCTAGATGGTAATATTGAAAGAGTATTAAAGAGATACTTATTTTTAAAAAAACAAGATCAAATTAAAAAAAAAAATTTACATGAGAAGAAAAAAATTTTTGGAAAATCTATCAAAAGGTCTAGTGATTATGCTCAAGCTTTAATGGAATTAGGAGCACTAATTTGTAAACCTGTTAGTCCTAATTGTAAGAACTGTCCATTAGTAAAAAAATGCAAATCATTTAAAAATAAAAATTTTGATTTAGTAAAATTTAAAAAAAAAGATAAGGTAACTTTTTACAAGCTAAATGTTTATAAAAAAAATAATCATTATTTATTAATCAAAAATAATAAATTTAATTTTTTGAAAAATTTTAATATCTTCCCGATGGAGGAAGTAAATAATCCTAAAAACTTTGATAAAGATTTGAATTTTAAAATGTCTAACATGAGCATGAATATTAAAATTGAATTTAAAAATAAATATAATTTAAATAAAAATAATTTTTGGATTGATCCAACAAAGCTTCAAAATTATACACTGCCAACATTTACAAAAAAGATAGTAAAATTTTTAGAAAGTCATAAATGAAAAAAATAGCAATAATTGGTGCTGGAATTTCTGGTTTGTATATTGCCAATTTATTTAAAGATCATAAGGATTATCAGGTTACGATATATGAAAAAAGGAATTCAATAGAAATGGAAGAAGGTTATGGAATTCAGTTGTCAGTAAATAGCGTAAAACTTTTAAATAAAATAGGTTTCGCCTCTCTCATTGAAGAAGAAAAATTTAATCCAAAAAAAATCGATTTTTATGAAATTAAAAATTCAAAAAAAATTTGTGACTTAGATATTTCAAAATTTAATTCTGAAGATTATAAATACACAACATTGAAAAGATCAAAACTACTTCAATTTTTAAAAGAACAAATAAACGAGGATATAATTAAATATAATCACAGTATTGAACAGATTGATTATGATAAAGATTCAATAAAATTAATATTTGATAAAAATAAAATTAGTTGCGATTACTTAATTATTTCAGACGGTGTGTTTTCTAAGGGGAAGTTATTAATTTCAAACAATAAATCAAAACCAATTTACAATGATACGATTGCTATTAGGGGCAGTATATCGAGAGAAAATCTACAAAATATAAATGAAGAAAATATTTCTTTGTTTTTAGGACCAAATTTTCATTATGTTGTTTATCCAATTAATAATGATAAAAATTTAAATTTTATTGGCATATTAAAACATAAATTAAATTCAAATGAGCAAGAGAATTACAATCTTTTTACTGAGAGTTCTTTTATAAAAAAAATTAAATTTAAATTATCTAAAAAAGTTTCTCAAAGTTTTTTGGAAAGTCTTCAAAATATTAAATTATTTCCAATATTTGTAAGTAAAAATTTATATAATCCTCCAAAAAATATATTTCTTGTAGGAGATGCATTTTTTGCTTTTTCACCTTCATTTGCGCAGGGAGCTTCCCAATCAATTGAGGGTGCTAATGAATTATATGAATGCTTAATTAATAATAATAATTTTTATGATATCAGATTAAAGAGAGTAAAAATGATTAACAGTAGATCTAATTTCAATCAATTTGCATTCCATATATCAAATCCAATTATGATCATATTTAGAAATATTTTTTTAAAAATTTTAACTAAAAATAAAAAATTTTTAGAAAGTTATTTGGGTAAAATTTATAAAAGTTAATTTTTAGAAATTAATCTTTGTCTTAGATAATCAATAGGATAAGTTCGTCCATTTATATCACAATGCCAAAAAGTCCATCCATTGCAACTTTCAGCCCCTAAAATAGTAGCCGCAACTTTGTGTATAGAACCCTCTGCTTGATTATGTTTTATACTACCATCGGCCATAATTCTGGCTGTTATTTTTTTCTTATTATCAAAAATATTAGTTCCAGGTTTAATTATTCCAAGCTCAACTAATGAACCAAAAGGAATTCTTGGTTTTGATCTATTATTTTTTAGCGTATCTAATAAGTCGTCCTCAATAGGCTTTGTAGCTTTTATTCGTTGCTCAGCAGCTTTAAAATAATTTTTTTCCATTTCTATTCCAAAATAATTTCTTCCTAGTTTTTTTGCTACTGTAGCTGTTGTTCCTGATCCTAAAAAAGGATCAAGTATGAGGTCATTTTTATTAGATGTAGCTAGTAAAATTCTATGTAATAGTGCTTCTGGTTTTTGTGTGGAGTGAATTTTTTTTCCATCCTTTTTAAGTCTTTCAGAACCATTGCATATTGGAAGATTCCAATTAGATCTCATTTGCAAATCATCATTTAAGCATTTTAAAGATTGATAATTGAATGTGTATTTTGATTTTTCACTTTTAGAAGCCCATATTAAAGTTTCATGAGCGTTAGTAAAACGTGTTCCTCTAAAGTTTGGCATTGGATTATTTTTATTCCAAATAACATCATTTAAAATCCAGAAACCTAAATTTTGGATTGCCGTGCCAACTCTAAAAATATTATGGTAGCTTCCTATAACCCAAATTGCTCCATCTTTTTTTAAAATTCTTTTACATTCACTAAGCCATTCATAAGTGAAATCATCATATTTTTTAAAATTTTCAAATTGATCCCACTTATCATTTACCGCACTAACTTTTGATCTATCTGGTCTAGTTAATTCACTTTTTAATTGCAAGTTGTAAGGAGGATCAGCAAAAATTAAATCAAAAGTTTCACGTGGAATTTTATTTAATTCTTCGAGACTATCTCCATTAATTATTTTATTTTTGAAATCAGTTTTCATTTGTAAAAATTAATTAGACTCCAAATGGATTCTTCGGTCAACCTGAGATTGAAAAATTTGGATTCGATTAGTGTTTCTAAATTAGAAGGTAACTAGATGTAGTGTTAATTTATTTTAGATATAGGTGAAAAAGTTTTTCTATGATGTTTAGTAATACCTAATTTTTTCAAAGCTTTTAAGTGCTGTTTTGTTCCGTACCCAAAGTTTTTATCCCAATCATAGCCTTTATTTTTTTTTGATAAAGTGGTTATAAACTTATCTCTTGATACTTTTGCAATTATAGAAGCTGCCGAAATAGAGGGGATTTTTTTATCTCCTTTAATAACTGATTTTAAATTATAATTTTTTAACTCTGGAGTTTTGTTTCCATCTATCAGAACGTGTGTTGGTTTTCTCTTAAGTTTTTTGATGGCTCTTTTCATAGCCAGTAAACTTGCTTGAAGTATATTCAGCTTTTCTATTTCTTTGACAGAAGCTTTGCCTATGGACCAAGTAGAATTTTTTTTTATATATGTACACAGATACTCTCTATCTTTTTTACTTAATGATTTTGAATCTTTTAATAACTTTTGATTAATTGATTTTTTTAAAATTACTGCTGAAGCATACACAGGTCCAATTAAACTTCCTCTACCAACTTCATCAACCCCTGCAATTATCTTCATCAAATTTTTAACTTCAGGTCTTTAATCTTATCTCTAATTTTCTTTAAATCTTCCCATGAGTATTTTTTATTTTCTGGAAAACGGATGAGATAAGATGGATTAAAAGTTATCATTAAAGGGAATGTTTTGTTTTTTAATATCACTTCCTTCCAATGTCCTCTTTCAGCAGTGATTTTTTCGCTTATTCCTGTTATAGCCTCCATTGCTGAACTACCCATTAAAACGATAATCTTTGGGTTTATAATTGATATATGCTCTTTTAAAAATACCGAGTACCTTTTAATCTCGGTTGAGGTTGGTTTTCTATCATCAGGTAGTCTAAAATTGATTGCGTAACTAGTGTAAATATTTTGCCTCTTAATATTGATGGCTATGAGCATTTTGTTAAGAAGTTCGCCAACTTCACCTCTAAATGGGACACCCAACTTTTCTTCTTCAGCCCCAGGAGTCTCTCCAATTAACATTAAAGGGCTATTTATATTTCCCTCACCTAAAATAATTTTGTTTGAATTTTCTTTCAATTTACAATTTTCAATTGAATTTATTTGATCTTTTAAATTTTTTAGTAATTCTTCTTTATTAGTTTGCAGAGTGCCATTTTTCGTTTCTAAAATATTAAATCTATTTATTGGCTTATCAGCGAATATAAATTTTGGCTCAATAGTATTAATTAGTTCTTGGTTTAATTTGGTATTTTGATTTATCACTTTTTTAGTCATAGTATGGTCACATGTTCCTAAAATTTCTAAAATTAGTACTATTAATATTTATATCTTATCAGACACCTTTGCATTCTAAAAGTGCTACTTTTAATGATTTCAACTCAAGAGATTTATCAAATTATTTTTCTGGAATTGTTGCATTTGAAAATCGAGATAATTCTGAAGCTTTAAAATTTTTTAACTTAACTAAAGTATTAATTAACAAACATGACAGTTATTTAAAAAGATATGTTAACTCATTAGTTTTAGATAACAAAGTACCTCAAGCAATTAATGTATTAAATAACAACGTAAACAAATCTAATTCAGATTTTTATGATGCTTATATAATTTTAATAATTGACAGTTTGAAGAAAAATAATTTTAAAAAAGCTGATGAATTTTTAACACAAAGTTTAAAATTTCAAGATGAAGATAGGATAAACCTAGTTATATTTGAAACTCTAAAACAGTACATTTATACATTTAAAAATAAAAAAATATTAGATAACAAAAAAAATTTTGGAAACCTGTCTCTTGTAGCCGAGACATTCCAAAGATGTTATATTGAAGATAAAAGAACTTCATCTTTTTTTCTTAATTTAATAAATAATCAACAAGGCGACTATTCAAGATATATTTTCTTTTATCTTAATTATTTAATTGATAACAATAAATTAAATGAAGCAAGATTAGTTGTTGAACAAATTGATTATATAAATTCAACACTTTTACTTTCACAAAGTAAAAGTTGGGTAGACAAAGAAAAATTTGATGATTTTGGAAAAATTTTTTCATGCAAAGATCATAATGATCTTGTAAGTGAGTTTTTATTTTTAATCTCTAATCTTTATTCTTCTCAGGATAATTTTGAGAAATCAAATTTTTACTTAAATTTGTCAAATTATTTAAATCCTAAGTTTGAATTTAATCTGTCATTGGTTGCAGAAAATTTTTATCTTAATGATGAATTTGATAAAGTACAAAGGATCTTAAAAAACTTTAAAAAAGAAGATGAATTTTATTATTGGTTTAGATTAAAAAAAGAAGCTCAAATAATAATTCAAGAGCAGGATTATGAAAATGGAATTAAATACATAGATACAAAATTTAATAAAATTGAAAATCCAAATATAAAAATGATTTTTGATTTAGCCAACTTATATAAAAATTCTAAAAATTATGAAAAGGCAATAGATCGTTATACAGAAATTATTTTAACACTGGATGACAATTCACTTATTAAATCAGATGTATTGTATCGTAGAGGCGGTAGCTATGAAAGAATGGGCAATTATGAAAAATCAGATGAAGATTTATTGTATGCGCTTAAAATTGATCCTAGTGATGCATATATTTTGAATTACCTTGCTTACTCCTGGTTAGAGCGTGATTATAAAATTAATGAAGCAATGGATATGTTGAAAACAGCATATGATTTAAAAAGTAATGATCCATATATTATTGATTCAATTGGATGGGCGTATTTTTTAATAGAGGATTATCTAGAAGCAGAAAAGTATTTAAAAAGAGCTGTAGAGTTAATGCCAGATGACCCAATCGTGAATGATCATTATGGAGACATTTTATGGAAATTAAATAGAAAAATTCAAGCGAGATATTTTTGGAACAACGTATTAACTTTTGATGATACCGAAGATGATATGCGAGAAAAAATTAATATTAAAGTAATTGAGGGTCTTAAAAATTCTTAAATGAAAAATAATAAAATTAAATCTAATGCAAAGTTAAATTTAGCACTAAATATCACTGGAAAAAAAAAGGTTTTTCATAAAATTGAAAGTATAATTGGTTTTATTGATTTACATGATGTTATTTCGATAAATCAGCATAATGGAAAAAAACACCATATTTCTTTTTATGGAAAGTTTTCTAAAAACATTGGAAAAAAAAATACTGTTCAAAAATTATTTCAAATACTAGATAAAGAAAATTTATTAAAAAATAAAAAATTCAAAGTTAAAATTAAAAAATTAATCCCTCAAGAAGCTGGGTTGGGTGGTGGATCAATGAATGCAGCTAGTGTGTTTAATTATCTGGTTAAAAAAAAAATTATTAATCTTAATTATCAAAAAACTCGAAGTATTTGTGACTTGGTTGGTTCCGATGTTATTCTGGGAACCATCTCATCCAGCTGTGTGTTGTCATCTGGTGGTAGAATAAAAAAGATTGATAATACTCCAAAATATTACTCTACTTTAGTAAAGCCTGATTTTGGGTGCTCAACTAAAAAAATATACTCAGCTGTTCGAAAGTATACAAAATCAAAATATAACAAACCTAAAAAAAACATGTTTGGAGTAAAATATTTGATTGATCAACAAAATGCCCTTGAAACAATAGCACTCAAAAAATATCCAAAACTTAAAAAAATAAAGTTGTTCTTAGAAAGTATAAATAATCCATTATTTGTAAGAATGACTGGTTCAGGATCAACAATTGTTGCCTATTATAATTCATTAAAGAGTTGTAAGTTGGCAAAAGCTAAATTTAAAAGAAAATATAAAAATTATTGGTGTGTTACAGCAAAAACTATATGAATTTTATATTTTTATGTTATAGGAAGCTAGTATTGGGGCGTAGCCAAGCGGTAAGGCACGGGTTTTTGGTACCTGCATCCTAGGTTCGAATCCTAGCGCCCCAGCCATTTATGAAAAATTTTTTAGATAAATTTTTTTCCCGATCAAAAAATCTTGATTATATCAGTAAAAATTTAAAACAAATTACTTTGACAACACCCGCAAATAAAATTTTTGAAGCAATTAATAATTTTTCAGAGAAAAGTGAAATCAGATATGTGGGTGGGTGTGTAAGAAAAGTGATAAAAAAAGAAAACGTTGATGATATTGACCTAGCAACAAATTTAACTCCCTCGGAAGTTTGTGAGGCTCTTAAAAACAAACAAATAAGTTATTACAAAACAGGAATTGAACACGGAACTATAACCGCAATAATTGACGAATATAAATATGAAATTACTTCTTTAAGGAAAGACGTCTCAACTGATGGAAGGCATGCTGAAGTAGAATTCTCTTTAGATTGGAAGGAAGATGCCTCTAGAAGAGATTTTACTATCAATTCAATTTATGCAGATGGTGATGGTAATTTATTTGATCCATTTAATGGTAAAAAAGATTTAGAGGAGGGTTATATTAATTTTATTGGTAATGCGGAAAAAAGAATTCAAGAGGATTATTTACGTATTTTAAGGTATTTAAGATTTTATTTAAATTACTCAAATCATAAACACCAGTCAGAAATTATAAAAAAAATAAAAAAAAATATTGATGGAATTTCAAATATATCATCTGAAAGATTAATCGATGAACTAAAAAAAATAACGAGTTCAAATGGATTTTTAAAACTGTTTAAAGATAAAGAAAGTTTAGAACTAATAGAAATAATTTTTCCTCAATTAAAAAATATTCAAAATTTTAAAAAACAAAATTCTTATACTGCAGAGAATTTTTTAAAAATTGACTTTATATTCTTAATTGCACTTTTAGTGATTGATGGAACTGATAATACTGATTATTTTATCTACAAATTCAAAATATCTAAAAAAGATAAGAAAAGATTAAAATTGATAGATCTTTTTTATAGAGAAAACATGACTCTAAACAACTTTACAGAGAAAAACTTGAATAAATTTTTTTATTTCAATGGGCGACAAGCTGTAATAGATATAATTAATTTTAAAATTTTTACCTCAAACAAAGTAGAGAAAAAATTAATCAAACTATTAGATACATATGAACATAAAGTAATTCCAACTTTGCCAGTAGGAGCTGATTTACTAATGTCTAAATTTCAAATTCCCGAGGGTAAAACTTTAGGTAATAAATTAAAAAAAATAGAGGAAACCTGGGTTCAAAACGGATTTCAAATTTCAGATAAGCAAGTACAACAAATAATTAAAAGTTAAATATATTTAACGTCTTTAATTTCAAAATTTTTTACACCAGAGGGTGTATTTATTTCAACTAAATCACTTTTATTTTTTCCAATCAAACCTTTGCCAATTGGTGATTGAAAGAAAATTAGTTTTTGTTTTAAATCTGCCTCATCTCTTCCAACAATTTTATAATTAATTTTTTCACCAGTGTCTAAATCTTCTAAATAAACTGTAGATCCAAAAATTACTTTTCCTTCATTGTTTAGTTTTGTGACGTCAATAACATTTGCTCTTGCAATAATATCGTTAATTTCTGTAATTCTTCCCTCGTTATGAGATTGTTCTTCTTTAGCTGCATGATATTCAGCATTTTCTTTAAGGTCTCCATGGGATCTCGCTTCAGCAATTGCAGCTACTATCTCAGGTCTTTTTTTTTCTTTTAAAAAAACTAATTCTTCTTTTAATTTATTTAATCCGTTTAATGTTATTGGCTCTTTATCCATTTTTTTATTTCCATTTTGCAATCGGAGGTAATGACATCAAAATTCCTTCAACATTACCACCAGTTTGTAGCCCAAATTTTGTTCCTCTATCATAGAGCAAATTAAATTCTGCGTATCGTCCTCTTTTAATATACTGAGACTCTTTATCTTTTAAAATCCATTTTTTTTTTATTTTTTTTTTAATTATTTCATTAAATAGCATTTGAAATGTAACACCAACATCTCTTACAAACTTAAAGTCATTTTCAAAATTATCATTTTTATAGTCAAAAAAGATTCCACCTATACCTCTTGCTTCTTTTCTGTGAGGTAGATAAAAATATTCATCACACCACTTTTTGTATTTTTTATAATAATTTTTATTATGTCTATCGCACATTGCTTTTAATATTTTATGAAAATTTTTCCTTTCTATTTTATCTTTTATTGCTGGAGTTATATCCATTCCTCCGCCAAACCAATTCTTTGTGGTACAAATAAATCTGGTATTAAAATGCATTGCAGGAATGTGAGGATTTTGCATGTGCATAACTATTGATATCCCTGATGCCCAAAATCTAGGATCTTTACTTGCGCCTGGTATATTCTTTTGAAATTGCTTAGGAAATTTTCCATAAACTTTTGAAAAATTTACTCCTACTTTTTCAAAAATTTTTCCATTTTTAAGAATTCTATATTCACCACCACCTTCATCTCTTTTATTGCCTCTTTTCCAAGAAGTTGACTCAAAATTTACTTTATTTTTTTCAATTTTTAAAATGTCGTCACATATTGCATTTTGTAATAGCTTAAACCAGTTACCCGCTAGGTCTTTTTTGATTGAAATATCCATTTTATATTAATTCTATTTGACGCAAACTTTCTGCCAAAACAATGGCAACTGACGATGCAATATTAAGAGATCTTACTTGGTTATTCATTGGTATTTTTAAACGATTTTTAATTATTTTATGAACCTTTTCAGGCACTCCAGCGCTTTCTCTTCCAAACAAAATAGTATCATTAGGCTTAAATTTAAATTTTGTATAATTTATTGAACCCTTAGTTGTCATCAATACCACTCTCTGTTTCTTCTTTGCCTCAAAAAATTTTTCAGAACTTTGATAAAACTCTATTTGACTAGAGTCCATATAGTCCATAACCACTCTTTTAAAGCGTTTGTCTGATAATAGAAAGCCACATGGTTCAATTATTTCTAATTTAGCACCCAAACATGCACAAGTTCTAATGATTGCAGCAGTATTCTGAGGTATATCAGGCTCATACAAAGCTATTTTCGGACTTAAAATTGTTGATTTATGTGTCATTCTTTCAGTAGTAAAATAATTATTTTATATTATATGAATTCGTATATTAACTATTTTAAATCAAAAAGAGATAATAACAAAAGCAACTATAAGTGTCTGAAAAAAAAACAAAAAGAAGAGACTTTTTATTCACAGCTACCACAGCTGTAGGAGCTGTTGGTGCCGCTGCAGTAGTATGGCCAATGATAGATCAAATGAATCCAGATGCTTCTGTTAAAGCGTTAGCTAGTACAGAAGTTGATGTAAGCTCATTAACACCTGGAAATACATTGACTGTTTTGTGGAGAGGGAAACCAGTATTTATAAGAAGAAGAACTCAAGAAGAAATTGATGAGGCAAGATCTGTTAAGATGGAGGACTTAATTCATCCTGAAAAAGATGAAGATAGAGCAAAAAACCCTGAGTGGCTTGTTATGTTAGGTGTATGCACCCACCTTGGATGTGTACCTCTAAATGATAAAGGCGATTATAATGGTTGGTTCTGTCCATGTCATGGATCTCATTATGATACTTCTGGAAGAATAAGAAAAGGACCAGCACCTTGGAATATGGAAGTGCCTAAATACGAATTTGTCGATGCAAACACAATAAAAATTGGATAAAGAAAAATGAGTGATCACGATTACAGACCAAAATCGAAAGTAGGACAATGGTTCAATGACCGATTGCCACTATTAACCCTTGCAAATCATTTAACAGATTATCCAACTCCTAAAAATTTAAATTATTGGTGGACTTTTGGTGGAATTTTAACTTTTTGTTTAATCACTCAAATTGTAACAGGACTAACTCTTGCAATGCATTATATTGCTCATGCTGATATGGCTTTTGAAAGTGTAGAGCACATCATGCGTGACGTTAACTATGGATGGTTAATTAGATATATTCATGCAAACGGCGCTTCAATGTTTTTTCTAGCAGTGTATATTCATATATTTAGATCATTATTTTACGGTTCTTATAAATCTCCTAGAGAAATAATATGGATTTTAGGGATAATAATTTATTTATTAATGATGGCTGCAGCATTTATGGGTTATGTGTTGCCATGGGGTCAAATGAGTTTTTGGGGAGCAACAGTTATTACAAATTTATTTAGCGCTATTCCTCTGGTAGGAGAGGGAATAGTTACTTGGTTGTGGGGTGGTTATTCAGTTGACAACCCTACATTAACAAGATTTTTTACTTTGCATTACTTAATTCCATTTTTAATTTTAGGATTAGTTGTTTTACATATATGGGCTTTACATGTTCCTGGTAACAATAATCCAGTAGGAATAGATATAAAAAAACCATCTAAAGACACTGTACCTTTTCATCCTTACATCGTAATTAAAGATGGTTTTGCTTTACTAATGTTTATGATTGTGTTTGCTTTCTTTGTATTTTATGCACCAAATATTTTAGGACATGCAGATAATTATATAGAAGCTAACCCAATGGTAACACCTGCACATATTGTTCCTGAGTGGTATCTATTACCTTTTTATGCAATATTAAGATCAGTCCCTGATAAATTGCTAGGAGTTGTGGCTATGTTATCTGCAATATTAATCTTAGCAGTTTTACCTTGGTTAGATACCTCAAAAATAAGATCAGCAGTATTTAGACCTTTATATAAACAATTTTACTGGATACTTGTTGCAGATGTTTTGATACTTGGTTATGTGGGTGCGATGCCGGCTGAAGGACTTTATTTGCTGATAGCAAGAGTTGCTACTGCGTATTACTTTTTACATTTTTTAGTTATTCTTCCTGTTTTAGGGTTTAAAGAAAAAACTTTACCAGTGCCTTTAAGTATTACCGAACCAGTTCTAGGTGGTTCACCAAATTTAGCGGCAGCCAGAAATAAAGAAAGTAAAATAGAATAGGGTGAAAAATTTATTTAAATTATTTTCTATAATTATCTTAATTATTGCCTCAAATTCATATTCTGTTGCTGCTGAAAAAGTAGAATATCTAAAAACTGATTGGAGTTTTAAGGGTTTATTTGGAAAATTTGATAGAGCTTCTCTTCAAAGAGGTTATCAAGTTTATACCGAAGTATGTGCCTCTTGTCATTCGATGAAATATTTAAGTTATAGAAATTTAGCAGAGCCAGGTGGGCCAGAATTCTCAGAAGCTCAAGCTAAAGCTATAGCAGCCTCTTTTGAAGTAACTGATGGTCCAAATTCTGATGGGGAGATGTTTACAAGACCAGGAAAATTATCTGATAAATTTGTAATGCCATATGATAATGTAAAAGCAGCTCAAGCTGCAAATGGTGGCGCATACCCTCCTGACATGTCTGTTTTGGTTAAAGCAAGAGGTGGCGGTGTTGACTATATTTATTCCTTATTACAGGGATATGAAGAGGCTCCTAGCAATGTGTCTTTAGATGATGGAGTTTATTACAACAAATATATGTATGGTAATAAAATTAGAATGTCAGCTCCATTATCGGATGGATTAGTTGAGTATGGTGATGGAACAAATGCAACAGTAGAACAAATGTCAAAAGATGTAACGACTTTTTTAATGTGGTCTGCTGAACCTCACTTAGAAGCTAGACATCAAATGGGCTTTAAAGCAATCGTATATTTGATTATTCTCACAATTCTGGTTTATTTCAGTATGAAAAAAATATGGTCACGTGTTGAATCTGAAGTTTAGTACGTCTCCATCTTTTACAATATAATCCTTACCCTCTAATCTCATTTTTCCATTAGCTTTAGAATTTACCCATCCATCATTAGCAACGAAATCTTCATAAGATATAGTTTCAGCTCTAATAAAACCTTTTTCAAAATCAGTATGAATTTCTCCAGCAGCTTTAGGAGCAGTACAGTTTTTTTGTATAGTCCAAGCCCTTGTTTCTTCAGGTCCAGAAGTAAAGTACGTATCAAGTTCTAATATTTTATAGCCCTTTTGAATTAACATACTTAGACCTGTATCTTTTAAACCAATCATGTCCATATAATTTTTTTTTTCATCTTCTGCCAATTCATTTATTTGGTTTTCTATATCTGCAGAAACAATAAGAGTGTTATCTTTTCCGAATTTTTCAATAAAGTTTTTAGTATATTTATTTCCATCCTGCACGCTTCGCTCGTCTACATTGCAAACAAAAATCTTTGGTTTTATTGATAAAAGGCCACTTTGATTAAGTTGTTTTGTATCAAATTGAGATTTTAATATTGATATATCTTTATCATTATTGATGCAGTCTAATGCAATCTGTAAAATCTTAAGCTGATCTTCGTCAACATTTTTCTTATTATTTTTTTCAAGCCTTTTTTGAATAGACTCTAGGTCAGCTAGCATCATCTCAGTTTCTATAATCTCAAGATCTCTTATTGGGTCAACATCAGGATTAACATTTTGAATATCGTCTGAGTCAAAGCATCTAATCATATGAATAACTGCATCGACTTCTCTTATGTGAGATAGAAATTTGTTACCTAATCCCTCACCTTTAGATGCGCCTTTTACAAGACCAGCTATATCAACAAATGAAATAGTTGTATTTATGGTTTTTTTTGATTTTGAAACTTCTGATAATTTATTTAATCTTTCATCTGGCACGGGGACTACACCCACATTGGGATCTATTGTACAAAATGGAAAGTTTGCAGCTTGAGCTTTACTAGAGTTTGTGAGAGCATTGAAAAGTGTAGATTTACCCACATTAGGTAAACCAACAATTCCACATTTAAAACTCATTATTTATTATTTATAGTACTAGAGAATAAATCTAATTTTTTGTCTATAAGTATTGAAATAGAATCTGTGATATTGTTAGTAATTTTTTCCAATCCTATCATTTCATCTTCATCAAAATTCTGAAGAACAAAATCACTTACTTCCATTTTGTCTTTTGGTTTACCTATTCCTATTCGAACTCTTGAGTAATTTTTTCCAATAAATTTGTCTATCGATGCAATTCCATTATGTCCTGCGTCAGATCCACCAAACTTTGCTTTTATCTTTCCAAACTCTACATCTAAATCGTCATGGAAAACGATAATATCCTCAGCATCTATTTTGAAATATTCAATTAATTCTCTAATACAAATTCCAGAATTATTCATAAATGTTAAAGGTTTAATAGCGTAGACTTTTTGGTCTCCTACGTTACCAGTTGTAAGAAGTCCTTTGAATTTTGGTTTTTGTTTTGAAAGTCTAAATTTTTTATTTATTGCATCTATAATTTTGAAACCAATATTGTGCCTATTATTTTCACTGTCTGGGGTTGGATTGCCTAATCCTACAAGTAGAAGCATAAAATATTAATATTGGAGGATAAAATTCAAATTTAAATAACTTATTTTTTCTCTTCAGAGGGTTTTTTATCTTCACCTTCTTTCTTATCACCTTCAGCTGCTGGTTTATCTCCACCTTCCGCCGCTGCTGCTTCAGCACCTTCAGCTCCTTCTCCTTCAGCTCCTTCAGCTTCTGCTGGTTTTTCAGGTTCTTTCATAACAGTTGGAGCTGCAAGTGTTGCAATTACGAAGTCTCTTCCTTGAATAGTAGGTGCAACTTCACTATCAAGATTTATAGAAGAAATTTTAAAGCTTTCTCCAATATCAACACCATCAAGATCTATAACTAGATTCTCAGGTATTTTTTCGCTTGGACATTTTAGTTCGACTTTTCTTCTGACTATATTTAAAACACCGCCTCTTTTTAAACCAGGAGATTTCTCGTGATTTAAAAATTTTACTGGCACTTCAATTGTGACTTTTATTCCTGCAACAATTCTTAAAAAGTCTACATGAATTGGTTCATCTGAAATAATGTCATATTTTATTTCTCTTGGAAGAACTTTTTGAGTTTTACCATCAATATTTAAAGTTATGATGCTTGATAAAAAGTTTTCATTATCAATTAAAGATTTAAGTATTTTTTTTGAGATAGAAATTTTCTCGTTTTGAGCCTCACCACCATAAATGATAGCAGGCACGTTACCATTATTCCTCAGTGAATTTAGTTCACCCTTAGTCTTAGTATTTCTGATATTAGCATTTAATGAATTCATAAAAACAAAGGGTTTTAGCTCAAGTTCCTTAATAACTCAAGGTATTTATTTGAATAAATCAGATACAGAGGTTGAATTTGATATTCTTTTAATAGCTTCACCCATCAGACTTGAAATTGACAAAACTTCAATGTTTTTTACACCTTTAACTCTACTGATATTATCAATTGTATCAGTAATTACTAAATTTTTAATTACTGATTTTTTTATTTTTTTTACAGCTTCACCACTAAGTACTCCGTGAGTTATATAAACATATACCTCTTTAGCACCTCTATCTTTAAGTGCTTTGGCTGCATTTACTATTGTTCCTCCAGAATCGATGATATCATCAACGAGAATACAAGTTTTTCCTTTCACATCTCCAATAATATTCATTACTTGAGATTGTCCTGGTTTTGGTCTTCTTTTATCAACAATAGCCAATCCAACATTTAAAATTTTTCCAAGTGCTCTCGCCCTTTCAGTACCACCCACATCTGGAGCTACACAAATTAGGTTTTTACTTTTTATCATTTTTTTAACATGCCTTGCAAAAATAGGTGTTGCAAATAAGTTGTCTACTGGAATATCAAAAAATCCTTGAATTTGACCAGCATGTAAATCAACAGTTACAACTCTATCCGCGCCTGCTTTAGTGATTAGATTTGAGACAAGCTTAGCTGATATGGATGTTCTTGGTGCAACTTTTCTATCTTGTCTAGCATAACCAAAGTAAGGTATAACAGCAGTAATATTTTTTGCTGAGGATCTTTTAAGTGCATCAATACATAATAGTAGTTCCATTAGGTTATCATTTGCAGGAGATGAAACAGATTGAATTAAAAAAATACTATTCCCTCTAATATTTTCGTTAATTTCCACATAAATTTCTCCATCAGAAAAATTTCTAATGCTAGAATTGACTAATTTAGATTTTAAAAATCTAGCAATATTCTTGCTTAATGGTTTATTGCTATTGCCAGATAATAATTTCATTAAAAAAGGCTAATTAAGCATAATTATTGAAATATTTCTACCATAATCATCATGATTTAATCTCAAAGCTCTTCTCGCGCTAAAAAAATTATTTTTAACATCAAATGTATCAATATTTATAGTTTCAACATTTTTTATTTTATTCTTTAAAAGACAAGATTTTACATACTTAGGTAAATCAAAATAAAGGTTTTTGTACTTAATTTTAAAAAATTTATTATTTTTTTTATCTTTTTTAATAAATTTTCTTTTAAAATCTTCTTTGACTTCATAATTTTTAGCTGAGATAGCAGGTCCGATAGCTGCAGTTATGTTTATAGGACTTGATCCTTTTTTGATCATAAATTGGATTACCTTGGTAATTATATCTTTGTATGCACCTTTCCAACCAGCATGAATTGCTGCCACTAATTTCGCTCTTTCATCACAAATTAAAACTGGTACACAGTCAGCAGTTAGAACACCAACAGGTAAATTTTTTTGATTTGTAATTACTGCATCAGCTTTTGGTTTTGATTTAATTTTATTTTTCTTATCAATATAAACAAACTTATTACTATGTAACTGATTAAGTAAAAAAATACTTTTAGCAGCACTTTTTATTTTCTTTTTAACTATTTCTAAATTTTTTTTAACATTTAATGGATTGTCTTTAGAACCAGGACCACAATTTAAACTTTTATAAATTTTTTTTGATTTACCACCAGTTTTGTTAAAGAAACCATGTTTTATAGTTTTAATTTTTGAGAGTTTTTTTGATTTTATCAATTTTGAAAACCTGTTCTAAAATTATTTTTCTTATTTTTTATAAGCATGACTTTGAACAACTCACCCATTTGCTTTTCATCTATCAAACGTCTTACCCGATAAAATAAATCTGCTTTTTTAGAAAACGCTATATTTTTGCTGATTATTTCTGCTCTTTGAAGAATACCCATACTTGTTAAAAATCTTTTTTGATTTGTAAAAATTGAATTAACCTCTTTAAACTGATTTATAAATTTTTCAAAAGAATGAAAGTTTATATTGTAAGTAATATCAGAGTCCCCAATATTTTCTAAAACGTTAGAATTTTTGTGATTATTTACTGCCTGAAGAGTTTCATGCATTTTGCTGTCTGCATATCCATAATCAATAATCAAAATTCCTCCATCATTTTTTTGTATTAAATCGCAAATTGTTCTTAGATATTCAAATGTGTCTGGTGAATATTCTACAATGTTCTGATTTTTTGATATTTCAAAATTAAGATGTTTTTCAATTTTTCCTATATCAATTTTTTCTTCCCTAAACTCTGCTTTTTTTGGATCTTTCAAAGTGACAAATCTTTCAAACCAACCATCTTTTTTTTTAAAAAATTGTTTGATTGGTATGGCATCAAAGAATTCATTAGCTAAAAAAATTGTTGGTGTAGAGTTTATTTTCTTAATGTTTTTTAACCATGAAAATTTATTAGAATTTAAATTTTTTTTTTGTTCATTTATCAAAAAATCACTTTTTTCATGAATTACAAAACTACAGGCATTGTAACAATCGGAAAAATTTATGAGTGTCTCATCTATGACTTTCATCATTTCGCCATTTCCAGCTCCAAGTTCAACTAAATTGAATTTTTTTGGAGAACCCATACTTTTCCAAAAAGTAATTGTCCAAACTGCAATTATTTCTGAAAATAATCTTGTGATATTAGGAGCAGTGATAAAGTCTCCATCTTTACCAAAAGGATTCTTTTTCATGTAATAACCTTTATCTTTATCGTAAAGAGCGAAATTTATAAATTGATCTAATGGTAAATTATTTGTCTTAGCGAGTTTCATTTTTCAAATAAATTAAAATTACTCCAGATAGTATAAATATTAAACTTACTACTTGCCCCATTGTTAAGTTTAAAAATATATAACCTAACTGTTCATCTGGTACTCTATAATATTCAATAATAAATCTAAAGATTGAGTAAATTATTAAAAATAATCCTGAAATTACTCCAGGTTTTTTTGAAAATTTATTTCTAAAATAAATTAATAATAAAAATAGAAATAAACCTTCTAATAGCGCTTCGTATAATTGTGAGGGATGTCTAGGAAGATTATCTACTTGAATAAATGTTACTGCCCAGGGTACATTAGTTATAGTTCCATATAATTCTGAATTTATAAAGTTTGCTATTCGTCCAAAAAATAATCCAACTGGAGCCACTAAGGCGACAATATCCATGTATAAAAATGGGTTCTGATTATTTTTTTTAGCAAAAAATATAGACGCTAAAATAACTCCCACTAAGCCACCATGGAAAGACATTCCGCCCTGCCAAATTTTAAATATATCTAATGGATTATTTAAATAAAAACTTAAATTATAAATGAGTACATAACCAAGTCTGCCTCCTACAATTATGCCTATAATTAAATAAGTTAAATAATCATCAAATTTATTTCTAACTTCTATGTTTTGGATAAATAGTTTTTTAGCGAGTATCCAACCTATAATGATTCCAAATATATAAGCTAGAGAATACCATCTGACTTCTAAAGAAAATATTTCTAAAGCTACTGGGTCAAAATTATTAATGAACATTTTTAATAATACTTATAATGTATATCTTAAATATGAAAAATTCTAAATTTATAATTGATAAGTTTGCCAAATTAATAGAGCAGGGCCTGGTATCTTCTAAAGATTTAACTACAGAATTATTTAATATCTTAAAATCTAAAAGAGATGAATTTGTTTTTAAAATGAAACTTACAAGTAAAGATGAGTTCGAAGTGCTCTTAAAACGTGTTGAAAATCTTGAAGATAAAATAAATAAACTTGAGAAAAAAAAAAATAAAAAAGTTAAACGGGCAAAAAAACTTTAACTCTTAAACCATCTATTTTAGATTTTTCTAACATAATATTTCCTCCGTGAGATTTGATAATGTCTGATGAAATTGACAAACCAAGGCCAACACTTGATTTAGAGTCTGCTCGACCTTTATCTATTTTATAGAAAGGTTTAAATACATTTTCATACTCTTTTTTTGGTATCCCAGGTCCATCATCATCAATAATTATGAATAAATTTGTATTTTTTTTTGTTAAGCTAATTTCAACTTTATTTGCATATTTTAGTGAATTATCAATTAGATTATTTAGACATCTATTAATTAAATTTTTCCTGCCATTAAAATAAATTCTTGGTATTAGGTTTTTTGAAATGTTTTCATTGTTATATTTTTCAACAACCTCTGAAATTAATTCAGAAAGATTGAACATTTCATCTTTTTCAACATATGATGAGCTGGTAAATTGTAAATATTCGTTTAACATTTTCTCCATTTCGTTGATATCTTCAGTTAACTTTTTGACTGTCTCTTTATCTTTTATAAAAGCTATCTGTAGTTTCATTCTTGTTAATGGTGTTCTTAAATCATGACTAATACCTGATAACATTTCTGTTCTTTGATTTATGTGTCTTTCAATTCTCTTTCTCATTTTGTCAAATTCGTGACCTGCTTGTCTAATTTCAAGTGCCCCCGAAGGTTTAAACTCTTCAACATTTTCACCTTTACCGAATCTTTCTGCCGCACGCGCTAAGTTTGTGATTGGTCTAGTTTGATTTTTCAAAAATATTAAAGAAATAATCACCATAATAATTGCAGGTACAGTGATCCAAAGCGCAAATATTCTTGCTGAAGAACTTGTAACTCTGTCCTTAGGTATTAAGAATTTAAAGTATCCTTTTTCGTATTTAATCCTTAAATCAATTAATTCTTTATAACTTGTAGTATCAAACCAATAATTACCTAAACCAAATTGTGGTTTTAATTCTCTTCTTAAAGTTCGATCAATTGGACTAAACCATCTTTCATTATATTGGTTTTTGAATTCTTCATTTTTTTTTAGTTCAATATTTAAATCCAAAAATAATGCAAAAAGATTTGTAACTTCCTTCTTTTCATTTTCTTCACTTTCATATGCTTTAATAAATATACTAATTTCATTTATTAATGTTCTTGTCATACCTTTGTTTGTTTTAATCCAAAGACTGTCAAAAAAAACAACTGTTATAACTAATTGTAAAACTATTACTGGAATTGCTACAATTAATAGTGCCCTATAAAATAATCTTTTTGGTAATATTTTTTTAAAATAATTACTCAATCCAGAGAACATATCCTGCACCTCTTATTGTCTGTAAAAATTTTGGATTCTTTGGATCAATTTCAATTTTTTTTCTAAGCCGAGTAATAATAACATCTATTGACCTTTCTTTATCTAGATTGATTAATTGACCAATATCTTCCCTAGAAAATGTTTTACCAGGGTAATTAATCATTTTTTCTAAAATTTTCTTTTCAGTTGTATTAATCTTGAATTCTTTATCCTTCTTAATTATTAAAAGTTTATTCAAATTAATTTTCACATTTTCAAATTCTATAACCCTTTTCTGGTCTTTTTTAATAGTTTTATTTAATATGTTTTGTATTCTAAGAATTAGTTCTTTTGGTTCAAATGGTTTAGGTAAATAATCATCAGCACCAATTTCCAAACCTTCAACCCTTTCATCTGCTTTACCTTTAGCAGTCAGGAGTATCACTGGTGTATCTAATTTTTTTTTGTTTTCTCTTAAAAATTCAAGCCCACTTTTACCGGGCATCATAATATCCAAAACAATTAAATCAAACTTTATTATGTTTATCTTATCTAATGCATTTTCTGCATTTTCAGCAGTAGTAACTAAGAATTTATTTTCATTTAAATATTTTTTGACAAGGGATCTAATTCCATCATCATCATCAACTACTAGTATATGTGCAAGAAACTTATCCATTAATTATTTTATTTAGTACATTATCAAAATTTATAACTTCTTCAGAACTTGAATTTAATAAAGCATTATAAATTCTTTTTTTTTGTAAATTGAAAATTTCATTAAAAATTTTTTTACCCTTATCATTAAGATATACATGCTTAACTCTAGTATCTTGTTCATCTTTTTTAAACATGATGATTTCTAGTTTAATCAAATCTTTGAGAACACGATTTAAGCTTTGTTTTGTGACTTTTAATCTCTTAAGCAATTCAGAAATAGAGATACCTTCATACATTGATAATAAATGAATTACTTTATGGTGTGCTAACCCAATAGAATATCTATCTAATATTTTTTTTGAGTCAGAAAAGGTTTCTCTGTAGCTTACAAATAGTTTTTCAATTAAGTCTTTAAGCTGATCATCCTTTAAATATAAAAGTTCTTTCATTTTAGGTAAGTTATATTGACATATTAAAGATACAAAGATATTTTTTGTTTATAAATTAAAATAAATTTCATACATGATACCTTACGACAAGAGATCTGGAAAAATATGGTACAACAATGAATTTGTTGATTGGGGTGATGTTAAACTTCATGTTTTAAGCCATGGTATGCACTACGCTAGTTGTGTATTTGAAGGCGAGAGAGTTTATGATGGTTCAATTTTCAAATTAGAGGAGCACACTTCAAGATTTTTTTATTCAGCAAAAAGAATGGGTTTTGAAATTCCATATACTGAGGAGGAGATAAACATTGCGTCAAACAAAATTGTAGCGACACAAAAAGTAGAAAACGGTTACGTGAGACCTGTAGCTTGGAGAGGTAGTGAGATGATGGCTATATCTGCGCAACACACTAAAATTCATGTTGCAATAGCAACTTGGGAGTGGGGATCATATTTTGATCCTAAACTGAAAGTTGAAGGAATAAGATTAAATATTTCAAATTGGAGAAGACCAGCACCTAATACAATACCGTGGGATACAAAGGCTTCTGGTCTTTATATGATTTGCACTCTCTCCAAGCATGAAGCGGAAAAACAAGGTTATACTGACTCTTTAATGTTAGACCACGAGGGAAATATTGCTGAAGCAACTGGTGCAAATATTTTTTTTAAAGATAAAAATGGAGAAATTCATACTCCAATACCAGACTCATTTTTAGATGGTATTACAAGAAGGACTGTTATTGGAATAGCAAAATCAAAAAACATAAAAGTTCATGAAAGAAAAATAACTCCAACTGAACTACCAAATTTTGTTGGATGTTTTTTAACTGGAACTGCTGCAGAGGTAACACCGGTGTCATGTATTGCAGAAAATCAATTTAAAGTTTGTGATACCATTATTGATTTAAATGAAAGCTATCAAAAATTAGTTAGGAAGAAAAAAGCAGCTTAATCTTTACTGTCTTCAGACATTGCATGATCAATACCTTTTCGCATATAATCATATGCAGTAAAAAGTGTTAAAGCAGCTGACAACCATAAAAAAATTATACCAATTGTTTGCGCATTATAATCTTGAAAGTTAATTATCTTATTTCCTGTATCACCAGATAATAAAAGAGCTATGGATACCATTTGTAATACAGTTTTAAGTTTTGAAAGATTTGAAACCGGAAGTTTTATCTTTCCTTTAGCTAAAAATTCTCTCAAACCTGAAATTAAAATTTCTCTTGTAAGAATTATTATAGCTGCAATTACTTCGTAATTTCGAATAGTGCCATCCATAACTAAAAGTATCAATGCGGTTGCAACAATGATTTTATCAGCTATAGGATCAAGTAACTCTCCTAATTTTGACTCTACTCCAAACATTCTAGCCAACATTCCGTCTAGAAAGTCAGTAAAAGATGCAACTATAAATAAAATTAAAGCAGTTAAATCACCATAAAATCCTGGAAGATAAAAGGCTAAAACAAAAAATGGAACAATTATTATTCGACCAATGGTTAATATGTTTGGAATTTTTTTAAGCATAATTATTCGTGAAAAAAGTTATATATCTTTTTTGCTACTTTTTCCTCAACACCTTCTACAGATTTAATTTCGTCTAAGCTAGCAGACTCAACAGATCTTGCAGATCCAAAATGGTTTAATAAAGCTCTTTTTCTTATAGCTCCAATCCCATCAATTTGGTCTAATAAAGATTTGTTAATACCTTTTTTCCTTTTTGCTCTGTGAGCACTTATAGCAAATCTATGTGATTCATCCCTAATTCTTTGAAGAAAAAATAAGGTTGGGTCGTTTCTAGTAAATTTGTACTCTTTACCATTGTGAAAAAAGGTTTCATTACCACTATTTCTAAATTTACCTTTTGCTATTGCAATAATTGGAATGTCGTGAAGTCCTAATTCGTTTAGGCTTTCTCTAGCAACAGAATATTGACCTTTTCCTCCATCTACTACAACCAAATCTGGAAAAGCAAGGTAGTTGTCTTTTTCTTGAACTGCTCTTTTAAACCTTCTATTCAACACTTCTCTCATCATTCCATAGTCATCCTGCTCATTTTTTTTGTGTTTTATATTAAATTTTCTATATCTTTTTTTAATAAATCCTTCATCACCGTATGCTATTAAAGCTCCAACACTATTCGTACCTTGAATATGACTATTATCGTAAACCTCAATTAAATTTATATTGTTTTCTAAATTAAATTTTTGAGCTACTGCATCGAACAATTCTTTATTATTCTGACTTTCATAAAGTTTTCTATTAAGACTATCTTTAGCATTTTTTATTGCTTGATTAATAACCTTGAGTTTTGATCCTTTTTTTGCAACTGAAATATTTATCTGTTTACCTTCTTTTTGTGTCAGCGTTTTTTCAATTAGTACTTTTTCTTTTATTTCTTCTGAAAGAATAATTGATGAAGGAACACTTTTATTTTCATAAAATTGAGAGACAAATGAATTTAGGATTTCACTAAATTTTTCATCTGGATCATGTTTTGGAAAAAAAGCTTGGTTACCCCAATTTTGTTTTGATCTATAAAAAAACACTTGAATACAAGTTTTTCCAGATTCTTTATAACCAGCAATAACATCTGCCTCAACTAAATTTGCTTCGTTAATCCTCTGCGAAGATTGAATTATGTTTAACGCTTTAATTCTATCTCTTAATATTACAGCTTTTTCAAAATCAAGATCATCACTCGCTTTTTCCATCTGATTAGAAAGATTTTTTTGAATTTTCCTAGATTTACCTGAAACAAATTCAATAGCGTCGTTTACTGTTTGATTATAATCCTCTTTTTTTACGTAACCAACGCACGGTCCAGAACATCTTTTTATTTGATATAAAATACATGGTCTTTCTCTATTTTTAAAAACGGTATCATCACAAACTCTTAAATGAAAAATCTTTTGGATCATTTTGATTGTCCAATTAGCAGAACCAGCAGAAGCAAAAGGTCCAAAGTAAAAACCTTCTTTTGTTTTTTTACCCCTATGTCTTTTTATTTGGGGCCACTTATCTTTGTTGCCTATAAATATGAATGGAAATGATTTATCATCACGAAGCAGGATATTGAATTTTGGTTTATACTTTTTGATTAAATTCGCTTCTAAAAGCAGTGCTTCACTTTCATTAGATGTTGTTGTTATCTCTAGCTTCCTAGTTTGAGATAACATTCGTTCAGTTCTAATTATATGATTTTTTTCAGCAACGTAACTCTTTAATCTGTTTGGTAGATTTTTAGCCTTACCTACATAAAGAATTTCATTTTTCTCATTAAGCATCCTGTAAACTCCAGGAAGTTTAGGTACTAAAGGCAACTCTTTTTTAATTACGTCTTTTCCTATTTCAGAGCTTATCATGGCTTCTCTTTTTGGTAATTTGAATACCAACAGATGAACACTGTTTTAAGATTTCTAATTTTTCAATTTTTAACATTATTTTAGCAATTCTTTTGTCTTTAAATAATTCGTCAAAAACAGCTTCTGCTAGGGTTTCTAAAAAGTTATAATGTTTCTTTTTTACAAGTTTAGTAATTAATTTTACAATTGTTCCATAATTTACAATAGATTTTATATCTTTATCGCTAGAAGGTTTTTTATCCTCATAGTCTATTTCGAGACTAAATTTTACTTTTTGTGATTTTTCTTTTTCAGAGTCGTAATAACCAAGTTTTAAATCTAAAATTAACTCATTAATTAGTATTTTTTTCTCATAATTAAATAAAGTTTTATTTTTATCTATTTTGACAATTTTTAAATTATTTTTTTTCATTATTTAGTTCCAAAAATAGTAAGATTCCAACATGCATTCCCATCCTCAATACGAACATAGCAACCAAAAAATGACATTATTTTAAATGCAAAAAAACCACCAATTAAAATTATTGCTGCGGCAAGAAAAGGATTAATTTTTTTCATTCTTTCCCTCTCATTATATCTGGTGTTTGCCAGTTTAAATTCTGTCCACTATCTATTGCTAAAACTTGTCCTGTAATAGATATATTTTTTATAAAAAAGTCAACAGCATTACATATTTGTTCTACATCAACTTGTCTTTTTAGAGGGGTTGCTAAGTATTGTTTTCTAAAATGTTTTTCAGATTGTCTTTGATTTTTAATAGTTGGACCAGGTGCTATACCGTTTACTCTAATCTTTGGAGCCAAACTCATAGCACTAGTTTTAGTTAAAGTATAAAGTCCAGTTTTACTGATTGTGTAAGAAAAAAAATAGGGAGTTAGTTTAAATACTCTTTGATCAATAATATTAATTATATTGTTATTTTTTCCTTTAACATTTTTTGCAAATTCTTTAGACAATAATGCAGGTGTTCTTAAATTTGTTCTTAAATGTTGCCCCCAACTATCTGTTGTAAAGTTTTCTAATTTATCATTTTCAAACAAAGAAGCGTTATTAATTAGACAATCAAAATATTTAAGTTTTGATTTTGCATATTTTATAATTTTATTTACATCATTTTCTTTACTCAAATCAGCTTTAACTAAATAAATTTTAGTACCACCATTTGATAGTTCTTTTTTTAACTTCTCAGCTTTTAATTTTGACTTATTAAAATGAATGAGAATTTCTTTATTAGGGCCAGATAATTTTTTTGCAATCGCAGCACCAATTCTTGTTGCTCCACCTGTAATAATTATTTTCCGTGCTTCCATTTCTTATCTTTTTTTTTTGTGACTTTAGTGCCCGGCATACCCATAGTTGATCTGCCTTTCGGATAAAGCTTATTCTTTACATCATACTGTCTTATTTTTGGATTTAATGTAATTTCTAATTCGGTGCTTTCTAACTTTCTTATTTCATCTCGTATTTTAGCTGCTTCCTCAAATTCTAAATTTGATGCTGCTTCTTTCATTTTTTTATCCAAACCTTTAAGATGTTTTTTAAGATTACCACCAATATTTGAACCTTCACTTATTTTGACATAGTCCTTTTCATAAACACTCTCTAAAATATCGCTAATTTCTTTTTTTACCGATTTTGCATCTATTTTGTGTTTCTTGTTGTAAGCTAATTGAATTTTTCTTCTTCTTTCAGTTTCTGCAATTGCTTTTTTTATACTTTTTGTCTCTTTGTCGGCATACAAAATGACTTTACCATCAACGTTTCGTGCTGCTCTTCCTATTGTTTGAATTAAAGATGTTTCAGATCTTAGAAAACCTTCTTTATCAGCATCTAAAATCCCAACTAACGCGCATTCAGGAATATCTAATCCTTCCCTCAACAAGTTAATTCCAACCAAAACATCAAATACACCCATTCTTAAATCTCTCATTATTTCAATTCTTTCTAATGTATCAATATCTGAGTGCAGGTATCTTACTTTTATACCGTTCTCATGAAGGTATTCTGTTAAATCTTCAGCCATTTTTTTAGTTAGTGTTGTTACTAATACTCTATGATTATTTTCAATTACTCTCTTACATTCATGCATTAAATCATCAACTTGATTTTTTGCAGGTCTTATTTCTACAGGAGGATCAATTAATCCTGTTGGTCTAATTACTTGATCTATAAAATTACCTTTTGTTTGTTCCAACTCCCATGGTCCAGGAGTTGCTGAAACAAATACTGTTTGGGTTCTCATTAAATCCCATTCTTCAAATTTTAACGGTCTATTGTCCATACACGAAGGAAGTCTAAATCCATATTCCGCTAAAGTACTTTTTCTTGATCTATCTCCTTTATACATTCCATTCAGTTGAGGCACTGTGACGTGACACTCATCTACAAATATCAAAGTATTATCAGGAAAATATTCAAAAAGAGTAGGAGGGGGTTCTCCTGGTTTTCTTCCTGACAAAAATCTTGAATAGTTTTCGATACCAGCACAAGACCCAGTTGCTTCAATCATTTCAAGATCAAATTTAGTTCTCTCTTCTAATCTTTGTGCTTCCAGTAATTTATTTTCAGAACGGTGTTTTTTTAAAGTTACTTCTAATTCTTTTTTTATATTAATTACTGCTTGCTCTATTGTAGGTTTTGGGGTGATGTAGTGACTATTAGCATAAACTTTTACTAAACTTAATTCTCTTACTTTATCACCAGTTAGAGGGTCAAACTCTTCTATTTGTTCGAGCTTATCACCAAACAAACACAATCTCCAAGCTCTGTCCTCTAGGTGTGATGGGAAAATTTCTAAGTATTCTCCTCTTGCTCTAAATGTTCCTCTATAAAAATTTTGATCGTTACGTTTGTATTGAAGAGCAACCAAAGACTTAATTATTTCTTCTCTGTTATAATCATAATTTTTCTGGAGCGTTAAAGTCATTTTGCTATATGCTTCGACAGACCCAAGACCATAAATGCAAGAAACGCTTGCAACAATTAATACATCATCTCTTTCTAAAAGAGATCTGGTTGCTGAGTGCCTCATTCTATCAATTTGTTCATTAATAGAGGCTTCTTTCTCTATATATGTGTCTGATCTCGGCACATAAGCCTCAGGAGTATAATAGTCATAGTATGAAACAAAATATTCAACAGCATTGTCAGGAAAAAAGGTTTTCATTTCCCCATAAAGTTGAGCAGCAAGAGTTTTGTTTGGAGCTAAAATCAAGGCAGGTCTATTGGTAGCTTCAATAACTTTAGCCATGGTAAAAGTTTTTCCAGATCCTGTTACACCAAGTAAAACTTGGTTAAATTGATCTTTGTTTGCACCATTTACCAATTTTTTTATTGCCTCAGGCTGATCACCAGCAGGTTTAAAATCAGATTTAATTTTGAATTTTTTTCCGCCTTCCAGTTTTCCACCTATTTTAGGATTTTTACTCTGAATATCTGTAATTAAATCTTGATAAGTATTTTCCATATATTAAACAACGTAGTAGAATTTATTTATATTTCAATGAGCATAATATCAGACAGTTTAAAGAAGATTAAACCATCACCTACTATTGCTGTTACTCAAAAAGCAAGAGAATTAAAAGCTGCTGGAAAAGATATTATTGGACTTGGTGCAGGAGAACCAGATTTTGATACTCCAGATAATATTAAGCAAGCAGCTATAAAAGCAATTAATGATGGTGATACTAAATACACTGCAGTAGATGGAACTCCAGCATTGAAAAAAGCAATCGTAGAAAAATTTAAAAAAGAAAATAATTTAGATTATACAACTGATCAAATTACAGTTGGTGCAGGAGGAAAGCACGTTATCTATAATGCTATGATGGCAACATTAAACAATGGAGATGAGGTAATAATTCCAGCTCCTTTTTGGGTGTCTTATCCAGATATAGTTTTATTGGCTGGTGGAAAACCAGTTGTAATGAAATGTGACGAGAAACAAGGCTTTAAAATAAATCCATCAGACTTAGAAAAATTTATTACTCCAAAAACAAAATGGATAATTTTAAATTCGCCATCTAATCCAACTGGAGCTTGTTATTCTGAAAATGATATAAAAGCAATTGCTGATGTTTTACAAAAACACGAGCATATTTACATTTTAAGTGATGATATTTATGAACACGTCACCTACGAAGGGTTTAAATTTTTTACCATTGCTCAAATAGAAAGTTTAAAAGACAGGGTTCTTACAATGAATGGTGTAAGTAAAGCGTACTCAATGACAGGTTGGAGGATAGGGTATGCGGCTGGTCCAAAAGATATTGTGAAAGCTATTGCTAAAATTCAATCACAATCAACAACTAATCCTTCATCAATTAGTCAAGCAGCATCAGTTGAGGCACTAAGCGGGACACAAGATTTTATAAAAAAAAGAGCCGACTCTTTTCAAGAAAGAAGAGATTTTGTAGTAAAAGCATTAAATGATATTGATGGCATCAACTGTTTAAATCCTGACGGAGCATTTTACGTTTTTCCCAGTTGTAAAGAATTAATGGGAAAAAAAGATCCTAGTGGAAAAGAAATTAAATCAGACACTGATTTTGTTCAATCTCTATTAGAGAATAGTGGTATTGCTGTTGTTCAGGGTTCTGCATTTGGTTTAGAAGGATTTTTTAGAATTTCATATGCGACTTCAATGGAAAATCTAAAAAAAGCTTTAGAAAAAATTTCCTCTTTTTGTAAAAGTTTAACTTAATGAAAACAGCTATAGTATTTGGTTCCACTGGATTAATTGGTGGCCATTTAGTTAATCAATTAATTCAAGATAATTATTACACTAAAGTTAAGGTTTTCGTTCGTTCACAAACTTCAATTAATAATGAAAAAGTTGATGTTATAAATGTTAATTTTAATAATTTAGGAAATCATAAAACTGAAATTACAGGGGATGATTGTTTTTTTTGTATTGGGACTACAAAACAAAATTCTCCTAATAGAAATGAGTACCAAAAAGTAGAGTTAGATATTCCAAAACAAATTGCACAAATTGCAAAAGCTAATTCAGTTAAGTCATTTATTTTTATTTCTTCAATATATGCTAATCCAAATAGTTCAGGGAATTACGTGAAATTTAAAGGTTTAGTTGAAGAAGAATTAAAAAGATTAAACTTCTCTAAATTAGGAATATTAAGACCCTCTTTTTTAATGGGGAAAAGAAAAGAAAACAGAGTGGGTGAAAAAATAGGTATTTTGACTTTTAGGGTATTGTCGCCTTTATTATTTGGACCGTTTAAAAAAATGAGACCTATAAGCTCAGAAATAGTTGCAAAAGCAATGATCAAAATTGCCAAACAAAATTTACAAAAAATTACGTTTGAGTCTGATGAAATTTTAAAGTTATAATCAAACCAAACCTAATCTCACTACAGATTTTGCATTTTCCACCATACAATCTTTTGCAGCTTTAAATTTAAACCCTAATAATTCTTCAGCATAAGAGGGGTCGGTTTGCATTAAAATTCCAAGATCAGGTATCATCATTTTGGCACTTGAGTCTAAATAACTTATCAACTTAACCATGAAATTTGGAAGCTCTTTTTTTGGAAGCTTTTTTGCGTAAGCGGGCATTGCTTCAGCCATTAATTGGGATAACTCGACTAATTTTTTTACTTCTTTTCCAACAATTAATCTTCTACCTCCAACTTTATCATTTCCAATACAAGCAACATGAGCTTTTGCAATATCTTTTACATCAGAAATTAAAACAGCAAATTTAGGTGCTCCAGGGAATTTACCAGCCATGAATTGTCTAACATACTCAATTGAAGTACCTCCTTTTTTATCTAGAGCATCACCGAAGACTCCACCAGGACAAATTGTTGTTAATTTATTTTTTAATCCTTTACTTTCCATTAATTCCCAAGCAACTCTCTCAGCTTTCGTCTTTGATAAAAAATAATCATTTACCCCTTCTACCCAATTTTCATCAGTCCAATCTTGCTCTCCAAATGTATAAGGATTAGTTCTGTTAGGTTTTCTAAACATAGCAACAATAGAAGAAGTTTTAATGATCTGATCTACCCCAGCATTTATCCCTGCATTTAATACCCTTAAAGTACCATCTACTGCAGGAGGTAATAAACTTTCTCTATTATTTGAAACTTTTATTGGAAAAGGAGATGCAATATGAAATATATATTTACATCCTTTAGCTGCATCATCCCATCCATCATTTTTAACAAGATCTAATTTAATAAAAGATAATTTGTCTATAGGAGCGTATTTACTAATAGTATCTTTGGTTTGTTCAATTAAAGTTTCATTCCTTACTGTTCCTAGAACCTCGTAACCAGAATTTAATAATTCTATTGCTGTATGTTTTGCTATCCAACCGCTTATTCCAGTTAGCAATACTTTTTCTGTCATTTAATTGTGAGAGAGATGTTTTTCTGCTTCAAGAGCTGCCATGCACCCCATACCAGCAGCTGTGACTGCTTGTCTGAAAATTTTATCTTTTACATCTCCAGCTGCAAAAACACCAGGCACATTGGTTTCAGTAGAGTCTGCCTTTGTGATTAAGTATCCTTCTTTATCCATTTCCAGCTGATCTTTAAATAGCTGGGTTGCTGGATCATGACCAATAGCAATAAATACACCATCAAGCTTTAATTCTTGTATTTCATTTGTTTTGACATTTTTTATTTTAATTCCCTTAACATTTTTAGGATCTTTGTCACCCAATACATCTTCAACTACAGAGTCCCAAATAATTTCAATTTTTTTATTTTCCATTAATTTTTTTTGAAGCATTTTTTCAGCCCTTAAACTATCTCGTCTGTGAATTAATTTTACTTTAGATGCAAATTTTGTAAGAAACATTGCCTCTTCAACAGCTGCATTGCCACCTCCAACTACTGCAACTTCTTTATTTTTAAAAAAGAAACCGTCACATGTTGCGCAAGCAGAGACGCCAAATCCTCTAAACTCTTGTTCTGAGTCTAAATTTAACCATCTTGCCTGAGCACCTGTAGAAATTATTATACTGTCAGCAGTATATTTTTGACCACTATCCCCAGTTGCCTCAAACGGAGAAGATTTTAAATTAACATTACTAATGTGATCCTCTATCATTTCTGTACCAACAGCTTTAGCTTGTTCTTTCATTTGATCCATTAACCAAGGACCCTGTATAACCTCTGCAAATCCTGGAAAGTTTTCAACATCAGTTGTCGTTGTTAATTGACCACCTGGCTCAGATCCATGAACTAGAATTGGATTTAACATAGCTCGAGCAGCATAAACTGCAGCTGTGTATCCGGCAGGACCAGATCCAATTATTAACACTTTTGTGTGTTTAGTTGGATTTTGACTCATATGAAAGCTATATAGTGATTAATGACTAAATTAAAAGGTATTTTATTAACTCAAGGCATGCATGGAATGATTAGTCAGGTTGAGGGATTGGCTAAAGCTCTAGAAATTGAATTTACACACCATAAGGTTAAACTAAATAATTTTTGGAATTTGCTCCCACCAAAATTTACTCCTGTTTCACAAAATGTTTATAAAAAAATAAATCATTTAGATTTTGATATAATTATATCTTGTGGAAGAAAAAGTGTAATTCCATCAATTCATTTAAAAAGTATTTCAAATAAAAAAGTATTTAATATTCACATACAAGATCCAAAAGTAGATTTAAACCATTTTGATTTTGTAATAGCTCCTGAACACGATGGAATAAAAGGCTCAAATGTAATTTCCACCAAAGGCGCCATACATTATCTTACCAAAAATGAAATCGAGGAAAATAAGAACTATTTAAACTCGTTTATAAAAAGAGATGATAGAAAAATTTGGTCTTTAATTTTGGGTGGGCCTACGAAATATTATGATTACTCAACAAAAAACATGAAACATATTTTTTCAATATTTTATAAATTGCTAAAGAAACACAACTTTCAACTTGTTGTAATACCATCAATGAGAACACCATTGAATACGATCCACTATGCTAAAGAATTTTTTGGAGAAAATCACACTATTATAATGAATGTTGATAAAAAAGCTTATTTATCAGCACTTGGTTTATCTGAAAATATTGTGGTTACATGTGACTCTAGCTCAATGATATCTGAAGCAGCTTTGACTGGTAAACCCATTTATGTAGCAAATATTTTACCGAAAAGAAATGATAAGAGATTCCAAAATTTTAGAAATTTATTTAGAGAATTAAATATTATAAGAAATTTGGGAGAAGAAATAGAAAATTGGAACTATGAAAAACTTGATGAAACTAATAGAGTTGCAAAAATATTAAAAAGTAAAATTCAAAGTTAATGTCATTTTTAAATTCAATTAAAAATAATTCGAAACAATACAATTTGCCTTTTAATCATTGGGAATATAGCAATGCTTTATCAGAGGAAGCAATTGATGAAATAGTGAAAGCAGATATTACTGATGTAAGTAAACACAATCTTAATTACGATGGTACTAGAGCAATAGATGGTGGAGCTGCAGAATTTAGAGAAGGAATAGCGTCAGGTGGAAAAGCAATAAAATTTAGATGTTTTATAAATAAAGAGAACTCCGCTCAATTTCCAAATTTAGTAAAATTTATAAACGAACTTCAGTCTAAAGAAACATATGAAACAATTTCTAAAATGATAAATAAGGATTTATCAAATTCTTATGTAAGAGTTGAAGTCATATGTGATCGACAAGGTTTTTGGCTTAAACCTCATTGCGATATAAAAGAAAAACTTATGTCAGGATTAATATTTGTTAATAAAACAAATGAGTCTGAGGACTTAGGAACAGATTTTTATAATGAAAAATTAGAGAAGGTTAAGACACTTCCTTATAAACATAACTATGGCTATCTATTTACCAGTGGACCAAATACTTGGCATGGAATGGAAAAGAAAAAAATAGTTAAAGAAAGACGATGTATTCAAGTAAACTATGTTACCTTTCAGACTGATTGGAAAGTTAAATAATTTTATTTTTCCCAATCAAATCTGGGAAATGAGTCGAAAACTTTAAATATTCCCTCTGACCACTGGTTACAAACTCGAGAATAAGTATCGTCAGAAAGATTTAAACATTCAAGTGAAGCTAATCTTTCCGTATCTTTTTTGTGTACTGCAAAATCTATTGGTGGGCCTACTGTTAAATCGCTTTTTAAGGTTGAGTCCATCGAAATTAATGCGCAACGTGATGCGTCCCCAATAGATACGTTTGGTTTGATTACCCTATCTAATATTGGCTTACCATATTTTACTTCTCCAATTACAAGATAAGGTTTGCTGTCTGCAGGTCTTATATAATTTCCTTGAGGATATATTAAATATAATTCGTGTTGCTGACCTTTGATTTGTCCTCCAACTATAAATGTTGAACCAAGTAAGACATTATCTGTATTAATTCCTTGAGGTGAGGAGTGCTCAATATTAAGTGAACCAATATAGGAAGCTATTTGTTCGAAATCAGAGCATGTGTTTAAGTTCATTATCCCAGTTGAGCTTTTTAAATCTTTCTCAATTGATTTATAAACTGCTTGTGAAGTCCCTAAATTTCCTGAAGTTACTATTACAATAGTTCTGTCACCAACATCATGGGTCATCATTTTTGAATATATATTTACATTATCTAGACCTGCATTCGTTCTTGAGTCTGACGCAAAAACAAGACCTTCATTAGTTTTAATACCTATACAATATGTCATAGATGTAATTGATATTTAAAAATAAACATTTTTACAAACTATTTTTAGCATAACTGACATTCATTCTTCGCATTTGTCTATTTTGCATATTTATTAAAATATTAAATATTATGGTTACTCAATTCTGGAAAAATTACGATTCAAAGTCGTCTTACGACGGTTATATATCTGATGATAGTAAAATAAGAAAACATGCTAAAATTATTTCTGGTATTTTAGAGAGAAATGGAAAGAAAAAATTACAAGAAATTGAAAAAAATTGTCAAAGCACAATTAGTGCAAGAGGAATAAATTTTAGAGTCTATGCAGCCAACAATAGAGCAGAAGAAAAAAAATGGCCTTTAGATATAATTCCTAGAATAATTCCTAAATCAGTATGGAACAAAATTTCAAAAGGGTTGGCACAAAGAGTAAAAGCACTTAATTTATTTATCGACGATGTCTACAATAAAAAAAAAATTTTTAAAGATAATGTAGTTCCTAAGGAATTAGTTTTTAATTCGCCATATTATATAAAAGAATGTGATGGTTTTTCTCCAAAGTATAAAGCTTGGTCAAACATTTCTGGAATTGATCTTATTAGAAATATAAATGGTGAATACTTAGTTTTGGAAGATAATTTGAGAGTTCCATCAGGTGTATCTTATATGCTTGAAAATCGGATGGTTATGAGGGATGTTTTTCCAGAGTTATTTACAAGATATAAAGTTTCCTCAATACATCAATACGCAAATAAACTGTACCACTGTATGGAGGAATGCATACCTAAAAGAACTGAAAATCCTCACATGGTAGTACTGACTCCTGGCATTTATAATTCAGCTTATTTTGAACATTCTTTTTTAGCTGAACAAATGGGAATAGCTCTCGTTGAAGGTAAAGATTTGTTCGTGGAAAATGATATTGTATATATGAAAACTGTTAAAGGTAAACTTAAAGTAGATTGTATATATAGAAGATTGGATGACAACTTTTTAGATCCCAAAGTATTCTACAAAGAATCACTTATTGGAGTTCCTGGACTTTTTAAGTGTTGGAAAAAGGGAAACGTAGGAATAGTAAACGGAATTGGAACAGGTATAGCAGATGACAAAGCTATTTACTCTTATGTAAATAAAATGATTGTTTATTATCTAGGCGAGCAACCTAAAATAAATCAAGTTGAAACTTTTTTGTGTCATGAGAAAAAAGATAGAGATTATGTTATTGAAAACATTTCAAACTTAGTTGTTAAACCGGCTAATGCGTCTGGAGGATATGGTATTTTAATTGGTGCTAGAGCATCAAAAAAAGAAAAAGATGAAATGATTCAAAAAATAAAAAGTAAACCAAGAGAATTTATAGCTCAGCCTTTAGAAATTTTATCAACCCTTCCTACGATCACTGAAAGCAATATAGAGCCAAGACATGTTGATTTAAGACCTTTTGTGTTAAGTGGAAAATCTATTTACGTAACATCTGGTGGTTTAACAAGAGTTGCATTAAGGAAAGGGAGCACAATTGTAAATAGTTCACAAGGTGGAGGATCTAAAGATACAATGATAGTTGATGTTTAGAATTTACTAAATATCTTGCAGTGAATTAACCTCTAATCTTTTTGTCTTAAGAGATTTAATTGCCTCCAAACAGGCTTGAGCAGTAGACATATTAGTACAGTATGGGACTTTATTTTTTAATGTTGCTCTTCTTAAAGCTATAGCATCGCTTAACCGGTGTTCACTATTTCCACCCCCAGTGTTTATTACGAGTGCAATTTTTTTTGAGTCTAAAACATCGACTATATGTGGAGTTCCACTACTAACTTTATTTATAATTTTACATTTCATTCCATGTTTTCGAATATATTCAGCAGTTCCTTTAGTTGCACATAATGTAAATTTAAGTTTTAAAAGATCTTTTGCTAAATCCAATCCTTCGTCTTTATGCGAGTCTTTAAGAGATATGAAAGCCAATCCTTCTTTTGGTAATGAGTTGGCTGCTGCTATTTGACTTTTGGCAAAAGCCATTCCGAAATTTTTATCAAATCCCATTACTTCTCCAGTTGATTTCATCTCTGGTCCTAACAATAAGTCACTATTTGGAAATTTATTAAATGGGAATACTGCCTCTTTAACTGCATACATACCTTTGGATTTATCCTTTAAATTAAACTTAGATAATTTTTCACCAGCCATTACTCTTGATGCAATTTTAGCTAGAGGCAAACCTTTTGCTTTTGATACAAAAGGAACTGTTCGACTGGCTCTTGGATTAACTTCAATCACATAAATTTCATCTTTCTTAATTGCAAACTGTATGTTCATGAAACCTTTAACATTTAATGCTATTGCTAATTTTTTTGTTTGATTTTCAATTTCTTTAAGTAGGTATGGTTTTATAGATACAGGGGGGAGGCTACATGCTGAATCTCCTGAATGAATTCCAGCTTCCTCGATATGCTGCATAATACCTGCAACATGAACTTGTTTTCCATCTGATATGGCATCCACATCTACTTCCATTGCGTGATCAATAAATTTATCAATTAAAATTGGATTTTCCTCCGCTGCTTTAAATGCCTCTTCAACAAATTTCTTAAGCTGATTTTTTTCATGAACAATTTCCATTGCTCTACCACCTAAAACATAAGAAGGTCTAACCATTAAGGGTAACCCAATTTTGTCTGCGATTTTTATTGCCTGATTAAATGTTTTTGCAATTCCACTCTCTGCTTGTTTGAGTTTTAATTTATTTAATAAATTTCTAAAGCGGTCTCTATCTTCTGCTAAATCAATAGAGGTATATTGCGTTCCTAAAATTGGCAGCTTGTTGTCATGTAAAAATTTTGCAAGTTTAATTGGAGTTTGGCCACCAAATTGAGCTATTACACCTATAAGATTTCCTTTTTCTTGTTCTTTTTTAATTATGTTAAAAACGTATTCTTCTTTTAAAGGTTCAAAGTATAATCGATCACTTGTGTCATAATCTGTTGATACTGTTTCAGGGTTACAGTTTACCATTATTGTTTCAAAACCTGCATCTTTTAATGAAAAACTTGCCTGGCAACAGCAATAATCAAACTCAATTCCTTGACCAATTCTATTTGGTCCTCCTCCAAGAATAATTATTTTTTTCTTATTGGATGGATCAGCTTCACATTCTGAGTTAATTGAAAAATTTCTTTGGTAAGTTGAGTACATGTAAGGAGTGAAAGATTTGAATTCAGCTGCACAAGTATCTACTTTTTTATAAACTGGAAGTATTTTAAGCGCTGATCTTTTTTTTCTGACAATTTCTTCAGATGTTTTAGTTAATTCCGAAAGTTTTTTATCTGAAAATCCTATTGATTTTATTCTATTAAATTCTACAAAATCCCTTGGGAGTCCCTTAGTTTTTAACTCTGTTTCACAATCAACTATTTCTTTAATTTGTTCTAAAAACCAAGGATCAATTTTAGATAAACTATATATTTTATTTAAGTCTATTTTTTTTCTAATTGCTTCAGCGACTAGCAATATCTTATTTGGAATAGTTTCTTTAAGTTTCTTTTCAATTTGTTTTTTATTTAAATCAAAAATTCTGTCTAAACCTGAAAAACCAGTTTCAAGAGATATAAGTGCCTTTTGTAAAGACTCTTTAAAGTTTCTTCCTATTGACATTGCTTCACCTACTGATTTCATAGAGGTTCCTAGGGTTGCAGGAGAAGTAGAAAATTTTTCAAATGTAAATCTTGGAATTTTAGTTACAACATAATCTATACTTGGTTCAAATGATGCAGGTGTAACTTTAGTTATTTCATTTTTTAATTCATCTAGAGTATAGCCAACTGCTAACTTTGCAGCCACTTTTGCGATTGGAAATCCTGTAGCTTTAGATGCTAGTGCAGATGATCTTGATACACGCGGGTTCATTTCAATGACAACCATTCGACCATTTTTTGGGTTGATAGCGAATTGAACATTTGATCCTCCAGTTTCAACTCCAATTTTTCTTAAACACGCAATAGAAGCATTTCTCATTACTTGATATTCTTTATCTGTAAGAGTAATAGCTGGTGCAATCGTAACAGAGTCACCAGTGTGAATTCCCATTGGATCTATATTTTCAATTGAGCAAATTATGATGCAGTTATCTTTCTTATCCCTTACTACCTCCATCTCAAATTCTTTCCAACCTTCCAAACATTCCTCTACAAGCACTTGACTTACGGGAGACTCATGTAATCCATTTTTAACTATCTTAAAATAATCTTTTTTAGTTTTAGCTATTCCTCCACCAAGTCCACCAAGTGTAAACGCAGGTCTTATGATTGCTGGTAATCCAATTTTTTTTAATACTTTTAATGCTTGATTATTGTTATTGACTATCTCAGATTTCGGCAAATCTAAACCAATATCAATCATATTTTTTCTAAATTTCTTTCTGTCCTCGGCATTAGAAATTGCTTTAGAATTTGCTCCTATCAATTCTATTTTGTATTTTTTTAAAATTCCTTTTTTCTCTGCTTCCATTGCAAGGTTAAGTGCAGTTTGCCCACCCATCGTTGGTAGAATTGCATCTGGTTTTTCTTTTTTGAGAATTTTTTCTAATACATCTGGTGTAATTGGTTCAATATAAGTTTTATCCGCAACATCTGGATCAGTCATAATTGTTGCAGGATTTGAGTTTATTAAGACTACTTTATAACCCTCATCTTTAAGAGCTTTACAAGCTTGCGTTCCTGAATAATCAAATTCACATGCTTGTCCTATAATTATTGGACCAGCGCCTACGACTAAAATTTTTTTAATATCTTTTCTTTTTGGCATTTTTTTTCATGTTGTTGATAAATTCTTGAAACAAATAAACACTATCTTGGGGTCCAGGATTAGATTCTGGATGATATTGAACTGAAAATATTGGTTTATTTTTAAGCCTTATTCCTTCAATAGTATTATCAAAAAGAGATTTATGAGTTACTTCAATTTTTTTTGGTAAATTTTCTTCAACCACTACAAACCCATGATTTTGACTAGTTATTTCAACTTTGTCATGAACCAAATTTTTAACAGGATGGTTTGCGCCTCTATGTCCTAACTTCATTTTTTTTGTTTTGCCACCTAAAGCCAATGCCAAAATCTGATGACCCAAACAAATACCAAATATAGGTAAATTATTTTTTATAAGCTCATTAATTATAGCGATTGAATATTTTCCAGTTGCAGCTGGGTCTCCTGGTCCATTAGATAAAAAAATTCCATTTGGTTTCAAATCTAGTATTTTTTGTGCATTTGTTTTGCAAGAAACAACAGTAATCTTGCAGTTGAAGTCAGAGAAATATCTTAATATATTTTTTTTTATCCCATAATCAACCGCAACCACATGAAATAAATTTTTATTATTCTTTTTATATCCTGACTCTTTTTTCCAAGTTTTTAGGCCTTTCCAAGAATAATTTTTCTTAGTTGAAACTACTTGTGCAAGATCTAAATTTTTTAATCCACTCCATTTAATTGTGTTATTAGTTAGTTTACTAATATTAAACTTTCCATTTTTTGAATAAGATATTGTTCCCTTAGGTGCCCCTTTATTTCTTATAAAGTTTGTAAGGCTTCTGGTATCCAAGCCAGTAATTCCAACAATTTTATTTTTCTTAAGCCAAGAATCTAAATGAAGCATCGATCTGTAATTTGAGGGTGAAGTTATCTCAGAGTTAATAATTATTCCCCTGGCCCATATTTTATCAGACTCATGATCCTCTTTATTGGTCCCAACATTTCCTATATGAGGAAAGGTAAAGTTAATAATTTGACCAGCATATGAAGGATCAGAAATGATCTCCTGATATCCTGTTAATGATGTATTAAAACAAACTTCTCCTGTAGCCTCTCCTTGGTATCCAATTCCAATTCCTTTAAATACCTTTTTATTTTCAAGAACTAAAACGCCTGTATTGATCTGTGATTTTGTATTTGAGTTAATTTTTTTTGATTTTTTCTTCAATTACAACTCATGAGTTAAAGGTTAATACAATAATTGCTTTATTATCGCAACAGAGATGTAATATAAAAATGTAAAAAAACAATTTTTCTTTTGAAGAATTTTTTCTTTAAAGTAGATTAAAAAATTATGTCATTAAAACAGACTATCGAAAATGAATATAAAAATGCTCTTAAATCTAAAGATAAAAATAAAATATCAACCTATAGGTTAATATTATCTTCAATTAAGGACTTAGACATTGTTAACAGATCAGGCCCTAATAAAAAGGAGACTGATAATGAAGATATTAAGAAACTTTTGAGAAAAATGGTTAAGCAGCGGGCCGAATCGATAGATATTTATAAAAAAAATAATAGAACGGACCTTTTAGAGGTTGAACAAAATGAATACGATATTTTAACAAGTTTTTTACCAAAGCAGCTTAGTGAAGAAGAAACAATGAAAATTTGTGGAGATGTTATTTCGAAAATTGGAGCAACTTCATTAAAAGATATGGGAAAAGTTATAGGCGAACTCAAAAAAACTCATGCAGACGAAATTGATTTTTCAAAAGCAGGATCATTGATAAAAGAATTGTTAAGCAAATAATGAAATATCCAAAAGAGTATCTTGATGAAATTAAAAATAGGTTGAAAGTTTCAACAGTAGTATCAAAAACAGTCTCTTTAAAAAAAAGAGGTAAAGAATTTGTAGGTTTATCACCTTTCAAAAATGAAAAAACACCCTCATTTACTGTAAATGATGAAAAAGAATTTTATCATTGTTTTGCAACTTCTGAACATGGCAATATTTTTGATTTTGTAATTAAAACGCAAAATTTTAAGTTTGGTGAAGCTGTTAAATATTTAGCGCAATTAGCGGGTATGCAACCTTATTTGTTTTCAAAAAAAGATGAAGAAAGAGAGAAAAAATGGAATGTGTATAAATCTATTTTTAGTAATTATGTAGATTTTTATCACAATGAACTTTTGAGAAATGAAAATTATTATATTGCCAGAGATTATTTAAAAAAGAGATCGTTAGGTAAAGATGAAGTAAAAAAATTTAAAATAGGGTACATAGAAAAAAATCCAAATTATTTTGAAAAATTAAAAAAAGACCATAACGAACAAACTTTAGTAGAAACAGGTTTATTCTATTTCGATGAGAAAAATAAAATTTATGTCGAAAGATTTAGAGGTCGATTAATATTTCCAATTAATAATATTTCAGGCCAACCAATAGCTTTAGGTGGAAGGATAATTGAAAATCTAGATTACTTTGCCAAATATATAAATTCACCTGAAACAAATTTTTTTAAAAAAGGTTCAAATTTATATAATTTGGACCTAGCAAGAAAATTTTCTACTAAAATTGATCACATTTATTTAGTTGAAGGATATATGGATGTTGTAGGTCTCAGCAAATATGGAATTGATAACGCAGTAGCAAACCTTGGTACATCTTTAACTGACAAGCAAATTACAACTTTAAACCAATTTTTTGATGATATCATAATTTGCTTTGATGGTGATGAAAGCGGGTATAAAGCTGCTGTTAGAGCTGCTGAAAATTCAATTAAAGAGCTGAAACCTGAAAAACAAATCTCATTTTTATTTCTGCCAGATAAAGAAGATCCAGATAGTTATGTGAATAAAAATGGTAAAGCTAATTTTATAGAATTTACAAAGAAAACTAAATTGTCAATTCATCAATTTATTTTTATTCATTATAAAAAACAAACTAAAAATAACCCATCATCGATGGCTATTTTTGAGAAAAAACTAAGAGGAATAGCAAACACAATTAAAGACGATTTTATTAAAAAATATGTTTTAGAATATTTTTTAGAAAAAATTGCTGAGTTAACCCCTCATTCCAACCAAAATAATAAAAGATTTTATTCAAAAAAAATAAAATCTTTAGAAAGTACAAAAAAATATTTTCAAGAGAGTCAGTCTTTGACTGGTGTTGAATTAAAAGAGCTTTCCTTATTATATTTGGTTATTAATAAATTAGATTTGTTGCAAGCAAATATTCATTTGATTGAAAATATTAAATTATTTACCGAGTTTAATAAAAAGATATTTGAGATGATAGTTGAAAAATTGAAATCTAGTTCACAAATCACAATTCAAGACCTTAATTTGGATCTTCAATTAATAGAAAAAATAAATAAATTTGCACCAATTAAACATATTATAAAAAATCAATCTGATGATGATCAAAAGATAACAGAATTAATAGATGACATTTCTAGAGACTTAATGAATTATGACCTTGATTTCAGAATCCAGGAATTAGAATCGAAGTTTTCTGTAGATATGAGCGAGTCTACATTTAATGAGTTAAAAGAGCTCAAAAAAAAGCAGAATCTCAACTAAACTGACTAAATTAATAATAGATTTTTATATAATTGACATTATATAAGACATCTTAACTCAAATTATCGTGGAAAGAATTATTACAAAATCATTTGCTAGACTTATGGGTAGAGGAACTCATAGAGGTTTCATTACCTATGAAGAATTAAGTAAATCTTTAGGAAAGAGAAATTTATCTGACGAAAATTTATCCCAAGCTTTCATTCATATTTTAGACGAGAAAATTGTTTTAGTAGAAAAAAAATCTGACTTTAAAGTTTTAAGAAAAAAAGAAAATTCAAACAAAGAAGAAGGTAAAACAATTGAAAAGAGCGACGATCCAATCAGAATGTATTTACGTGAAATGGGAGGAGTTGAGCTACTTTCTAGAGAAGGAGAGATCGCAATAGCAAAAAGAATTGAAGCAGGAAAGGATGTAATGCTGATTGCTCTTTCACAGAGTCCAATAACAGCTCAGCAATTTTTTGAGTGGAATAATCAGCTTCAGAATGATGAAATTCTTGTAAGAGAAATAATTGATATTGATACAAATTATATGGAGGATGAAACTACAGGACCAAGTGCAAAACAAAAAAATGCTGGAGAAACAGATAAAGAAGAGAATTCTTCAGACGAAGAGGATGATTTTAATCCAACTTTGGCTGCAATGGAAACAGAGATAAAACCAAAAGTTCTTAAAACAATAAATGTTCTAACAAAAGAGTATACAAAATTAATAAAATACCAAAAAGAAAAATTAAATTGTGTCTTGAATTCTCAAATTTTTTCAAGCGCTAAAGAAAAGGGTTATGAAAAGATTGTTAATGATATTTTAGAAAATATAAAATCTCTACAACTATCTCCCTCTGTTTTAGAGGAACTTGTACAAAAACATTATACTGATAATAAAAAAATTATATCTTTAGAAGGTAATCTTTTGAGACTCGCAATGGATCACAATATACAAAGGAATGAATTTATTAAATTTTATGTTGGAAATGAAATAAATCCAAACTTTAAAAAGTTTTTAGATACTAATTCAATTTGGAAGCAGTTTTTCTCAAAAAATAAGGAAGAATTTAAAAATATTAGAGAAAGATTAATTGAGATTAGTCATAAACTTGGAATCTCAGTTACCGAATTTAAAAAGTTAGTTAGCAGAATTCAAAAAGGTGAAAAAGAGTCTAGAATTGCAAAAAAAGAAATGGTTGAAGCCAATTTAAGGTTAGTTATTTCTATTGCGAAGAAATATACAAATAGAGGACTTCAGTTTTTAGATCTAATTCAAGAGGGAAATATAGGTCTAATGAAAGCAGTAGATAAATTTGAATATAGAAGAGGTTATAAATTTTCAACTTATGCAACTTGGTGGATTAGACAGGCTATAACAAGATCAATTGCTGACCAAGCTAGGACTATTAGGATTCCAGTTCATATGATTGAAACAATAAATAAAATTGTAAGAACTCAAAGGTTAATATTAAGTGAGTTTGGTAGAGAAGCAACACCAGAGGAACTAGCTCAAAAACTAAGAATGCCACTAGATAAAGTTAGAAAAGTTTTAAAAATATCAAAAGAGCCAGTATCTCTAGAAAAACCTGTAGGTGACGAAGAAGATAGCAGTCTTGGAGATTTTATTGAAGATACGAAAGCTCTAGCACCTTTGGAACAAGCAATTAAATCAAATCTTGGTGAAGCCACAACTAAGATTTTATCAACATTGACTCCAAGAGAGGAAAGGGTGCTTAGAATGAGATTTGGAGTTGGTATGAACACTGATCACACATTGGAAGAGGTTGGTTTACAATTCTCAGTCACTAGAGAAAGAATAAGACAAATTGAAGCTAAAGCTTTACGAAAATTAAAACATCCTAGTAGATCAAAACAATTAAAAAGTTTTTTAGAAAATTAAGCTTTAATGGGCCGTTAGCTCAATAGTAGAGTACTGCATTGACATTGCAGGGGTAGTTGGAGCGTAACCAACACGGCCCACCATTATCTATTATCTATAATTGCTAACAGCAAAAAAATGATATAACTAGTTACTAGTTTTGGGCCTGTAGCTCAGTTGGTTAGAGCAGTACACTCATAATTTACGGCCTAAAAAAATATTTTAAATTAGTATTTAAAATCAACCTAAATCAAAGGTATTTTCTTTCTATAAAAGTTTACCAACAATTTACCAACGAACGTAAAGTAAAATACTTTTAAATTTCAATTTTTTAAATATTTATTTTCAACTAGACTTATGTCTTCAGGAGATAGCTCAAATAATTTATAAAATATTAAGTTTAATTTAGACTCTATACTCTCGATATTTTGCTTTTGATCTGCATTTAATATTGAATTAAAATTAATAAGTTTAAGTTTATCATAATGCTCTTTAATTTTAACTTCATTTTTTTTATCAATTGTTGGTATTGGAAATTTATTTATTTCATAGCCATTTACATTACTATTAGTGCTCGAAAATTTGAAAAACCAATTTATTATTTTAGAATTGAGCAAACATAACAAGATATAATTTTTTATTTTGTCATTATCTACTATGAGATAATTAACAGAATTTCCTAAAAAATTATTTTTTGGACATATTGTAGCTCTTATTCGAATAGTGTCATTTACACCTGACATTCCTTGAAGAACTACTCTTTCATCCTTATAGTGTTTTGACTTTTCTCCACTATGTTTTTTTTTAAATTTGTCAAAATTTAAATATTCATTTATTCCCTGACTCATTTTATCAGTAATATACCACTTCTGAATAGCAGCTCCTTTATGAAGAGGAAAATATCCCTCCTTCCGAATTGGAGATAATAAATTTTTATCAAAGGTTAAACTTACCTCACCGTCAAATGATTTTCCATAATAGGGATATATAGTTTTAAATTTTTTTGCTTTAATTTTTAAAAAAAGTTTTAATTCAGCTTCAGTGACACCAGTTGGAAAAATGAAAAATTCTTGATCAACTTTATATGCATCTTTTTGCAAAAAATTTAATTCTTTATAATTTTTTAATGATTTATCTACATGAGTATTAATCTTAAAATAATGATTTTCTAATATTTGTTTATTACAAATTGACATAATACAAACACTCATTTTTGCAGATTTAAAAACTCTTTTATTTGGATTGTCTCTTTCTGGGAAAGATTCGATTTGAATAATTTCAGCATTTTCAATAAAAAATTTTCTTAAATCTTTTGCAGTTTTATCTGCTGTAAAGGAATTTTGAAATATTTTTGTTAAAATTCCATTAGGTTTTAATAATGTAACTGATTTAGCTAGAAAAAGTTTATATGCATTTAATTTACCACCTAATGCAGTAGTGTATGTTTTTGAGTTTCTAAAGAATTTTATTTGTGATTTTTTTTCTTGATGATAAACGTCATATGGAGGATTTCCTACAATTATGTCAAACCCTCCAACCTTAGGTGAAAAAATATCTTGGAATTTAAGTTTAATGTCAAATGAATTTTTGCTGAATAACTTTTCTTCTAAATGGGAAATAATAATTTTTTGTTCTCTCTTTTTTTTTAAACTAGAAATATTCTTATATTTTTTTTTTAAGTTTAACAGTTCATCCGTTTCAACGAAGTTTTCAAAATTATGATCAATTTCTGCCAGTGAGTCACCAACAACTATATTGTAATCAAGGTTTGGTAATGGTTCAATTATTTCAGTTTCATGAACATCTATAGTTAATGATAACCAAAGTCTCAGCTTTGCTATTTCAATGGAAGACTCATCTATATCAACCCCAAACAAATTATTTTGTATCAATTGTCTTTTATATTTATACTTTGAGTTTTGATTAATATTTTCATCTAAAACTAAAAGTATATTTGTTATAATTTGAAGCATACTTACCAAAAATGCTCCAGATCCAACTGAAGGATCAAGAATAGTGATTTCCTTTAAATTTTTTACTATTTCTTTTTTTTTTTCTAAAATAATTTTAGAAATTTTCGAGTTAAAGACAGACTTGTCATAGTTATTAATAAAAAAATTTAATTCTTTGCTAAATCGTTCTGTGGATTTTATCTTGTTCTTTAAAAAATAAAAAATTGTATTTTTGGACATATGCTCCACGATATGACTCGGTGTATAAAAAGTTCCTTTAGATCTCCTTAAATTTTCTTCAATTAAACTCTCAAAAATGTGACCAAGCATTTCTGGATTTATAGCAACTTCTTTTTCGATAGGATCTTCTTCATTCACTGTGAAATTGTACTGATCGAAAACGTCTAGTATCTTTTTTAATATATCATTATTTATCTTTATATCACTTTCTTCCCAATTATAATCGTTGATTGGTTCAAATAATCCTCCATTAAGAAATGGAACTTTACAATTTAGCTTTGGATCAAATTCATTTTCAGAATTTAAAGCAATATAAAATAATGGTTCTAAGACATCATTAAAAAAATTATCATAATTACAATATTTTTTATTGTATAACTGTCTTAGAAAATTTTTTGAACCTGTGCCCCATCTTTTATAATTTCCATTTAAATCTTTCTCAATTCCCATCAAACCTTTTTTTTGTAAAAAGTAGATAAAAACGATTTGTCCCATAAGCTTCTTTGAAAAATTTATCGAAGTTAAATTATTATTAGAAAAAATATTTTTAATTTTATCATCTTTTTTGATTAAATTATTTAATTCATTTGAAACTTCAAAACAAAGATCTCTGTAGGAATTAAAAAAACTATCGTTTATTTTATCAACTGAAAAAGCCTCAACTAAATCATCAATACTTGGTTTTTTTTCACTAATTATTAAAGGAGATAATTGGGATTGTGCTGTATGATTTGGTTCATTTCTTCCTACTAAATAAGAAAACCTTTTTACACTAGTAATATCTTTTTTAATCTTAGTTTTACCTTTTTCCGATACTTCTCTTCTATAATCAATTTTAACTATTGAAAATCTCCAATCTTCATAATTTTCTGCAAAAAAAGATATTAAGCAGGCATCAGCACCTTTATTTTCAATTATGTGAGTTGCAAAATTTCTTTGAATATGTCTAGATTTTTCTACAGCGTTTTCTGAGGATAGTCTTGCAGTTACTACAATTAAATCTTCACCATTTGAATTTCTTTGATTACCTAAAATTTTATATTCATTTATGTATTCTTTTAAACTTTCAGGAAGATTATTATTACTTTGCCAAGAAGACTCCAATGATCTATCTAAGCTTTTTAATAATTTTGAGGAAAAATTTGAAAATTTATTTTCATCAAATGGATAATCAAATGTTTCCTTAACTAGGTTTGCTGCTGCGGTTTTATCCATTATTTTTAGAAATTAGGTATTCTGATATTATGATTTCTCTTTTTCCGCCATAAATTATTTTTTCTTTGATACTTTCATCTAAAAACTTCTCAGAAATATGTTTTCTAAATATGTTCAAAATTTTCAAAGCATCAATTAATTTTTTTGAATTTTTTTGTTCTTTTTCTAATTCTTTATTGATTTCTTTTGCTCTCATCCTTGCTACTACTCCATCTTCAAATACTCGTAATAATTTAGCTCTAAGCTGGTGCTCTTCATCTTTAAAACTTTTTTCATTTTTTAAGGATTTCAAGGTTTCAATTAATATTCTTTCAATAGATTTACCTCTTCTTTGGGTTACTTCTGTTTCAACATTATAAATAACTTCATCAAAATAATCTTTGTTATTTTTTAACATCGTGAAGAATTCTTTATCAAGCTTTTCTCTTTTGTCTTTTTCACTAGACTCCAAAAATTTAATTGCTTCTAAAAATGTCAATTCTTGAGGTTTATTATTTTTGTCTGAAATTAAAAATTTTTTCAATTTACCCTTTCGAAAAAAAGAAATTAGTGAGTTATCCTTCATTTCAAATTTTTTACCTGATCTCGATTTTTTTGGCATTAGTCTGATTTTTTGATATAAATCTTTATTATTGTCTCTTATATCTCTTATTATCTTTAAAAATTTTAACTCTGAATTAGAGACATCTTCATCCTCATCATAAAATTCTTTTTTATTGAGATTTTCATATAAATCAGAACCAAATAAATTGAAAGTTTGAACCTCTTCTGTTTCAGTTAAAATTTTAGCATCACTTCCTAGACAATCATGAAAAGCTTGTATTTTACTAATTATATTTTTTTTTTGTTTTATTTCATCATCAGATTTTTCTGATGGAAAAAAATTATAAACATGAATATTTTTATGCTGTGAACCTACACGATTTACCCTCCCGATTCTTTGAATTACTTTTGTGGGATTCCACGGCAAATCATAATTCAAATTAATATTAGACCTATGTAAGTTTATTCCCTCAGAAAGAACATCAGTTGAAATAAGTATTCTTATATTATTTTTTTGTTTATTTTTTATATTTGGATCAAAATTTTCTCTAATTTCATTTCGCCCATCTTTTTGGCTCAAGTTAGATAGTTTATCTTTATTTATTTTTCTACCACCCTCACTAGAATAAAATAAAACTTCATTTGGAAATTCCTTACTCAACTCTTTTAATAAATACATTCCCGTTTCTGTAGACTCTGTAAACATAACTATCTTGTTATTTTTAAGATTTTCATCTTTTTTAAATATAGATATTAATTTTTTAAGTTTTGGATCATGATTAACATCCTTCCATAAATTTTGGATTGCAAGTAGACATTCTAGATCATTTTCAACATCTTCCTTAAATTTTGGATTAAAATCATTTGTCTCAAATTCTTTAATAATATCTTCTTCTATCATTGTATTTATTTTTTCGTCGTTATCTTCATCAAGTAAGTCGAAAATATTTTTTTTACTTACATATATTTTTCCAGAATTTATCATTTGCAAATATCTTTCATGAGATTGAACAAATCTATTAATAGTTTTTTTAAAAGCATGAAAACTACTTTCTAATCTTTTAATTATCATAGTTTTCATAAAAGCACCTAGATTTTCTTGTCTAGTAAGTTCAAACTCAGAGGGTAAATTTTTTAAATAATGATAAGGAGTGTATCTAGCTTTGATAAATTTATTTTTTAGAATATCAATTGTTTCATTAAAAATTAATTCTATTTTTTCATCAAATTCATAAGCTATTGCGTTGGGAGTATCTATTTCTGGGAACTTTAAATTCTGCCTGTCTAAGTCAGCACTAAAAAATTCTTTTACTTCTTTTCTTGTTCTTCTAACCATCACATGCTTTAAAACTCTTTCTCTTATCAATTTGGAACCTTCTCTAATTTCGTTTATGTATTCTTTTGTTCCTTGTTCTTTTGCTTTTTTTGCTTTGTTTTCCAATGATTTAAAAAAATTTTGAAGATTCCTTACAGTTGGAATATTTGATCTGTTAGGTCGCTGAAATAATTTAATCTGACTTAAAAGATCTGCATATTTATTATTAATTGCTGTAGCAGTAATTAAAATGACTTTTTTTCCAAAACAAATATTTTCATAAAGTTCTTTCCATGTCTCTGTATCCTCATTTCTAAATCTGTGAGCCTCATCTAAAAAAACATATTCAACTTCTTCAAGTTTATCCCAATTTTTTATATTTTTAATTTGTCCAGCTGACTCAACTTTGAATCTGTTCACACCAAAATCACTTAATGTTTCTCTCCAATAATCGACAAGAACAGGTGGCACTATAAATAATTTTCTTGCAGGTTTTAAATTTGGTTGTTGAGCTAATAAAGCAGCAATATATGTTTTTCCAAGACCAACAACATCAGCAAGAAACACACCATTATAGGCATCTAAAATTTTACTTGCAGATACTACAGCTTGTTTTTGATATTCAAGATCCATAAAATCATCAGGAAAACTGAAATCAGTTTCTTTATCTATGTTTATATCTTCATAAAAATATTCGAATAAGGTTTTTAAATATAATTCGTAAGGTGTAATTTTATCATTTAACCATGTTTTATTTTCTAAAGTTTCTATAAATAAATATTTAATATCTTCACTTTGATCCCATAACTTTTCGAACTGATTGAGCGCAAAATCAATGTCAGTTCTATTTTTTAGTTCAACATTAAACTCATAGTTGGCTTGTAAACCACTATGAGAAAAATTACTTGATCCAGTTATTACACGCCCATAATCAACATCTGATATAGGTTTTCCGAACCTACTAATATAAACTTTTGCATGTAATTTATGACTTGGATGTTGTCTAAATTCTATTTTTCCATTCTTTAAAAATTCAATAAATTTTTGATAACCAACATAAGTATCCTCATTATCATCTGCATCGATAACCTCATTTTGGAAGTTATCGGACAATCTTTCCCTCAATTTTAAAGAGCTATCAAAGTCAAAAGTCTTTTGCGACTCTTGATATGCATCAAATGTTTTTTTATCAACATCTATTCCATTCAATATTCTTATCTTTTTAACTTTTTCTAATTCTTTGTATAAAAGATAAAAACCACTAGTTCTAAAGTACCCTACCAAAACATCAAAATTATCAACATGCTGCAATGTTTTTTTAAATCTATCTAATAATGAACTTTCTTTTTCATTAGTAAAAAAAGTTGTATCTGTATTTTGATTTTTCATTTTTTCATTATGTTAGCATTATTAATCTTCAAAAAATAGCTAGAGCAGAGCCCTGAAAAAAATAGGAATGTATAGGATTGAGCACAACCCTAAAAATATTTTTTTTTGATTGAAAAGGCTTGTAAAAATCACTACATTCGTAATAGGTGAATTTTTGATTCAATCGAGGGCTACATATACACATAAAATTTACTGACTTTATAAAATGTGTATTTGCAGCCCTCAGACTGGTTAGATATCTTCACTACCTAGCGGGAGAACTGGGATTTATATCTGAGCGCAAGTGTTCTCTTGAGAAGTTAGGGGTGACATCAGACCCGATCATAAAATTTTACCTGTAAATTAACCAATGAACTAAGGTTCAACGTGGGTGAAATATGAATAAAGTCAGGTTATATTATTTTATCTTTTTCGAACTATTAGTTCGGAAAGATAAAAATGACAGATAAAACAAAGTATAAATCTGTAGCTATCGATCATGACTGCTACAAAAAAATTGAAGAACTAGCACTATCATTACATCCAGGAGTGACCTTATCAAGAGCTCAAGTTGTTAAGATTTTAGTAAACAATAAATGCTTAGAAGATGAAAAATATTCTTATGAATATGAGGGGAGATTAAACTAATGAAAATTTATACCATTAGCCCTAGTGAATTGTCATATGTGTGCGATCATTGTGCTTACATAGGAAAAAACTTCAATCTTTATCCCAAAATGATTTCTGCTGGAGTGACACAAACATTAGACAGTATGGAAAAAGAATTTTTTTTGGGAGATGTAAAAAAAATTGATAAAAATATTAAAGAAGGTGAAACAATAGATCCATTTAATATTTCATTTTTTTCTAAAGTTTTAAAAGACGACAAAAATAGACCTTTTAGAATTAAAGGAAAAGGGGATGCTATTATTAAATTCGAGGATGGAACCTCGGGTATTATTGATTATAAGACATCTAAGTTTAAAGAAAAAAATGGCAAAGATTTTAGTAAGGATCTAGAGAAAAAAATCAACGAGTACGAACCTCAACTTCATGGTTATAGTCTATTGTATTCAAATTTAGAAACTGATGAAAAATTTTTAGCTGATCATAGTAGAGCTAAAAAACCCGATTCAATTAAAAAAAGTGTTGAGGAAAATTTAAAAAAGATAAAGAAAATTACTATAAATAAAACAAGTTTATTAGGTCTTGTATTTATCTATCCTGAAGAGCTAAAAAATACAGATAATATTTCTATAGATTTTTCGTTCAAATTTACTGAAGTAAAATATGACCTTAAAAACTTTATGAAAGTTCTTACAAAATATTTAGATATACTTCATGGCAATAAACCACCTGAACCTAATGGAACATGTGAAACTTGTAATTATTTTGTATCCGCAGGAAGGATGGCTAATGAAAAATAATCTTGATGAAATAATTAAAGAAAGATTAGAAAACAGATATGAATGGAAAAATTACCTTGGGTGGCTATTAACTCATAAAGAACTTCAAATGCAGGCAAAAAAAGAATTTTATAAAGATAAGTTTATTCTTAACCTAATTTTAAAATTTTATTTTCTTCCATATAATACACTGAAGTATTTTAGTTATTTATGTGATCGACATAAATTTCAAATGATTGAAAATGAAATAAAAATGTTAAAAAAAGCTAGAGGGGATGAGGATGAGCAATCATAATAAAATCAGACCTGTTGATAAAAAAAATCTAAATGGAAAATATAAAATTTTATTTTCTACACCCCAAACAAAAAACAGCAATATCCCAATGGAATTCAGAGGATTACAAATCTATAATAGTAAATCTTTAGCCGAGGAAGCTCTTAAGAAAAGAAAAAAACTCACAAAAATTCTTGAAGAAAAAAGAGCTAACTCAATGCGAGGTAACAAAAGGGCCTTAGGAAATTCTGGTGGAGATCAGTCTAATTTAATTCAATTTAGTTCAGAAGTTCAAAAACTTAAAAATGCTAAAATCAAAAGAGCAAAAGAACTTTATAAAGATGGATATTCAAAATCTGAAATATTAAGAAAGATAATCAATGAATTTAATCTTGATAGAGACTTAAATTCAAGGTCTTGGCCTAAATGGTTAACTGAATTAGAGTAGATTAAATATGAAAAAAACTAGAGATCCATTTCCAATAACAGATGTTTATTTGTTGGAAATGAATGCTGTTGATGCAGCTACTGTTACAGTTGGTGATTTATGTGAAAGATTAAGTAACGATTTCGACACAGGCATAGATGCTCCAAGTGTTAAAGAGGTCACTGATCATTTTAAAAATATTGATGCATCAAAATATAATTCTATTTCATATGGTAATGGAGCTGATGGAGGTTATTCTGTCTATATAGGTGTAGATGCCAAAAATAGAATAAGAAAAATATTTGCTGATGCTACAGTTGCTAATTATGCCCAACATCCCATAGATAGACAAAGTTATTTATCATGGTGGTGGGATAAAGAGGATTTTAACGATCAGTTTTTTAACAAAGTTCCTGAAAATAGAATCAAATTATTTGATTTAAACTCGAAATCTAGTCTTATTGCTGTGGGCGACCATGCAGGGCCATTAAGATCTTTATTAGGATGGCATGATGATGGTTTTGATACCGATAGTGACTCAGATTTAAAAGAACATATTGATTTAAATTTTTTTAAAAAAAACGGAATTTTTCAAAATACTACACCAATATTTATTGTTAAATTCT